>JAOZHS010000002.1:0-600000 GCA_026014745.1 Candidatus Bathyarchaeota archaeon | reverse complement strand
CAACGAGGACGAAAAAACAGTTGACCAAGTCGTTAAACAAGTCGCTAAACAAATCGACGTGCTAAAAGTCGGTGAGTTGGAGCAGGGAAACTTTGTTATGCGCGAGTTGGCTTTGATAAAAGTGAAGATCGGCGACTCTAAAGAACGCAGTGACGTCATCAACTTCGTGGATGTCTTTCGTGGCAGAATCATTGACGTTTCAACCGACAGCTTAACTGTGGAAATCACTGGTGGACCAGATAAAATCGATGCGTTTATGAATTTGATGAAAACCTTCGGTGTACTTGAACTTGCACGCACAGGTATCACTGCATTGGCCCGAGGAGCAAAATCAATAAGAATCGACGAATAAACCCCAATTACATGGTGGAAATACTTAATTGTCTGTTCTTAAAAAATTGCCATAACTAAGTGGAACTGAGCTTAACAAAGGTATGAACAATGAATATTACAGAAAAAATCTTAGCTAAAGCCTCTGGCAAAAAAGTTGTGCATTCTGGCGAAATCGTTGACGCCAACGTCGACGTCGTCATGATACATGACTTAACAGGACCTTTAGCTGTAGAAGCCTTCAAAAAAATAGGCACCCCAAAAGTTTGGGATAACAAAAAAGTAGTGGTCATCCTAGACCACCAAGTTCCAGCGGAATCCGTTAAAGCCGCAGAACTACACAAAACCATGCGCAACTTCGCGCAAACACAAAACCTCCCCTTCTACGACGTAGGACGCGGAGGCGTCTGTCACCAAGTCATGCCCGAACAGGGACACGTAACCCCCGGAACCGTCATCTTAGGCGCCGACAGCCACACCTGCACCTACGGCGCATTCGGAGCATTCGCCACAGGCATCGGCTCAACTGAAGCAGCAGCCGTCATGGCAACAGGAAAAATCTGGCTAAAAGTTCCCTCAGCCATAAAAATCCCCGTCACAGGCAAATTCAAAAAATACGTCACACCAAAAGACCTAATCCTAAACATCATCGGCAAACTAAGCGTAGACGGCGCCATATACAAAAGCGCAGAATTCACTGGACCCACAATCCAATCCATGAGCATAGCTGGCAGAATGACCGTATGCAACATGGCAGTGGAAATGGGCGCCAAAAACGGCATAATCTCCCCCGACAAAATCACCCAAGAATTCCTACAAGGCAAAATCCCAGTCATGCCTGACTTCAAAGCCCTGCAAAGTGACAAAGACGCAGAATACGAACGCACAGTCGAATTCGACGTATCAAACATGGAGCCCCAAGTCGCCTGCCCATCATCCGTAGATAACGTTAAACCTATCTCTGAAGTCGGCGACGTACCCGTAGACCAAGTATTCATTGGCTCCTGCACCAACGGCAGACTAGAAGACCTACGCATAGCCGCCCAAGTCCTAAAGGGCAAAAAAGTCAAAGACGGCGTCCGCGCATTGGTAATCCCCGCGTCACAGGTTGTCTGGAGAGACGCTCTAAAAGAAGGGCTATTAGACATCTTCACAGCATCAGGCGCAATCGTCTGTGGCCCAGCTTGTGGACCCTGCTTAGGCGGTCACATCGGCTTATTGGCAGCAGAAGAAACCTGCATATCCAGCAGCAACCGCAACTTCATCGGACGCATGGGCAGCACCAAAGCCAACGTCTACTTAGCGTCGCCCGCAACTGTAGCAGCGTCTGCGGTAACAGGAAAAATAACTGACCCAACCACTCTGGAGGCAAAAGCATGAACAGCAAAATAACCGCTAAAGCCATAAAATTCGGCAACAACATCGACACCGACGTCATCTTACCCGGCAAATACCTAATCTTAGTAGACCCCTACGAGTTAGGCAAACATGCACTGGAAAGCTTAGACACCGAATTCGTCAACAAAGCCAAAGACGGCGTCATCGTGGTTGGAGGCAAAAACTTTGGTTGCGGTAGCAGCCGCGAACAGGCACCCTTAGCTTTAAAGTACTCGGGTGTAAAATGCGTCATCGCCGAATCCTTCGCAAGGATTTTCTTCCGCAACGCAATCAACATCGGTTTACCCGTAATTGAGTGCAAAGGCATATCAACTGCGGTTGAAACTGGCGATAAATTGACCGTAGACTTTGAAGCTGGCAAGATAGACAACCTATCTAACGGCAAAAAATTCCAAGTCGAAAAGCTGCCGCCTTTCATCTTAGAGATTTTGGCGGACGGCGGATTAATCGAGAATTTACGGAGGAAGAAAAAATGACAGAATATAAAATATCTCTCATCCCAGGAGACGGTATCGGACCGGAACTATCCGAAGCCACACTAAAAGTCCTAGAAGCTTCCGAAAAGAAATTCGGTTTAAAGCTAAAGGTTATTGAAGTCCCAGCAGGGGACATTGCTCTTGAGACGCTCGGCGTTGCCCTCCCAGCAGACACCGTGGAGAAAATCAAAAACAGCCACGCCTGCATGAAAGGCCCCGTCGGCGAATCCGCAGCAGACGTCATCGTTAAACTCCGCTACATTTTCGACCTCTACGCAAACCTACGCCCAATCAAAACCTACCCCGCAGTAGAAGCAGCACGACCCAACATCGACATGATGTTTGTTCGCGAAAACACCGAAGACGTCTACAAAGGCCAAGAATTCACCATAGGCAACGACACTACCCTCTGTTTACGTACTATCACACGAGGAAACTGCACCCGTATCGCCAAGAAGGCCTTTGAAATGGCACGCCTACGCAACGACAAAAAGAAGGTCACTGCCATCCACAAAGCTAACGTCATGCGCATCACCGACGGCTTATTCCGCGATGTATGTCGCGAAGTAGCAAAAGGCTACCCTGACATTGCATTCAACGAATTATACGTTGACGCAGCCTCCATGCGCCTCATCAAAGAACCCGAAACCTTCGACGTATTGTGTACCTGTAACATGTTCGGCGACATCTTAAGTGATGAAGCAGCTCAACTAGTCGGAGGCTTAGGTATGGCTCCAGGCGCAAACGTAGGTGACAACTTCGGCTTATTCGAACCCATCCACGGTTCTGCACCTAACAGAGTAGGTAAACATACCGCAAATCCCCTATCCATGATCCTATCAGCTGAACTGATGCTGGATTGGCTAGGCGAAAAATACAATGACCCCAAATGCATAAAGGCCGCAGCAGCCATCGAAAAAGGCGTGGTCTACGCACTGGAAAATCATCAATCTGTTCCAGACTTAGGCGGAAAAACCACGACTGTCGGAATGGCCGAGGCTATAGCTGCAGCAATGCCAGAAAAATAGTCGTGTCTGTAATGAATGAGTCAAGAACTATCCGTATTTTGGATACAACTTTGCGCGATGGGGAACAAACCCCCGGCGTTTCTTTAACCGCCGAAGACAAAATTGAGATTGCACAGCAACTAAGCAAATTAGGCGTAGACATTATCGAGGCTGGTTTTCCAAGCAGTTCAGACGGCGAACGCAAAGTCGTCCGAGAAATCGCTAAACTCGGCTTAACCTCAAAAATCTGCGCGTTATCTCGATGCACCAAAAAAGACATAGACGCAGCATTAGACTGCGACGTTGACTTAATCCACATATTCATCCCAACTTCTCCAGTGCAGATGAAACACGCCGTAAACATGACACCTGAGCAGGTATTGACTTCCGCAATAGAATCCATCCAGTACGTCAAGAAGCATGGCGTACCATGCGAATTCTCCCCGATGGATGCCACCCGCACCGAGTTGCCCTTTCTGAAAAAAATCTGTACAGCCGCCCAAGACGCAGGTATTGATAGCCTAAACGTTCCCGACACCGTAGGCTGCATGATACCGAAAACCACCTATGAATTCTTCAAAGAAATAAAATCCTACATAAAAGTCCCAATCAGCGCTCACTGCCACAACGACTTCGGCTTGGCAGTCGCTAACAGCTTAGCCGCAGTTGAAGCAGGCGCAGACCAAGTTCACACAGCAGTTAACGGCTTAGGCGAACGCGCAGGAAACGCAGCCCTAGAAGAAGTAGTCACCACCCTACACGTGGTCTACGGCTACAACACAAACATAAACACACGCTTACTCTACAGCACCAGCCGCATGGTCTCCTCTTTAACAGGTGTAGCGGTGCAAGTCAACAAAGCCATCGTCGGCGAAAACGCGTTTGCCCACGAATCCGGCATCCACACTCGTGGCGTCACCGAGCAACCCCTGACCTTTGAACCGATTAGCCCCGAACTGGTCGGTCGAACCCGCAAACTCGTCGCAGGCAAACTGGCAGGCACCCATGGCATCCAAGCTGAACTAGCCGAAATCGGTATCCACCCAACCGAAGCACAACTTGGCGAAATCGTCAAACGCGTCAAAGAACTAGGCGACAAAGGCAAAATGGTCACCGACGCTGACTTAATCGCGTTGACTTCTGCTGTTATGGGTGAAGTGGTTGGGGAACAAAAAATCGTGGACCTCTGCGACATGGCAGTTGTCACTGGCATCAAAGTCATCCCGACCGCGTCCGTGCGCCTCACCTTAGATGGCAAAGAATACGTTGCAGCCGAAACCGGCGTTGGACCCGTAGATGCAGTGCTAAAAGCCATCCAGAAGCTCACCAGCAACATGGAAAAAATCCGCCTAAGCGAATACAGATTAGAAGCAATCACTGGAGGAAGCAACGCAGTCGCTGAAGTCGTCATAAAAGTTGAAGACGAAAAAGGCAACCTCGTCTCAGCACGTGCCGCACGAGAAGACATCGTCATGGCCTCGGTTGAAGCAATGATAAACGGTATAAACAAGCTGCTCCTAAAGAATCGTAAGCAGGGACCTAAACCGTGAAAGTAACCTATCAGGGAGAAACAGGCGCCTATAGTGAAATGGCAGTCTACAAGTTTTTCGGCCGAACCGTAGAGCCCGTCCCCTGTAAGGATTTCCGCGAAGTGTTTGAATCCGTAAAAACAAGCACCGTCCCAAACGGGGTGGTGCCTATCGAGAACTCGATTGAAGGCAGCGTCAACCAAAACTACGACCTCTTCCTAGCCTATGACCTGAAAGTCTGCGGCGAAGTCGCCGTAAAACTGGCTCATGTGCTTATCGCTGACCCCAAAGCAAAATTCGAAGACATAAAAACCGTCTATTCCCATCCCCAAGCGCTCGCGCAGTGCCGCCACTACCTCGAGAAGCACAACTGGGAAATCGTTCCCGCCTATGACACTGCAGGTAGCGTAAAACTCGTCAAAGAACAAGGTCTGCTCACAGCCGCGGCGATTGCTAGCGAAAAAGCCGCTGACCTCTATGGCATGAAAATCATCGCCCGAGACATAGCCGACAACCCCTCCAACTACACCCGCTTCCTCGTCTTAGCCCACGAAGACTCATCCCCCACGGGAGATGACAAAACCAGCATCATCTTTAGCGCCAAACACGCCCCCGGCAGCCTCTACCATGCACTCGGCGAATTCGCATCAAGAAACATCAACCTCACCCGTATCGAATCCCGCCCCACCAAAACCACCGCCTGGCAATACAACTTCTACCTAGACTTCGAGGGACACCGAACAGAGAAGCGATGCGCCGAAGCGTTAGCGGCACTGGAGAAGTATGCGACTTTCGTCAAGATTCTGGGGTCCTATCCCCGAGTCATCTAAAAATTATCGGTTTCTCCTTTTTCTTGTAACGTTAATGTTACAAATGGAACAATAACAACATGCTTCCACAACCACAACCTTGCGGCTCCAACATAGAGCTATGTTGGACGTGTGCAGAAAACCGTCTACCCACACCGAAACAGACGCACAAAACCGTTGCAGACGCCAAACAGAACCCGATTCTTAAGCAGACATGTGGCACTCCAAAAAACGCTACACCCACACAAAGAGAAAAAGCGACAGGCTATTCTATTAGGGCTTTGATTTTTTCGTAGATGTCTGCTGCTTTTATTGGGTTGCCGCAGTGTTTACAGATTAACAGTTTCCCTGCCTCGGGGATGTCGACCATATTGTTACATTTGGGGCAGTTAAACGCGGAAGCTACCACGCCGTTTTGGGTAAGAAAAGCCCGCAATGATGCGAAGTCGGCGGCTGCATCTTCGGCGCTTACTGAGGCTGTGGCTTGTGGGGTGACCTGTGGACTATTGTAAGAATCTGGGGCTGAGAGAAAGACTTCATGTGCGCAGAGTTGGCAGAGCTTCTTGCCTTTGTACTCTGGGAATTCTTTGCGTTTCCCCATCTGCATCGAACCCACGACGAACCATCGCATGTACCCTTTTTTGAGCTGCTTATTCCAGAACACCATTCGCTCTTCGTTCCAAGCAAGTGGTTTGCCGCATCTTGCGCAGTTTTCCATTAGAGGTCACGTTTGCCTATTGCTTGGCGTTGGCAGTAATTAGATTTTGCGTTAAACACATTAAAAGAGGGCTGCAAGAGGAGGCAGCTGGTTAGATTCCGAGACGTTTTACGTTGTTTGCGTAAAAGTTGTCTATGATTTTGTGGCCTTCCAGATGTGTTTCGCCGTTTATTGTGACTCGTTCTGGGTGGAATTGTACGCCGAAGAATAGTCTGTTTTTGTGTTTGACGGCTTCCACTTCGCAGCTAGCTGAGTCCGCTAAGAGGTTTAAGCCCGCTGAGTCGAGGCTGTCTTTAAGGACATAGTCATTGTGGTTCTGTGCCAGCGGAACCGTTTGGCCTCTTCTGAATCGGCTCAAAATATCCCCTGTTTGGATGACGTTTACCTGTTCAAATTTGTCGATAACTGGTTGAGTTAGAGTGCCTGTTTTGGCTCCGAAAGTTGAGCATAGGAGTTGGTGCCCAAAACATATGCCTAAAAGTGGAACGCTGCAGTTTTGGATTAGGTGCATGACGCCGTCGAATTTTGCCTTATCCTCGGGTTTATTTATGTGCGCCTCTGAGCCGCTAATCACTACGGCGCCTATGCCTTCGCTAATCTGGTAATCTTTTTGGATTTTCGTGTAAGGAACAGTTACACAGGCGGTGAACCTATTTAGCACGTCATTTAATTCGTGGATTTTGGTGCCATCCAAGTAGCAGTTGACTAATAGTGTTTTCATGGTGTTTATTCCTCTGTTGATTGTAGCATCTTATACATTACTTCATAGCTTTTGCCGTATTCACCGTCCACCTTGGAAAGCTTGCTGCGCAGTTGGTCCATACGTTTCATGATGGCGGTGGTGTCTTTGTTTTTCATTAACTCAACCCATTCTTGGGCGTTGGCGATGAAGGTTTCCTCGATTTTTCCTATTCCAGCGAGTTTGGTCTGGATGTTGGCGTATAAGTCAGGGGTCTCTTGGGCTACAGCTTCAGCTAAAGTGAACAACATACGATATGTAGTGCCCGCGAGTTTCTTTGATTCCGTGAAGCTTGGTTGTTCAAGCAACGTTTCGCAGGCGGCTAAACCCACAAAATGCGCAAACCCCAGAACAATCGACATTAACTCGTCATGCTTCTGCGGGGTCATGATGAAGACGTGGGCTTCCTCTGTCTCCAGCCATGCCTTGAACTTCTCGGCGTATGCCTCTTCCTCTGGGTTTGTGGGGGTTAAGACATAGGCTTTGTGTGCCACGCCATTGCTGCCTGGACCAAAAACTGGGTGAGTTCCCAACACCAAGGCGTCTTTTATATATTGGTGCATGATGTTGACGGGGTATTCTTTGATTGAGCAGATATCCATGATTGCTTGCCCTTTATGAGTAGCAGGCGCGATTTGTTTTATGATTTCTTCAAAAGAAGAGATGGAGGTGCAGATGAGTACACGGTCTGCGCCACGTACGGCATCTGCGAAATCTGCGGTTTCTACGTTTAACTCTTTTTTGAGGTTTGCCAGTTTCTCAGCTTTGCGGTCAGCGAGGACTACGGTGTCGCCTTTTTCCTTGCAGAATTTAGCGAACCAAACGCCCATTTTGCCCGCGCCGAGAACGGCTGTCCTCATCGAGGCGCCTCGCAGATTTTATTTAATGCAACTTCGATTTGGTCATCAGGTGCGGTTAGGCTGATACGGAAGTGTTCGCGGTAGTCTCCAAAGGAGGTTCCGGGTGCAACTGCTACGCCGCGGTCGAGGAGGTCAAGGGTGAATTTTTCACCGTCTAAGCCGTCGCGTTTGGGGAACACGTAGAAGGGTGCGTCGGGTTTTGTAAATTTGAAGCCTGACGCTGCAAGTTTTGCGCTGGCAAGGTCTGCGCGTTGTTTGTATTTGGCTTTGATGGATTCCGCGATTTGTTTGTGGAGTTCTAAGCCTTTTAATGCAGCATCTTGGATGAAGACGGGGACGTTGTTTACGGTGATTTGGTTAAGTTTGGTGACGTTGTCGATGAACATTTTGTTGGCGACAAGGTATCCTATGCGCCAGCCTGTCATGGTGAATGTTTTGCTAAAGCCGTTGGATAGAATGTGTTTGGAGTCGGCGCCGTATTCGAGGATGCTTTTGGTGGGGTTAAAGCTGATTGCACCATACACCTCGTCAGAGAGCACAGTGACACCGTGGTCGTTGGCTATGTCAACTACGCCGTCGAGAGTTTTGGTATCCATCACTTTGCTGGTGGGGTTGTTAGGGTTGTTTAGGATAATCATTTTTGTTTCGTCGTCGATTAAGTCGTGAAGTTGGTTTAAGTCAACTTTCCAACCGCTCTCTAAGGTGGTTTTGAGCAGTTTCACTTTGGCACCGAAGCTTTTAGCGATTAAATCGTAAGCGGTCCAATAGGGGGTTGGGATGATGACGTTGCCGCCGCTTTTGAGTGTCAAAAACATGCTGGCAAATATTCCCCACTTAGAGCCGGGGGTAATGACGACGTTTTCTGCTTTAACGCCGTGGACTTCTGCAATTTTCTGCCGAAGCCGAAGTTCACCATAAGAAGAAGAATACTTGGTTTTCCCTGCTTTCATAGATGCATAGGCGGCTTCGACAATTTCGGGGGGCGTAGCCATGTCTGGGTCGCCGAGGTTTAGTCGGATGATTTTTTTTCCTTCACTTTCCAGTTTGAGGGCTTTCTCATTTATCTCATACAGCATAGGTTGCAACTCTCCGTTAAGAGTTCCTTACTCCTGAACGGCACTGCACATATTAACTATTTCGCGGTACACCGCCTCAACTTGCCCCGCATCTAAACCCAACTTTGCAGCCTTAGTTTTGATGCGGCGATAGAGTGCGTTTTCTCTTGAGGCGTCACGTATGGGTATGTTTTGTTTCTTTTTTTCCTCGCCGATGGCTTTGCAGACTTTGATACGTTCGCATAGGGCGGCGAGGATTTGGTCGTCGATTGCATCTATCTTTTTGCGATGTTCCGATATGTCTGCCATAAGGTTAGTGCTCCTTGAGGACTTTAGGTATGACGCCGGCGCGGATGAGATGATCAACCAGAGTGATTGCGACTGCGGCTTCCACGGCGGGTACCGCTTTAGGAACCACACAGGGGTCATGCCGACCCTTCACACACAAAGAGGCGTCTTCCATAGCTGAGAGATTAACAGTCTGCTGCTCCTTACCAATCGAGGGTGTAGGTTTAATGGCAACTCTGGTGACGATTGGCATGCCGCTGGATAAGCCGCCTAAAATGCCGCCTGCATTCTCAGTGGCTGTAACAACTTTGCCGCCCTTCACCAAGAAAGCGTCATTGTTTTGGCTGCCCTTAAGCTCTGCAGCTTTAAAGCCCACACCGAACTCCACGCCTTTCACGGCGGGAACACAGAACAGCGCCTTAGCTAAATCGCCGTCCAACGTGTCAAATAATGGTTCCCCAACGCCGCTGGGCATGTTTAGCGCAACGCATTCCACGACGCCGCCAAGGCTGTCTCCTTCCGCTTTAGCCGCGATGATGGCTTGCTCCATCTTCTCTGAACACGCTAAATCGGGGCAACGGGTAGCTGCTGCATAGCGGTTTTTGCGGATTTCAGCCGTACTGAATTGCTTGTCGGTTTTGATTTGTCCAATGGCAAGCGTGTAGGCTAAGACGTCGATGTCGTATCTGCCCAGTAGCTTCTTGGCTATGGTGCCTGCCATGATGAGCGACACGGTAACTCGACCCGAGAAGCGTCCGCCGCCTCGGTAGTCATTAAAGCCGCCGTATCGGATATGCGCAGGGTAGTCGGAGTGGCTGGGGCGCGGCAGGGTTTTGAGGGCGTCGTAGTCGCTGGATTGGGTCTCGCGGTTCTCAACGGTGACGGTGATGGGGGCGCCTGTGGTGAAGCCGCCGAAGACGCCGCTTAGGATTTTGGCGGTGTCTTTTTCTCTGCGTGCCGAAACAATTCGAGTGTCCGCTGGGATTCGCCTGTCCAGTTCCTCTTGAAAATCAGCTTCCGAGAGCGGCAACCCCGCTGGGCAACCGTCCACGACGACGCCTATGACGCTGCCGTGGCTTTCTCCAAAGCTGGTGACTGTGAATTCTTTACCTATCGAGTTTCCCGCCAACTGCATTTGCTCCTAACGCTTTAAGATGTACAAAGAACTGCGGATAAGACTTTCTGACACACTCCGCATCCGTAATAACAGTTTCCCCCTCAGTACTCAAAGCAGCAACCGCGCAGGACATGGCGATTCGATGGTCATTATGGGGGTCTATGACTGCACCATGCAGTTTTTTGCCTTTTATGGTTAAGCCGTCAGCGTCTACCTTGATTTCTGCGCCCATCTTAGACAACTCAGACGAAACCGACGCTAAGCGGTCCGATTCTTTTAGCCTCAATCTACGCGCACCAGAAATATGTGAAGTTCCTTTCGCAAAACACGCCAGCACCGCGATGACTGGGACGAGGTCGGGGATGTTTTTGGCGTCAACCTCCACGGGTTTTAGCGGGTTGCTGGTGCCTTCGATTTCGATGCTATCTGCGCAGACTTTCCCGTTGACGCCCATTTTTCTGAGCACAGTGAGGATGGCTTTGTCGCCCTGCACAGACTCATAATTGAGATTGTTTACCACAACTTTGCTTTTAGTTATGGCTGCCGCTGAAAGCAGAAACGCCGCGGACGAGAAGTCTCCGGGTACGGTACCGTCAACAGCCTTGAACGTCTGATTAGCGGGTATCGCGAGGCAGTTCTCCTTAACGTCTACCCCTACGGAGTGCATGGCAAGCACGGATTCAGTCATTTTCACGTAATCCGCCGACTCTAAGGGTGTGGTTAGGGTGATTTCGGTGGCTGTTTTTGCCATGGGACACGCGAACATTAAGCCTGAGATGAATTGGGAGCTTACGTCGCCGGGGATGCTGGTTTTGCCCCCTCGTATGCCGCCGCCTTCCACGAATACAGCGTCTTTTCCCTCAAACTTGCCTACGTGGGCTTCTGCGCCTAATTCTTTGAGGCTTGTAAGCAGCGGTTCGATGGGGCGCCGCTCAATAGATCCCCGGAACACCAAAATCGAAGAAGTCTCCGCAAGCGCAGCCACAGGAACCATAAACCGTAGCGTCGCTCCCGACTCTCCGCAATCAATCGGCTCCACTGCTCCTCGGAGAGGTGATGCCCCCGCGATTGTCCAGCAGGTGTCTTCAGCTTTGAATGTGGCGCCTAATGCGGTTACTGCGCGGAGAGCTGCTTCGGTGTCTTCAGAGAGAAGCGGATTAGATATCCTTGAAATTCCATTGGATAGGGCTGCTGCTATGAGCATGCGTTGGGTGTAGGATTTTGAGGCTGGCGCACAGACCGCGCCGTTGAGTTGGGGGGTGTTTTTGACGGTTATCTCCGTCATTTTATCACCTTGGCTTTCTGTTGGTTAATGTGGGATGTGAGGATTTCGCCTTCGTAAGCTTGCAGGGCAGCTTTGACTTTGTCGACTTTGTCGTTTGGGGTTACTGCGGTTGTGGCGGGTCCTTTGCCGCATAACCCAGCCGCGACGGCGCCTGCAGCCAACGCGTCGATGGCGATGGTGGTGTTGAGTTTTTGGGCAGTCGAATAAATCAACCCGTTGAGGGTGAGGGCTTCCCAGATTCTGCCTTCTAGGGCTTGTTGGAATGCGACTTCCACCAGCGGCTTAACCGTGCGTAGCCGCTCCACGTCTGAGTTGATGGTGTAGGCTTTCTGGGGCGGAACATGAAACAGCACTGTATAATCGCTGGGCAGAGCCAGCTGTTTTAGCAGTTCTCTGTTCTTGTTATTTGTAATTACTGCGCCGCCGAAGTAGGATGCACATGCATCATCAAAGGCGCCAGTAACAGTGACTTTCGCGTCAAAGGCAGCTTCCACACCAATCTTTACAATCTCCAAATCATCAAGACTTTTCTCTAACGCGGCAACCATGGCAAGCGCGGTAGCGTTGGCGGCGGTGCTGCTGCTTTTCAGTCCCCGCGCGATGGGGATGTTTGAGTCAGTTTTTATTTTGGCACCGAAACACTTCTCTAACTGAAAATGCTGCAAAACTCGTAGCGCTGTTCTCTCGATTAGTAGGGTGCTTTCTTTGGGGTCAGAGGCGATTTCGGCTTCTATAACGCTGGGTTTTTCGGTTAATTCGACTTTTGCTTTGGTCCAGAGGTCTACGCCGAATGCTGCTCCTTTGCCAAGGGCTATGGCGTTTACTATTGTTGCGGCGCCATGTGCCACTGCGGTTGCTTTTCTTGTCACAGTTAGACCCTCTGTAAGTGAGTTAGTGCTGCCTGCCTCATAACTTCTACGGGAGCCGATTTCCCCGTCCAAATCTCAAATGAGGCTGCTCCCTGATAAATCAGCATCTCCACACCGCTTACCACTTTGGCGCCGACGGCTTTAGCGTCCCGTGCCAGCTCGGTCTCAAGGGGGTTGTAGACGATGTCCATAACTGCCAAGTTGGACCGGAGCAATTTGGGGTCAACTGGGCTCTCGTCGGGTTTAGGCTTCATGCCTACGGAGGTAGCGTTGATGAGTATGTCTGAGTCCTGAAGATTAAGCTGAATGTCACTTGGAGAAAGTGACCCAGCAGTTATTTTTTTGTTAAGTGCCTTTCCCAGTTGCTTAGCAAGTGCCTGTGCATCTTTAGCGGTGCGGTTGAGCACGGTGAGTTCATCCGCCTCTTTAGCTAACGTATACGCGATGGCTCTGGCTGCTCCTCCTGCGCCGAGTAAGAGGATTTTTCGGCCTTTGAGTTCCACGCCGTTTTCACGTAATGCTTTGAGAGCGCCTATGCCGTCGGTGTTGAAGCCGAAGAGTAGATTTTCCTTGTTTAGGATGGTGTTGACGGAATTTACGATTTGTGCAGATAAGTCGACGCGGTCGAGGTGTTTTATGACGCTGGTTTTGTGGGGCATGGTGACGTTTAAGCCACGGATGTTTAGAGCACGCATGCCGTTTACGGCGTCTTCTATCTGGGCTGGTTTTACTCTAAACGCCAAAAACACATAGTCCAAGTTAAGGGCTTGAAACGCTGCGTTATGCATTATGGGGCTTAGGCTGTGTTCGATGGGTTCACCTATAACTCCGCAGACCCGTGTTTTGCCCGATATAGCCATTTACTAAATCCCCAATAGAGTATAAGCAGACTTTAACTCACTTATACTCATCTGTCCCACCGCCGTCTGGCTTGCCTTCTCTAAGCTGGCAAAAGTAAAGAAGGCGCCAAAAAGAGGCGAAAGTAACCGTGAAATCTTACCCTGCTCCCCCATACAGAAACATACCAGTTTGGCTTTTGCAGAGGCAAACGTCACAAAGCTCAGCAGCGCCAAGTTATCTTCGACGTGTTTGGCGGTTGTTATGATTTTGCATATGGCGGCTCCGCTGGCGATTTCTTCATCCAGAATCTTCTCCATAGCTGAAGGACTAAGGACGCCGTCGAATTTGTGAAAGGACACTACGGGTTTAACGCCTAAGGCTTTGAGTTGGCTAAGCGTTTCATCCCGTTTGCTGCTTGAAAAATCGACATCGACGTATGTAAATCCGCTTTGAGCCGCATTGTAGAGGGTATGTTGCCGCTCTGTTTCGTTGCCCTCAAAGAAGCCATTCTCAGTTTGCAGCTTATTGGTGGCAATCATTGACAGCTTAGTGCATCTGGTAAGTTCAGTTAGGCTACGGGTTTCCTCAAGGCAATCAAGTCGCACTTCAATGAGGTCAGCTTGGTTTTGTTCTGCTTGCCCGATTAGTTTTAGTGCTTCGGCTGTGTTTTTGGGGAGAATTGAAACGCAGATTTTGGGGGTCATTTCTCAATCACCGTTTCGTCAGGTACCGAAACGCCGAAGTGCCGACCGCCCTTTGCCGCTAAGTGCACCACGACTTCGTCGCCTGCTTTGAGTTCGGTGACGGGTTTGGAAGCTTTGGGGGTGACGACGCGGATGGTTTCTGCATTTTGCAGTATGGTCTTAATTATTTTGCCTTGCACTTCGGCTTCGACGAGGATAAGCGGTCGGATTTCGATTTTTATGCGTCCCACATTGGCTTTGCGAGTTTTGCCTTCTCGGTCTACGAGGATGACTTCGTCGCCTGCTTTGAACTCTTGGAGGTAACGTGTCGTCTGTAGGTTGCCCAACGTGTACATGGAGCATGAGCCTGCGTTGACGCGGAAAGGTCGCGATGCCACGTATGGGTTCTCGTTGACTTCGGCTTCGATTAGGAATAATCCTGCGCTTTGGCTACCGACCAGCATGCCTTCACCTGTTTTCATAAGGTCGCAGGTGTCTACGCAGACTCGGGCGCCGTTGCTTATGGGTTTGGTCGCGGTGATTTTTGCAGTTGCCATTTCAAGTTTTAGGGCTTCGGGTTTGACGATAGCTATGGTTTTTAGCAACTCCTCAGAGTCAGAGGTTTTCAGCAGTACGCCGTCGGTGCCTAACTCAAGCGTCTCCAACGCCACTTTGGCTTCTTCGGCGTTTGCGACTTCGGCGATTAGTTTGCTTTTGCCCTTCGTACGGGCGATAAGGTTTTCCAGTGGAATGACACGCCAGTTAGCAGTGTCAATGATGATGTAGGCGGCTCCTGCCTCCGCCGCTTTTACGGTGAGGTTTTCAGTGGTTTTGTCGCTTATGCAAATGCGGATAACTTTTTGCGGTTTGGTGAGGTCTGCTTCGGTTTTGGGTGCCGCTATTGTGAGGGTTTGTTTGGTTGCCACAAAAGACGCTTGGTCGCCTACAACAGCGACATCGCAGTATTGGTTAATCAGGTTAGATAGAGCTTCTTTTTTCTGGGTTTCTATCCAGAGTTCCTTCACGTTTTCTCACCTAAAATTCTGCGTGCCTGCTCTACCGACACATTCTTGTGCACGATGGCGGATAGCGCCTGGGTAATCTTTGTGGGGTCTTCACATTGGAACACGTTGCGTCCAATGGAGAGTCCCGCGGCTCCTCCTGAAATAGCATCCGCTGTTGTTTGGAGTACCTCGTCGAGGGATTTGCATTTGGGGCCGCCAGCGATGACGACTGGGGCTGGGCAGCTTTCCGTTACCGTTTTGAAGCTTTCAATGCTTCCTGTGTAATTGGTTTTTATGATGTCTGCGCCAAGTTCGGCTCCGATGCGGGCTGCGTGGGCGACGACGGATACGTCGTGTTCGTTTGGGATTCGGGGTCCCCGCGGATACATCATTGCTAAGAGGGGTAACCCGTAGTGTTCGCATTCTTCGCTGACTTTACCCATGTTAGCCAACATTTTGTCTTCATCTTGGGCGCCTATGTTAACATGTACGCTGACGGCATCAGCGCCGAGGCGAAGGGCTTCTCCTACGCTGCAAACTTGGACTTTGCCGTTGGGATTAGGGCTAAGGTTAGAGACGCCTGAGAGCATAACAATTAGACCTGCGTTGCCTGTGTCGATGCGTTTGGCTATGCCTTTATGGACAAGGATGGCGTCGGCGTTGCCGCGGACGAGTTTGTTTGTGATTTCTTGCATGTTGATGATGCCCTCTATGGGTCCAACGGTGACGCCGTGGTCCATGGGTACGATTACGGTGCGGTTATCGGATTGCGTGATGCGCTTTAATCTGCGTGTTTTCCCAACGTTCATTTTCTTTTGCCTCTAGTGTGTTTTAAGCGAGTTTTTAATTAACTTTAGCGCCTTCTCGCGCTCATTCCAATCTACAAACAGCAAGATACTTGAAGTTATGGTGAGGATTCCGCTGATGTTTATTCCGGCAACGCGGAGGTCCTCGCTGATTTTGCCGATGAGCCCTTGGGTTTCTTCGAGTCCGACACCGCTGGTTTTGATGAAGACGAGGTCTTTTTTGATTGCCATGGCGATGGTTTCTTTGTTGTTGACGGTAATTTTGTGGATTTCGTTGAAGAGGTCGTGTATGTTGTTTTCTTGGGCGACATAGACGATGACGCTGTTGGTATTCATCGACATGCCCAAAAGCATGGTGTGTTCTCTGACTTTCTCTATTATTTCGGTGACGACTTTGGGGTTAGCTGACAAGCCATCGCCAATCACCGTGATTTCCGCAACGGGTGTGACGTTGGCGATTTCGGCGTCAAGTTCCCAGGCAAGTGCACCTGTGATTATGGTGCCGGGTCTGCTTAGGTCGCCATGCTGGTTGCTGATGACTTTGACGTCGATGTCTTTGGGTTTGTATTTGAGGGCTTTGCTGTGGATGAATTTGGCGCCAGAGTCGGCGAGTCCAACGAGTGTGTTTACGTTTATGGTTGGTAACAGTTCGGGGGAGGCTATGATTTTGGGGTCACTAGACATTATTCCTTCAGCGTCGGTTACCAGTACGACTTGGTCTGCGCCTATGCCTTCGGCTAAGAGGAACGCGGTGGTGTCGCTTCCGCCTCTGCCTAACGTGGTGATTTTGCCCTCTTTGGTTTTGCCCACAAAACCCGCGATGACTGGTATGGTGCCTGCTTCTACGAGGGGCAGGACGCCTTCGTTGATGTTTTTGCTGCATTCCTTAAGCAGGGGATTAGCGTTTTGGAATGCTTCATCTGTTATGATGGGCCATTTGCTGTCCATGGGGTCAAAGTAGCAGGCGTCTGCACCATTGTTGCGGAGCGCCGCGGCGAAGATGCGTACGCTTGTTCGTTCCCCCATAGAGAGGATGTCATCCAACTCGTGTTTAGTTAGTTTACCGTTTGAAGTGTTTTTAGCTGTGGTCATCAATACGTCGGTGGTTTTGCCCATGGCAGATACGACCACGGCGATTTTGGTGCCCTTTTTTGCTTCCGTTACCACTGCCATGACTGCTTTAAGGAGGCGCTCGTGATCAGCTAGGCTGCTGCCGCCGAATTTAACCACAATTTTACGTTTAGAGAGTTCACTCATCTTGTGTTACACCCATTTGCTGCCCAGAACCGTTTTCCAAAAATTTTGCAGTTCTGGGCTTAAGGAAAATAACCGTACCAATAAAAGACGTAGTCGAAGCTCTGGAACAGTGCTGCGTTGCCTGTTTTTTTGTTTGAGGCGTTGGTCATGCTTCGAACCTGCCAAATCAGTCAATCCCAACAACATATAAGCCTTTCGGATTTGAGTTAAGGGTTTGTTTGCTTCCTGACGATTTTTCAGCCTAATTTTACGCAATCGCTGCGTCTAAAGTTAGTAAAATATTTTTTACTAAACTCTGCTACACGTAGCAGCTTATTTCCACCTTATGCTATACACACTATTGAGTGTGAAAAGATTGGCAGAAAAAACTGAAGCATTCGATAACCTCGAACAAGACGTCTTTAAAGCGTTAGAAAACCAGAAACGGCGAGACATCCTTCGACTCATCGGCGAAAAGAAAACCATAAGCTTCACTGACATCCTAAACACCAACAAAATCCCCGACAGCCCAACCCTATCCTATCATCTCCGCGAACTCGCACCCTTCCTAACCCAAAAAAACGGCAAATACGAACTCACACCTATGGGCAAAGACGCCTACAGCCTCCTACTAAAAACCGCCAGCTACAACAAAGTAGTGTTGTTCCAGAAAAAACGCTTAGGCGCAACATTGGGCAACCTGCTATTGTGGGCAATAGGCATAACAGCTGCGGCATACCTCGAAGTCAACGTGGTACTCTGGGCAATCGTCATGCCTTTTTTGGCGTTCATTGCTACTACAACAACTTGGCAACTTTTTGAGGAGGTGAAATCATGAAAACAGAACAAAAATCCGTCTCCTTAGCTGGCATAAGCTTAGTGTTTGGTACAGCTTTTGGCGCCATAATAGGTAACGTCTTTGGCAACATAGGGCTCGGCATCGCTTTGGGGGCAGCGTTTGGTTTGCTCTTTGCACCCACGATAAAAAAGAAAATCTCCGCTAAGTCACTTTAATAATCGGCGGAATTTTCCCCGTTGTCCCTACTTCGCCTTTATAGACAATCAACACTCCCTCAACGCCCTCAATCGCCAATCCCTTGTCTAATGCCGTTTGGATGACTGCTTGGGCGTCATCACCTTTTACGACGTTTCCAACAGCAGTAGCGGCGGCGTCAGCTAAAGTAGCATCTTTACAAAACACAATTGCCGCCTCTGCATCGCCGAAACTGAGGGCATGGCTGAATCTGCCTGAACTGGTCGCAACGCCGACTGGGAATTCAGTTAATCGGAAACCGAAACGCCGAGAAAGGGGTTCATCTCCTGCCGCAACTGCAATGTCGATGGGCCTGTCAGCTTGGGCTGAGATTTCACCACCATCCTCCACCACTGCAACTTTACAACCTGCCTGTAGCATGTCTTGGACGGCTAAATCCGCGATTGCGCCCGCCACAGCCGCCATTGGTCCCACTCCAGCTTTCTGTGCGGCTTGCGCCATCAATTTTGCAACAAGAGGCTTTTCAGGAACCGAAATCGGTGTTAAAGTCCAGGAAAATTTGGGGTTTGCCGCTACGTGGGCTTCGAGTTCTTGATAGTTGCGGCTGATAGACTGTTTTGCGTTTTCAATTCCTAGGGGCGTGTCAGAAATTATGGTGCATTGGGCTTCTTTGAACGCGAACTTTTCCTTATGCAGGTTGCCCGTCAATTTTTCTTAACTCTGCTTGCGGGGTGTTCCGTTGTTGTTCTGTTTCACCGATTTTATAGCTCGGGCGGGACAAACATCCACACAGATGCTACAGGTGCTTCCTACACATTTGGCTTTGTCGAACTGTACGGTGTAGTCTTCTTTGATGCTGATGGCTTCGACTGGACAAAGCGCTACGCAGCTGCCGCAGCTGAAGCATTTTTCGGCGTCAACTTCGATGAGTTTGGGCACCGTGACTTCGATTTTGCGTTTACGGAAAGCATTCACGACTTCTTCTTGCATCTCGTCGGGGACTTCAACTAAGATTTCGCCGCCCTTCGAATTGACATGCGCTGATAAAATAACCATAGGTACTTTGTGTTCGATGATGATTTGGGCTGCGATGGGTTCTGAAACTTGTTCTTCACTAAACCTGATGAGTAGTCTAGTCATTTCTTCGCCGTCCTAGCAGTTTTGACACATCTTCAGAAGTAACTATACCAAGTACCTTCTTGTCCACATCTATAACAGGTAACGCGGAGATGTTGTGTTGCGCCATGCGTTTAGAAGCTATTTCCAGCGGCTCGTCGGGTTTAGCGGTTATGACATTGCGGGATTCAATGTCGGCTAAGGCTTTTTTGCCTTCTGCCATGGCGCGGGTTATGTCCCATGATGTGACGATGCCTCGTAGTCTGCAGGCGTCATCTACCACGACGATGTGGTTGACGGATTTGGTGACTATGCGTTCGGCTATGGCGCGGATTTCTTCGTCTTCAGTGCAGGTCACGGCGGAATGCATGACGGTGACGACGAAGGGGATTTCCTCGGTTTGCCGCATTGGTTTAAACACCGTGTTGGTGGGCAGCCGCTCAACTGGCTCTGTTAAGAAGAAGTTGGCTTCTTCAATCCATGACTTGAGCGTCTCAGAAACCTTATTAGCCATTTTAAGGCTGGAAAGCGAGCTTACCCTGACCTTTTTGCCGTTTACGGTTATGGAGCCTGATTTTAGTTCTTGGTAGCTGACTTTGCCAAACTTGGGGCGGTCACGCCGTGGTACACTGTAATCTACGATGTCGGTAAAGATTTCACTGTCACGGATGGCTGTTTTCTTTGCTAATCCAAGGTTAAGGATGGGAATGGGGATGCCTAAACCCACATACATCGAGGTGCCGTACCGCGTGAAAGCTGCGCCCTGCAGAAATTCGGGGCTCATTTTTTTTGCGTCGCCTTTCACCATCAATGTGCCGTCTTGGTTTTTGGGGCTATGTTGGGTGCCTTCTCCGATGACGTAGCCGTCTCCGCCGCCCAGAAAGATGTGGGTGCCTAACCCGATGGTTTCATAATCTGGGTCATTCATCAGTGGGTTGAGTTCGCCTGCGCCGCTAAACGTTGCGTTTCGGAATTTGGGCAGCAGTTTGCTCATGTAGGTGTAGATGGTTTCGTCGCTGCTGTTGACGGCGCAGTTGTAGCGTTGGTAACAGTTTCGGAAGTTGAGCAGATAGAATTGGTTGAGGTCGTATTTGGTGAGGGTGGTTTTAACTGAGGTGCGGGGGTAGCAGTCGGTGCCGTGGGATGTTGCTCGGAGCTCCACTTCTTTACCTGCGACTAGGTCGGAGATTACGTGTCCGCCTCCGTATTCAAATGGTTGCTTCTCTGACATGTTGGTTGCGCCGACAAAAATGTCCACTGCTGCTCCGGGGTGGCAGACTTCTACGTCATTTAGCCATGCGTGCCCTATTTTGATGGGTGGGTCTGCGTGGCCAAGATTAATTAGGGCGCCGCTGCTGCACATGGCGCCAAAGGTGCCTGTGGTTACGACGTCAACTTCTTTAAAAGCCACTTCAACGCCGCTGGATTCAACCAGTCGCTTCATTTCTTCAGCTGTCAAAACCTGCGCGTCGCCTTTGCGGATTTTCTCGTTAATCTCTGCTACCGTTCGAGTGCTGCCTGGGTTAGACAAAGTGAATTCACTAACGCCAATCGAAAAGGCAGCCCAGCAATATAATATTTACGCAAAAACCGACGTAGCAACGCCTGTGTGTGCGGTTTTTCTGTTTTAGCCAAAGAGACTTTTTATGGCAAGGCTTTTAATCAATCGCTAACCACCACTACCTCATGAAACGGCGCATGGTTGCATTTTTAATCGCTGTTTTAGCGGTGTCAATAACCGCAGGGTTTATCTCTTTGCAGTTGACACAGCCCAAAACAATCATAGTGCCTGACAATTACCCAACCCTACAAGCAGCCCTAGGCAATGCCAGCGCCGGAGATACAGTATTCGTAAAGAGCGGAACCTATGCCGCCGCATGGTTGGGCATAAACAAGCCCTTAAAATTAATTGGTCAAGACCCAGACAGTACTATCCTAGACGGAAATCAGAAATCCATTTCGCCTGATGGACGAGCAAATTTGTATGCAATCACTGTTGCCGCCTCAAACGTGCAGATTTCAGGATTTACCTTCACAAATTGCCAGATGGCTATTGTATTTAGAGGCGCTATTCAGCTCTCTGGGATATCGATATCTGGAAATAACATAATTAACTCTCATTCAGGGATTTCTTCTGAGAGCCAAATTCTTAACTGTTCAATTAAGGAAAATTATTTCAACAATAACGGCAATGCAATTAGTCTTAGTGATTCGATAAATGCTGAAATATGCATGAATGAAATCACAGCAAATACAGGAGCCCTGGGTTTATCAGCGTCTGAGGGTGCACTGGTAAGTTACAATAATATTTTTAACAACACTTTTGGAATAACCCTTCAACAAACCTCAAACGTTACCGTCTGTAAAAATAATATTACCGATAACGCAGGGCAACGCCTTAATGAATTCGGATATGGAATAACATTTCGAAACTGTAATAACTCAAACGTTTACGATAACAATATTGAAAAAAACAATAACGGCACAAACATTGAAAATTATCTATTAGTCCATCCTGACGATTCAGGTTTCAAAGTTTTTCCCGCGGGTTCAGATAACTTGGTTTACAGTAACAACTTTATCGGTAATGTAAAAAACGCGAATGTGGAATACCAGTATTGGCCTCCAGAATCCATCCCTGAACTCCAAGCAAGATACAATTATACGGGAACAATAAATGCCACAGACAGCATTGCTTGGGATAACGGTCTAGTGGGCAATTACTGGAGCGACTACACTGGTGAAGGCATCTACTGCATTGACGAAAACAATGTTGACCACTACCCCCTTAACCAACCTGTTGACCTTTCCGCGGTATCCTCCACGGATATTCCTGATTATAGCAGAGGAGGCGATGTTTGGTTGCAAGTTACCGCAGCATTAGCAGTAGTAGGTGTAGTGTTGGTAATTGTTGCTCTGCTCGGTTATCATAAACGAAAACACGCGTAAAAATAGCCTTTTGCCGTTTTAGGGGCTTTCTTGCGGACTCGCTTTCTTCTTACTACAATTAATATAAGGGAGGGGGGCGGTCTCTGAGCTGATGGGTCTGATTTTAGGGATTTTGTTGGGCTGTTTTGTTGTGGATTTTTGCGAGTTTTAGGATGGCATCTTTGTAGACGGCGATGGAGTCGAGGTATTCTTGGATTCCTATGTGTTCATCTACGGTGTGGTCAAGGTGGGAGTCGCCGGGGCCATAGGTGACGATGGGTAAGTTCATGGCTTTACCGAGGAGGTTCATGTCGCCTGTTCCTGTTTTGCGTAGCAATGTGGCGGGTTTGTTGAGGACTTTGCGTACTGACGAGGACAGCACATGAACCAGTGGCGAGGATTTGTTAGCTTCAAAGGGTTCTACAGTGTCTTGGATACTGGGTTTAACCGAGATTTTAGGGTGCATTGCCTGATAATTAGCGATGATTTTAACCATCTTATCGTATACCTGCGAGGTGGTAAACTGGATAGGTACACGCACGTCAATCATCATTTCGGCTTCAAAAGGAATAACCGAGTCACCCTGTCCCCCTTCCATCTTAACTAAGCAAGCCGTGATGGATGTAAAGGGCGTTTCTTGAGGATCCATTGATGGGTAAGAGCAGGCGGCTTTAATTTGGCTCCATAACTCGTAGGCTTTCTCCAGTGCGTTATCGTAGAGCCAAGGAGTAGAGGCGTGACCTGTGTCGGTTTTGACTTGGATTTTTAGTTGAATTTGTCCCTTGTAGCCAACGGTTATGTTTTCGACGCCGCTGGGTTCACCGAAGATGGCGTAGTCTGCGTTGATGCCTTGCGTGATTAGGTGACGGACACCTTTGCTTGTGGCTTCTTCTTCTACAACGCTGGCGATGAGAATTTTGCCTTTAAAGTCGGGTTCTTTTGAGGCTGCAATCGCCGCCATAATCATAGCCGCTAAGGGTCCTTTGGCGTCTACGGCGCCGCGGGCAAAGATTTTTCCCTCTTCAACGCGGAGTGGCATGTGACCTGCAACAGTGTCCATGTGGCCACATAGCAAAATAACAGGGTCCCCTTCCCCGACCACGCCGATGACGTTGCCGATAGCGTCTATGCCTACCTCAAAGCCCATCTGCTTCATTCGTTGCGCTAAAAAGTTAGCTATATCCTGTTCTTGTCCTGAGGGGCTGTATATGCCCAGGACGTTAGTTAGAAACCGAACCGCTGTTTGCTCGTTCATTTTCTTCTTTCTCCAATGCTTGGTCTAACGCGCTGATTGCGCGGTCAATTTGCGGCTTAGTGATAACCAACGGTGGGAGCATACGAATGACGGTTCGACCGGCATCCAACACCAGAACCCCCCGCTCCAAAGTCTTTAGGATGACTCCTAAAACCTCATGGCGGAGTTCCATACCCAGCATTAAACCTAAGCCACGGACTTCTTTAACCATTTTATGGTTAGCAGCCAACCCTTCTAACTGCGACTTAAGGTAGGCACCATTGGCAGCGGCTTTCTCAACCAGCTTATCCTCAAATAACGCGTCGATGGCGGCGCATCCTGCGGCACAAACTAAGGGGCTACCACTAAACGTTGTGGAATGTTCACCGAGTTTGAATTGGGCCATGAGGTCATGTCGGGCGACGGTTATTCCGATGGGTAACCCACCCGCAAACGGCTTCGCTAAGCACATTATGTCGGGGGTGACTCCCCAGTTTTCGCCTCCCCAGAGTTTGCCCGTGCGTCCAAAGCTGGTTTGCACTTCATCAAAAATTAAAAGTACACCGCGTTTGTCGCATATTTCACGGACCTCTTGGATGTAACCGTTGGGGGGAACGCGGATGCCGCCTTCACCTCGGATTGGCTCCATTAGGACGGCTGCGGTTTTGTCAGTTATGGCTTCACGGATTTTATCCGCGTTGTCTGGCGCAACATGCTTAATGTCTGGCACCAGCGGCATGAAGGGGTCACGGTATTTTTTATCCCAAGTAGCCGAGAGGGCACCCATGGTTTTGCCGTGGTAGGCACCCATTAGGGCGATGATTTCGGGTTTGCCTGTGGCTTTGCGAGCAAGTTTTATGGCGCATTCAACGGATTCGGCGCCGCTGTTGGATAGGAAGGCTTTGGTGAGGCCTTTGGGGGTGATTTTGATTAATTTCTCCATGAATTCCGCTCGTTTATCATTATAGTAAGCGCCGTGGCAGGTTATGAGTTGTTCAGCTTGAGCGTGAATAGCCGCTACAACTTTGGGGTGACAATGCCCCAGTAACGCTACGCCGTAGCTGCTTGAGCAATCAAGGTATTCTTTCCCGTTTATGTCCCATAAGAGGGCGCCTTTGCCTTTAGTGAATACGACGGGTTTTTTGGAGAATACGTTTGCTAAGAAGCAATCTTCAATTTCCATAACTTCTTTTTCATTCACTAGTTATCACTGTACCAACCTGATGATTTAGAACTGATGTGATGGGTTGTTTTGCTGTGCCTGACGTGACGAGGACTTCTTTGACGCCTTGATTTAGCGCTTCCAGCCCCGCGTGAACCTTCGTGCTCATGCCGCCGCCGATGCTTGAGAGGACTTCTTTAACTTCAGTGGCTGCAATTTTGGGTACGCGTTCGCCTTTTAGCATTAAGCCTTCTACGTCGGTTAGCAGGATGAGTTTGTCGGCTTTTAGTGCCCCTGCGAGTATGGCTGCGGTGCGGTCGCCGTCAACGTTTAGGGGTTCATTGTCTTGGCTTAACGCTATCGGCGTCACAATCGGCACGTAGCCTTTTTCGAGAAGAAGCTTTAGGAGATCGGTGTTGACTTGGGTAATCTTGCCCGTGTAGCCGCCATCGATGACTTTTTTGCGTCCCCGCTCATCCACCACGATAAGTCTGGTTTTACGCTCAGCTTGGAGGGTCGCTGCGTCAAGTCCGCTTAAGCCGACGGCGTTTATGCCTTGAGCTTCAAGTGCTAAGACGATTTGCTTATTCATTTTGCCAGCCATAACCATGGTGTAGATTTCAATGGTTTCTTTATCCGTGTAGCGGCTGCGGAAACCTTCGGGTGACATTATGAACTTCTGTTCCTTACCCAACTTTGAGGCGATTTCAGTAACTTCAACTCCGCCGCCATGAACCAAGACGATTTTATGTTGCTGAGCGACTTCTTTGAGGTCACTTATGAGGTCGCCTGAGGCGCCTTCTTTGAGGATGCTTCCGCCCATCTTAATAACGAGCAGCATAGCCATCACCTAGATGGGGTGGAACCCAGTGCTCTTAAGCCCTGTGGTTTCATCGATACCCATTAAAATGTTTAGGCATTGAACGCCTTGCCCTGCGGCGCCTTTAACCATGTTGTCAAGTGCAGAGAACATTATGAGGCGGTTGGCGTGTTCGTCGATTTCAAACCCGACATCGCAGAAGTTGGTGCCCGTGGTGATTTTGGGGTCGGGTAGCTGGTAGGGGCCTTTTAGGTATTTTACTATGCGTATGAAGGGTTCGTTGCCGTACATGCCGCGGAGTGCCTTCCATAGGTCTTTGTTGGCGAGGGGCTGTTTGGGGAAGGTGTGGATGGTGGCAAGGATGCCGCGAACCATGTTAACAGCATGAGGTGTGAACGATATTTTGACTTGTTCGCTGCCTAACGCGTTTAGTTCTTGCTCAACTTCGGCGATGTGACGGTGACCAACTACTTTGTAGGGACGCACGCCGCTAAAGCGTTCAGGGTGATGGCTGGCAACGTTGGGTTTGCTGCCTCCGCCAGAGGAACCCACCTTCAAGTCCACAACAATCTTGTCTTTGTCAACTAAGCCCGCTTTGACTAAGGGTGCTAAGCCCAAAATCGCAGCTGTAGCCTCACAGCCAGCGCAAGCCACAAGCTTAGCGTTTTTGATTTCTTCCCGATGCAATTCAGGCAAGCCGTAGGCGGCGTCTTTGAGCATTTCGGGGTGTGCATGTGTCCAGCCGTAATAGGTATCGTAGTCCGCGGGGTTTTTGAGGCGGAAGTCGGCGCTCATGTCGATGACTTTTAGTCCTGCCGATAGTAGTTTAGGGACCAAGTTAACTGAGCCGCCGTGTGGGGTGGCAGTGAAAACTATGTCGCAGTTCTTTTGAAGTTCAGCCATGTCTTGGGGGACAAATTTTAGTTGGGTTAAACCTCGCAGGTTAGGGTGCAGGTTGAAGACGAATTCGCCTGCGCTTTGCCGCGAAGTAACCATAGTTACTTCTACTTGGGGGTGGAGTAATAACAGGCGTAGGAGTTCGCTTCCTACATATCCTGAACCGCCGATTATACCTATTCGCATTTTTGTTTTCCTCTCTCTTAATTAATGGTCAATTAGGCTCTGGGCGCTCTGCAGCAGGGGCACCGCCACGTTTAGCCCCGTTGCAAGCCGAGTGTTCTCCCAGAATTCTGGACAAGAATTCGACTCATGAAACACCAACGCGCCCTTATTTTTATCTATACTCTCCTCAATTATGCCGCTAACCGCTTGGTAAGCTGCTGAGTCCTTGTAGAGTTTAAAGGAGGCTTCAAGCTTGTTGTTCCAGCCTTCGAAGTCGGTTAGGCGGGTTTCATCCTGCTTTACTTTTTGCACAGGCGCAAACGCTTGGTTTGCCTTGTCGAGTTCGGCTTTGAGTGTGGTTTCGTCTGCGTTTTTGTTTTCGCCCACATTCACCATGGCGTCTAACGCAAAAATCCATGCGGGGCTTTCTGCGCCAAGGGTTTTGCCGCATTTTACCGCTAACTCTTGAATTTCTAGGGGTAGTTTGGCGTGGAACACCAAGTTTCCTAGGAATGTGTTGGTGCGGAAATCTTTGAAGCCTGCACGTGCCATCGCGACTGGGTAGCAGACGGGGGCTTTGCCTTTGGCTTGGTAAACGATTATGCGTAGGTCGTAGAACCATTTCTGGATGACTTCTTGCGCTACGATACCGATGGGGTTGATTATGGATGGTTTGGTTTCTAGGATGTTGGCTTCGAGTTGGTCGCGGGTTTTGGAGAGCATAATCATTTTGCCATGGGTACCCGCGTCAGCTTTGATTACGATGCCTTTGTCTAAGGTGAGGTTTTGTTCAAAGAGGTCTGCGACGTCTTTTTCGTTGTGGATTTCCCGCCCGTTCTTCATGGTGTCTACTGCATCGCAGGGTACGAAAACGGTTTGGGGAATTGGCAGGCCCTCTTTGTGGAAATTTAGAAGTGTGCGCAGTTTACTGTAGCAGACAAACTCGGATTGGCTGGTATTGAGGGTTTGTTTGCCCAGCATCTCCATTATGTAGGAGGCTTGAAGGCGACGGTTTTTGCTCTGCGCCCGATTGAGCACGACTTGGACGTTATCGATGGTTGAGGTGTAGTCTTTGCCTTTGGTTTTGGCTAAAAACCCGTTTTTGCCTATTGACAGGGCGATTTTTCGGAATGGGATGTAGGTTAAGTCTATGCCGAGTTGCTGCGCGGTAAGCTTGATGCCGTTTTCGTCGTTTTCGGAGCGCTCATAGAGAAGTGCAATGCTCATCGCTGTGTGTGCCTCCGTTTAAAATTTTTCTTAAAATGGTGATTTAACACAATAAAGGGGTTGTTTGAAAACTGTTTATTCGCCCCAGTCTTCGCCTTCAATGGTTAGCTCTTGAAGGTCTACACAGCCACCTTTAATCTGTTTGACTTCTAATTCAAGTCCGCAGCCGGGGCAGCTAAGAATTTCGCCCGCTTCAGTGTCTTCTGGAACGTCTAGTTCTGCATCGCAGTCAGGGCATTTAGCTTTGTTGATGGCTTTTGTTTCTTGGGGGTTCATATTTGCTTGTTTTATCATTTTCTTATCGTCACTTTGATTTTTTGGGAAATGTCTTTCTGATAGATTCACCTTAGTTTTTAAACATTGTGACCAATTTGTTACAACTTGGACTCGTAATGTTCCATTTGGTGCACCCCAAAAAGGCGGGTAATTATTTAAGCAAGACAGCCATTAGGCGCCAAATATGGAAAAGACATAAAAACGGTAAAGTTAATTATTTTTTTCCATTATGAAGAGCGCTCTGTTGGCTAACTTAGGCTTTGTACTGCAAATAGCGGGAATTTTTATTCTAATTCCCATAGTGGTTTCGCTTATTCTAGGTGAAACTGCAGCCACAGTTGGGCTCTTTATTGCCGCCAGCACCTTTCTTGCATTGGGATTTTTTCTCAATGCTTTATGTGAAAGAAAAGAACTTAGCTTCAAGCAATCCTGCACTCTGATGGTCATTGTATTCTTGGTCCTCAGTTTAGTAGGCTCCCTCCCTTACCTCTACATCGGTATCCCCTCAGGACCTCTACCACAGAGAATAACCGACAGTATCTTTGAATCCACCTCGGGTTTCACCACCACTGGCTTCACTGTGCTAGAAGACGTTTCAATCCTTCCTCAATCAATGATTCTTTACAGGGGTATAACTCAGTTTGTCGGTGGCATAGGCATCGTTTTGCTTATGTTAGCCTTCTTTTATCCTGAAATCAAATTAAAGGAACTTTCCCGCACCTTAGGGTTCAACGGCAAGAATCAAAAAATCAAAAAAACCTTCTTCCTCATCCTAACCATCTACTGCAGCTACACAATTATCGCCATCGTTTCAGGATACCTCTTCGGTTACCATGACCTCATACAGTTGGCGTCCTTCATCTTTGCAGCGCTTGGCACTGGCGGTGTATCTCCCGTCAACGACGTTGGTCCTGCATTTACGACGGCGCCCCTAAACGTCATTATACCCATAAGCATGGTTTTAGGCGCAACCAACTTTGCACTCGTAGCCCAGCTTTTCAACAAAAAATTCAAAGAATTCTTAAAGTCCGAATTCAGCTTCTTCATAGGCGTCGCCGTGGTCTCCATCATTGGAGTAACAACGTTTTTTGGTTTATCTGCCTATGATGCAACCTTTCAAATTCTAAGTACCATGTCCACCACTGGCTATAGCTACCTTGACGTATCCTCCTTTGCTGATAACCTCAAAATTTACTTGATTTCTTTGATGTTTATTGGCGGCGCCAGTCTTTCCACTGCTGGCGGTGTGAAAATTTATCGTATAATCGTTTTGCTTAAATCCGTCAAAAAAGCCATCGTGGACACCATTAGCCAGAAGGACACTAAACTTAGTGCGCTTGGCAAAGATTACGATGACCCAATGATTATACAAACAGGCATCTTTGTATTCTTAACACTAGGTCTCATATTCGTTGCCTCATTTATCGTTACAACCTATGGGTACCACCCTGTGGATGCGGTGTTTGAAACAACCTCCGCCATGGCTACCACGGGACTAAGCGTTGGTATTGTGACTCCCACATTGGCGTTACCCCTCAAATGGTTATTCATGTTCCTTATGCTTGTAGGCCGTGTCGAAATCATCACTTTCCTAGTCATGTTCTCGCGGACCAAGGAGCCTCACCCCAACCACAACTCAAACCATGGCAAAAAATCACGCAGAAATATCTTGAGCAGAAAATCAAAACCTAAGATTGCAGGAGAACCCGCCAAAGAGCCCGAAGTGTCAGAACCCGTAGAAACTCCCACAGAACCCGCGCAAGAACAAGAATCAGAACCAAAACCAATAGAACAAGCAGACGAACCAGAATCAGAACCCATAGAGCCCTCCACACAATCAGAAGAAACCCCTACGGAACCCCCCGCAGAAGCCCCCACAGAGACTCGAGCAGAAGCCGAACCTCATCTGCCTTAGACGTAACTTGAAGCCGAAGTTAACGAAAAACGTACCGTCAAAATGAGCTGAATATGGAAAACGTTAAATTTTTAACGCCAAATATCATCTGCCCGTGATGGGAATGGATGAAAAAGACAAACAAATTCTCAAACTTCTAAAAAATGATGGACGCGCAGGCTACGCTGATATAGGTGGTAAAATCGGTTTATCCGAGGGTGCCGTACGTAAACGCATCAAAACCCTAACCGAAGATGGCGTCATCAAAAAGTTCACAGTCAAAATCGGCGTAACCGAAGGCGCAGAAGCCATTACGCTTCTTGCGATTAACCCCGCCTACCCAACGCAAGAGGTTTCCAAAAAAATCCAGGTCATACCCAACGTTGAAACCACCTACGAAGTCACAGGCGAATACGACATAATCGTCGTTATAGGCGGCATGAACGTTATGGAAGTTAACGAATGCATCGAGAAAATCCGCCACGTCGAAGGCATCATGAAGAGCAACACGATGATTGTGCTACGTAGCATCTAAGACGTAACCCTAACCGTTGTCACCTTCACGCCATTCCTCTTTAGCAGGGCAGCTGTTACGCCGTCGCCAGTGATGAATCTGTCTGTGAAAGTGCCGTCAAAGATTTTTCCGCAGCCACAAGAGGGGCTCTTCTCTGTAAGCAGGGCTTCGGTTGCGCCAACTGATTTGGCAATACGAAGGGTTTCTTGGGCGCCTCTAAGAAACTCGGCGGTTACATCGACGCCTTCCATATTGAGCACTCTGGCTTTACCATCTAATACGTCCTTGCCGTCACCGCCTGCAATCTCCGCTGGCACCCGTGGAACAGATAAACCGCCGAAAACTTCAGGGCAAACCACAAACAATTCGCCCCGTTCAAACTCTTTTCGTAGCTGAGAACTTAACCAGTTTTTGCCCTCGAAATTGCAGTTGACGCCCAGAAGGCAGGCACTAACAATTTTCATACCTACAAACTAAGAGTTGCAGCTTAAGAGGTTTACATGTAGCGTCGCAACTTTGGGCACATAGTGACCCTTTGAGGGGTATCTGCTTCCTTTTTTAGAGTTGGGCAGAACAATATTTACTAGTTTTCAACATGCTTATGCGCTTGTTTTCAGCCAATATCGACCTACCCCCCTTAGGCATTCGTTAATGTTTTCGAGGTGCTATTCTCCTCGGGTGTCGTTGCGGTTGCATTCCGCTTTGGGGCGGTACTCGACTTTTCGGTGCCGTTCCTTATAGTGGTGTTCGCACTCTTTGACTCGTATTAGCATCCATTCGTTTTCTTCGTAGATGCATCCGCAGAGTAATGTTTTTCTCGCCAAAAATGACCTGTCCAATCGCTACTATGGGTAGTGTTTTTTACACTTAAACTTGACGGAGAAGTGTCTTTTTTTGTTTCTCTCTTTTAACGTAGTAAAGAAAAATGCAGAAAAAGCATGCGTTTTTGATTTTTTTATGCCCTTAAAAAGGGAACGTTTTAGAGAGCGGATGACGTTTGAGTGCTAGCTGAGGTGCCTATATGAGTGTCATGAAACGGAAAAACAAGAATACCCAGATTGCACAGAAAAAGAAGCAAGAACGCGAAAAAGAAGCCAAAAAGAAAGAAATGCGGTCTCATCTTCCTCCTAAAGGACAAAAACGTTAATCGTGGCTTTCCTTAATGAATTACCAATTATCTCTTTTGCTAGCGTGCTCTTTCTTTATTGTTTGTTCAATCTCTCTGTAAAGGTTGTTCTCTGAACTGGACACAACCGCTAAATCTGCACCTGCCACACTCCTCACGCTTGGCACCCGCACAAGACGCGCCTGACGATTCACTGGCACATAATCCACAGTGGTTTCTTGGATGGTTTTGCAGTGTTTCTCGTTTTCTCCCCACAGCCCATACATCTCAACCCCCACAATATGCCGTCCTGCCGCGATTCCTCGCATATCCAGAACCATCCCAAACTCTGACTCAGCAGTAGCCAACGGACCCTGCAACACTCGAATCAACACCGAACCGCAGGGTTCACGGTCAAACCACAAATCCGCCTTCAACCGCGAAAACGACATTCGAGAGGGCAACTTGAACGCGATTTTGAGGGCTAACTCGTCATCCTCTTTGGGTTGCGCACTGATTTGGGTGATGTTGATTTCTTCTTCGGGGGGCTGTTTTATGATGTCGATGCCGTCTTTGGGGCGTGCGTCGGGTAACCTATCAAGGGTGGATTGTTTGCTGGGTTGCGGATTGTCGTGTTTGGGCATCGCGGCTCACAATTGTCGATGCCATACATTAGGTGTATCGCAACATAAGTTTTCTCTAAACTGGCTGCTGCTTTGGTTCTGTTTCGGTGGGTTTGCAGTTGATTAGGCGGTAAATACAATAATGCCCAAATAAGTTAAAGACAACACGTAACCAGAGGGCGCAGAAGCGTGAGTGACGGCGGCATTGATATCAACGTAGACGTTTCAGATGACGAGTCAACCGACGGTTCCCTAACCGCGTCAGGCATCGCCGAATACATCCGTTTCAACTGTTGCCCCCGATTCTTTAAACTAAAATCTGAAGGCAAAGAAGTCAAACGCCGAAAATGGGTCGAAGCCTTCAAACCCATCAGCCCGCTACTTTACGGCGTCGGCAAAGCCCTTGAAGAAAAAAAGGTGGAAGAACTCAAAGCAAACGCCGCCGACTACTTCGACTTTGACCGCTACGACCCACATAAGTATGGCTGGGGAAAAGCTGCCGACTCCATGAATTACCTCCACTACGTTATCGAAACCCAGATTTCCAAAGGCGAACAAGCTGACAACCGTCCCATATTGCTCTATCAGGTTCCCATGAAAGGAGCCATCGGGGTGTGGGACATCAAAGGCATCGCTGATTTGATTGCGATTTGGCCCCAAAAAAACGGCAAAGTCAAAGTCCGCATTTTTGAGCTAAAGGCTTCTTGGAAGGAACAGACAGCCCATCGTATCCAAGTCGCCATCTATGTGCTGCTCCTCTCAAGAGAACTCGGCGGCTTAGCCTCAAAAGTTGAGGTTGAAGGCGGCGTAATCAACCGCGAAACCGACCTCACATGCCTTGACGCTGAGAGCCTCCCCAAATTCAAACTAAGTCCCCTAATCCAAGATGTTCAACGCCTCCTCTCCAAAGACGGCGAATTAAACCGCATCCGACAAACTCCCCTCGAAACCGTGGAGTATCAGCTCTGTTGGAGATGTGACAACTGTGGTTTCAACGAGTGTTGCATCGTCTGCTCCGTAGAAAACGAAAGCATCTCCCTGCTGAATTTAAGTCGAGGCGAACAAAAAGCGCTCAGCCACTACGGCATCTCCAAACTTGAGGACCTTGCAAAACTCAAATTTGTCCCGCAAAACAACGATTTGCGCCCCTATGACTTCAAAAACCTCCCCGCTCGTGACCCCCAAAAGGTGCATCTTCTCTCAACCGACCCCATTGTGGGACCTAAACTTGACTGGTTGATTGAACGCGCCCAGTACATGTTAGGCGGCATTCGTCCCAATAGCCAGTTTGCTAACAAGAACCGCTGGATGCCCTGGCTAACCGGCACGGGATATGGCAGTCTACCCGAAGACGCCCCCGCTTTAGGCACAGATGCCGCGTTGATGGCGAACCCCGACTGCATGATCCGCGTGTATCTCTTCGTCGAATGGGACTACATGCTTGACCTCGTCTCTTTGATTAGTGCACGGGTCAGCTGCACTCGCTACCGAGGTGAACCCCTGAGTGTCTCCCACGTTATTGGTTCTCTTCCAGATGACCATCAAGCTGGCTTAGACGCAGAACGCTCGCTACTTGAGAAATTCTTCTTTGACCTCACAGCCGTTATCAACAAAATCGCAGTTGCCATAGGCAGCCCCGACGAAGCCCCCATTCATCTCTACTTTTTTAGCCGCCAAGAACGCGACATCTTAATGAAAGCTGTCACGCGCCAAAATTCGCTCATGAGCGCCCACGCTGTCCGCGACCTCCTCGGGCTCCGTCAAGCCATCGACCAACCCATGTTCTCCATCCTCCAAGACGAAGTGGTGCATAGAAAAGCCCTCAAATTTCACAGTTCAGGTTTGCTGCCGATTCTGGACCAAGCAGGCTACTTTGACCGCAAACAATGGACCACCAAACGCAAAGACGGCAGCACCGTGGACTTGAGCTTGGTTTTCCGTGATGGCTTATTCAACTATTCTCTGCCTTTCCACCGTAACCCCGACGGCTCCATAACCTTCCTAAAAGAAGGCCCCAACGACGGCTACTATCCCGCCCGTGCCCGTTTCGGCGACCAACTGCCCATAGAATACATCTGGGGCGCAAAGGGACGATTGGACAATTTTGAGCCAGTCAAGGGTCCGTCTAAGATTTTGCTGGAAAAACGCAAATGGTGCGATTACAACCAAAAAACACGCCGCATCAGCGACGAAGAACTCACCTTGATGGGGCAAACCCTTTGCCTAATACTCGAACACATCGAGCGGTCACTAAACATCCGCAACCGCCGCTTAGGCAAAAAACCCATACCCATCCCAACAATCTCCGAATTCTCTTTGGGCACCGCTACCTTAGAGCGTAGTTGCCGAGAGTTTTTGGATTTGGAGTATTTCTCTAAGCGCCAAGAGCTCTATCAGCATTATGCAATGTTGCCATATCAGCGGGTTGCGTCGGGGCGGTCGCTGATTTTTGAATGCACCAACGTGTTCGAATCCGACTTGGAGTTCATTGTCCGCGGCAAACTTGTCTACGAAAACATAGGGTTGCCTAAAGCTGACTGCGTCGCAAACGCATGCCGCATCAAAGGTTCGGACGGGTCAAGCAGCGGCGACTGGATGGTCATCACCGAGTTGCGGCGAAACGCGAATGGGCAGTTTGAGGAAGCCCAGAAACGCAGCCCCTCTGAGGTGGAGAAATCCGCCCGCGCCATCGTCGACAAAGTTGACGTTGCCAAACTCGAAATCGCAGTTAAAGTCGTGACGTGGCCTACAGGTAGAGGCAGCAAATACAGCGCATGGCACAACCTCCCCACCACTGACCCCGAGAAAGCCCAAAACAAGTACATGCAACTCTTCGAAAAAGGACGCGTCTACATCCTCGATGAATTAGCCGATGATATTATCTCCGACCGCGCCGCCAAATGCCTCGACTACGCCGCCAACAACGTACTCTATCACCTTTTGGCTGAGTATTTAGCAGGCAAAACTGGCGGGTCCACCCATAAGGCTTTGCCTAAGGTTGCTGCGGAGCCATTTCTGGATTGGATGCAGCATCGAAAGTTTCCACCTAAACCAGAGCAGGCGAGGTTTGTGGAGCGTGTGTTTGGTGCGGAGCCGATTGTTATGTTGCAGGGTCCACCGGGCACAGGCAAAACCGAAACGTTGCAGCTAGCCGTTTTGGCGCATGTAGCGGCGCATCGGGCGTCTCGGTGTAGGGTTTTGATGGTTGCGCCCACGCATAAAGCCATTCAAGAATTCGTCGCTAAGCTGGCGCGGTGTTGGCAGGAATACTCTGTTGCAGGCGGCAAGGACCTAAAAGACCTCCAAATCTTCCGTGTCCTTAGCAGCAATTCTTCCTCTGTGGCGCCGATTGAAGGTGTTAAATACCTCAACTACAACGAGGACGAGGAAACCGTTGAGGAACTCACGGGTTGCCTCATGAACCAATCTACCCTAACCCGCGAGGTAATGGGCGCCTACCCGCTTATCTTATGCGTGACTCCCCCCAGCCTGTATGGCTTGATGAAGAAAATCGGCGATTCCGAACCGCCTTGGGGCGAAGGCTTCTTTGACCTCCTAGTCGTGGACGAAGCGAGCATGATGCGGCTTCCCGAACTCATCTTGTCAGGCAGTTTTCTCTCCAAAAACAGCCAAATCCTAGTCGCAGGCGACCACCGCCAGCTCCCCCCGATTGTGGCGCATAACTGGGAAAAAGAAGACCGTCGAACCCTCGAAGAAATGGCATCCTTCCTCTCAGCCATGGACTTCCTCCGTCTACTACGTAACGAGGACCTTGGCATCGAACGAATCAAATGCACACATCCCGCCAACATCCCTGCTGAGCGCCTCTGCGAAAGCCACCGATGCCACGCCGTCGTCGCTGACTTTCTGCGCGAATGGGTCTACGAAAAAGACAGCATCGATTTCCGCTCTGACCAGCACCAGATGTTGCCATCTTGCCAGCCTAAAACGGAGGGGTTAGGCGTGGTTTTGCAGCCTGAAAACGTGTTTGTCCTAGTTGTGCATGATGAGGCGGAGAGTTTTCAATCTAACTTGGTGGAGGCATCGATTGTGCAGATGCTGGTGCGCAATGCACCAACCGAGAGCGTCGGCGTCATAACTCCCCATAACGCGCAGAAGGGGCTGCTCAAGAATATGCTTGCCGACGGCTTTGGCAACATACGCGTTGACACAGTGGAGCGTTATCAAGGCGGCGAGGCAGACCTCATAATAATCTCCAGCACTGTAAGCGACCCTGACTATGTCCGCACCGAAAGCGAATTCCTCCTAAACCTCAACCGCGTAAACGTCGCCATCAGCCGCATGAAGAAAAAGCTAGTAATTGTGGCGAGCCGCAGCATTTTTGAGTTCATGCCCCAAGACGCACGCGACTACGACAAAGCGTTACTCTGGCGTGGCATCTCCGAAACTGTTGGGTTCACAGCGAACTCGGCCCCCAAATGGTCGGGTAGCTTGTCAGATTTTGTGGGTCAGTCGGCTGCACCGATTAATGTTGCAATTTATATTAAATCCCAAAAGCAATAGCTCCTACCCCCCAAGTTAAACAAGTGGCATTTTAACTTCAAAAACAGGAATTGTTATCTAATAGCGTAATCAATTAAACCCAAAAGCCATCAAATGCAACGGAAGACTGAGGGATTGAACGAGGAGGAAGTGATTTTTGGGCGCCCAAGCAAAGGACTCATCAGAAGACAGACCCGAAGATTCAGTTTCGTTTTCTATCAAGCCTTCTACGGACCAATAGCCTTCTTTAAAGCAGTTTACCGTCAAGTCATAGTGCTTGCTTTGATGTTCTTATTTGGCGGGGTCATCTATTACTACTTTGACCATTTACCCACAATCAGCGCGTTCTTGGCTTCGGTCTCGACGATAACCACAGTTGGCATGTTTATTCCAAACGGCGGCAACTTTTTCACAATTGACCCCACCGAAGCAGTGCTTTTAATAGTCTTGATTCTTATATCGGTTGGCGCGTTAGCATCTATTGTCCAGAGTATGGTTAGCATGTTAGTTGACGGTCAACTTGCAAAAAGCGAAGCCCAAAAGCAACTCATGAAGCGGCTAAGAAAACACGTAATAGTGTTCGGTTACAGCCATTTGGGTAAGTATGTTTCTGAGAAACTCGAAGAGTTAGGCTTCGACTATGTCATCATGACCAAGGACCCAAATACCTATAATGAACTGCTAAAACGAGATGTGTTTGTGGTACTTGAATACGAAACCCAACCCATTGAAGCCCTCAAAACAGCGGGCATCGACCAAGCCTCGATGGTGGTTATCGCACATGAACAAGACGCGGAGAACATGCTTATTCTGCTGACTGCTCGCAAACTGCGGCAAGACGTTCGCATAATTTCTGTAGTGCATGACCCCGCTTTAGTTGACACTGCCAAAACCGCAGGCGCAAGCATGGTTATCCCCGACTCCGTCACCGTGGGGCATCTGCTAGCGCTCTCAGCCGTAACCAAAGGCTTAGTTGGCATCGTGTTCTCAGAGAAAATTGGGGCAAAAGAAATCGCGGAATTCACAATCTTTAGGTCTTCCCCACTCATCGGCAAAGGCCTGCAAGAAATCTCCAAGTACGGCTCCATAATCGGCGTAATTCGCGATGGTAAAGTGGTATCTTCCCTATTTGACCCAGGGTTTACCTTGGCAGAAAACGACACTCTGCTGATTCTGGGCGAAACCGAGTGCCTCTACAAAATCGAGAAGCAAGCCTACGCCCTCTAACCACAATAATAGCAAAACCTTTCATCTTGCCCAGCGGTTTAGTCAGTGTGGTAAAATTTTAGTCTATTATATTTTTGTTTATGCTAATTTTTTGTAATTTTGTGCTAAGTAATGCATAATTTTTTAAAAACATTGCGCAAATAGATAACTAAATACTCGCTTAGCGAAAAATGAGCCTGAGTGCTAATGCAAAAAACTCTAACTAAATCGCCAACTTCACTGCAAACCTTTAGCCAATCTGGGCTATCCGGGGCTGGTTTGGATGAAGTAGACGTTCTAGTTGGATTGGGGCTCACAGTGCGACAGGCGCATGTCTATTTAGCTTTGCTTAAAACTGGCGATGCTAAAGTGCAAGATATCTCTGGGTCTTCGGGGGTAAATCGTCAGGAGCTTTATCGTCTGTTGGATGGTTTGTTGCAGTTAGGTTTGGTTCAACGCCATGTTTCAGCGCCTTCAACTTTTGAGGCAACTCCTATTTCGGAGGCGGTGGCTATGCTTTTGGAAAGGAAAACGATTCAATGGAGTGGTCTTTGTCAAAAAGCCAAGCAATTAACCGAGCGGTTAAGCCAGTCTTTGCCTGTAGCGGTGGATGTGAAGCCTTGTTTTGGCACAGTGATTGAGGGCGACCGAGGCAAAAAATACGTAAAAACCCTAAAACAAACTCGCCAAACCATAGAAATTATAACCAGTTGGAAACGTTTCAAGCAGCTAAGTCGTCTTCTTGAAGTACCCTTAAATAAGGCACTCTCAAGAGGTGTGACCTTGCGTGTTTTGACGGAGAAACCGTATAGTCATCAGTTGCCAAAATGGGTGCAAGACGCATTATTGGGTTCGGGGCGTTTTGAGTTGAGGCTTCAGCTTCAGTCGCTGTCCGCGGTGGTTGCAATTTTTGACCATGCGACTGTAGCTATCGCTTTTAGCCCGGAAACCAGCCTTGCCCGCGGACCCGAATTATGGAGTGTAAATCCTGCTTTAACCAAACCTTGCCAAGCATATTTTGATGCTGTCTGGGCAAAAACAACTGACCAAACAGCCCTTCCACCGATGTCAACCTGAAAAATGGCCTACGGCATCACCATTTTTCGTGCATTTTGTCGCAAAACCCTGTTCCACATCATGATAAGTAGCTAGTATAGCGTTTCTTATTCTTCATTAAAAAAGGAAGATTAAAAATGAAAAGAATAAATCATAAATTATTAGCAATTTTGACGATTTCTCTTCTAACGATTTCAATGCTTGTCTCACTAACGATGGTCCCCTCAACTGGCGCACATGACCCCCCAAAATCTTTTCCCACATGGACTTACCTGGTCGCTTCAGCTAACCTCGTAGGCGTTGGCCAAGAAATCATGCTGGTTTTTTGGAGCAATGCAGTACCTCCAACCGCTCAAGGTACCTTCGGGGACAAATGGACCTTCACGATTGACGTTATCTCGCCTAATGGCCAAAATAAAACGTTAGGTCCCTTCGAATCTGACCCCGTAGGCGGCAGTTACACAAACTTCACCCCCATCGAAACTGGCAATTACACCTTCGTCGCGAAGATGGTTGAACACAAAATAACTGGTCAACCCACAAACCCCTTCTACTCAATACCGCAGCAATCTGGCTATGCCTTTTGGAATGACACTTTCTTAGCAAGCTCCAGCGACCCCGTAAATGTTGCTGTCCAGCAGGACCCAATACAGAAATGGTCAGAAACACCTTTACCCTCCGAGTTCTGGACTCGCCCAATCAACAACATGAATAGAAACTGGTACACCCTTGCAGGGAATTGGCTGGCAGGCGCCGCACAAAAAGTCAACTCAACCACTGGCTTTGGCTATGGACCCGGTCCCGAAAGCGCTCATGTCATGTGGGCGACCCCGATGTGGGCTGGCGGCATCATGGACGAACGCTTTGGCACCGAAGGCTACAACGGTATACACTACGAAGGCCTATTCTTTGACCCCCCAATTATCCTCAACGGAAATCTCTACTACAATACCAAATCAAACCCTCAATACGGTTGGCATTGCCTTAATCTCTACACTGGCGAAGAAGAATACTTCCACAACACCACAGGCTCCGTAACCCAACCAATGGGACCCCCCGTTGCAGGAACAATCTATGGCGAATCTCTAAAATTCGGTCAAATTCTCGTCTACAATAACTTTGACCAATACGGCGGCATACCCTACCTCTGGAGCATAGGCGTACCAGCGCCCATGTATGGTCCACCCACAGGTCCAGCGAGTCCAATGATGATGTTTGACGCCTACACAGGCAACTACATCTGCAGCATAGCAAATGTATCCACCTCAGGCACCCAAGTCTACGGCAACGACGGCAGCATACTGTACTTTAACCTCGTAGGCTCAGGAGCAAACAAACGTTTGACCGTCTGGAATACTACTCAAGCTATATGGTGGCCAGGTACCCAGCAGCAATGGCAAAACCAAGAAAGCGTATTCCAAATGGAGAACTACTACTACTGGCGGCCCGTCCTCAATAAGACATACGACGGAAGTCACGGCTTCTTCTACAACGTCTCAATACCTGATGTGCAGGGCAGCATCCTTGCCGTGCGCGACGACAAATACGTCATCGGCGGAACACTCGGCTACAACGACGACCGCGGAGTTCTTCCAGGTAACCTTTGGGCGCTAAACCTTGACAGAAGCAAAGGTGCTGTCGGTACGCTTCTTTGGAACATAACCTATACCACGCCAAAAACTGAGGTGCCCGCTAATACAGGTGTCATCGGTTATAGAGGCATCAGCGGACCCACCGTGGATCCCGAAAGCGGCGTATTTGTCCTCAACGAAGGCGTCACCAGACGATGGTGGGGATACAGCCTCGAAACTGGACAACAAATCTGGGGCCCAACCGAAAGCGAAAACCCCATGAACGTCTACGGAGTCGGCAGCAACATCTACCAAGGCAAACTTCTCAGTTACGGATATGGCGGAGAACTATACGCCTACGACATGAAAACTGGCGAACTCGCATGGAAATTCACAGCAGCAAACGAGGGCTTCGAATCCCCCTACGGCAACTACCCTGTAGGCATAGGCTGCATCGCTGACGGCAAAATCTATCTAGGCACCTGCGAACACTCACCCGGCCAACCCCTATTCCGCGGCTCATACGTCCGCTGCATCAACGCATCCGACGGTGAAGAACTCTGGAAATTTTCGCTTTTCGGTGTAAGCTTGCCCGGAGGCGCCAGCGGCAGCAACTTCGCAATCTCAGACGGCTACCTAGTTGCCCTCAACATCTACGACAACCAGATATACTGCTTCGGCAAAGGCCCAAGCGCCACAACAGTCACTGCACCAGACACCTCTATACCCGCAGAATCCGTCGCTATGATACGAGGCACCGTAACTGACCAATGTGCAGGAGCCAAAAAAATCGCTGAACAAGAAGGCTTCTCCGCAGGCGTCGCCGCAGTATCCGTCGAAAGCCAAAAAGGCTGGATGGAATATCTCTATCAACAGCAGGCAAAGCCTACAAACGCAACAGGCGTACCAGTATCCATAGACGCAGTTGACCCCAACGGCAACTACATCCACATCGGCGACACCACAAGCGACGTTAGCGGCAACTTTGGCTACGCATGGCTCACACCAAACGTACCCGGACAATACACCATAACCGCCACATTCCAAGGCTCCGAAGCCTACTATGGGTCAGCCGCAGAAACATCAACCTACGTTTCTGAACTATCTGCCACAGCAACTCCTTTGCCCGCACAAGCAGAATCCATCGCTGACATGTACTTCATACCTATGTCGATTGGCATCATAGTCGTGGTTATCATAATCGGCGTGATGCTGGCTTTGTTATTGATAAGAAAACGCCCATAACCAAGCCCTCTTTCCTTTTCTTTTTTTCTTTTAAGTTGGCATTAAATGTTGTTTGGTACTTGTTTTTGTGGTATCACTTTTTTGTTGAATATAAATATCAGCATCAGTGCGTTGATTGCTATGAGGTAGGCTGGAAATGCTATCTCTGAGAAACTCCAAATCTGGGCAACTGCAAAAACGCTGGCGGCGTTAAATATGCCTACTGCATAGGGCCAAACTGACTCTGTCTCAGGATATGTCCACGTTTTACGTAAGGTTGGTATGGCGGCGAATCCGTCGCTTCCAATTGCAAATAATATAGCGATGTTGGCGTCGTTGGTTAGGTACCACAGGATTAGGGCTAAAGCGGAGAGGACTCCGAAGAGGTAGTCCCATTTGGAGAGTTTCCAATAGGCGTCTTTAGCGAAAAATGATGCGATAAATATTAGGAAGGGCAACAAGCCTGACATGAAAACAGGTAAGACCGCCCAACTGACTCCGCTGCTTATTGCAGCTGCTGTTGCTATGAAGGGCGCCACTGACCACATAAACCACGATACCCTGTTAGGTTTAGCACCTCCCCTAAACATGGACCGTATGTAGAGGAGGGCAGCCAGTAACACGGCTATTGCCGCGGCAACAACCAGATAATCCCACATACCGTATCTTTTTTGTGTTTGAACTATTTATGTACTCAGAACCAAAAAATGGTTAGTTCCCTTTTTAGAGGGGCTGTTTTTCTAACCGTCGCGGAACTAAACCCATCTGGGGGTTAGCTTCTTTTTTCTTTGAAACCCGCTTGACTTTTGGTGCTTCCGTATTGTTTTGTTCTGCATTTTTTGCTTTGATTTCTCGGACCTCTTTGAGGATTCTTGTTAGGATTTCCTCGTCGCTTGGGATGCCGGGGGGTGGGTCTACAAGCTTTTTGACGGTTATGGGCACGGTGTCCATGCGGTAGGCTGTGCCTGCGATTTCTATGCCGCACCACTGGGTCGGAAAAACTACGTCGCCGAGGCGGGAGGTGCCGTTCATGTCAGGGTTAATGACGATTAAGGGGTGTTGTAGCATTTTCTGCATTGATGGTTTTGGGAAGTGTGCACCTGGGTCTGCGCCTATGACTAAGGTGGCGTCGTTGTCGTTGTTTTTTAGGAGGTCGATGGTTGTGAATTCTCCGGGGTTATATTGGGGGTAGCCTTGGGAGAAGTCGATTGCAAATGGGTAACCTGTTCGCCATGTGAACGCTATGTTTGCGCCTGCAATGTTGAAGTGGCCTCTCATGGGCATGATTGCGAATTTTGTTTTTCGGTTGAGGTCTTGGGTTAGTTTGACGGCTATTTCGATGTTTCTAAATCGTCCTGCCGACGCTGTTAAGCCTAAACCGAAGAATATTGCGCCGAATTCACAGTTTACCATGAGGTCTGCGATTTCCTTTAGGTATTCGACTGGGACTCCGCCAACTGTGTCAACGTCTACATCTTGGTCATTTACTAAACATCGAAGTGTTTCAAATATCTCGTAATCCTTGTTGGGTTCGACCTGTACGAAGTAGTCTGCGACTTCAGCGGTCATGGTTTTGATGGGGTCAAAAACTATCAGTTTTCGTCCATCTTTGTTGAGGCTTTGGGGTGGAGCATCTACTTGGAGCTTATTTGGGATGGCGGGTGGTTGATAAGTGGTTGTTCCCCGGCGGGCTGCTGCATCGATTTTCTTTTTGCCGGCGGTTGCCTTCATCTTCTGCATGTAGCTTTTCCATCCGCTGTCCTGAAAGCGACCCTCTGGGAACGCAGTATATCTTTCAACATGCCTTGGATGGGACGCCCATGGGTTGGCTCCCCAATAAATGATTAAGTCAGCACGGTGCCTAACTTGCCCCAAAGTACAACTGGGTATGCCTGCTTCCTGTAGCGCCATCATCGAGGGTCCATGGCAGATGCTGCAAACGTTATCTATTGCTCCGCCTAATTCTTCAGCTAATTCTACTCCGATGCCTTGGACTTCTCCTGTGCAGCATTCCCAGCCGAATAACAGGGGGTATTTGGCGTCTGTGAGGATTTGGGCAGCTTTATGGATGGCTTCGTCTAGGGTTACGGGGACTAGTTTGCCCTCTTTACGGATTAATGGTTCTCGGATACGTTCGGTTTTATATCCGTGGACCATTTTTGCTTCGCATACAGCGCAACCGTTCTTCATTTTTACGATTTCGTTGTTTTTGACAGTTATTTCTAGGTCGTCGCATAGACAACCGCAGATTGGACAAACTGCTGCTTTGATTTCTTTTATTTTGTTTTTTGGTTTGTGGTCCACAGGGTTCCCTCTCCATCATCCCATCAAAAAAATGAATGTGCATTATTAAAATTTTTGTTTAACTAATTGAAATCCGCCCATCCCTCCCAAAAAGTAAACAGATAGTGGTTTTGGTGTTTGTGTAAAAAAAATCAGTCTATACATGCCCTCACATGCACATGGCGGCGTCTTCAACATGCCTCTATGTTGAGCATGTGTAGAAATTCAGGTATGCCACACTCAAACAGGCCCCAAAACGCAAAGCAAACCCAAAAAACAATAGCGCCCTATTGCTATCTTGTGGCATACCGTAAACCGCCCCACTCACACAAAGAGACAAAACAAAACTTTGATCCACTGATAAATACGGGCGGGGTAACCATCTGAGGTCTCCAGTTTTGAGAGCACTACACTTTTAGCCTATCCAGCATAGCCGCTCCAAACGGAACCAAAATCTCGTCCTCACTTAACCCGCCATGCTGCCCCAAAAAAGGAATACGCCGACCCATACGACTCTCAAACCAAACCGTCCCATTCTCATAGGGTATAATCATAAGGTTGCCTGTTCGCTCAAAAAAGTCCTCACTCGCTTGCCCATCCCCAAAAAGGCCCCTCGCAGCAACTTCTTTAGTTTGAAGTATCTGTGCTTTTTTGCCGATTGCTTGCTGGAGCCACTGTTTGGTCTGGTTGAGTTTTTCTTCTTTTATGTGTAGAAAGATTTCTCTGGGGCTACCGGTGGGTGGTATGGGTCTATGTTTTTCTACATAAAAATTCAGGGGTGCTCTGGGCAGATATGTTGTTTCTTGGGGGTCTACGTTGACGCCGCCATGGTCCGCAGTCAGTATTAGGAGTGTTTCCTTGGCGGTTTGGGCGTCGAGTTTCTGTACCAATTCCGTATGCAGCAAATACGTTAACGCTGAAAGCTCTGCGTTGTACTCTTCACTATCCGGTCCATACTCATGTGAAACCGTATCTATCGTGTCAAGGTGAATGAAGAAGTAGCCGCTGCCTTTGGTTTCTTGAAGATTTTTTCTTAGCTGCACAATACAATCTGATGCTTTTACTGCCGGTATTACGGTGCTGTCTTGAAAAATCAGTTTGGAGGCGGCGTTAGTGGCGTTTGAAAAATTCATATGCGTCCAGCTGGGGATGCCTTCTTCTTTTAATGTGCTGTGAATTGTTTTTCCCTTCAACAACATTACGCTGGGGTCGTGTCCTTCGTCCTCGGGTTTGCTATGCCGTTTGTTGCCTAAACGTTCAAACCGTAAGGCATTGACAACACCGATGCCTTTTAGATATATGAAATATTCAAAGAGTCCGTGTTCTTGAGGTGTTAAGCCTGTGTTTAGGGATGTGAGGGCGTTGGTTGTTTGGGTAGGAAAAACGCTTGTTATTGGGGTTACCTCGCCCTTGTCGCTGAGGTTGCTTAAAAAAGGGTTTTGTTGGTGATGCTTTAAAAATTGGTTAAATCCGAACCCATCAATTACGAGTAGGACAATTTTGTTTGTTTCTTTGGAGACGAGTGGTTCAACCTTTTTTTGCAGGGGGTTTTTTGGTTGTTTGTTTTTTAGGAGTAGGTGTTGTATGGTGTTTGGTATGTTTGTGATGTTGTTTTGTTTGTATTGGGGGTAGATGAAGTTGTTTTGGGGGTCTTTGTGTGTTTGGATTTGTTTGGTTAACATTTGTTGGCCTGCGTTTGTTGTGGTTGTTCTGGTTGGGTTTGGGGGGCTTACCATATAAGGTTTAGTTTTAATTTGGGTTTATGAGTTGTTGAGCAATATTGGTTGTTTTTCCACCCAGTAATTCAACCTGTATTTAACTTATGTTAAAGCAAGGTTTATAAAGTTTGCTTGCCTAAACAAAACGTCAAAAACCACACGACAACAAACCGCACCTGCCCAAAAACCCAGACAAAATCTGCCATCTATCATAGAAAAAGCCGTAGAAATCTGAGGTCTATCCGGGGGCACCGAACTATCCCAACGGTACCCCCGATAGATTCAACAAAAATTAACCCCCTTATCCCCCAACACAAATCCTAATAGTACCATTCCCCACACAGATGACACCCAACATGACAACCCAAACGCTCACCCTCCCCGACAACCGCAAACTCGCATACGCAATCACAGGACAAGGCACACCCGTTATATACTTCCATGGAACCGCCAGCAGCCGCCTCGAAACCCTCCTTCTAACCCAACTCACAACCACCCACTCCCTACAACTCATCGGCATAGACCGCCCCGGCTACGGATTATCCACCTATAAACCCCGACGAAACATCCAAGACTTCAACCCCGACGTCAACGCCTTAACCCAACACTTAGGCTTAAAACAATTTGGAATTTTAGGCTGGTCCGGCGGCGGAGCCTTCGCCCTCGCCTACTTAGCCGCGTACCCTGAGCGCGTAACCAAAGCCGTAACCGTGGGCGCCCCCAACCTACCCTTTGACGTCTCCACCGCACACAACAATATGCCACTTGCCCGCTACATCATGAAACTCCAGTTTGCGGGACGCATCGCCATGCGGCAACTAGCTCATTCGCTACGCCGCGCCAAAGGGGATGCCGCAGCTTTTCTGGCGACACCACCTGGTAAACAGCTTCTGCATGGCTGCTCTGCGAGTGATTTGCAGTTTTTCTCTGACCCAACTTGGCTGAATTTGATGTATGAGGCGATGCTGGAGGCTTTTCGACAAGGCGAAGACGGCATTGATGCGGTGTTAGATGAGCATCAACTGTTTATGCAGCCGTGGGGCATCAGCTTCACAGAAGTTCCTTTGGGTAAACTTGTTATTTGGACGGGTGACCAAGACAAAACCTGCCCCGTAAAAAACGCGTATGACCTACACAAAACAGTATCCAGCGACTTGGAAATTTTTAGTGGCCTAGGACACTGTGCAATGTTTGAGAACCTAAACAAATTAGGCATAATTCTACAATCAACTTAAACCCGTTTTGCTGCAAGTAGCCGACTGGTGGTTAACTCGCCTAATACTGCTAAATCTTCCGTAGGCAAATAGTGGCTTGCGGATTCATCGTAGAGTATGTTTGCCGACGCTCCAAACTCGTCGGAGCTGTAGAGGATGTATGTTAAGGGGATGCCTTTGAGGGCAAAGATTTCTGTAGAGTCATCTCCAAGGCTTAGGGTGGCTCCACCGAGGCGTAAGGCGGCTTTGGTCAAATCTTCGGGTGTTTTGCCGAATGCTTCCTCAATGGGGTGAATGGCGTTTCGGACAAATGCGCCCTCGTAAGCGTAGCCTCCGGGGACATCTCTGAATTTTATGCGTTTACCCGTCAATGCTGCAGGATTCCCTTCAGCATAATGCCGCAACAAAATGGGAAAAATCTTCAAGCATAACTCAGCGCTTTGTGGGTCGCCTAAATTGTCTGTTAACGTGCATGTTTGCGTGTTGAAGGTGAACCCTAAAAAGTCATAGTCTCCCTTGCCCAGCATCACCTGAAGCTTCTGCGCTGTTTTTGCTGATAAATCCAATTTTGCCACACGTGCCACCACAAAAAAAGCTGGAAGCTGCGGCTTAAATCTTCTGGGTAATACCACCGATTTTATGCAAACCTTTTTTTAACAAAAACCATTAAAATAATGGAGTGCGCCGAAATGAGCGAGAATTCTGCCTTATCAATAGACGCAAAAATTTATCTCCACGACATAGAACGAGCTGACATCATTGTTGGTATTCCCTCCTTCAACAACGCCCTAACTGTAAGCTACGTTCTCTCACAAGCAATTAAGGGGTTAGACAAGTATTTTCCTAACTTCAAATCCGTTATTTTCGTCTCAGACGGTAACTCTGCTGATAACACCTTGGCTTCAGTTAAACAAGTAAACTTGCCTTCTGCTGTTAAACTTATACCCGCTCTCTACATGGGGTTATCAGGCAAGGGTACCGCAATTAAAGCAATCTTTGAAGCCGCCCGCTCCCTAAAAGCCCGTAGCGTCGCATTAATCGATTCAGATTTACGCAGCATCACCCCCGAATGGATGCAACTACTCATAACGCCAACATTAACTGGCACAGGGTTTGTTGCGCCCTTCTATAACCGCCGAAAATATGACGGCACCATAACTAACTTCCTCTGTTACCCCATAACCCGCAGCGTCTTCGGCAAAGATATCCGCCAGCCTATAGGCGGCGACTTCGGGTTATCAATAGAATTAGTCAATGACCTCCTAGATTCCAGTTTATGGAAAAATGACGACATAAGCCGCTTCGGTATCGACATTTTCGAAACCCTGACCGCTATAGCAAAAGGCTACAAGATCCAGCAAGCGCGCCTAGGCATAAAAAGCCATGACCCCAAAGACCCCTCAAGCCAGTTATCCTCGATGTTTAGGCAAGTCATTAACACCATGTTTAGCTGCATTGAACAATACGAATCCGCTTGGAAAGATGCTGAGGGGGTTTCAAAAACAGAATTTGTAGGCGAAGCCCAATACGCAGTGGCGCCCGAGCAGATTCAGGTCTCTTTGCCCGCCACCATTGATGCCTTCAAAAACAACTTCAACGTTCATATGCCCATCTACGAGTCTTTCTTAGACAAAGAGCTCGTGCAAAAATTTGAGCAACTTAAACATCTGGAAACAACTATGGAGGTCGACTTTTCCTCTGAAGTTTGGGCAAAAACAGTTTACTCCTTCATCGCAGAATACCACAAGAAACCCTCCTATGGCCACGAAAAACTGATTGATGCCCTCCGGATATTGTGGATTGGTCGCGTGGCAGTTTTCCTTAAGGAAACTTGGTTGCAGAGCAGAGATGAAGCCGAAAAGCATCTTGCGGAGGAAGCCGCTGTTTTTGAGGCATTGAAGCCTTACTTGATGGAAAAGTACTATTCAGCAGATGCATCGGTTTCCCGGTAGTTTTTTTATGATGCAATTGTTGGTGCAGAAGGTTTGCTGTTAAGTTTAGCTAGCGGCAGTATTTTGTAAAAGCTGCAAACCGAAAAGCCATTTATAGTATTAGTAATCTCTTTAGATTGGTGGTCTTCTATGGATATTAACCAACGGAAAATCGCGAATATCCATGATTTTACATTCGACTTTAACACCATGAGCGAACGGCTCAGGGCATTAAAACCAAAGTTTCCTTCTGGTTTAATCATACCCATATTCGGAGATGACATCAAAAGCCCCGGCTTAACCAAAATGGTTGAAGAAATAAACAAATGCGATTATCTCAGAAAGGTCTTCATAGCGCTGTCTACCAAAGAGGCTGACAATTACGAGGACGCCTTGCGTTTATGCCGAGGGTTTAAGGTGCCCTGTGAGGTAATCTGGTGCAACAAACCCGCGGTGCTGAATGTTCTTGAGGAACTCAAGAGGAGCGGACTTGATGTAACGCAGCTATCAGGAAAAGGCAAGGATGTGTGGCTTGCAATGGGCATTGCCTCTCTTGAGTTGCGGGCTTTTGCAGTTCATGATGCTGACATTGTTTCCTACGACAAAATGTTACCCACCAAACTCCTATACCCCGTGATTGAACCTAAGCTGGATTTTTTCTTCTCCAAAGGGTACTATGCCCGAATTAACTTTGAAAAAAGGCGCTTCTACGGTCGCATTCATCGTCTTTTCATATCTCCGTTGCTAGAGATTTTGCAGGAAAAACTCCGTTACTCACGATTTTTAACGTATCTGCAATCGTTTAGTTATCCACTTGCTGGCGAAATTGCGCTCTACAGCGACTTATCCCTACATCTTCGCGTCGCCAGTGACTGGGGCCTTGAATTAGGGCTGCTGGCAGAACTTTATCGAAATGCAGCCTACCGTCGCATCTGCGAGGTTGACCTCGGCTTTTATGAGCATCGGCATAAACCTATAGGTCCAGATGGGTTACTAAAAACCGCTGAAGACAGTTTCGTCACCTTGCTCCGTACCCTAACCGAAATGGAGAACATGGAAGTCTCACAACCCTTCCTTATCAGTCTCCAAGTGGCTTACCGCAGAGCTGCTCAAGACAAAATCAGACAATACCACGCCGATGCAACCTGTAACAATCTCAGTTTTGACCGCCACGAAGAAGAAGCCAACGTGGACTTGTTGTCCTCTGTTATTCTTTCGGGTGGACAGAAATATTTGGAGAACCCCGTGCGGGCGCAGTTGCCTGATTGGCTGCGTGCTATCGCTGCGATGCCTAATATTAGAGAGAAACTCCGTGAGAACGCCATTGAAACCTAAAAACGTCAAGATTCTGGTTTTCGCTGACCTCGATGGAACAATTCTTGATGACCAATACGATTACTCAGAAACCCAACCCATCCTACGCGAGCTTTTAGCCCGTGATGCCTCGATCGTGTTGGCGAGCAGCAAAACAAAAAGCGAAATCGAGTTCTACCAAAAACAACTCTGCATAGTTGACCCCTTTATCGTTGAAAACGGCTCCGCCATCTTTATTCCCCAAGGCTTCTTTAGCGTCACTTATCCGTTCACTAAACGAACTGAGGCTTACAGCGTAATCGAACTTGGTACTCCATATGCAACCGTACGAGAAAAACTCTTAGCCCTAAAAAGAAAAACCTCCGCGGACATTGTTGGATATGGAGACCTAAGTATCGAAGAAGTCGCGCAAGACAGCGGTTTACCTCTCAGTTTAGCGGCGTTATCAAAAGATCGCGAGTACGATGAACCCTTCAAAATCCTTAAAGGAAACTCGCAACAAGTGTTGGATGCCATAGAAGCGGAAGGGCTCTGTTTCAACAAAGGCGGACGCTACTACCACCTTTTAGGCTGTAGTGATAAGGGAAAAGCCGTTTCAATTCTCAAGAACCTGTTTTTGCAGCAATACCAAGACATTGTGAGTTTTGGAATCGGGGATGGTGACAACGACTTGCCAATGCTCAGACAGGTTGACCACCCGTATTGGCTTGGCAAGGGCACTAAAAAAACGAAAAATGACACTTGGCAGGATCTTTTAGCTGAGGTTATTCAGTGCTCTGGGCAATAGATGTGGGTTTGGCGTGTTGTATGGATAACTTGATAGGCACCTTAGGACATTAGGCGTTTGGTGTCCCCTCTGTCAGGCAAGACCATAAGCGTTAAAGTAGCCACCGCCGTGGGTTTAGGCGCCATAATCGGTGCGGGCATCTTTGTTTTGAGCGGAACCGCTATTGCTTTGGCGGGGTCTGCGGCGCTTTTGGCGTTTGTGCTTGTCGGTGTCATCGCGTTGATTGTGGCGTTGGAGCTGGGTGAGTTAGGGTCAATTATGCCCAACGCAGAAGGTGGTTCCTACTCTTATGTTAACGAGGCGTTTGGCAGCGAACTTGGCTTCATCACAGGCATAATGCTCTACTTCGCTTACGCTTCCTCCATAGCGCCAATATCTTTGGGGTTTGGCTCCTACTTCACCAGTCTACTCGGTTTAAGCAGTAACTACTCCATCGTGTTTGCTATCGTCTTGATTTTGATACTTACGGTTATTAATCTCTTAGGCGTTAGCAAAGCTGCCAAAGCCGACTTCGGATTAGTGATAATAAAAATTTCGATTCTTCTCATTTTCATATTGTTCGCAGCCATTTTTGCGCTTAGCAACCCCTCCGTGGCTCAAACAAATTTCAACTGGGACCAAGCAGGGAGTATCGGCTCCATTTTTGCTGCCAGCGTTGTGATTTTCTTTGCTTACTCTGGCTTCCAAGCCATCTCCACCATAACCAAGGACGTTAAAGGCGGCGGTTCAGGTGCAGCTAAAGCCATAGTCTCATCAGTCGTGATAAGTATAGTTCTCTATGTTTTTGTGGTTGTAGCGTTGCTGTTTTTGATGCCTGCAAACCAATATTCCATATCCTCTGACCCTCTATCTTATGCACTTAAAACCGCGTGTGCGCCTCAGTGGCTATTCGTATTAGTGTCGATTGGTGCTCTGATTGCTACAACCTCAGCGGCGCTTGCCATGATTTTGGGCTCCTCCCGTGTGCTATATCAAATCGGCACCGACAAGCTGCTGCCAAAATTTGTCCGCAAATACAACCAAAAAACCGATGTCGCCGTTAACGGCGTTTTAATCTCAGCCGTCATTGGCATAATCATGCTTTTCTCCGGCAACATCTACGTAATGGCCTCGATAAGCAATTTTGGTATTCTCTTCTGCTACCTCATGAGCAGCTTTGCCCTAATTCACTTTAGACGCAAAAAAGCCCCTGCTACCTTCAAAACGCCGCTTTATCCTGTTCTTTCCATAGCGGGTATCGTTGGTCTCATAGCTTTGCTAGTCGGTATGCCCCGTGAAGCCCTTATTTTTGGGATAGCTATGATTTTGTCTTTGATAATTGTGTATTACAGTCTCATTGAGGCGGAGTCTCGTAAGGTGGAGAAAATAGAGATTTTTGATTAGCCTACGTGTCGCACCTCTCTGAGGGGTACCATCGTCCTAGCACTGTGGTTTTTTTGGGCTAATCTTTGAAGAGGGGGATTCGACGTATTGCCTCTTCTAAGGGGAACCCAACAAAGTTTACAGCCACAACGGAGCCCACAAATATCCCCAGTAGCCCAAACTCTACGGGGACCTCAAAGAGCAACGAAAGGTAACCGCCCACAATCAACGTTACTGCAACCGTTATTGCCACAGTTCCGATGAACCGACGTGCGATTCCACCTCTGCGTCCAATATAGTATGCCAATGTGCAAGCCACGATGTTGGCTACGGCTCCGCCGATGATGTCGATTATTCCTAATCCACCATAGACGTTGGCGACTAAGCATCCTAAACCAAAACCGATGGCGCTTGGTAACCCAAAAATCATAGACAGCGGTAAGAGGGCGTCTGCGATTCTGACTTGATAAATTCCAAAACCTATAGGGGCTAATGCTATGACTCCAACCGCGTATAAGGCGGCTAAAATGGTGGAGACTGCCAATCTTTTAGCGTTAAACTTCATCTGTATTTCTTCCGGGTTTTTTAAGGTAGGTTATATACGGAAACTACCAAGCCAAACTATCGGGCTGAACTATTTGAACATAACCCCGCCCCAAGTTTGACAACATGTATTCAACGTTAAGTGACTTTTGTTTCGTAAACGGTAGTGTTGAATGGAACCTCAAACAGCCACACGTTAATTGCGCCATTAGCAGCTACCGTAATGTTTCCGCCTCCAACAATAAGGAAGTATATGACTGAGGGGATATCGGTGGTGTTAAAAGTAACTGGCGACACGATTTCGCCTAAACTGTTGCCTCCAATCGTTACAGAATTAAATGTTCCAGCGCCCAAATGCTGACCGTTTATGTAGATTTCAAAGGAACCGCTTGGAATATAGACGGGTAACAGATTGGTATTATTGATGGTTAACCCAAAATTAAGCGTAAACGACTGCACGCTAAGATTCTCCACGCCAACACTGGTTAACTCAAACTTGAGATTATGATAAGCGTTATAGTAATAGAAGCCTAAAGCGACCAGCGCAACCACGACTACAACAATCACGATGGCAGCTATGACTTTAACGGACCCTTCCCTGTTAGCTTTAATCAGTTCTCTAAACAAATGGGTGCCCTCAGAATTACTGCAAAAAGGCAGTTGTCGAATGCATAAAAAGTGTTGTGATTGCGTTTGGGCAGCAACAAGTAGGTGAGCCTCTAAACTGGGGGAATATTGCCAACATAAACGTGAAAATGGCATTTAACACCTGAATATAACTCCCAAAACAAATCATGTATAATAACAACCACCCCCCTTCTAAGTTAACTGCGCAGATCGAGCATTTTTACCTTAATCAGATTTTATGATTTAGTGACGTTCTGGGCAAGTAACGGAGCAGAAAAAATGAGTATAACCCCCCAAGCCCCAAAAACGCCACAGCGCTTAACTGAAAATTGCCCTGAATGTGCCAGCAAAAATCTTGTTCATGACTATGACACTGGCGAAACCGTTTGCGGCGACTGTGGTCTCGTTTTATATGAGCAGATGCTAGATAAAAGTCCCGAGTGGCGAGCGTTTACTCAGCAAGAGAAAACCTCACGAAGCCGCGTTGGCATGCCAACATCCTATTCAATTCATGACAAAGGATTATCCACAACAATCAGCCAAGTTGATAGAGACGCACTAGGAAGAAAACTGCCCTTATCAACCAGACTGCAAATGTGGCGTCTTAGGAAGTGGCAAATTCGAAGCCGCGTACACTCGTCTGTTGACCGCAACTTGGCTCAAGCCATGGCGGAACTTGAGCGTTTATCTTGTAAAGTTTCCCTCTCGCCGTCCGTCAAAGAGCAAGCTGCCGTCGTTTACAGAAGAGCACTCGATAAAGGTCTAGTTCGTGGAAGATCCATATCTGGAATCGTCGCAGCCTCTCTGTATGCTGCTTGCCGCAGAAACGGGGCACCCCGATCTCTTCGCGAAATCAGTGAGGCTAGCCTTGTTGATGCGAAAGATGTTGCCCGCTGCTACCGTTTGCTGTTGAGGGAGCTTGATTTTCACATGCCGATTTCTGACCCTTTAACATATGTTTCAAAGATTGCCGAGGCGAATGGTGTTTCTGGACGGACTCAGGGCGTTGCCATTGCAATACTACGAGAAGCGCGGCAGAAACGGGTTGCAGCAGGAAAAGACCCAATGGGTATGGCGTCAGCTGCGCTCTACATAGCCTGTTTGCAGAATAGCGAAAAGATAACCCAGAAAGATATCGCTGCAGCCGCAGGAGTCACGGAAGTTACGGTTAGAAACAGATACAAGACATTAAAGAGGCAGCTAAAGCTCGAAATACCTGAAAAAGTCTGATCCTAATTTTTAATTGGGTTCTTGGTTGTTCCCAAGGTTTCACCAAAAAGAGAAAGGCATTAAGCCTTATCGAGATTAAATTCTTCATGGATTGCTTTTACGACTGCTGCTCCGTCTTTTTCTTTAACGACAAAGCTGATGTTGAGTTCTGAGCTGCCTTGTGCAATCATGCGGATGTTTATGCCCCGTTTGGCTACGGTGTCAAAGATTTTTGAGGCGACACCCAAAGTGCCCTTCATGTAAGCACCCATAACTGCAATTACGGCGACATCGTCTTCGGCGGTGACTTCGCTGACTAAGCCGCCCCGTTCCTGCAACGCTATTTCGAGGTTGCTGATTGCTCTGCCTAAGAGTCCGCGTTTGATTATTATGGATATGTTTGCTTCTGAAGCCGCTGCGGATAGCATCATGATGTTTATGTCGTTTCTGCCCAAGATTTCAAAGACCTTGGCGTAGCTGCCCGGAGCACCTACCATGGCGGCTCCGTAAACGTTTACCATTGCGACATCTTTTATCATGGCTACGGCTTTGACGGGTTTTGTCTCATTTTTTGCTGGTTCCTTAGTGATTAAAGTGCCGCTGTTTTCGGGGTGAGCGGTGTTGCGGATACGCACAGGAATACCGACTTTACTAACTGGTCCAAGTGCGCGTGGATGCATGGCTTTAGCGCCGAAAATCGCCATTTCCGCCGCTTCCTTATAACTCAGTTGCGGCAGCATGCGGGCAGCGGATACCAGTTTAGGGTCAGTGGTCATTATGCCGTCCACATCAGTCCATATCCACACTTCGTCAGCCTCCAAAGCGACGCCAAGGATGGTGGCGGTGTAGTCTGAGCCGCCTCGACCGACTGTGGTGACGACGCCATCTTGGTTAGCGGCTATAAAGCCAGTGACGACGGGAATTGCGCCCTTTTCAAGCAGGGGGCTGAGTCGTTCTCGAACGAGGTGAGTTGTATAGTTCATGAGGGGGTCGGCGTCGCCGAAGTTGCTGTCGGTAACTATGCCAGCGTCTTTGCCTGTGAAGAACTGTGATTCCGCATTGAAGTCCCGTATAGCTCCACTAACGATAGGTGCAGAGAGGCGTTCACCAAAAGACATAACGTAGTCTTTGGATTTAGGTGTGAGTTCGCCTACATAGCAGATGCCAGTTAAGACTTTTTCGAGTTCGCCGATGGTTTTTTCGGTGATTTCGGCGACTTCTTTTTGGATCTGTTTGCTGGTGATGGCGGCTGTGATGGCTTCGTTGTGTTTCTTGAGCAGTCGGGCAGTGAATGCTTGGATGTTTTGTTCGTCGCTTTTTTTAGCTTTACATCCAGTCTCAATCAACTCGTTAGTGACGCCTGCCAATGCCGAAACAACAACGGCTACTTTGTTATCTTTCTTCGAGTATTGGGTAACTAACTCGGCTACGTGGCGTATGTTTTCGCCTGTGCCAACGCTGGTTCCACCGAACTTCATCACTATTTTCATGGCGTAATTCACTTTTCTTCTACGTTAGTAGTTTAGTTGCTAACTTATGTCTTATGTCTAAGAGGTCTCTTAAAACAGCGCCTGCCGTCTCAATAGAGCCTGCTCCTCTGCCGATAATGGTTTGTTCAGCGGCGAATTCGCACTGGTAGGTTACGGCGTTGAGGACTCCACTCACGCAAAGCGGGCTGGTTTTGGGGATTTCTGTGGGTTTCACGGTTGGTTTGCTGACGCCGTCTAGGGCGCCGATGAGTTTAACTGTATTGCCCCTCTTGGAAGCGTCTTCAAGCATATCTAAGGTAACGTCGCGGATGCCTGTTCGGTCTACATCTCGGAGGGTGACTTTCTGGTTAAGTATCCAGTTGGCAAGTATGACTGTTTTGCAGGCAGTGTCAAAGCCGTCAATATCCATTGAGGGTTCCCGCTCTGCATAGCCCAGTTTCTGCGCGCTGGACAGGGCATCTTGGAAACTAACTTTGTTTTGAAGCATCTCAGTTAGGATGTAGTTGGTCGTGCCGTTTAAGATGCCTTTAATGCCCAAAATGCGGTCGCCTGCAAGGCAACGTTTAGCGAACTCCAACATGGGGGTACCGCCGCCGACTGTGCCGCTAAAACGGAAATACACATTGTTATACTCAGCAAGCTCGGTCAATGCGGGCATAGCAAGGGCTAGAGGTCCTTTGTTGGTTGTGACGACGTGTTTGCCTGTTTTGAATGCGGTGGTGATATGTGAGAGGGCTGGTTCAGCGGTTTGGATGTTGACCGGGGTGACTTCGACCACCACTTCAGCTTCAACGGATTCGATGACTTCAAGCGCCTTTATGCCTGGATGTCCATATTCGGGGTCAGCTGAAATCGGGTAGCCCCGCTGCTTAATTGCCTCGAGCTTTTCTGGGGTGAATCCGCGGGGGTTGATGACTGCGCCATCGATGTCTGCTATGGCTACGATTTTGGGGTTAAACCCGTAGTCTTTGACTTTCTCGACGGTGCGTTTGGCAAGAATCGTTGTAACGCCTTTGCCTACAACGCCGTATCCAACCAAAATAATCCTCATGTTCTACCTCACCGTGCTATTACTACCTGCGCCTTCTTTAAACCCAACGCTTCCTCAATCGCTGTAATTTCCGCATCAACCTCAACTGGCTTTTCGCATTGCTTTATTGCGGTGTCAGGGTCTTTGAGGCCATGGCCAGTGGTTATGCAGACGACGCGTTCATCCTCTAAGATTACGCCTTTCTTGATGAGTTTGTGTAAGCCTGCAATGGATGAGGCGCTGGCTGGTTCCACAAAGATGCCTTCAATTCTGGCAAGCAGCTTCTGTGCCGCCAAGATTTCTTCGTCTGTGACGGTTTCGGCGGTTCCATGCGACTCGCGGATAGCGTTAACGGCTTTCTTCCAGCTCACAGGCGCACCGATGCGGATGGCTGTGGCGATGGTTTCTGGGTTCTCGACGGGGACGATTTTGTCGCTATGAGCTTTGATGGCTTGCGCGATGGGTGCGGAGCCTGCGGCTTGAATGCCTGTCATTTTGGGAAGTTTCTTGATTAAGCCTAACTCGTAGAATTCTTTGAGCCCCTTCCAGACGGCGCTGATGTTGCCTGCGTTTCCAACTGGGATGATGATGCGGTCGGGTGCTTCATAGTTGAGTTGTTCACAGATTTCGTAGCCTAACGATTTTTGTCCCTCTATGCGAAAGGGGTTAATTGAGTTGAGCAGGTAGATGTCTTTGTGTTTCTCGGCGAGTTTAAGCACAAATTCCAGTGCCTCGTCGAAGTTGCCTCTAACTTGGAGGACTTTGGCACCGTGAATCATGGCTTGGCTAAGTTTGCCATAGGCGATTTTGCCCGAGGGAATGAGTACGGTGCATTTTATGCCTGCTCGGGCGGCGTAGGCTGCGAGGGCTGCGCTGGTGTTGCCTGTGGATGCGCAGATGACATGCCGAGCGCCCAACTCGACGGCTTTGGTGACGCCGACGGTCATGCCGCGGTCTTTGAAGCTGCCTGTTGGGTTTTCGCCTTCGTTTTTTACGTAGACATTATTGATGCCTAACTCTTTGCCGAGGCGTTCACTGCGGTGGAGTCCGGTGCCGCCTTCTCCGAGGGTGACTAGTTTGGTTGCTTCATGGATGGGCATAAACGGGCGGTATCGCCAAACAGAGAGCGGCTTGGTTTTCCAGTCGCTGGTTTTCACTGCCTCTGACAGTTCGGTTCCGTCAAATTTTACTTCGAGGATGTCTCCGCATTTTTTGCAGAAGTAAACAATCTCATCTATGCTGTAGGTTGTTTTGCAGTTTATGCATTCCTGATGTACCACGGGTTATTCTCTCCTGCGTGTTAGGTTAATTGTGTTAAGTTAGCTTAACTATCGACTATGGCTATTATTATTTATGCATTCTCGGGAAAAACCTATTGGTGAAGCGTTGCCTTAGCCTTCACTGTTATTTGCCCAAATCCAGACTTTCTTGTTTTCTTTCTTCTAGAAAACTTTAATTTGTTCCCGTCACATATCCCCCCCAGGGGGATATTAGTTTGCATGTGCATGAAACCCAGCATAAAAGGCACAAAGAAGTCATAAACCGCTTATCCCGAATAGAAGGACATATCCGCGGATTACGGAAGATGGTTGAAGAAGACAAAGACTGCCCAGATATTTTGCTCCAAGTTGGTGCAGTTCGAGCAGCTCTAAACCAAGTTGGCAGAATACTGCTAGAAGACCACATGGAGAGCTGCGTTTTAGAAGCCGCCAAGGAAGGTAAAGGCGAAACAGCAATCGAAGACCTCAAAGTGGCACTCATGAAATTCATGGCATAAGTGGATTACCGATGACCAGCCAACTAACCGGCGCAAAGCCCTTTCTGATGAGCAACTGGCACCTGATTCTATTCTCCGCCTGCACGATCTTCACCATAACCAGTTTCATCAGTGGTGCCCTAAAGATTCTACCTTACACGGCTAGTGATGGTTTGGCCCTTGTCGCGGTAGTGGCTGGCGGTACACCCATAGCTGTTAGTGCCATCCATGCCTTGTTGCAAAAAGATATTGATGTTGACTTACTTGCAACAATAGCCATAATCGCTGGTGTTATAGTAGGGCAATACTTGGCCGCAGCACTAGTGGTTCTGATGCTGTCCGGTGGCGAAATACTTGAAGATTACACAGCTAAGAAAACATCTAAAGCAATTCAACTTCTCATAGAATCGGCGCCAAAAACGGCACGTGTACGCAAAAACGGCAAAGAACTAAACGTTCCAATAGAACAAGTCAAAGTAGGCGACATGGTTTTAGTCAAACCCGGGGAGAAAATTCCTATCGACGGTGAAGTCCTAAGTGGAACAGGTTCCATAAATCAAGCCTCTTTAACTGGCGAATCGATAGCAGTCCAAAAATCCGTCAACTGCAAGGTGCTCTCTGGGGCTATTGTTGAGTTGGGTGCCTTGGAGATTAGGGCTGAAAAAGTCGGTGAAGATACAACCTTTGCCCACATCATTAAACTCATCAGAGAAGGACAGGCAAACAGGGCTCCTATCGAAAAGATTGCACATCGCTATGCGCGATATTTTGCGCCAGTTTTAATGGTGATTGCAATTGGCACGTACATTTTTACAAGTGACGTAATCGCTGTTGTTTCAACTTTAGTTATTGCTTGCCCATGCGCCCTTACTTTAGCCACTCCTACAGCGGTAGTTGCTAGCCTTGGTAACGCTGCGAAACGGGGCATACTTATTCGGGGTGGCGCAACCCTAGAGTCCGTAGGTAAAACCAATACCGTAGTCTTGGACAAAACAGGAACCTTGACCTTAGGTACCCCCCAAGTTGTCGACATAAAAACGTTCAACGGCAAATCTGAAGCGCAAGTTATCACTTTGGCGGCTCTTGCAGAAAAATTCTCCGAGCATCCGCTGGCAAAAGCAGTCCTAGAAAAAGCTAGCACCGAAGGAATTTGCCCTCAAGACCCTTCGACGTTTGAGGTCTTTCCGGGTCAAGGTGTCATGGTTAATTATAAGGGCAAAGAAGTCTTAGCTGGAAACGAGAAGCTGTTTCAAACAAAGAAGGTTACCCTTGAACAAGAGGTCCAAGAAAACTTAGATACGCAGAAAGCGCTTGGAAGAACAGTTTTTCTGGTATCCGAAAACGGGTTGGTAATTGGCTCAGTTAGCGTCGCTGACGTGTCTAGAGCAGGTGTGGCGGGGGCGGTTGTTGATATGCGAAGTGTGGGGGTTAAGAATGTGGTTATGTTGACGGGGGATAACTCTTCAACAGCCCACGCCATAGCTAATCAAGTGGGTATCACCGAAGTAGCTGCAGATTTGTTACCTGAAGGCAAAGTTGATTATGTCAAGCAACTAAAAAGGGATGGCAACAAAATCCTAATGGTCGGCGACGGCATCAACGATGCACCCGCATTAGCTGCAGCTCATGTGGGCGTAGCCATGGGCAAGACTGGAACCGATGTCGCAATAGAAACCTCCGATGCGGTGTTGATATCAGATGACCTCTCAAAAGTTCCACAGATGATAAAAATTGGGCGCAAGACGGTTAGTCTGATTAAGCAAAACATCCTTTTCGCCTTGACAATAAATATAATCGGCGTTACTTTGGCTGCAAGTGGCGTCATTAATCCCGTTTTAGCAGCCGTAATTCATGAAGGAAATGCCCTATTTGTCGTTCTAAACTCGGCTAGGTTGATTTGGGCAAAATAAAGTGGGCAACAAAGTGGAGTGTTAGCCTACCAAGTTGGATAGAACCTCGTAGGTTTTGAGGCTGTCTTTCTTATCCACAACCATAATGGTCTCGGTCCAGCAGGAAATGAACTCGACAATGTTCACGTTCTGCTCCGCCAGCAAGGTGGCAAGGAACGCAACAACACCAGGCGTAGCTTCCAACTCTTCGGGAGAGTGAATGACTATCATGGTGCAGTTGTCATTTTTCACCAGAGCGGAGACACGTTCGGGAAGGTCGCTTCGGTCAAGGAGGTACACGAATTTGTCGAGGAGGTCGACTTTCATGCCTGTTTTTTGGGGGAGTTCTTTGCTGGTTATCATGACGGATTTGCGGTCATAGACTGCGATGCTGCTGCGTTTGAGAAGGTGGAGGACTTTTTCTTCACGTTTTTGTTTGTGTTTTTGGAGTTCTTCGCTATATCGACGCAGTGCGGCTTTTATGGCGCTGGTGTCTTCGGTTTTGAGTTCGCTTTGGATTTGGCGGCTAAGTTCGCTTAGATTGACTATGCCTTTTTCTAGGGCTTCGAGTAGGTAGGGTTTGTTGCGTAGGTGGTTGCGGACGTTTTGGGCTACAGTCATAATGTTTGATTGGTGTATCAATTGGGACATTTAAAGCTTGTTAAGTAACAAAAAAGTCACAACCTTTAAAAATACAGCCCCCGAGGTAAGGAAAACAATTTACACTAAAAAATGGGGGACCAAACCACGAAAGAAAAATTTGTATTAGCTTACAGCGGCGGATTAGACACATCCGTTTTGATTAAGTACCTCCAAGAAAAATGTGATGCAGAAGTCATAACAGTAACTGTTGATGTGGGTCAAGGCGAAGACCTCAAAGCAGCTGAAGAAAAAGCGCACAAACTTGGCGTCCTCAAACATTACAGCATCGACGCCAAAGATGAATTTGCTAAAGACTACATTTTCCCAGCCATCAAAGCCAACGCCCTCTACGAAGGCAAATACCCCATCAGTACCACTCTTTCACGGCCTTTGATTGCCAAGAAGATGGTGGAAATCGCTGAGAAAGAAGGTGCAACAGGCCTTGTTCATGGCTGCACAGGTCGCGGCAACGACCAAGTCCGCTTCGACGTTACCTTAGGCGCCTTAGCCCCTGACAAAAAAATCCTCGCGCCTGTACGCGAATGGGGTCTAACACGCGAAGAGGAAATAGAATACGCTAAAACCAAAGGCATCCCCGTTTCTGAATCTGCCAAAAAATACAGTATCGACGCCTCGGTGTGGGGACGCGCTATTGAATGCGGTTTGCTCGAAGATGCAAGCCAAGAACCCCCTGAAGATGCTTATGAATGGACCGTGGCTGCGGAGAAAGCTCCCGATAAAGCTGAAATTTTAACGCTGACTTTCGAGGCGGGTGTGCCTGTTGCGGTTAACGGCAAAAAAATGGCGCCTCTCTCGCTTATAGCTGAAGTTAACAAAATCGCTGGACGCAACGGCGTCGGCAGAATCGACCACATCGAAGACCGCACTGTCGGGTTGAAGTCTCGTGAAGTCTACGAATGCCCCGCTGCCTTGGTCATTTTGGATGCTCACAAAGACCTTGAAAAAATGGTCATGACTCGCCATGAGGTTCTCTTTAAACAGCAAGTTGATGCAGAATGGGTTTTCTTAGCCTACACTGGATTGTGGGTTGACCCACTCAAAGATGACTTAGATGCCTTCATAAACCGCTCCCAAGAAAACGTCACCGGCGAAGTCAAACTTAAACTCTTCAAAGGCGGCTTCATAGTCATCGGACGCAGCTCACCCAACTCACTTTACGACAAAAACCTCGCTAACTACAACATAAAAACCAGCTTCAACCAATCCTACAGCAAAGGCTTCATCGAGTTGTGGGGCATGCAAAGCCGCATGTATAATCAGCTAAAGAAAACCGCCAAGAAAGGCAAGGCTAAGAAAGCCTAACTTTTCATTATTTTAAAGGAGGATGAACAAAAACGTCAAAGATGCTGCATGGAGGCCGCTTGGGGAACGTACGAGAAGACGTTGCCAAGTTCTGTTCATCCCGAAAAGACGACGTGCGCTTAGCTGAAGCTGTTTTGGCAATCAACAAAGCACATGTTGCCATGCTGATGGAGCAAAAAATTATCCAATGGGAAAACGGCGCAAAAATCCTAGCAGCACTACAGAAACTCTCAGCACCGACCCTTGATCCCGACGCCGAAGACGTCCACATGGCAGTTGAAGAAGCCGTACTAGCAGAAACTGGCCCCGAAGTCGGCGGTAACCTCCACGTTGCAAAGAGCCGAAACGACCAAGTTGCCACAGCCATCCGCATGCGCCTCCGCAAGGAACTCCTCTGCATTATGCAAGAAGTGCAAAACATGCAAAAGAGCCTACTCGAAACGGCTTCCAAGCACACAGAAACCGTCATTTTGGCTTATACGCATCTGCAGGCGGCTCAGCCTGTCACCTTTGGTCACTATTTACTCTCGCATTTCGATGCGTTGGGACGAGACTTGGCGCGGTTAGAAAGCGCTTATTCACGCGTAAACCTTTGTCCGCTTGGTGCAGGCGCGTTAGCAACCACCAGTTTCCCCATTAACCGCAAAAAAACCGCTGAACTCTTAGGCTTCGATGCAGTCTTAGAAAACTCCATAGACGCCGTGGGCAGCCGCGACTTCATCCTCGAAACCCAATCAGCGCTTGCGTTGCTTGCGGTAAACTTGAGTCGCTTAGCTGAAGATCTCATCATTTGGAGTTCTGCCGAATTTGGCACCATCGAGTTGCCTGACGAATTCACCTCCACCAGCAGCATTATGCCCCAGAAAAAGAATCCTGAAGTCCTCGAAGTAATCCGAGCCCGGGCAAGCTACGCATTGGGCGATTTTGTAGCCGCTACAGCCATCGTTAAAAGCTTGCCAACTACCTATAACCTTGACTTCCAAGAGGTCACCCCGAAACTTTGGGCAGTCACTGACAACTTGGAAGCTTCCCTAAACATATTCACTCAGCTTATCCCCAACATAAAAGTCTCCACCGACATCCAAACAAAAGCTGCTGCAGGATTTGTAGGCGCAACCGAACTCGCTAACATGCTTGTAGCCAAATACAGCGTTGCTTTCCGCACTTCTCACAAGATTGTTGGGGCGCTGGTGAAGGCTTTGGTTGATTCAAAGCAAACTTTGCTTGATGCAACTCCATTTTTGCTGCAGAAAATCGCAAAGGAAACCGCAAACGTCGATTTGACGGTAAAGAGCGAAGATATAGTTTCATGCACAAATCCACGCAAACTAATCGAAACATATAAAGTCCAAGGTGGACCCTCACCCGCAGAAGTTGAAAGAGCCATCACACAAAGAAAGACCGATATGAACCAAACACAAACAACCATAGATAAACGCAAAACAAGCCTTGCAAACGCAGAAAACACGCTCAACCAAACCGTCCGTGACTATTCTCTTTCGAACCACCCCAAAAACGTAACACTTAAAAATCTAAACTGATAGGTTGAATAGGGCTTTGGTCCCACAACATAGCACGTCCAAAAATAACAAAAAAGCAATACTGCTCCTTGAAGACGGAACGTCATTTATCGGAAAAGGTTTTGGCGCAACAGGTAAAATCAGCGGAGAAGTCGTTTTTTCGACCCAAATGGTTGGTTACCCTGAAGCCTTAACTGACCCATCCTATAAGGGGCAGATTTTAACCTTCACTTATCCAATGGTAGGCAATTACGGCGTACCATCCAATGAACAAAACCTCGGATTACCGCTCTACTTTGAATCCGACCACATCCAAGTGCAAGGCTTAATCATTCATGAACTCTGCCTTGAACCCTTCCATTGGGCTTCTACACGCACCCTCGACCAGTGGTTAGCTGACGAAGGCGTCCCAGGAATCTACGGAATCGACACTCGCAGATTAACCAAAAAACTCCGTATCCACGGAGTCATGCTGGGCATCATCCAAGTTTTCGACGAAGACGAAGAACCCGATGTCAACGTCCTCTTGCAGAGTGGCAAAAACATCGCTGACCCCAACCAAACCGACCTCGTAAAAGAAGTCTCCACAAAACAACCCGTCACATACAGTGTGGAGGGCAAAAAAACCGTTGTACTCATCGATTGCGGAGTCAAATACAGTATCATCCGCAACCTCCTCAAAAGAGGCATAAACGTTGTACGCGTACCCTACGACACATCGGTTAGCGATATTCTCTCCTATAACCCTGATGGAGTGTTCATAAGCAATGGCCCCGGCGACCCCAAAAAATGCACAACAGCCATCGAGGCCATCCGCACTCTATCCGACAAGCTCCCAGTTATGGGCATCTGTTTAGGCGCCCAAATCCTCTCTTTAGCTTTGGGCGGCGACACTTACAAACTTAAATTTGGTCACCGCGCCCAAAACCAGCCCGCACTCGACCTAAACAACAACCGCTGCTACATCACCACCCAAAACCACGGATATGCCATAAACATGGATTCCCTCAAAAATACCCAACTAGAACCATGGTTCATCAACCCCAACGACAAAACCACCGAAGGCGTCCGCCACAAGACCAAACCCGTCTTTGCAGTGCAATGGCATCCTGAGGCTTCGCCTGGACCCTACGACACTGAACTGCTGTTTGATAAATTTGCAAAAACCTTGGAGGCGAAGTAAATGCCCAAGTTTGACTGGATAAAAAAAGTAATGGTTCTCGGTAGTGGCGCAATCAAAATTGGGGAAGCAGCCGAATTCGACTACAGCGGCAGTCAATGCCTAAAAGCGCTGCATGAAGAAGGCATTGAAACAGTTCTCATCAACCCCAACATAGCTACCATCCAAACAGACCCCCGCCTCTCAGGAAAAGTATACCTCCTCCCAGTAACCCCTGAATTTGTAGAGAAAGTCATCGCCAAAGAACGCCCCGACGGCATCCTCCTAGGTTTTGGCGGTCAAACTGCACTTAACTGCGGTTTAGAACTCGAAAAAACGGGAATTCTGCAAAAGTACAACGTAAAAGTATTAGGAACACCCGTTAAAGCAATCGAAGACACAGGCGACCGCGAAAGATTCCGCCAAGCAATGCAAAAAGCCGGCGTACCCTACCTCAAAAGCCGCGCCGCCACCAGCGTAAAACAGGCCTTAGAAATTGCTGAGGAAATTGGTTTCCCCGTTATGGTTCGGGTTGCTTACACTTTAGGCGGCAAAGGCGCAGGTGTAGCCCATGACCCCAAGGAACTTAAAGAAATCGTGACCATAGGTATTGCCCAGAGCCGCATCAGCCAAGTCCTCGTTGAAGAGTACGTGGGACATTGGAAAGAAGTCGAATACGAAGTCATGCGGGACTACTCTGATAACTGCTTAACCGTTTGTAACATGGAAAACTTTGATCCCATGGGTATACACACAGGCGACTCCATTGTCGTGGCACCTTCGCAAACCATGACCAACCGTGAATACCACCAAATCCGAAGCATCTCCATAAACGCCATTCGTTGCCTTGGAATCGTTGGTGAATGTAACATCCAGTGGGCGCTTCATCCTAAATCTGAGGAATGCCGCGTCATCGAAGTCAACAGCCGCATGTCCCGCAGCTCAGCTCTTGCCAGCAAAGTCACCGGATACCCCCTGGCGTACATCGCCACTAAACTTACCTTGGGTTACACGCTGCCCGAGTTAATCAATAAAGTAACCGAAGTTACCACTGCGTGCTTCGAACCAGCGCTCGACTACATCACAGTAAAAATCCCCCGCTGGGACCTTCAGAAATTCAAAAACGCCGACCGCCACGTTGGGCCTCAAATGCGTAGCGTAGGCGAAGTTATGGCGATTGGCCGCTGCTTCGAAGAGGCGCTGCAGAAAGCTGTGCGCATGCTTGACACAGGCAAAATCGGTTTAGTCTGCAACCCCGAAGACTCCGAACCAGAATCTGAAGAACGCCTCCGAGACGAAATGGCTCATCCCACTGACGAACGTCTCTACAAGATTGGCAAAGCCCTAAAAATGGGCATCCCCATCATGGAAATCTATCGCCTAAGCGGCGTAGATCCCTTCTTCCTCTACAAAATCCAAAACATCCTTGACATGGAAACCCAACTCTGCAACCTAAACCTCGCTGACGCCTCCGCAGCCTCCGTAATCCGCGAAGCCAAACGCCTCGGCTTTTCTGATGCGCAAATTGCAAAATGCCAAGAAACCAAAGAAGCTAACATACGCGCCTTCCGCAAAAGCCACAGCATCATCCCCGCCATTAAACAAATCGACACTTTAGCTGCAGAGTGGCCAGCAAAAACCAACTACCTATACCTCACCTACGGCGGCGACGAAGACGACATTGAACTTACTAACAACCCAAGCAAAGTTATCGTGCTGGGTGCAGGTGTCTTCCGTATCGGTTCTAGTGTAGAGTTTGACTGGTGTGGTGTTAACACAATCTGGGCGCTCAAAAAGAACGGCATCAAAGAAGCCATCATGGTAAACTACAACCCTGAAACCGTCTCCACAGACTACGACGTCTCCGACAAACTCTACTTCGAAGAACTCACCACCGAACGCATTCTTGACATCTACGAAAAGGAAAACCCGTTGGGCGTCATAACCAGCGTGGGCGGGCAAATCCCAAATAATCTTTCCATGTCTCTTAGTGATGCAGGCGCAAAAATCCTTGGAACCTCCGCCCAAGACGTTGACTTAGCTGAGGACCGCTCCAAATTTAGTGCGCTCCTTGATCAACTTTGCATTTCGCAACCGCCTTGGAGTAAACTCCAATCCATTGATGCAGCGAAACGGTTTGCGGCGAAAATCGGTTATCCTGTTATTGTTCGCCCAAGTTATGTTCTCTCGGGCTCAGCGATGCGTGTCGCATACAACGAGGTGTCTCTTGAGAACTTCCTCAATTTGGCGGCAAAAGTAGGACGCGACCATCCTGTCGTCATTAGTAAATTCATAACTCACGCCAAAGAGGTTGAGGTTGATGGCGTCTCAGACGGAGAAAACGTCCTTATCGGCGCTATCATGGAACATGTCGAAAATGCAGGTGTGCACAGCGGAGACGCCACAATGACCATTCCGCCTCAAGCACTAAAACCTGAAGTTCAAGAAGACATCGAACAAGCAACCATAAGCATCGTAAAAGCCCTAAAAATCCATGGCCCCTACAACATCCAATACTTAGTCAAAGACGACATCGTTAACGTTATCGAATGCAACCTCCGCGCGTCCCGTTCTATGCCTTTTGTGAGCAAATGTCGCGGCATAAATCTCATCGATCTTGCGACTCTGGCGATGCTTGGCAAAAAAATCGACGGCGTCAAGCTTTCTCCTATGCAGGTTGCGCCCCACGTTGGGGTGAAGGTTCCGCAATTCAGCTTTATGCGGTTAAGTGGCGCTGACCCCGTGTTGGGCGTAGAGATGCTTAGCACAGGCGAAGTCGCATGCATCGGCGAGAACTTCTCTGACGCATTCAGCAAAGCGTTGCAATCTGCCGAATTCGCTATGCCCCCCAAAGATGGCGCGGTGCTTATCAGCGTCGGCGGCGATGTGCAACGTAAAAAACGTGTCGTACCCATTGCACAAGCGCTTGCGGATATGGGCTTTAGAATCTATGCAACTGCGCACACAGCTGACGTGTTAAACGCTGCAGGTATCAATGCGACCACCTTGTTTAAAGTTAAAGAAGCCCAAGTGAACCCCAACATACTCGACTACCTCCAAGAACGCAAAATCGATTTAGTCATCAACGTGCCCATGGCAAACAAACGCAGCGACATCTCCGACATCCTAACCGACGGTTACACGATTCGACGCCAAGCAGTAGAATTCAACATCCCCGTCATCACCAACTTGCAGTTAGCAGCTGCATTGGTGGATGTACTCAAACAGAAAGGTAAAAACGGTAACTCTATCCGCTCTCTTAACGAGTACATGGATGAGTTGCCTTGGAAACAATGGTGAGCGGCTTAGCCGCCATCGGCACCCCTTTTTTAGGCTTCTAATTAATCAAAATATGCGTAAATAAAATGTTAAACGGCTTATTTGCTGCGACGCTCTATTTTTTCAACTTTGTCGCCGACTCCAACATATGCCAAATCTGTTAAACCTACAAAGAATCCTGTTTCGGCAACTCCCGGAATCATCTTCACCTTGACCGCCAACGTGGCTGGGTCTTGGATTTCTCCGAAGTAGGCGTCTATGACTGCGTTGCCATTGTCGGTCAGGATGGGGCCGAGTTTGCCTTTGCCTTCCCGCACGACGGGTTTAGCGCCGAGGTCGGCGATTTTTTGTTTGACAGGTGCGAGTGCGAAGGGGATGACTTCGACTGGGACGAACTGGTTCTTTTCGCCGAGGTATGTGACTTTTTTTTGTTGGTCAGCGATTATGATGTTGATTTTGCTGGCGGATGCAACGATTTTTTCTCGAGCTAATGCCGCGCCGCCTCCTTTTATGAGGTAAAGTTCAGGGGTGAGTTGGTCTGCACCGTCGATGGTAACGTCGATTATTGAGTGCTCGTCGAGGGTGGTTATGGGGATTTTTGATTCAACGGCTGCGTAGAATGCTTGGTAGCTGGATGGGATAGCTAAAATGTGGAGGTTTTCGGTTTGGATGCGTTTGCCAATTGCTTGAATGGCGAGTAACGCTGTGCTGCCGCTTCCAAGCCCGACGACGTCGCCGTCTTTAACGTGCGCTACGGCTGCGTTGGCAGAGTTCTGTTTTTCTAACTGGATAGTGTCCATTTTTTTATCCTTCGATTTCCATTTGCCCTAACTTGTCAAGGACTTTCTCCACTTCACTGCGAATCGACTCTATACGTCTTTCGGCTTCCGTCTTTTGGTCGGTCTTTTCTTCTGGGGGTTTGCGCTTCTTTTTGGGCTTATCTTCAGCTGAGGGGGTGGCTGGGGCGGCTTGTTCTTCCTCTTCTTCTTCCTCTGTTTCGGCTTTTTCGATTTGGATTGGGGTTTGGGGTATGGGTTTTATGGGGATTTCGCGGATGGGTTTGACGTCGATGCGGCCTCGGAGTTCTTCAACTTTGCTTGTTAATTCGCCGAATCGTTCGCTAAACAGCTTCATGAGGTCTTCTTGCATGCCTTCAAGCTCATGTAGGGCGATGATGGATTCGTCTTTTTGGATGGATTCTTTGATGTTATTCATGCGGAGCTTGTAGGATGCGGCGAGTTTGTCGCGTTCAGATTCTGTGATTTTGCCTTCCGCTTGGGCTTCATAGAGGCGTCGGATGGCGTCTCCGAGGATTTCTCGTTCAAGGTCGAGCATGCGGAGTTCGTCTTTGGCTGTGTTGGCTTGGGTGCCTGGGATGCTTTTGGATATTTTAAATGGTGTGTTGCTGGTGTATTGGAGGTCGACTTGGGGTTGGCTTGGTTGTTTTTGGGGTTTAGGTTTCTTTTCACCGTTACTGTACCAGCGCATGACAAAAATCAGGGTGCCGCAGGCGATTATTATCACTAAAGCGATTGCCAACACCGTTAAGGGATCCTCATACCATACCAAGCCATGCAGTCCTCGGTATCTTGATTATGCACCAACTATATATTAATTAATAATACCGCTAACTGTGGCTTTCCAAGTTTAAATAAATACCGCAACGAAAGCAATGCCTGCCCAATGCCGTCGGGCACTAGCCTGGTCTATTAGGTTATTTGCCTGTCAAAACCTCAAATCATGCTACCTCCCTTTAAGCAATTTTACGGCCAAAAAAGCCATTCAAACCAACCGATATCTCCCTATCCCTCTAAGATAAAAGGCGTCAGCTTAGCGGCCTACCCCCACCCCTTATTTATCAGTAGATCAAATTTTTGTTTTTTTCTCTTTGTGTGGGTGTGGCGGTTTACGGTATGCCACAAGTTAGCTGTTGGTTGGGGTTGTTTTTTGGGTTTGCTGCCTGTTTTGGGGTCTGTTTGGGTGTGGCATAACCAGATTCTCCCACACGCCCAACATAGACGCATGTTGAAACCGCCACCATGTGCATGTGGGGACATGTAAAGACAGTTTTTTCTCCATAAGAATCAACACCCAAACAAACTTTTTGATCTACTGTTAAACTACAAATAGCAAAAAAGGGAGCGGGCTGTGGTTGTAGGGGTACAACTGCAAACGCTTTTACAGTTAAACCCGTTGGTTACTCTAAGCGGCTAACCAGCCCATCGGACGGTTTTTTATGGTTTTAGTGGAAGGCATCGAAATCAAAGCTGAACCCATACCTATACAGCAACTGGTGTCGGCTTGGAAAAACCTGAGCAGCAAACCCTTGCCAAAAATCAAAGCCTTAAAGCTAAACGACAAAGACTTCAACCACATTTTGGCGCATCTACATTGCCCAGAGGATTCCATACGTGAACTCGCCGAATGGGGACGCGTACTATCTATAGGCGGAACAGACGCCTGCGTATTCAACGCTGACGAAGGCTCAGATGACGCCGAGTACATGATTTTGATTAGAAAAAAACCCTATAATACCATTGAAAAAATCATCCTACACGAGTTAGGGCACATCGCGCGAGGCGACCTCTAACAAAGTTTCCCTGCGACTTCTTGGGCAAATACTCGGAGTCCTTCTAGGTTCGGTAAGTCGGCGAAGAAGAGCATGAAATAAGATACGCCTAAGTTGCGATAACCCTGCAATTGCTCTATGCATTCTTTAGGTGTGCCCGTCATTGTGTATTTTTTGTAGTCTTCTAAGGTTTGGTTGGGCGATTTGTATTTAGCGAGTTTTTCCGTTAAGGCACTTTGGTCGGGGGCAATTAGGATTTGTCCACTTGGCCAGCAGCTTCGCTCTATTTCGTTTGGGTTTCTGCCAAGTGAGTTGCAGTGTGCTTCTAAAACGATGAGTTTACGTTTGTATTCGTCTATGCTGGGTAAAAAGCCCCAGTCGAAGCGGTCAGCGTACTGTGCGGTGACACGGAGCAGTTTGTCGCCTGTGCCGCCCACGGTTATGGGTGGGTGAGGCTTCTGGAGGGGTTTAGGTTCGCAAACCGCATCTTTTACCAAGTAATATTTGCCAGCATATGTGGCTTTTTTCTGCTCCCATAGCGCTGTCACAACTTCTAAGGCTTCCCGCAACATCTGGACACGTACGCCAGCTTTGGGGAAACCGAACCCATACGCTAAATGCTCAGCTTCCTGCACGCCTGCGCCTAACCCGAATTCTAATCTGCCATCTGAGATACAGTCAAGGGTGGCGGCGGCTTTGGCAAGCACTGCGGGGTTGTGGTGCAGGTTGCAGGTAACCATGGTGCCGAGGCGGATGCGGCTGGTTACAGCTGCGAGGGCGGATAGGGTGCTCCATGATTCCAGAATCGGCATTTCTTTATACATCAAGTGGTCATCGAGCCAAACTGAATCGTACCCCAACTGTTCAGCTTCTAAAACTATGTTTTTAAGTTGGCGGAAGTGTTCTTGGGGCGTTGGAGCGTGGAAGGCATAGAAGGGTAGGAATACGCCGAATTTGGGGTTAGTCAGATGCTGCATCCTCGTTGTAGGATTAGCGGCTAAATGTATATGGTTTTAGGTAATCCACATATGCGGGTAAGATGCTCTATAAGAAACAAAACAGGACTGCTTTGGTTTGTGGCTACCTGTATGTGCGTCTACTCGAAGAAAATTCACGGTATAAAACAGAAAAAGCCACGGATAAGTAATTATAATTCATGAAACCTATTCTTGGCAATAGCTCCTGTAGTTGTGATTAGTTAGATGCCTGATAAATCCTCATCCAACTTTAACATATTCGATTTGATGGCTGAGGAAGAAGCCCACGAAACGCAGGTAAGCGAAGAAGAGGAGCGAAAGCAGCGGCGCAAAGAACTTCTCGAACCAACAAGAATGAAAGAACTTTTTAAAGATGGCAAAATCAGCATCAACAAATTCACCTGTGTAGGCGGTCAATGCAAGATTTGCGTAAAAGAATGCCCCACCAACGCATTATACTGGGGCACTGGCGAAGTGGGCATAATTGATGACCTATGCGTTTACTGTGGCGCTTGCGTGCTTAACTGCATGGTGGACAACTGCATTAAGGTGGAGCGAACCCGAGAAGACGGAACCAAAGAGGTCTTCAGCAAACCCAAAGACGTCATAAAACTGCAGGAAAAAAACAACACCAAGAAACGGCTTCAACGCGTCAAAACAAATGCCGCTATCCTTCGTCACGCCTACAAAGAGAAAGATGCAAACAAGCAGTATATCGAGGACCACCGTAAACTCTACACAGACCAAGAATACGAAGTATAGTCTGCTATTTAGTTGGGCTGAATTTTTTGGGCAGCAACACCGTAACTGTGGTGCCCTGACCGATACTGCTTTGTATAGAGATTTTGCCGCCATGTGCTTCCACAAAGCGTTTACATATAGGCAAACCAAACCCCATACCCTTAGCTTTAGTAGTAAACATAGGCATCCAAATTTTGCTTTGAGTTTCCCTATCCATACCCACACCGCTATCTTGAAAGCGGAAAACAACAAAGTCAGGGTCTTCTGCGCTTTCTAAGGTGAGCGTGCCGCCGTCGGGCATGGCATCAAAAGCATTCTTCATTATCGCATTAAACGCCCGCTGAATCTTATAGTCATCAACGGTTAATTCTGGTTGGGCGGCTGTCTTATTATTTATTTCAATATTGGCGGGCACCTTGAGTTGACCAAGCGATTGAGTGAGTAACGTTTTAGGGTTAGTCAATAACGGTACCAAAGTGATGTTTTGTGAGTACTCGATTAAGTCGTTGATTATTTTGTCAGCTCGCAGGATGCAGTCATCAATTTCATTTAGCATTTCAATGCAAGCTGTGTCTGACTGCCGTTTGGCATGTGTTTTTAGGTAATGCGTAGCCCCCATAATGCCCTGCAATGGGTTACGTAAATCATGACCAATAATGCCTGCCAGTTCACCTATGGCCGCTAGCCTTTCAGCTTTAATCAGCTTAGCCTCCATCAGCCTGAGGTGCTGGTTTGCCTCGTCGAGTTTTTTCTCTAGCACAATAAAGGACGGCAAATTGCTGGGATTGACTTTCTCAGGCATATTAAACATGAGCGCAATGAATACAACGCCAAAGATAGCTAAAAGCACGGGTATATCCCTCGAAGTTCCCATATTAGAGACAAGCCCCTGAAACAAGAAACACAACGTTGCAAAGAGGAAGTAGAGGTCAGGTGACGCACGGCTTTTTAAGAAAATATAGATCAAAATCGGCACTGAGGTTGCCATAAAGAGAAGCGTTAATGCTAACTGCAGGGTTGGAAACGGAAACTGCACAAAAAATGCAATAACAGATAGCACTGTCCCAGTCAGAAAAATGATAAAGGGCTTCTGGAAATTCTCAACCTTAAAGAGGCTGGACAATGCAGCGACAACAACCGCTAGCGCTACTGGTATAAATAGCCACCCCGAAAACGGGAAAATGGGAGTAAAACCTAAACTTTCGATAAAGTTGTTATAGAAGCCAAAGGCAGATACAAAAATGCCGATGGAGAAAACCAGTTTACGTTTGTTTTTATCCTTTAAGTACAGATAACTAAGGACGCATGACAAAAGTATCCAAGTAATTAAGGGAAGAAACAAAAAAACGCTATCTTTTAACGCCTGATAGATCAATTTTATTTGCCCAACCTGTTGCCGCTTGATGTTTTTATCTCAGGCGGTAGTCTTGATTATTGTTTTGGGCACTTAGTAGTTTGTGTGTAAACTAACTAACAACAACAAGATCTTTTGGCAGTAGCGACAGAACGCGTGCAAAAAAGCATGTCATTAACAGGAAAGCAGATAAGCAAAAACATTATTCTACACAGCCAGAAGGAAAGCCCATGACTAAAACTTACAGCATCGCCGCGTTGAAAGGCGACGGCATCGGTCCAGAAGTCACCGAGGCAACCGTTAAGGTCCTCGATGCAGTCCAAAAGAAAAGCAACTTTAAACTTAACATTGTCTATGGCGAAGCAGGCGCCCACTGCATCCCCGAATACGGCACAAACCTGCCAAAAGAAACAGTAGAACTCATCAAAAAAACCGATGCATGCCTCAAAGGCCCCATGACTACCCCCGAAGAACCCGGCGCACCCGTCAGCGTCGCAGTCACCCTACGCCGCATGTTCAACCTATATGCCAACGTGCGACCATGCAAAACCTTCCCCAACGTTGAATCCCTCAAACCCAACATTGACCTAATCGTGGTCAGAGAAAACACTGAAGGCATGTATTCAGGCGATGAGTCACTTCTTGCCCCCGGCGTTGGCGTCGCCCTACGAGTAATCACCCGAGAAGCCTCCTTACGTGTGGCTGACTTCGCCTTCAAGTTGGCTATGAAACGTAAAAAACACTTAACTTACATCCACAAAGGCAACATTTTGCGCATCACTGATGGCATCTTTAAAGATGCAGTTAAAGAAGCTCAACAGAAATATCCCGAAGTCACCGTTGACGACCTTCACATAGACGCCGCTACAATGCAACTCATAAAGCAACCAGAAAAATACGACGTCATGGTCACAACCAACCTCTTCGGCGACATCATTAGCGACGAAGCCGCACAAGTCACCGGCAGCCTTGGTTTAGCAGCAGGCGCCAACATCGGCGAAACCTACGGCATGTTCGAACCCGTACATGGCAGCGCACCCAAATACACAGGCATGAACCGCGTTAACCCCATCGCAACCATAATGGCAGGCGCCATGATGCTGGATTGGCTAGGCGAAAAAGAGGCAGCCGCAAAAATCGAGAACGCAGTCATCGCGGTGCTAAAAGAAGGCAAAGTCCGCACACATGACCTCGGCGGCGAAGCCAAAGGCACCGAAATAACCGATGCCATCATCCAAAAAATCTAAACCTCTTTCTTCTTTATTTTGTCAAGTTTGTTTCTTACGTTAACTGTTGATGGCGCTTTTTATTTGGGACCCGTCTCAAAGGGTTTTTTCTGAACCTAACGAAACAAACGTGTTAGAATCCACATGAACCTCAACTGCGCCGTTTGAGGCGTCTTTAACGCGTGCGTTCACCAAAAGCAGCCGCATACCCGGTTTAGCGTGTTCTACCTCGACGGTTTTTTCGTTCCATGCAACCACTATTGCCTCGCCAGAATCATCCATCACAACCAAACGCAACACGGCGCCGTCAGTGTTGTCATTTTTTGTGAAGCTGCGTTTCTCAAAAACTGCTTTTATGGTGCCGAAAACATGAACGTTGCCCAAGTTTGGGTTGAGGGTTTTGATTTTTGTGGTAAACTTCTCAAAGGATATGTCGGGTGCTTTGGCGTCGGGTTCGATTTCGATTAGGCTCTTGTTGCCCATGTGTAGCTCGGTTTTGCCGTAGCGGTCGTCGCGTGTGTAGCCATGTACAAACCGCACGGACTGCCCAGCTTTCAGTTCGCCCCGTTCCACGAGTTCTGCTTGTTCATTCCACAGCACCACCCGCAACAGCCCCTCCTCGTCGGCTAGCATCAAAGTCGCAAACTTGCCTGACTTCTCCTCGCCTTGGAAAGTCTTGACCCCAAACACTGCAACCACACGCCCCGTCACCGTTACATCGTATAAGCCTTTGAAGAGGCGGCTGGTGCAGAGGGTGTCTTTGTTTTGAAACTGAGTCTGCGCGACCGCGACGCCGCATCGGGCAGCAATCAACCGCAGCAGGGTTTCATCGCCTAGTAACCCGCCGGTTTTGGCGCGTTCAGCTTGAAGCTGCGCTAAGATTTGCTCTTGGCTAAGCTGGGGGTTTTTTGAGAGCAACTCTGCGATGAGGTCTTGGGTGGTCATATGCGCCGACACGTTAAGGGTGCGGGGGCTTTTAATTTTTTGCTAAACCCGCGGAAGTTGGCTATGTTTATTAAAATCGCATGTTCTGTTTGATTGAGGCGCTGCTGAAATGGATTTAGCGGTCTTTTACACCGTGGGCACCGCATTGATTGTGGCTGGGATAGTGGTGATTGTGTTGGCGGTGATTTTGGCTTCGCTCAGACGAGGCGGTAGCAAAGGTGAAGGCGAGGCTGAAGGGAAAAACGAGACGCATGCGGCGGGTATAATCATGATTGGTCCCATTCCAATTATTTTTGGAACAGACAAAAAATCCGTAAAAACCGTGCTATTGCTCGCGTTGGCGCTAACCATCATGGCGTTAATTGCGTATCTGGTGTATTATTGGCTGGTGAGGTAAAATGTGGAGCCAAGAAGAATCCCCTGAAGAAGGCGTCGCGGTTTCGAGTCGATTTTTGAGGCTTATAATGTTGGGGATAGGGTTTGTGTTTGTGGGTGTGACTGTTTTGGCTGTTGCCGCATTCATGGCAGACGGGTCAGGTAGTGTGGGCGGCGTCATATTCATCGGACCCATACCGATAGTGTTCGGCGCGGGACCCGACTCAGGCTGGCTAATAACAATTAGCATAATTATTGCTGTAATAATGGTTGGCTTGTTTTGGGTATTGAATAGACGCCCAAGAAGTTAAAAGGGAAGTTGGGGCGGCTTATTCTTCTTCGGTTTCTTCATCTTCCTTGCCATAGTAGGCATAGAGGAAGATGAGCATTAATGCAATAAACACTGAGCCCATAAGGACATATTGCAAGATTGTGAAGTAGCCCGTTAAATCCATAGAGGTTCTCCTGTTGTTATCTACTCTTGCACATCTTCATATTTAAGGAGTAGCTTTTTTCCACTCCTTCATGAGCATATCGTAGCATTCATCGTTCTCTTCAAACAATTCAAACCAACCCAGATTCGCCGCCAACTTCTGTGTCAAAAGATGATAGCACATATGCACTTTTTTGTCAAGCACACGGAAGTAGAAGTCATCGCAGGGACAAAACTCGGCTTCAGGCATAATGAGGTAGTCGCGTTCGCGCCCCAGCACAATCCAAACCACCCGTCCTGAGGGTTTGAACACGTATTTTTTGACTCTGCCCTCGGTTAAGGCGTCAAGGGCTTTGGTGAAGCGTTGCCCAAACAACTCGTAGAGGCTGGTTAGGTTGTCGCCTGAGAGTTTACCTGCTGCTTTGGCTTCGCGGCATATGGCGTTTAGGGTATCCACTTCTGAGGAGTCAGTCATCATTACACTAGCTACTATGAAAGGGATTTAGTTGATGTCTATGGGTTCGCCGCGGGGCTTTGAGGGCTCCGCTTTTGGAAGCACCACTTCCAGCACGCCATTCTTGTAAGTGGAGGTGGCTTCTTTGACACGGACCTTGGTTGGTAGTTGCACTTCTTTGTAATACTTGTACTGGCTGGTATCCACCGAAATCTCCAGTGAATCCTCGGTACCGTGCAGTTTAATGTCAGTTTTCTCCACGCCAGGCAACTCCACGACCACACGGACAACTCGCTCATCCTCAATGATATCCACGAGGGGTTCCCGTTCCTCTTTGATTTGCGGGGTTCCTTTGAGGCCCTTTTTGACGTTGCCGAACTCTTGAATTTCCGGTTTCCCATCAGGACCAATCTTCATGCTGTAACCATACACAAACGGACCCAGTTCCTTGACGGTGCTGCCGTCGGGAAGCTTGCGTTCCTTTACGAATTCTTTTGGAACCTTCTCGGTGAAGGTTTTGAATTCTTCATCCATTAACTTCTCCATTTCATGAAACATGTCATCTATGTCGCCGAAAAAGGGGTCTTTGGAGGGGTTGCGGCGTTTCTTGAACCATTCAGGGAAATTGTTATCGTTATCCGAGGACACACGCGTTCACCAACGTATCCTTGAGGTTTCAATCCAATAAATTTATTGTTAGAAAAAGCATTGACAAAAAAAGCGACCCACAAATTCTCATCGTAGCGATATGGACTATTTCGGTTTTAGGTGAAACTCCTTATAACTAAGAATCTTCAAACTTATTTTAGTGACACATCATGTGTGAATTTGACGTAATAGCGGACGGAAAAGTCCAATTCAAAGACGTAATCTACACCAAAGTGGATGCCGACAAAGTCGTCGTCAAAAACATCCTCGGTCAAGCCAAAGAATTCGCGGGCTACAAAATCGTAGAAGTCGATGTCCCCAACACCCGACTCGTAATCACCAAAATATAAGAAACCCAACAACTGACGACAGAGAAGTCTTCGTCAGCCATCATTTTCTGCTTATATACCAAATGCAACTAGATAGTCTAGCAGCCACGTATATGGGCAAATGGAAATGAGTAATCGCCAAAAATTTGAGCAGGACTTAACTAAACTTTTAGAGAGGCTCAACTGGGATACCAGTGAGCTTGAAAAAAAGAAGCTCGACGAGTTAAGAGAGTGGCTTATCAAGCTTCACCGAGAAAACATAGTAAAGATTAATCACTCCGTTATGGAGCTAACCTGCGCCAAATACCTCATCCAACGAGCCTACGAGGTCCAACTTGAATATCCCCTAAACAGCCTCTTAACCTGCGACTTACTCGGCACCAAAGGACTAGGCAACCTCATAATAGAAATCGAAACAGGCTACATCCCACCCGAAAACGCCCTAGCCCCCCTGACCTATACGACGGCGCGGTTAGCCAGCAAAATCATCCGTTACAGTAGCTTCGCAGGCAAATTCGCGTTGGGTGTGCCGCCGCATTATGTTTTGCCTTTTCCACGTATTTTGGCTAAGCCGCCGCGGAACCGCACTGACCAAGAAATCGAGCAGATAAAAAACCTCTGTGACGCTTACTACAAAAAGCCCCCGGTTACGGAGGAGGAAATCCGCAACGCGCGCATACATGAAATTTACATAATTGATGTGGATCTCGCTTGGGTGCAGGAAATTGACCCTGAAGCTTACCTTAAGAGGGCAATGCACAAAGGGGTCGTCCCTGACTACATTACCCAAGTTATGGAGCCCTAAACCCGATGGCGTTCTACGTTTACATTCTGCAATGCCTTGATGGCAGCTTCTATACAGGCTACACCAAAGACATAGACCAACGCACCAAACAGCACACGGAAGGGAAGGGCGCCAGATACACCAAAGCGCATAAACCCCAAAAACTCGCTTACACCGAAACCTTTGACAACCGAAGCCAAGCAATGAAGCGGGAACGCGAAATCAAAAAACTCAGCCACCAACAAAAAATGAATCTAATCACAACAAAAACAGAGCAGGAAAAACAAAAATAACCCCTCCACCGAATAGAAAATGGTTGTTGTTATGCCAAAACGTAAGCCTACTTGGCAAGAAAAACTCCACGACAGCAAAGGCTGCCCCAAAGTTTCTCCAATTAACGATAAACTGCGCAAAAGCTGGGGCACAGGAACAGTTGTCATACCTGCGCCTCTTGAAGTAGACGCGTACATGCGGCAGGTTCCCGAGGGCAAAGTGATAACCATTAATGAAATACGCCAAGCCTTAGCCGTTAAACATGGCGCCACCATCGGTTGTCCCATCACCACGGGCATTTTTGCGTGGATAGCAGCCAACGCCGCAGAAGAACAAAAACAAGAAGGCAAAACCGACACTACACCCTACTGGCGCACCCTCAAAGTAAAAGGCATGATTAACGAGAAATACCCCGGCGGCGTCGAAACCCAAACCATACTACTACAAGGGGAAGGTCACACCGTAGTCAAGAAGGGAAAAAACAGCTACGTCAAAGACTACCAAAACGCCCTCTACCAGCTAAAGTAGCAACGTCAGCGCTGCGCCAGTTATGACGGGTATGAGTACGTTATCATTTAGGGGTAGCGGCAAAACTTCTACTGTCATGGCTATTGCGGCGCCTATCAACGCGATTTGAGGCGGAACAAAGAAGCAGCCTGCCAAAAAAGCAAAAAAGAAACCCACCAAAGACCCCTCCCAAGTTTTACCCTTATTAAACGGCAGAGACGTCGAAATCATCCCGCCAAACAAAGAAGCCGTGCTGTCGCCGAGGCAAAACATCGCGATGGCTGCCCCCGCGGCTTGAGCAGGGAAAAGCACCAACGTCAAAACTATGCCGCAGGCAAAATAGAGCGGGGCAGCGGCGAAACCGTAGATTTCTGACTGGGAAGCTGCGTGGCGGGTGACGGCGGAGATGAAGGGGAGTTGGCGGCCTTGGAGACGGAAAAGCTCGGATGCCGTGTAGATTATGGCGATTACAATGATTATGGATGCGACTATGGGGACGCCGATGAGGGAGGCGATGACGGGCATAAAGATGCCTGAAGCATGGATATCTTCACGAACGAAATCGTTGGTGGAGGGAAAGGAGCGTTTGTGGGGTTCGCCGTCGATTATGGGGATTATGCCTTGGAGTCTACCGTTCACGACGCGGTCCGCTTTGACCCGCAATACGAAGTCGGGGTTAAAACCGATTTTAAGCATCCCTGGCAAATAGAGGCAACTGTTATTGCGGTCATCTGCCACCACGGCGCAGTCCCGTAGGCGAAGGTTCTCTTGGGTGATGATGCGGCTAAAGATTTTGAGTTTGCCATTTTTTTCGATGGCATCGCCCCCAATTTTCCCTGTCACTCTACCGTTCACAATCTCCACGTCAATGCCATAGGCGTATTGTGCGCCGACGCATTCCGCTAACTTCTCGACAAGAATCGTGGGCAGCCCAGAGCTGATAAGCGCGATTTTGCAGCCGCGACTGTGGAGTTGCTCAAAAAAACCTTGCAGATAAGGCGACGCGGGAATCCGATTAAAAACCTCCGCCATAGTTTCGAGTTTCATGCCGTGCATTTCGCCAAAGATGCGGCGAAGAGCAGAATCTAGTCTAAGCGCGCCCACTTCATAGAGAAAACCCAACAGGAGCAGTCGAATCAGCTTCCAGAACCCCAAGGTTCGGCCCACTTCAAAGAAGAAGCGGTTTTTGGGGATAAGTACTCCTTCAACGTCGAAAACAACAAGGCGGGGCTTCTGCATGGACTCCATTATACCTTAACCTACAAGTCAGCCATTGCCAAAAGAGAATTACGGCTCTTAGGATAAATTTGTTTACCCTACCCTTTTAGGTTAGCGGCTGAGCTTTGTGTTTTTTGAAAAAGAATACGCCGCATCCAACTACACTGATTGCAATTAAACCAACAATCAAAACAGGTGTATAATCAAAACCTGAAGATTCAGTATTTATTTCGTTTGAGGATAAATCTGGTTGGTATGCAAATTCGCGAGTTGTTGATAAGCGATTTCCAAGGTCATCAACGCTGTAAGCCCTCAAAGTATGGTTACCTGCTGTTAAATTCGCTATGCTTGCGCTTGCACGATACTCCGTACAGGTGCCGCTAAACCAATCTTTCTCCGATTCGGTTATATTTGTTATTTCTGTGTTCGGGTATTCGTCTATGCTGTAGTAAATGTTGGTGATGCGATGATAGTTTTGTGGTGCATTGAGGGGTTCTTTCACAACCACAACAATGGGGATGTCCGCCGCATCGTAGGTTTTAACTGTTTTAGGCAAGGGCTCCATTAAGTCAATTTCCGCATTTGTTGGAATAAAATTGGCGCTAGCAAAAGAAACTGCGGATAGCATCGACAGTATTAATGCCGAAATAATTGCGACAACGAAGGATTTCTTAGCTAAGTTAAGCGCCCCCTTCCGCTTGATTATTGATATTTTTATTTTGGAGTTCAAGGGGGCATCCGCCGCCACAAACCTGCAACTGACCGCAATCCTTGCACTTATCCTCCACGTATTCGCGTTTGCGGAGCTTTTCGGCAAGGGGGTTGCGCCAAATCGTATCCCACGGCTTAGTGAGGATGTTACCGAGTGATTCGAAGTAGCTTTGGCAGGGGTACACGTCGCCGTTGGGTCCGACACATGCCGTAATCATAGCCGCTGTACAGGATTTTAGGCCCAGCCCGTATTGGACGGGGTCAAATTGGCAGTACTGCGTGGGCGTGTACCAGAGGAATTTGAGTTGAAGCATCTGCGCTTTTTCGCGGACCTGCGGCAACAGCACCTTAAGCTGCTCGATGGACAGCGCAAATTCATCGCTGGCTTGGGACGCCTTACCGCTGTAGATGAGGCTGTTGCAGCCAAATGCGTCGACGCCGAGTTCTTTGATGTAGTCGATGGTTGTTAGGAAGTGGTCAGCGTTTTGTTTGCTAAGGGTGGTGTTGGTGGAGACGTAGATTTGGGAGTGCACCGCGTTTTTGATGCCTACCACAGTGTCTTTCCAGCTGCCCTCAGATTGAGTCATGGCGTCGTGTACGGATGGCTTGTGGGATTCAAGGGTGATTTGGACAAAGTCCAGCCCAGACTTTTCTAATTGTGCCACGTAGGCGGGGTCTTTGAGGCGGCGCCCGTTGCTAATTAGCCCCGTGACCATGCCACGATGTTGAGCATACAGCAAAAGCTCGGGCAGGTCGTCTCGGAGTGTGGGTTCGCCGCCGGTAAAGGTTAAGATGAAGACACCGATGTCGCTGAGTTTGTCAATGACTGCCTTCCACTGTTCCGTCGTCAATTCTGGGGTTTCATGTGGTCCTCCAGCGTAGCAGTGCACGCAGTCGTTTTGGCAACGGAAAGTCAACGCCAAGTCCATGCGTAGCGGGGCGGTGTACTGGTAAGTGAAGGGATCCTCCTTTTCGATGCGCAGAAACGTAACGGGATCGATTTTTTCGGTCTGCGCCAGCGTACTAATCGTGTAGACAAGCTGCTCATAATCGGCGTTGGCGGTTTGCTCGCTGACGCGGTAGAGACTTCGCATCTTCTTAACCACCTCCGCTTGAGGTAGCCCCTGCATGAAAAAGTATGCCAGTGCGGTTGCGGTGTGGTTGAGGTGCAGAATCGTGTTAGCGTTAATCGCCATGACGCCCTGTCTGCTGGGTTCAACGCGGAGCTGCAGGGACATGCCCTTGTATTTGTCTTCGGCGCGGTAGCTAAACCGTCCTGTGGGTATCTTTTGTTTTTTGAGGAAACTCATTTTAGTGTCCGCCTCCTCCAGCGCAGGCACAAGCGCATGAGACGCATGCACAGGCGCAGGCACATGCGGCGCAGGCGCATACGCAGTTGGCTCCTTTATGAGCTGGTTCGTGGCTGGCTTTGGGTGGGGCGGGGACGATGGAGTTGGCGAATTTTTCGAGGTTGACTACGATGTTGTTGCCTGTGGATTCGATGGCTGTAGCGATGTTGTTTGCGAATTGGGCGCCGGGAATGGTTGGGGCTGGACCCGACTGGGCTGGTACGGAAACGTTGGGGACATAGGTGGGGTGGGGATGATAAACTGTGTAGCCGTACCACCACCAGAACCACAACGGGTTAGGCGTGAACACGCGGTCTCGGAATGCGGTTTCGGTTTTGGTGCGTTGGTTGGGGTCTAACATGAGCCAAAGTAGCTGCTGATCGTAAGCGTTAGAGGCTAACTCGGGGGTTCCTGCTTGCTCCACCTGCGTCCAAGCCTCCGCTACAATCCGCCCATAATACGCCACTGTGTCCTTGCGGCTGAAACCCTCCATCTTCTGCTCCACCGTATCTCGCAGAAACATAACTGTTCGCGCCAGTTTCTCTTCGTCAAGGGTTCCGTCGGCGCGGAGAGCGCGGAGGAAATCTATTTCGTAGTAACGCAGGGGACTGTCTTTGGGTCCGACTTTGTCTTCGTAGGGTGGGAGCACTTTGAGTTTGAGGGAGGGCTTGGTTTCTTGTGCCCAAACCGCGCGTTTTTGAAGTAGGCTGTAGAGGATGGCGGTGACTAGCTGAGGCGGTTTTAGGTCCAAGAGGTAAGCGGCTTCCACGGCGGTTAAGCCGCGTTTGACGCCGAGTGTCTCCATGCTGACTTTAGGCGAAGTGTAGGCTGATTTTCGCGCAACACGTATGACGCCTATGATGAGGATAAGTGCAAAGACGCCGAAGATAATTGGGAAGATTATGGAGAGATCGGGGCCACCGCTTGAAGGCTCGGAGGGCGTGTAGTTGGGTAGGGCGCTGCTGGGAAAAGAGACCCCAACCATAAACTGTTCGCCTGCGCCGATTTGGGGGCGTTCCCAGTAAACAGCCAATTGCCCATCCACCATAGATGTGCCATTGTAATAGCTCTCCTGTGTGGTTTTCACGTCACCTGTAGAAACCCCCGGGGGTAGCACAATTTGGATGCGCACATCGTCGATTGGGGTGTCGCTTATCCACTGGGGGATGAATTGCATGCCGTAGTTGCCGGGGTTTTGGGTGTCGTTGCTTATCATGCCTGCCACGTTAGTGGAGACCTCAAACCACATGGATTGACCCGCCTGCAACCGCGGGTTAAAAAGCACATCCACCCGGTAGTTGCTGCCCTCATCAGCATAGTTAACCTCAAGCGGGTTCCCGTTTTGGTCACGGGCTTCCCCAATCGTGTAGTCGCCGTTGGGTTGCCCCACATAGAAGCCACCCATAGACCCCTGTGTAATCGTGACAGAAATGTTGTAGATTAAGTCGATGGTGCCGTCCTGATTGATGAATATCTGCGCCCATTCATGATCAACTGTATACGCTAAGCTGCTTTGAGCGCCTGCGAGGCATAGGGTGGAGGCTGAGAGCGCCACAGCCAACAACGCAACAAACACAAACACGCGGAGGTTTACCATTTTGGTTTCTCAACAACCTCAAACGTTGTCCCACAATACGGACACTTAACATAAGGCACACCACCCGATATTTGGATTTGGCTAGCCTCAACACTGCCGCCACAGTGGGGACATTTGATTTGGGCAGCACCCATTTGCCCAGAGACCTCAAAGCGCTGGATGACGGTTTTGGGTTTGCGCGTGGTATAGTATACGCCGACGATTATGACGATGCCTATGACGAATAGGATGCCGCTGGTGGCAAGCCGCGTGGTAGGCGCCGCAACCGAAGCTGCAAGCGCAAATATGACTGCGAAGAAGAACACAACCGCAGCCACAACACCTCCAAGTATAGGTAAGAGTTTCATGACTAGTTGCTTGTAAGACCTCAGAATTTAAACCTAACCCCTTTCATAACTTAGGGGCGACTTGCAGGTTTGACAATACATGCTTTTTGGGGCTTGTTTGGGTCTTTTCCTTTTCAAAACTGGCATGTTGCTTTGTACACTCTACATAAGGGCGGAGGTAAGTCTCTGAGCTGACTCTTTTTCCTAATTGGGGTATAGAGGGTTATTGGTTGAAAGTTGAGTTATTAGTATGTTGAAAATCAGTGTTTAACTGCTTGGATGCAGATTTTTATTAGACCTTTTCAATGGCAAGATTGTTCATAGCCGCAGTCGGCTTGAGGCTCTTAGGTGAGATATGGCAGAAACCAACCGAATGGACAATGCTAGCCCGCTTGCATTGTGCTGTTCAATGCTTTCAGATGCTTACATTGAACCTATTTGGCTCCTATTTGGATGCTATTAGTGGTTCTATGCAGAAACGATAGAGAGGGGAGGGTCTAAGCGGACATATTTGGAGCATATTAGAAACTCATTGCAGAAACCATAGAGGGGTAGGTCAGTATTGGTGAAAAACCGGTAGGTCTCTATCTATCCTGTCGCAGCAAACAAGTGTTTAGCAGGTGCCAGTTAAGTCTGAAACGATTTTTCTAAAAGGTACGTCGCTGGATTCTTCCTGTGCATTGTCAAAGGTGCGGCTGGGGCTTAAGGTTTAAATCAATGTTTGGAAACTAAGATGGCATCGGTGTAAAAACCGAAGAGGCAAATGTGCCGGGGTAGCCTAGCCTGGCCAGGGCGCCAGACTCATAATCTGGAGAACTAGAGGGCCAAACGCCCCTGTCCAAAGGTCGCGTGCTCGAATCGCGCCCCCGGCACCAAAATTATTTTTTGGATTTCAGGTTCTGCGCGAATTCCTCTGCGTTGGCGAGGTCTTCTGCGTTTGGACTGCCCTTGTTCATGCCGCCGAAAGCTTTGAGGAAACTGTTTGTGTTAAATCCGTGACAATTAAATTCGCCAACAATCTGGTAACCTTTTACTTGCAGTTTTTCTCGCAGCTCAGTGTGTATTTTGGTTTGGTATTTGGGATTTGAAATTCCGCTGGTGGAAAAAATGAATCCTTCTTTACCATTAACCTCTGGTAGGTTATCGGCGAAATCTAGCAGTTCCTTGTAGTGTTTTCCGCTATCGATTCCTGCTCCAAACCCCACCAAATCATAATTTGCTACTTCTGCTGGGTCGGTGGTTTTGGGGTTTTTGATTTCTGCATCGAGAATTTTTGCAAAAACCTCGCCAATTTTTTGAGTATTAAGATGATGGTAAGAGTACAGTACAATTATGGTTTTCAAGCTTTACCTTCCTGCTGCTGACGGATTGTTTTCTTTGTTAGCGTAAATATGGTTATCTCCATGTACCGCGTCTTAGCTGTAGACTTGTTTTATGGCAATTAACGCTTTTAGCGTCACCCACTTGCTGGGTTGCCCTACCGTTTCAATGTTGGCTTGGAATTTGCCGTTAAAACTGTGCTCCAGCGTCCATCTGCCCTGCTCGTCCTGTTTTGAAAGCACCAAATCCACCGCCTCCTGCATACGCGAATCTTTATACCCCAAGCTTGCAAGAATTCCCAGCAACTCCAACGCGTCAGTCTGGTACATTAAGGGAAACCCGAATTTCATCCATCCCGGCTTAGGAACCTTGGTTAGGTCGTGGCTTTTTTTGAAGATGTGATGTTTAAGGAAGTATTCTGCTCCGGCTTCGATGGTGGCTTTTGTTTTGGCGCTTCTTTGGTCTGCGGGGATTTCGGCGAGGGCTTTTAGGGCTTTAGCGGCGCCCATATGACAGGTATGTTTGCCAAAACACGCCTTCAAGCGGTCATAGAACTCGCCTCTGGCTGCTCCATCCCCATCGTCAAAGCGTTGAAACATTGCTATCCAATCTATCCCCGCCTGCACCCGTGGGTCGTCGAGGTAGCCCAGTCGGATGAGGCTAAAAAGCATGTTGCCTGTCAGGCAGGGAATCACCGCGCTTTGCCTGCCGCCGCCCTCCCTCTCTGAACGCGCCATCGCGAAGCCGCTGCTCTGGGGGTGCTGGCTGTTGTTGAGTATGAATTCACAGGCGCCTTTGACGCGGGAGTCAGTTGGGTCTGCGCCGAGTTCCGCCAAAATCAATAGCTGCCATACGGTTCCTTTGTATTTGGCGGTGTAGAAGTTTGTGGGGGTTCCCCAGTAGCCATCGCTGTTGAGTTTGGAGAGGATTTTGGGGACTACGCCTTGGGTCATTATGGCTTTTTTCGCTTCAGATGCTTCGGTAGCGTCTTTTTGTTTTGCTAAAAGTTCGGTTAGGGTGAAGTATCGCACAGAGGGGTTATCTTCTTCTAGGAGCCATGCTGATGGGTCCGCTTTGAGTTTAGCTTTCCATTCATCCATCGGTGTCACTTCTCAGTCATGTGCTTGTTTGTTGGGCGGTGCTTAAAGATTTTTTTCCGCGCCGCTTGGAGGAAGTTATTTATCGGGAACTCAAGCTTACCTTGGTGGTTGATATGCAGTTCTTTCACTTAAGAGAAGACGAAACAAAAACTTGGCGTAACTACCTCGTTATACAAATCAAACCCGAAGACTTCGTTGCCCTCAAAAACCGCTTCGAAACCCAAAATCCCAAACTCGCTTGCTGGGCGACGATACGCAACGGCAAACCCTGTATCGTCTTTGACTATGGCGGCACCATAAGCTTAAGTGAAACGTTCGGCAGCGGCGAAACGCTCGGTGACAAACTTGAGGTCGGCGACGTCGTAACCGTCATCTTAACCGATAAGCCCCAAGACCAACTCTTCACAATCACCGACAACGCCTTGACCCTAAACTTCGACTTATCCGAAGTCATCGCTTACTCTTTTGCCTACACCAAGGAGATGGAGCACATCTACGAGTTCTACCGCCACACTAGTAAACTAAAAGACTCAGACGGCAAAATCCAAATAAAAAACAAGCCTAAACGCTTAACCTTCAAATAACGCCTGTCTCTGGTTGGCAACAGCTTTTATAACAAGCGTATCCATAGACTGCCAAGGTGTCCCCTATGAATTGCCCCCGATGCTCAAACTATGCTCCTGACGGCGCATCTTTTTGCCCCAAATGCGGAGCCTCCCTTACCCAAAACCAGCCCTTCCTGTTAGTGACTACTCCTATGGTGGCGGGTTACAAAATCACCAAAGTTCTCGGCGTAGTTACGGGGTTGACTCCTCGCACCCGCGGTATACTTGGCCAATTTATCGCTGGATTTGAATCCATGATGGGTGGCGAAGTCACCGCTTTCACTGCTGAGGTTGAGAAGGCACGCTGGGAAGCCATTGAACGCGCCAAATCCCGCGCAATTGCTTTAGGCGCCAACGCGATTGTAGGCTTAGATGTGGAAACTTCTGACATGGGTACCCAGAATGGGATTTTGCTATTTTCGGCAACGGGAACAGCCGTCGTAATTGAACCTGAATCTACACCATAAGATGATGCGTTTGTCCCCTCAGAAAAAAACCCTCCAGCACCTAGAATATCCAAAGGTGCCTCTTTCGGGGTTGCTTGAGGCAAACGCAAAAAACTTTCCCGACCACGTCGCAATTGCCTATTGCGCAAATACCTTGACCTATGCGCAACTCGACATTTTGGCTAACCAATTCGCAAATGCCCTATCCACTTTAGGCGCCAAGAAAGGTGACTGTGTGGCGCTCTATCTGCCCAACATCCCCCAATTCGTAATCAGCTACTTCGGAGCCCTAAAAATAGGCGGGGTGGTGACAACGATTAGTCCGCTGCATCGGGAACGCGAGGTAGAATATCAGCTCTGCGATTCAGGCGCCCAAACAATCGTCACTTTAGACTCTCTGTTCCCCATTGTGGAGAAAGTTAGAGAAAAAACACCCCTAAAAAACGTTATAACCACGGGCTTAAACGATTACGATACCCAAACATCCCCTTCCCCTTCTCTTCCAAACACGTTTTCTTTTAGGCAACTGCTCCTAGAAGCATCCTCCTCCCATACTTCACTCAAGTTTGACCCCGCTGTGGACTTAGCTGCCCTCCAATACACAGGCGGAACAACAGGAACCCCCAAAGCCGCCATGCTCACCCACCGCAACCTCGTCTCAAACGCAGTTGCCTTCGCCGCCACCATCAAAGGCACAAGCCAAGACGTGTTCCTCACGGCATTGCCGCTTTTCCACATCTACGGCTTAACCACCAGCCTAACTGTCCCCATCAGTTTAGGCGCAAAAATGGTGCTTCTATCCAAGTTTGAACCCGTCAAAACCCTCACCACTATCCAGCAAGAGCATGTTTCGGTGTTCTGCGGGGTACCGACCATGTACACGATGCTAATCAACTACCCTGACTTAGGCAACTATGATTTGAAGTCTGTGCGGGTGTGTATTTCTGGTGCTTCCGCTTTGCCGCCACAGGTGCAGAGGAGCTTCATGGAGGTGACAGGGGGCTTTTTAGCGGAGGGTTACGGATTGTCGGAGGCGTCGCCGGTAACGCATTGTAGTCCTGTGGATAAGGCGTTGGCGTTGCGGGTGGGCTCGATTGGTTTGCCGCTGCCCGATACCGAAGCCAAAATTGTGGACGCCGAAACTGGCGTGCCCCTTGGTGTGGGTCAGAGGGGTGAATTGGCTGTTCGGGGACCCCAAGTCATGGCAGGCTACTGGCATCGCCCAGACGAAACCGCCCAAGTGCTCCGCGACGGTTGGCTGCTTACAGGTGACATCGCCCGAATCGACGCGGACGGTTACTGCTATATTGTGGACCGTAAAAAAGACCTCATCAAATACAAAGACTACAGCGTCTATCCCCGCGAACTCGAAGACCTGCTCTATGAACACCCCGCCGTAAAACAATGTGCCGTCGTCGGTAAACCCGACCCCAAAACAGGCGAAATCCCAGTCGCTTATATCGTGCTAAAAGACGGCGTTAGTGCTACAGCTGAAGAAATCAAAGGTTACGTTAACGCAAAAGTAGCCGCCTACAAAGCAATCCGCGACGTCGTGTTTTTAGATGCTTTGCCCTTAACTGCCGCTGGAAAAGTCCTCAAACGCGCCCTCAAAGAACGCGCTTAATCAGCTGGTTTTTGGGCAACAATCGTGTTCCACGGTGACTGCTCTTTTCTTGAAACCTCCACACCAACAAACCCTGCGGCTTGCAGCATACTCTCTATCTCTTCAAGCGTCAAGAGGTGTACGTGTGTTTTTTCTATGATTTCGGCTTGTTTAACGTCGTGGACGCCGTCTTTGACCATTTCATTAATCAAGAGGAGCTTGCCGTTTGGTTTTAGTATTCGGTTTATTTCTTTGAAGGCATCTGATAGGCTGGGCCAGAAATAGTAGGTTTCACATGCCGTCACCAAATCAAACAAGCCGTTTGAGAAGCCTGTTTTGTCAACTGCGGCTTCAGTGATTTCGACTTTGCCTTGGTCGACGAATTTTTTGTTTAGTTTCGTCGCGTACGCCACCATATCAGGTGAATAGTCGATGCCATACACTTTGCCGTTGGGGACCCGTTTGGCTAATCGGTTGATGGTTTTGCCGCCGCCACAACCTGCATCCAAAATCACAAAGTCTGGGTTGATGGTTACGTGTGTTAAGCCCCATGTGGTGAGTGATTTGTGTCCGTGGTTCATCATTGCGGCAACGATTTTGCCTTTGCGTCCTGTGGGGCGCTGAAACTGGTCATACACACTCATGTCATTCACCAAACATAGAGTTTGCGTGTTGACAACTAATTATCTTACTGTTAAAAAAACCAAAAGTCAACATCGAAGCGCCGCTACCTGTTAGAGGATCCGTTACTCTTTCTTTAAAACCCGCAGAACAAGTTTTTCGCCTATCCACCCCAAAACGAGTAGCATACAGAATGGTCCCAAAAACATGGCAAATACAAACTCGTTATTTGACGTGACCGCTTGCCCAAACATTTCGGGGTAGAGTATGACGCCTGCGATGACTAGGCATATGGTTAGGATGAATGCAACTGCAAACGTCACGGCTTTCATGACTGCTCAAAGGTATGGCTTTGTATTTTAAAGCTACCCCTTTTCCCCCAAAAAAATAGCCTGACTACTCTTTTGCTGGTTAAAAAAGAAGAGGGGTTGGTTGGTTTATTTTGCGAGCAGGAACCCCACTGCTAGGCCTACGATTAATCCGATGCTTAACGGCAGTAAGCCTATCAACAGTGTTCCATACTGAACCACCATTGGTCCATACTGGTCGACAAGTTGAGCCATAGCGGCGGTGTTGATGTTTAGGAAGCCAAAGTAAATGGCGATTGCACTGATAACGGCGATTATGACGGCGATTTTTAGGAACTTATGCACGAGGTATCCAATGATTAAGCCGACAATCAAGGGAATAATCATAAAGATAATCGGTGTTAGACCGCCGATGCTTCCACCAGTAAGGAACGCAAATATCTCTTCTAATGCTCCCATGGTTGAGGTACACTCAAGCTTGTTATTTGCTGCTATTCTATTTAATACTGCGCATAGAACGCCCCCTTGTGGTTCTCGGGGAATTTCGAAATGTATAAGAGAAAAACTTGACCCACAGATAGCTAAGGTTTAGGCTTTGCGTGTTAAACTCGGCATCACAGGTATCGTGCAAGGCGTCGGCTTTCGTCCCTTCATCTACCGTATCGCCGTCAAAAATGGTTTGACAGGTTACGTGCGCAACCTCGGCGACGCAGGTGTAGAAGTGCTCTTAGAAGGCACCCTGCGAAGTGTTGAGAGTTTCATGACGGATTTGACCTCTCTTAAGCCGCCGCTAGCCCAAATCGAACACGTAAACCGCACCGAACTTTCAGGACCCAACCAATATCACACATTTGCAATTCACCAAAGCAGCAGCACCGCTAAACAATCGGGTTCTGTTATCCCCGCTGACGGTGCCATCTGTAACCAATGCCTAAAAGAACTCCGCGACCCCAAAGACCACCGATACGACTACTTCTTCATAACCTGCACCGACTGCGGTCCACGATTCACAATCATCGAACACTTGCCCTACGACCGCGAAAACACCACCATGAAAGAGTTCCCGCTATGCGGCTTCTGCCAAAGAGAATATGAGAATCCAGCTAACAGACGCTTCCACGCCGAAACCGTGGCATGCTCCACCTGTGGACCCAAAGTGTACCTTACCACTAATACGGGGCGGCCTGTAGACTCCTGTGACCCAATACGCCTCGCGGGCACGCTCCTCTCCGAAGGCAGCATAGTCGCGGTGAAAGGCTATGGTGGCTTCCATCTCGCGGCTTCAACCGTGCTCGAGGAGCCCCTGCAGCGGCTTAGACAAACCAAGCATCGCAGCGAAAAACCCTTCGCGCTCATGGCAAGAAGCCTCCAAGCCGTCGAAGCCTTCGCGGATGTTTCCCCAAAAGAGAAAGAACTTCTTACAAGCCCCCAACGTCCCATCGTCCTCCTAAACAAAAACGACTCATACAACCTCTCGCCGCTAGTAGCGCCCCACCTCCATAACGTCGGCGTCATGCTCCCCTACACGGGGCTCCACTACATGCTCTTTGACGAAGTTGCTGACTCAGCGTTTGTTATGACCAGCGCTAATCCCGCTAACCAACCCATCGTCAAAGACAACGCCGAAGCCCTCCGCATACTTGGCGGCACAGCCGATTATTTCTTGTTTCATAACCGCCAAATCGCCCAACGATGCGACGACACCGTCATGCGCACCCACGGCGAACAGCAGGTGTTTCTGCGCAGAAGCCGCGGCTACGCCCCTACACCCATAAAACTCAAAAACCCCTCAAAACGCACTGTTTTCGCTTTAGGCGGCGAACTCAACAACACCAGTTGCATACTCCTCGACGACAAGGCGTTTTTGAGCCAACACATCGGCGACGTCGAAAACCTTGAAACCCAGACCTTCCTCGCCGAAGCAACACGTCACCTTCAACATTTAACCAACAGCAAACCCCAAGCCGTCGCCTGCGATTTGCACCCCAAATTCAACACTACCGCGATGGCAAAGGAAATGGCGCAAGCCGCTGGGTTGCCGCTGATTCAGGTGCAACATCATCATGCTCATGCGGCGGCGTTGATGGCGGAACACGGTTTAGACGAGGTCGTTGCGGTTGTCTGTGACGGTTACGGTTACGGCTCAGACGGCGGGGCTTGGGGCGGCGAAGTTCTCCAATGTGTCTGCGGCGAAGCAGGTTTTGGGCGGTTGGGGCATCTTGAGGCGCAGCCGCTTTTGGGCGGAGACTTAGCCAGCCGCTACCCTCTGCGCATTGCCGCAGCCATACTCAACAAAGCAGGCATAGACATCGGAGCATGGCTGATAGGCAACAGCAGTCACTTGCCCCATGGAGAAATCGAAGCCCAACTCATCCTCGATCAACTTCAAAAAGGGTTAGGTGCCGTGGAAACCACCAGTTGCGGACGGGTTTTGGACGCCGTTGCTGCTGTGTTAGGGGTTTGTTTTGCGCGAAGCTACGAGGGGGAACCAGCCATGAAGCTCGAATCAACGGCTTTAGGCGGCAAAGACGCCCTCAAACTTGCTCCTGTCCTGCAAGGTGACGTACTACAAACCACCAACCTGATAAGGGCAATCTATGAAAACAAAAGCAAACTCTTCACAGCAGACTTAGCCTACTCTGCCCACGCCTACCTCGCAAAAGGGCTCGCTACCATCGCAGTCCAAAACGCACAAGCTCAAGGCATCAAAACTGTGGGTTTCACAGGCGGCGCAGCCTGCAATCTGCTTCTTGCCCAGCAAATTCGTGGTGTAGTGGAGGCGTCGGGGTTGCGGTTTGTGGTTCATGAGGCGGTTCCGGCGGGCGACGGGGGCGTCGCGTTTGGTCAGGCGGTTGTTGGAGGATTCTGTGGTTTTTGACCAATCTGTTTTTATCGCACAAAATACGTCTTTTATAGACTGATAATTATGTGTTTAGCTATTCCCGCCAAAGTTATGGACTTAAGCGGCGACAAAGCCCACGTGGACTTCGGACAGGGTGTACTGCGCGAGGTCAACATTTCGCTGGTAAACGTTAAAGTCGGCGATTACGTGCTGGTACACGCAGGATACGCCATTCAGCTAATCGAAGAAAACGACGCCAAAGAAACCCTCAGCCTCTGGAATGACATTTTAGCCAAAGGACAAGAATAGGCAAGGCGAATCCTGTGGCTGTAGACCTTCGATTCCGAAACCCCGACCTCGCACAAACCATAGCCCGAAGAATCAAAACTTTAGCCTCCAAAATGGGCGAAGTTAAAATCTGCCACGTCTGTGGAACACACGAATGGACCATAACCCACTACGGTCTACGCAGCCTTCTACCCTCAAACGTCGAAGTCATCGCGGGACCTGGCTGCCCCGTCTGCGTCATCCCCGCATCAGAAATCGACGAAGCCGTACAACTCGCAAAACAAGGCAAAGTCATCACCTGCTTCGGCGACGTCTTACGCGTGCCAGGCAGCGAATCCTCCCTCATAGAAGCAAAAGCAACCGGCGCCGATGTCCGAGTGGTCTACGCAACCTCCGACGCCGTAGCAATGGCGAAGGCTGAACCTGACAAGGAATTCGTGTTTTTCGCAGTCGGATTTGAAACCACTGCGCCATCCACCGCGGTTGAAGCGTTAGGTGATTTGCCAAGCAACTTTAGTTTTTTGATTTGTCACCGCCTAATCCCGCCTGCCATGGAGCTGCTGCTCGGTATTGATGACCTCCAAATCGACGGCTTCATCGCGCCTGGACACGTCAGTGCCATCACGGGTTTAAAACCTTATGAGTTGTTCACACGGGAGTATCGGATGCCCGTGGTTGTGGCAGGGTTCGAACCCCTCGACGTCTTAATGGCCGTCTACATGATTCTAAAACAGGTCAGCGAAACAGACGCTAGACTCGAAAACGAGTATCCACGCGTCGTTAAACCCGAAGGCAACCCCAAAGCCCTAGAAATGATAAAGAAAGCCTTCACCGTAGCTGACGGCAACTGGCGCGGCATCGGTAACCTCGCCAACTCTGCCCTAAAACTCCGCCCAACCCTCTCCCAGTACGACGCTCGCCTCAAATATGACGTTCACGTCGAGCACGGCAGAGACCTCCAGACGGGCTGCCAATGTCACCGCGTCATAATCGGAAAAATCAAACCCAACCAATGCCCCCTCTTCCTCAAAGAATGCACACCGCAAAAACCCGTAGGTGCTTGCATGGTTAGTAGCGAAGGTACTTGCCGTGTCTGGGCAAAAAATGCCGCAACTGTTTAATCCAAATCCCCCCTCTAGCAGTAGATCGATTTTTCGTTTTTGCCTCTTTGTGTGGGTGTGGCGATTTTAAAAATTTTACAAGATGGATTGCGTCTGCGGCTGCTTTTTGGGTTTGCGGCGTGTTTCTGCGTCTGTTTGGGTGTGGAGTAACCATATTTTACCACACGCTTAACATAGTTTTATGTTGAAGCCGCCGCAGTGTGAGTGTGAATGCATGTATAGCCTGATTTTTTCTCCACAAGACCAAGATCTTAGGGCAAAAGGAAGCTTTCATAACTGCTTTCGGTTGCTTAGCAGATTCTTGGGACGGGGTCGCCGACTGGACGCGCAATGATACGTTTGCCACCAACAACTGTCTGCATGGCTACGCCCCGGAACTCTTTGGTGGCTTCTCCGATTATCTGTGCTTCTTTGCCCTCAGGGGTCTGTTTAAGAAACGCCAAGGCTTCTTGAGCTTTCTCTGCGACGACGCCTATGATGTATTTGCCTTCATTTCCCACTTCTAGGGGGTCTAATCCGAGCATGTCACAGGCTGTCTGCACATCTGGGTGAATGGGGACTTTGTCTTCGTGGATTAGGATGCCAACTTTGGATTTCTCTGTCCACTCGTTGCTGGCATCCGCTAAGCCGCCTCGAGTGGGGTCTTTTACTGCGACTACGCCTCCGACTTCGGCGAATAGTTTCTGTATCATGCGGTTGAGGGGTTTTACGTCGGATTCTATTTTGCTAGCAAACGATAATCCCTGCTGCGCGGATAGGACGGCTAAGCCGTGGTCTGCTATGGCGCCAGTGAGTATGATTTTATCGCCTGCCGCAAGGTTAGAGTCTAAGGTCCATCGAGCCGCGACGCTGCGATACTGTCTAGCAACGCTTAGGTTGTGTTCTAAGGCGGGGGTGCGTTTGCCAATGCCTGAAACATTCATGACGCAGCCGCCAAGTGCGCCTTTCTCTACGACTTTGGTGTCGCCAGTGACAATGCCAACGTCGGCTTCAAGGCAGGTTTGTCGCATGCTGGCAAGGATGCGTTCAAAATCAGAAATGAGCAAGCCTTCTTCAAGGATTAATCCGCAGGCTAAAGCGAAGGGTTGGGCGCCGACTGCTGCTATGTCGTTGACGGTGCCGGATATGGCGATGCGTCCAATGTCGCCGCCGGGGAAGAAGATGGGTTTTACGGCGTGGCTGTCGCTTTTTATTACGGTGTCGCCAACCACTGCCGCGTCATCCATGGCTTCTAGGGGCACTTCTGCGTTTCCTATGCCGCCGAAGGCTTTGACGACGTAGTTTTTGACGAGGTCATGCATTACTGTGCCGCCTGCGCCGTGGAGCATCGTGATTTTTTCTTTGTTATCTGGCATGGTTTGGTCTCTGGGTTGGATAGATTCTCGGTGTGAAAAATAAATGAATCGCATTCTGCCTGTTTTTGTCATCTTCGGGTGATTTTGCAGCGGTTGATTTGAGTTTATTCGTTTCTTGTTTTGATGAGAAGTTTAATATAGGTAGCAGACAAATATTCACTGTTTGTCTGCCGTAAATCGTAGGAGAATATAATTTGGAGAACCCTGCTCAACCGCGGACTTTGCTTTCTAAAAAATATCAACGAATTAGACCCCGCATTGCATTCTGGGTCAAATTCAAGCTGAAACAAGGTGTTTCTGCGTGACCAAAACTTCCACCTACGAAGTCGCTGCCCAAAGCGACCCTGAGCCCGAACATATTTTACTCATCGGCACACAAATCGGGAAATGCGACATCTGCAAAGAAACTAAAAAAATTCTGCTCCTCAAATACGGATTCAACCTCTGCGAAAACTGCCTAAACGTCTGCACAAGCATCCTTGAGCGACTGGAAAATCAAACAAAAACTCCCGATAACAAAAAAGAGGTTTAATAATGGCTAAATCCCTTGCGTTTTCAGAAAAATCCACATTGGAGTATGGAAAAGGAAAACTGGATTGCGGCATCTTTGCTATGATACGTGCCGGTGGACGAAAATTTTTATCCACCCTCAAACGGAAATCTTTGCGAAGCCACAATTCGTGGTATCGTATCCTAAGCTTAGATAAGCGCCGCTTTATTGATGCAGTAATCCAAACCGTGGACAAAATCCAAAGCACCCTGCTTCTAAAAATACTAACCCAGTATACGCAAAAACTGCTACCCGCTATCGGAGGCATCCGCGGCTTAATCAGCCCCCTTACATACCGAATGCACACTTATGGGCGACCCTTAGCACAAAAAATAAGCAAAATCGCAGAAGACTGGGGCAATAGAACTGCTTCTAAATGGGCAAAAGACACCTGTTTCATCCGGTATCTATCGATAAACCAAACTGGAACATCACAACCTTCACCTCTAAACCAATCATCTGATTTTCAGTCGCAAAACATTCTACCATTACTATAACATGGTGTGAAAGGGTCGAGCGGGAGAACTCTTCATTCTAATCTCCTCAACTCCGCGATGAGACCCCACAAAACCTTGCGGCTAAAGGTGTAATTTTTGATTGTAAGCAAAACCCCTCTTCGATTAACATTAGGCGGCGGCGGAACCGATTTGCCATCGTACAGCTCAAATTATGGTGGATTCGTGGTAACCTCAGCTATAAACAAATACATTTACCTAGTGATTAACCAACGATTCGAAGAACCCATCCGCGCAAGCTATTCCATAACTGAAATCGTGTCACCCATAACAAACATCAAGCACCCCGTTATCCGCGAAGCCCTCCAGATGCTACAACTAAAAAGCAACTTGGAAATAATCTCTATTGCTGAACTGCCTGCTGAAACGGGATTAGGGTCTTCTAGCAGCTTTACAGTGGGGCTTCTGCATGCGCTTCACATGTACAAAGACGAGCATTTAACTCGACAGATGTTAGCTGAGGAAGCCTGCCGTTTACAGATGGAGATTCTAAAAGAACCCTGCGGCTTCCAAGACACCTTCATTGCAACATTTGGCGGATTCATCTGCCTTGACATAAAACCCAGCGGACAAGTTGTGGTTTCTCCGCTTAGCATCCCCGATGAAGCAATCCGGGAACTCGAAAACAACTTGGTCTTCTTCTACACCGGAATCAAACGCAGTTCCTCTACAGTGTTATGCGAGCAAGGCTTTGCGGTCAAAAAAGACGGCTCAAAAGAACTTGAGGCGATGCATCAAATCAAAGAAATCGGCTTCAAAGTAAAAAAATCGCTCGAAAAAGGAGACATAACCGAGTTCGGCAGGCTACAACATGAGCACTGGCTGGTTAAAAAACAAACTTCAAACACGATTTCTAACAACGCCATAGACAAATGGTATACACGGGGTCTTGAAAACGGTGCCTTAGGCGGGAAACTTATGGGTGCAGGCGGCGGAGGCTTTTTGATGTTTTATTGCGAGAATGGACGCGACAAACTGCGCAAAGCCATGGCGAAGGAAGGCTTACGGGAAGTTGCTTTCTGTTTTGAACCTGATGGCTCAAAAATATCTCTCCATCTTTAGAGGTGTATAGAACTGAGTGAAGAATTTATTCGAAATTATCTCCAAGAAACCCGAGTTGTCACCGACCACATATCCCTACAAGACATAAACAACGCGATCAATATCCTCTATGACACATGGAAGGCAGGCAAACAGGTTTTCATCGCAGGCAACGGCGGCTCAGCTTCCACTGCTACACATTTCGCATGCGACCTCGCCAAATTCACCTGTGTCGAAGGTAAACCGCGCTTTAGAGTCATCTGCCTAAACGATAACATCCCTTTAGTTTCGGCGTTAACGAACGACTTAGGATGGGAAAACGTTTACTCAGAGCAATTAAAAAATCTCCTCAATAACGGCGACCTATTCATTGTCCTTAGCGTTCACGGTGGTTCAGGCGCAGACAAAGCAGGACTGTGGTCCCAGAACCTGCTAAAAGCTGCCAAACTGGTACAGGACAACGGCGGCAAAGTCATCGCTCTCGCTGGATTTGATGGCGGCGTTCTTAAGCAGATTGCAGACGCCTGTATTGTTGCCCCCGTAAATTCTACCCCTCAAGTTGAAGGCTTCCATGCTGTCCTTACCCATCTGATGTGTGCAGGTCTTCGAGAAAATATCTCACGGAGTTCTTCGGCATGAAACGCATAATTGTTTGGGTAGACAGCGCCGATAACGAAGCGTCACGGGTGCGGGGCGTCATCAAGAATTACTTAACGCAGTCAGGCATCGAACACACCATTTTTGAAACGTGCGAAGTAATAGAGTCGGAAAATGAATGATTGACGCAGTTTTTCTAGACAGAGACGGCGTAATTAATCAACTCGTCTTTTTCCCCGAGTACGGTTTAATAGATTCACCTCTAAACCCCGCAAGCTACAAACTCATCCCTGGCGCAGCCCAAGCTATCCGCGCCTTCAACGAGTTAGGCATCAAAGTTATAGTGGTATCTAACCAGCCTGCAATCGCTAAAGGTAAAACAACGCTGGAACTTTTTGATAAAATCTGCCAAAAAATGAAGCATCTTCTCGAAAAGCAACATGCCTTCGTAGACGCGGAATATTACTGTCTGCATCACCCCAAAGCAAAAGACCCCGAATTACGAACCATCTGCGACTGCCGCAAACCACGCCCTGGCTTAATCCTCAAGGCTGCTGAAGACTTCAGTTTGGACCTCTCGAATTGCTACATGATTGGTGATGGCTTAACTGACATTCAAGCGGGGAACGCTGCGGGGTGTAAATCAATTTTGATTGGACAAAAAAAATGTGACTGCTGTAGGCTCATGGAGGAAATGGACGCGAAACCCGACATAATCGCGTCTAGCCTGCTTGAAGCCTCAGAAATTATTAAAAGTGAAGTGACTAAACAATGGAAATATTCCTTGATACCGCAAATATAGAGGAAATAAAACAGCTTCTGCCTTGGGGCGTCATTTCTGGCGTCACCACAAATCAGAAGATTTTTTCCAACGAGAAAGGCGTAAACTTCCAGGAACGCGTCCAAGAAATCCTCTCCGCAATCGATGCGCCCCTTAGCATTGAAGTAACAAAAACAAACGAATCTGACGAAGCCATGCTCGCAGAGGCTAAAGAGTACTCCAGCTGGAATCCCCAAAACATAGTTATCAAAGTGCCCATGTTTGGCAACGGCCGCGGTCTCACTTTGGCAAAGAAACTGCATAATGCCCAAATCAAAACCAACATCACCTGCCTCATAACCACCAATCAGGTGCTACTATCCGCTCTTTCAGGCGCAACTTACGCCAGCATCTTTTTCTGCCGCGTCCGAGATTCCGGCGGCGACCCAGTGAAAGTCATCCAAGAGTCCAAAAAAATAATCCAAGAAAGCAATCTCCCAACAAAAATCATCGTGGGCAGCATCCGCTCACCCGACGATGTAGCTCAAGCAGCAGCGGCGGGCGCTGACATCATAACCATAACGCCAAAGGTGCTTTTGCAGATGCCCTTCCACCAGAAAACCGAAGATACCATTCAAGAATTTGACCAAGCTTGGCTTGAATTCAAAAAATCCGAAGCTACCGTCGAAAAAGTGTTAACCGTGATGGCTTAGTGTACGCTATTGTTCTTGCTGGAGGATACGCAAAGCGCCTCTGGCCTCTAACTCAAAACACCCCCAAAGCACTTCTACCTATAGCCGGTAAACCCATACTTGACTACATTATCGAAAAAATCGATGCACTCAAGCCTCCCCTGAGCAAGATTGTGTTATCTACCAACATGCTGTTTCAGTCGCAGTTTCAGGCTTGGCTAGACAGCCGTGGATACTCTAACATTGAGCTTGTACCCGACGACACTGTGAGCGAGGCGCAAAAACCTGGCGCTGTCAAAGCCCTTTCAAGCATCATTTTGTCCTCTCCGCTTGACGATGTTTTGGTGTTGGCGGGCGATGGTATGTTCAACGATGACTTGACTGGCATGTTAGATGCCTTTTACCGCAGAAACGCCCCCGTAGTAGCTACCTATGAGGTGGCTGATGTTGAGGAAGCTAAGAGATGTGCGGTTGTAGCCCTCGACAAGGAGGGGAAAATCGTGGAGTTCACCGAGAAACCCTCTAACCCCAAAACTCTACTCGTAGGCGGCGCTGTTTACATGTTTCCAAAGTCGATAAGCAAGCTGTTTAACGAGTATTTGACGTTGGGTTTGCCGATGGATCAGCCGGGGCATTTTTTGGAATGGCTCTATCAGCGTGTTCCCGTTTATGGTTATACTTTGGCAGATCCATTGTGGGACATTGGAACCCATGAGGCTTACAGGGCATGCAACGAACACTTCAGTGCTTCGGGTAAATGTACGCTTGAAGCTTAAAGATAAAGTTGCGTTAGTTACAGGCGGAGGCAGAGGCATTGGGCAGGCTGTTGCTTTAGCGTTTGCCCGTGAAGGCGCCCAAATCGTGGTCGCTTCTCGAACCCGCTCCGAGCTTAACGACACAGTTAATCAAATCAAAACATTAGGCGCAGAAGCTGCTTCAAAAGAAGTAGATGTCTCAAACCCTGACAGCGTCAACAGCTTAGTTGATTTTGCTGTAGATAGGTTTTCTAAAATTGACGTACTGGTGAACTGTGCAGGTATGTTTGGCCCCATAGGTCCCCTATTCAAAAATGACGTCGCCAAATGGATAGCAACCATTAACGTAAACCTAATCGGGACAGTTCTTTGCTGCAAATCGGTTTTGCCGTTTATGATTAAGCAGCGTTCGGGAAAAATCATCAACATGTCAGGCGGAGGCGCAGCTAACCCACACCCTAACTTCTCAGCGTATGGAGCCTCCAAGGCGGCTGTGGTACGTTTCACTGAAACCATAAGTGAAGAACTAAAAGACTACAACATACAAGTTAACGCCATTGCCCCTGGGGGTATAGCGACAAGTCTTCAAGATGATGTTATAGCTGCTGGCGAATTAGCCGGCAAAGAAGGACTTGCTAACGCCCAAAAAATCAAGGCAACCGGCGGAACCCCCATGGAGAAACCGGTGTCGCTTGCGGTTTTTCTTGCTTCTAAAGAGTCTGATTGGTTGAGTGGCAAACTGATTAGTGCAGTTTGGGATGACTGGCAGAATATGCCTCGGACTGTGGCTTTATCTGACATTTACACGCTTAGGCGTGTTACAAAAAACTGGATTGAAGGTTAAAAAATGAATGCAGTAGTGACAGGCGGCGCAGGATTCATAGGTAGCCACCTTGTTGACCGTCTACTCCAAGAAGGTCACACGGTGACGGTTGTTGACAATATGTCCTGTGGTCGCATGGAAAATCTGGCTCAACATGCAGGGAACACTCGGTTGGTAGTCCACCAAGTTGACATAAAAGACGCTGAAGCCTTAAATCGAATTTTCAGCGGACACGATGTTGTGTTCCATTTAGCCGCCCAAGCTAACATCCGAAAAAGCCTTCTTGACCATCGTTCCGACCTAGACAACAACCTCATCGGAACCCTCAACGTTTTGGACGCCATGATAAAGAACGGCGTCTCTGACCTCGTTTTTGCTTCCACATCCGCGGTTTATGGCGAAGCAACCCTGCGGCCCACCCCTGAAACCTATTTCCCCTACCAAACCTCGCTTTATGGCGCTTCAAAACTTGCCTGTGAAGCATACACTGAAGCCTACACAGAGTTTGCACCCCTAAAGTTTTGGGCCTTCCGTTTCGCAAACGTTATCGGTGAACGTTGCAGACGCGGCGTAATCTGGGATTTCACTCATAAACTCAAAAATAACCCCTCCGAACTCGAAATTTTAGGCGACGGAAAACAAAGCAAAGAATACCTGCATGTTAAGGACTGTGTGGAAGGCATTTTGATTGGCTACAGACGCGCCCATGGCAAAACCAACATTTTCAATTTAGGCTTAGAAGAACAAACCAGTGTGGACCATGTCGCAGACCTTATCATGGACGAGCTGGGTTTAGATAAAACCAAAGTCCCCCGTCGCTACAGTGGTGGAAATCGCGGCTGGATTGGCGATAATCCTCAAGTCGTTTTGTCCATTGAAAAGATAAAGAAGCACGGTTGGAAGCAGTCGGTGCCTTCTGAAGAAGCAATTAGACAAACCGCCCGATGGACCCTACAGCACCTTTAGGTGTCGAAGTTTTTTTGACTGTAACTGTAAAAAAACCAATAAACGCCTCACTAAAAATCAAGCGTATATCTTATCAGATATGGAAACGAGTAAGCACTTATCTGGTGATACGCTTTCCCAATGTCCTCTTCAAACCTGATATTTTAGAAACTGCTCTATCCCTGATGCATAAGTCGAATACACAGATTTCTGTTTTCTTACGCGGCGTAAAAGAAGGCGACATCGTGTTTGATGTTGGCGCAAACATCGGCGAGTTCACTATCCTCCTTTCTCACGTTGTAGGACCCAACGGGAAAGTCCATGCTTTCGAGCCTGTACCTCAAACCTTCGAAAAATTGTCCCAAAACGTTGCTAAATCTCCAATAAAAAAGCAGGTGGTTCTAAACGAAATCGCCCTGAGTGACCATTTAGGAAACGCAAAAATATACATGCCTATCTCTGAAACCACCGAGGCATCATTAACTGGCCATACCTACGCTTGCTGGCGTTCTCAATCTGTGCAATCCTTTGATTGCCGCCTGCAAACTTTAGATAACTACGTTGAAGTCAACCACATCGAAAGGGTGGATTTTGTTAAGATGGACGTGGAAGGTGCTGAAATGCTGGTGTTGCAAGGTATGGAAAAACTTTTGCAAGGTCCCTCTCCGCCAATGTTGATGCTGGAGGCGTTTCCCTCTTGGCTAAAGGACTTTGGCTTCACAATTCAAGACTTGTTTAATCTGCTAACTGAACATGGTTATTCTGTATATTTTTTGGGTAAAGACACTATCGTTCCTTGTCTAAGCGCCAACGAAATGGAGCGTCTCATAACTTTTCCTCACTTCGTGGATTTTTTCTGCTTAATACCCCAACGGCACAGTCAACAAATGGCTGTCATAAAAAAATATTTACCACAAACTGATTGACTATGAAGACCGTCAGCGTTTGTGTCGTTGGTATTTGGCATCTTGGCTCTATATATTCGGCGTGCTTAGCCGAATTAGGCTATCACGTAACCGGTGTAGATGCAGACTCTGAAAAAGTTTCTCGTTTAAATGAGGGCGTGCCTCCCCTCTTTGAGCCGGGACTCGACGAACTTATTTCGAAGAATATTCAACAAAAACGGCTAAGATACACTACTGATTTAGAAGCCGCAGTCAAAGATTCATCTTTTATTTTGATTACTTATGATACGCCCGTTGATGAAAATGACGAAGTTGACTTGTCCGGCATTTTCCAGACAATCAGGTCTCTAACGCCTTGGATACAAGAGCATTCAATCATTATCCTGAGTAGTCAAGTGCCCGTTGGAACTTGTAACCAAATAAAAGAATCAATCAAACAGGCGCGGCATCTGCTGGATTTTGAAGTTGCCTACGTCCCTGAGAACCTTCGATTAGGTCAAGCCATCTCCAGATTCATGAAACCTGACCTGTTAGTTTTGGGTGCAGACAACCAAGCTACACTTGACCGAGTCGCCGAATTATTCAAGCCGCTTAACTGCCCAAAAATTCGGATGAACCTAAAATCTGCCGAAATGACCAAACATGCCCTAAACGCCTTTCTCGCAACATCGATAAGTTTCGCCAATGAACTTGGCAACCTCTGTGACTGCGTCGGCGCCGACTTCTTGAAGGTCGCTCAAGCTTTACGGCTCGATAGCAGAATTGGACCAAATGCGTTGCTTAAGCCCGGATTGGGCTTTTCCGGAGGTACCTTAGCCCGAGATGTTAAGGTGCTTCAAAAAGTAGGCTCAGAACATGGTTGCCCGATGGAGTTGGTAACAGCCGTTTTTAGAGTTAACCAAAAACAAAACCAAGCAGTCCTCGTAAAACTCAAACAACTATTTGGTTCTCTTGACGGTCTCACTTTCTCTGTTTTCGGGTTAACCTATAAGCCTGGAACCAGCACGTTGCGTCGCTCGGTAGCCTTAGAAATCATAAAAACCCTCGAGGCAGAAGGCGCCAAAATCAAGGCTTACGACCCAAAGGCGGACTTGTCGGAACTAAAAACCTACAACTTCGAGTTCTTCTCGGACCCTCTTTTAGCAGCCCAGCAAAGCCAAGCCCTCATCTTCGTAACCGAATGGCCCGAATTCAAAAACCTCGACTTCACAAAAATCAAAACCGCCATGAAGACTCCAATAATAATTGACCCCCAAAATATGCTTGACGGAGTCATGTTAGAGAAGTTTGGGTTCACTTATCTGGGAACTGGACGGGGAAAAAACCTGGTTTTTGCGGAGGCTGATTTGTCTTGAGGGTTGGCTTAGTTGGTTCAGGTTTGCAGGGATGCCGAAGAGCCCCAATAATATGCGCCGCAAGAGACCAGCTTGTCGTGGTAAGCGCTGACCCTAAGGAGCCGATGCAGGCGGGGGATTTAGCAAAAACCTGCGCGTGCGAAGCCACCGTAGGTTGGGAACAAGTCGTTAAGCGTGACGATTTAGACGCCGTAGTAATTTGCACTCCTCCACATTTACATGCAAAAATCGCCATAGCCGCCATGGAATCCTGCAAACACGTATTATGTGAAAAACCTTTAGCCACCTCACTTTCGGATGGTCAGGCAATGGTGGATGCCGCAAAAAACAATAAGGTAAAACTCAAATGTGGCTTAAACCACCGTTTCCACCCAGCAATCGCTAAAGCCAAACAACTTTTTGATGCAGGCGAAATCGGCGAAGCACAATTTGTTCGTTGCAGATACGGCATCGGTGCGCGTCCTAACTGCGGCAAAGAGTGGCGTGCAGACCCCACGATGGCGGGCGGCGGCGAATTAATGGATCAAGGCACGCATGCCATCGACTTATCCCGATGGTTTCTGGGAGATTTTAGCGAAGTTGCAGCTTTTACTGCTAACTACATCCCTGATTTAAAAAAGGTGGAGGATAACGGTTTTCTCCTTCTAAAAACAACCTCAGGTAGAATAGCTTCTATCCATGCAAGTTTAAGTCAATGGAAAAACCTGTTTTCCTTTGAGGTTTTCGGCTCCGAGGGCTACCTAACGGTAGAGGGTTTAGGCGGCAGTTATGGCACGGAACGCTTAGTATTTGGCAAAAAAGATTGCTCCAAACCCTTCACTGAAGAAGTCACTGAATTTAGAGGTGAAGACCACTCATGGCTTTTGGAGTGGCAGGACTTTACAGCTGCAATTCGTGAAAACCGTGAGCCGCTTGCAAATGGTGTTGACGGTTTAAGGGTTTTGCAGCTTGTCAATGCAGCCTATGATTCAGCTCACAAACACTGCATTATTCAATTATCCTCTTAATTGGTTAATAATGACTCTAGGCTACGAAAATGTATCTTCTGTTTTCCCCCGGGTTTCTGTGGTAATCTGCACCTTAAACGAGGAAGCAAACGTAGCCACGGTGGTAAGAAAAATTCCCAAATGGATCTCAGAAGTCATTTTGGTAGATGGGCACTCTACTGACAACACGGTTTCCGTTGCTAAACAGGTTCTGCCCTCTATTCGAGTGCTCTATCAGCCTGGACACGGAAAAGACACTGCAATGAAGTATGGTTTTCGAAACGCTACTGGAGAAATCATTGTAACCTTAGACGCCGACGGCTCAACTGACCCCGAACAGATCCCTATCTTTGTCTCTATGCTTCTTCAGGGCTACGATTTTTCGAAAGGTTCCCGTTTTTTAGACGCGGATCCTGTTATGCCGTTTCACAGAAAAATCGGCAACAAAATGTTGGCGCGCTACACAAACTTCCTATACGGCACAAAGTACACTGACGTCTGTTGCGGCTATAACGCGTTCTGGAAAAGTTGCCTAAGCAAAATCAGCCTATCTGATGACCAGTTTGACTATGAACCTGTTCTTTGCGTGAAAATAAAGCAGGCAGGGTTAAAAGTTGCAGAGATACATTGCCGAGATACTGGCAGAAAAACAGGTAACAGCAAATTACCAATGGGGACGCAGGGGTTTAAAGCGGTTTTTGCGATTCTGCGACAACGATTCTCCTAAAAGCTGAGTGCTTGTTTTGTTGCGTGCAGGGATTGTGGGGCTGGGCAAAATGGGGCTTTTGCACATGAGCATGCTTAGTGCCATGCCAAACGTGACAGTTGTAGCTGCCTGCGACAAAAGCAAACTGATAACTGGCTTTGCTAAAAATGCCCTCAAAGAAATCACGTTCGTAAACACAGTGGATGATTTTGCAACATTAAATCTAGATGTTGTCTACGTTACTACTCCAATTCCGTCACACGCCCAAATCGTTGAGAGCATCTTTAAAGAAAATATTACGTCAAATATTTTTGTCGAAAAAACACTTGCCTCCTCTGTTGACCAAGCCGAAATCATCTGCAAACTAGCCGCTGGCAGCGGTGGCAAAAACATGGTTGGCTACGAACGCCGTTACGCTGTAACCTTCAAAAAAGCCTATGAGCTTCTGCAGAATGGTACCATCGGCAAACCCGTTTCGTTTAAGGCATATGCGTATTCTTCTGACTTCTCAACGCTCGACTGTGAGAAAGCCCAAAAAGCGTCTCTTGCACGAGGTGGGCTGTTGCGCGATTTGTGTTCACATGCGATTGATTTGTCGTTGCATTTTTTTGGCGACTTAAAAGTGGTTTCTAAACGGGAAAATAAACTCGACAACAGCGGCTTCGTCGAGTCCCTTACCATAAACGTTGAAGGTGAAGATGTTGTGGGGATGGTTGATGCTTCATGGTGCAAGGCCGGTTACCGTTTACCTGAGATTGGGTTAGAACTTGATGGCACAAAAGGCGCCATAAACGTCAATGATGACCAGTTAACACTAAAACGCCCCGATGAGGCTCCAACTAAGTTGTACCGGTTAAACTTGGGCGATAACGTTGATTTTCTTCTTGGCGCACCCGAATACTATCGAGAAAGCAAAGCCTTCATTGCCTCCATAGCCGAAGGCAGCGTGGCACAACCAGACTTTCTTGCTGCCCTAAAAGTCGAGAGAATAATCGATGAATACCAGCGAATATCCTAAAACCGATTCTTTGCTCTTAGTCGGCGACAACGCTTTCCAAGGCGTCAACCACCTATCACAGGACCGTGCACGCGTCAGAGTCAACGATATAACTAGCCCTGATTACTGCGCTGAACTGGTTCTCACAGCAATAGGAAACGGCGCAGACGGTTTCATGTTCTCCGTCAATGATCGCATGCTATCCATTCTGGGCGCCCTAAAAAACAAAAACCCCTCCGTAACCCTGAATCTTCACGCTATTGTTCCCAGCGCAGTTGATTATGTGAGGGTAAGCGGTCAGAAGGGCATGGAGGGGATGGTTAAAGATTTTACTCATCAAATGATAACCTCCCATGACGCTGGTGCGGCACTTGCCTGTTTTCAGGGCGTCGTTAAACGCGATGTTAAGTGTCTCTTAGCTGGTTTATTATCGCTGGAGATTGACCAAATTAAGTCTGCATCAGGAAAAAAAGGCGAGTTAAACTCGGTTTTGCTGCACGAACTGCTGACCGACATGGCTTTAGCTCTGGATTTGAAGTGGTTTTTTGAATCATTCATCGCCGAGGTTCAGTCACATAACGTTGTGGCAGGTTTTGAAACCCGCAATTTCGCATTGTTGCTCAAAAAAATCCGTCAATGGCGATTAAGCCTTGATGATGTTGTTTTAGTGGCGCCTTTTAACTCGGTCGGTTTTCAAATGAACCCCTCGCGAGAAGAATGTGAAGCAGCTCTAAACACGCTATCTGAGGCTAACGTGTTGGCGATGAACGTTTTGGCTTCCGGCTACCTGAGTGTACCCGAGGCCGTTGACTACCTTAAGGGTCTGCCCAACCTCCGCGGGGTCGCTGTAGGCGTTTCAAAGCAAGCGCACGCAATCGAAACCTTCCAGTTTTTAAAACAAAACCTAACGCCAAAACAGAGAATCTGTCCATGAAACCCGCTTTATCCGTAATAGTTCCAACGTATAATGCTCAAAGAAAAAAAGACCTCTTTGAGTTTTTGGATTCAGCGGGAAAACAAACCCGCTCCGACATAGAAGTAATTGTGGTGGTTGAAGAATCAAAGCAGCTCTACCATGACCTCTTGCGTCACCTTGGAGATTCCGGTTTGCAGGTTAAAGTTATATTTAGTCCTGGGTTACGAGGCATTTCTTTTTCTAGAAATTTGGGTATAGCCAACTCGTCTGGGAAAATAATTGCTATAACTGATGACGATGCGATTTTGTCTCCTGACTGGGCAGAAAATCTGATAGAGACTTATCGGCGGTATCCTCAAGCCATAGGCGTTACTGGTCAAGCGGTGCCGCTGTGGATTGATAAGTCCGATTCTTGGTTTCCTGAGTCCCTTTACTGGATGATTGGCTGCACCGCTTTTCGAGGCTGGAATAGCGAACGCGAAACCAACCTCTCCTCGGGTGTTAACATGTCTTTTAGGGCGGAGGCTTTCAAATTTGCCCAGTTTCCCGTTAATTTGGGCGCTGGCGCAAGTGCCGAGGGAAAACTTGGGTTCCCCAACGAAGACAACGATTTCGCTATGAAAATAACCGCGCTAACCCAGAAATCCATAATTTACAACCCTGACGTATGGGTTCACCATAAAGTGTATTCTAATCGGTTAAGTAACAAGTACATCAAAAAATACGCGTTCTGGCAGGGATGCGCCGAAGCCCGATACGCCGACAAATGGTACTCCAAAAACAGGCGCGAATCAATGCGGTCTAAAATGCTAAAAGAACTCACGGTGGATATCTTTGCTTCTATGGTTCGCGAAACTCGGATTGGGTTTCGGAAAGCTAAGGTTTTTGTTTTGTTGATGTGTTTTTTTGGTCTCGGCTACGTTTCTTACAAGTTTCGTCGGTACCCCTTGTTTTTGATAAAATAACAGTGCATTTTCTATTGCGTGTCGCTTTTATTTCTCCCGAGTTTTACCCTAAGATTGGCGGTATAGAAGTGAGATTATATGAGTTGGCAACTCGTCTGGTCAAGAAGGGAGTAGAGGTTGACGTTATTACAACTGATTATTCAGGTAACCTTCCCTCTAAAGAAGAAATCAACGGGGTTGCAGTGCGGCGGTACCGTTCTTCAGGGCCTAAAAGCGCATATGTCCTATCAAGCCCCCAGATTTATGGTGCAGTTAAACATTGCAACGCTGACATTATGGATGTTCAAAGCTTCCAAGCATTTTCTTCCTTTGCGGCGTTGTTGGGTAAACGCAAAACTCAGCCTCTGGTTTTTACGCCCCATTATCACGGGCGGTCCTATTCGGTTGAACGAAATATTCTTCTTAGGTTTTATCGGTCAATTATGCATAGTGTTCTTCAGGTTCCTTCCCGAATAATTTGTGTTTCCCCCTACGAGCAACACTTATTCGAGAAACATTTCAGCGAAGCAGTTGGCAGAACAGTCGTTTTGCCAAACGCAATTGATTGGACTCAAATCAGCAACCGTCATTGGAAGCCTCCTAGTGAATCAAAAATCTTGTATGTTGGTCGGTTGGAGAAACAAAAAAACTTTGATAAACTCTTAAAAGCCTTCGACATACTGGTGAATGAAAAAAAATATGACGCGACCTTGACTGCTGTAGGTTTGGGTAGTTACGAATCAACCGCAAAACAGTACATTCAGAAAGCAAACCTGCAAGGCCGGGTAGTCTTTAAATCTAATTTGCAGCAGTCTGAGCTTTTTGATGAGTACCAATCTGCCTCTTTGTGTGTAATGCCCTCCGAATTGGAGGCTTTTAACATGGTTGTCGCTGAAGCGATAGCGGTAGGTACCCCAACTTTGGTCGCTAACACGTCTGCTTTAAGTGATTTTGTTAACAATGGCTTAAGTGTGGGTATTGCCCCTCCAATTACTCCGCAGCGCATCTGCGAGAGCATGTTATCTGTGCTGGCTTCGCCGAATTTGGCCAATTACTCTAAAAGAGATTTGGCGGAGCAAAGACTCTATTCCTGGGACGAAGTTAGCGAGGGCATTTTAAAAATCTACCACTCTGTGCTTGAAAATGACTATTCTATGCCCTTTTCTTCAGTGCCCCTATGAGTGAAGAAACCCTCTTGGCAGAAACTCAAACTTACGCTCTGTCCGTAATCATACCTACCAAGAACTCTGCTAAACGCATCAGCAACTGCCTTAAATCGCTATTCCACCAGTCCTTCAAGAGCTTTGAGGTCATAATTGTTGATGGGCACTCTACCGATGACACCGTACGATTGGCTTCCGCTTTTCCCGTCACTGTCTGTTACGAAAACTATGGTACCCGAGGCGGCGCCTGCAACGTTGGCGCCCAAAACGCCAAAGGCGACATACTTGTTTTCACAGACGACGATTGCCTTTTCCCCCCTGACTGGTTACGCCAGGTCTATGATTGTTTTGCAAAAAATCCCCATCTAACTGCTTTCGGCGGCTTAGATGTCAACGTTGAAGATGACACCTTGTCCAGTAGAAGCCGTGGCATCTTTGACACGTATGGTCGTCAAGAAACAGCTTCTGATATTGACGCAGTATTTCGAATTAAGGGTTGCAACTCTGCTTACCAAAAGGGCGCTTTCTTTAGATTGGGCGGATTTGACCCGTCGCTTAAGTACTGGGAAGAATCCGAACTTCACGTCCGAATGTTCTGTGAACCCAACACAAAAAACCAACTGTTGTTTGAACCCCGTATCGCCATAAATCATTATCGCCACGCCGAGAGCCCTTATCGAATCCGAAAAATCATGCGCTATGGCGTCCCGGTCCTAACGAAGCGTGACATTTTCATGACTAGCCTAAAAGCCCATTACTCCGCAGCCTTCACCACGTATCTCTTATGCGGCGCCCTGCTTGGCTTCATTGCTGTAACCCTGCTTTTTGGTTTTCTTTTTCCCCAAAACATCCTGACCATAATCGGCGTTGAGTTCGTCTTAGGCGTTACCGGTTTGTTTCTCTATGCGTTAACGATTGTTTTTAGGGCAAGAAAGAAATTCACAAAAAGTGAACTTGCAATTATTCCATTCAACGTATTCCTTGATACGGCCCTCAAGGTTGTTGGGTTAACTCAAGGTCTCTTCGATTTGGTTCAAATCAACCTAAATAAAAACAGAACCCCTGAAACATCATGAACGCGTCAAGGGTTGTCATTGAACACACAAACATCGGCGGTTGCTATGGCAGCATCGCTAAAATCTTTGCTTTATCCCAAACCAAAGTACCCAGCCACGGCAAAATCGCCATCAAACTCAACCTAAGCTGCGCCCGGTCCTATGAAACAGGAGTAACAAGCGACCCGCGAGTAGTGGCTGCCTTGGTAAAATATCTTCAAGACAACTGTGCACCTGAATCAATCTGTCTTGTTGAAAGCGATTCAACCGGTGAATACGTCAAATATCTGTACCGTTGGTTGGGTTTTGAGAAGCTTGCGTCGGAGTTAGGCGTGGAGCTAATTAATTTATCCAAGGATACCTTGACCAAAAAAGCCATAGATGGTTTTCATTTCAAAGAGGTTGACGTTCCCAATACCTTGTTAGAATGCGACTTTTTTGTAAGCCTTGCCAAACTTAAACGGCACACTATGACTGGTATTTCCTGTATTCTAAAAAACCAGTTTGGCTGCTTACCCTATAAACGCAAAATTGACTACCACCCCTTTTTAGACGACGTAATCGTGGACGCGAATTTGATGCGAAAACCCGACTTCTCGCTTGTTGATGGCATCCTCGTTTTGGAGGGCTTCTTTGGTCCGTCTGCGGGTATTCCGAGGAATCATGGTTTGTTGTTGGGTGGCGTTGACCCCGTTGCCGTTGACGCCCTATGTGCGGTCACTTTGAAATGTAACCCCCAAAAAATCGTGCATTTAGAGAAAGCCCAACAGAAAGCCTTGGGTAATAAAAAATACGGGGCTGTCAGCAGCACTCTCAATGCTACTCCCCAACTGAGCCGCTACATGTTTTTGGATTTTGTTTTAACCAAAACGTATCTTTCAACCAAAAAAGTGTTAAAAAAATGACAGGACACAAATTAAAAGTTGGTATAGTGGGCTGCGGTAAAATCGCCACCGAAGTTCACCTGCCTATCTTAACGCAAATTCCCGGAGTCGAATTAGCGGCTGCAGTTGATGTGAGCATTGACCTTGCTAAAAGCGCCGCCAAACGGTACGGCATTAAAAAGTGTCTCTCAGACTACAGCGAAATTCTCGATACTGATTTAGATGTAATCGACATCTGTACTCCGCCTGCGTTGCATGCCCAAATCGCATTCGACGCCGTAAGTAGCGGTCATCACGTGATGGTGGAAAAACCCTTAGCATTCAATTATGGTGATGCAAAAAAAATCGTGGATGCCGCTGAGCAAAAAAAGGTAAAGTTGTCCGCGATCCAAAATTATCGTTTCCTGTCCAGCGCCAAGAAAGTCAAATCGCTGGTTGAGGAGGGATGCATGGGTAAACTTTTGGGTTCCCACATGACCTTTCACATGTGTGGTGTGCCCTCGTCTTCGTATCTTCGTGACCCTGCACTTTCAGGGGGCATAATCTTTGAGACGGCTGTTCACCAAATCGACTTATTTAACTGGCTTGTCGGTGGCGTAACTGACGTGTTAGCTGTTGGGTCTGACCCATTTGAAAGCTATGGGTTCCCCACTCATGTGGTAGCATTGTTAAAAACTCGAAGCGGAGTGTTTGGTTACCTTGATGTTTCCTATTTGGGCGGCGATGGCGAAAACAAGATGCGCCTCTTTGGTACTGGTTCCAATGCGGAAATTGACCTGAAATATGACCTGCTCACCCATACGCATTCCTCCAAGACTATTGTAAATACGCAAATGCATTCTACGATGCAGGTTCTCAAAATTGGGTTGGATGCAGTTTCAGGTGTTTACGCTCGCCGAGTAAACGGGCATATAGATTTCATTAACCAATTTCTCTCCTGCGTAGTCGCAAATAGGGCGCCTCCCGTTCTTCCATTTGAGAGTTTGGCGGTTATTGGTATTCTTGATGCTTGCCAGAAATCTTTGCAAACCGAATCTTGGGTAAGTACCCTTTGAAGTTACCTATCAAATTACTCATCGGCTGGCAACTTGTCGTGTTGCCCCTGCTTTATCTTTTCTCCCGTTCACCGATTCTTTATTTGTTTGTGGTTCTCTGCTTTATACCCCCAATAATCATTTGCTTAGCAAAGCCAAGTTGGAGACTTGTAGTTTTTTCATTGATTTTGCTTGCTATCTCCCAGTGCGGTCCCATAGTTAGCGCTGAACCCGCATATGGGGAGGGTTGGTTTTCCGACTCAATGATTGACTACCGAATCGCCGACATCATAACTCAATCTACTCATTTTACAGTTGGGGAAGTAGGTGATAACAGGCGAACGTATCAGTACAGTTCTTTTCCAGCCATACACGTTTTGGCGGCTTCCTCTTCAAAAGTGACGGGGTTGGATCCCTTTGTTTTATGGCGGTTTATTCTGCTTCCTTTGTTATGTGTTGTTTTGGTTTATTCTCTTCTAACAATCTTCACACAATTGGGCGCAACCTTACAAGTCGCCGGCGTCTCCTCAATCATCTTCTTAACGTCCTATTCGAGCACTTTTTTCCATTCTCAATTTGTCCGGGAATCTTTAGCTTTCCCCATGATGCTTCTGGTTTTTGCGCTTTTCCTTAAATTTGAAGGCGTCAAAAAAGTCAGTTACATCGCTTTAACATTCGCTGTCATGCTGTTAGTAGTTATGGGGCACCACTTCACCTCCTACATGATGGTGGCTTTTCTGGTTTTATTCGCCCTTTTTGCACCTAAAAACTCGCGTTACATAAAATTTGTTGGATTAGCTATTGGGTTAGTGGCGTTTTGGGGTTTTTTTGTTTCCGTATCCGCTTCTCAGGGCGTCCTAGAAACCGGATTCAACAGCGTTTTAGACGTGTTCACTCGTGCCTTCTCATCCGAGCAGACTTCTGCGATAATGCCCGATAAATCGCCTTTCAACATTTTTTTTGCCATAGCACAATATGTGTTGTTGTTGCTGCTCGGGTTGTTTGGGTTGCGCAAACTTTTTTCCTTAAAACTGTCGGTGACAACAGTTTTTGTGCTCACTTGTACTGGGTTGTTTTTTGCTGCTATGCTGATTCGGTTTTATAACGTTAGCTTTGTGGGGGGGCTAGGTCAAAGAATTCTTAGTTTCGCTTTTGTTGGTCTTGCTTTGTTAGCTTCTTTTGGGCTTGTGCTTCTCTACGAGAAAATAGGTGACGCCAAAAAGTTACTCCGCCTCTCGTTAATGGCGGTCATTATCGCCGTCATGGCTGTAGGTTCATTAGCACAGCAGTCCAACTGGTTCACTTCAACTTTAGACGGACAACCTCGTCAACTGCCCTTTTTTAACCGCGCCGTCTACTTAGGTGCGGAGTTTCTAAATGAAACCGCGACTGACAACGCGTATGTAGTATATAATGTGGCGCCAGTTGATTTGCCCGTAGATGAATACGATGTTGCGTTGTGCCTTGGAACCTATGGCGATGTACCTCAGGGTAACTGGTATGAGATTTCACGAGTAATTGATGCTTCGTCTGTTTATTTTGTGAGAGTGGACGATTCTTATTTTATAGCGTCTCCGGGGAACTTTACCGCTTCAAACTATGACATAGTTTACTCAACTACATCCTACGACCTTCGGGTTTCCCCATAAATCAACTCAATGGACTGTGAAAAAAGTTGGATATTGTTTTTAAATATAGAGAGTACTCTTCGCTGATTAGGGCCAGCCCCAAATTTGGGTTATTGACCCTCATGCTTGCTGTTCTTCCCCATAAACTCCGTTCATTCATATTATACCATGCTTTGGGCAGGTTTCTGGGCAAATTGAATGTTTGTGGGGTAACTTTTACGACAGACCTGTTTCATGGTTTACAGGTGATTGACACCTTCTTTTTTGACGGATTAGAAAAACTCAACGGTTTCAAACTTGTCAAAGGTATAACTGTCATCGACATCGGCGCTCATCATGGCATGTACTCCCTGAAAGCAGTCATGCGCGGCGCTGACAGCGTGGTGGCTGTGGAACCAAACCCTGCCAATTACAGCTTTTTGAAATCAAATATGCCTAAACGGAAAAGCATTCACTTGTTGAATGTGGCAATTTCGAATGTGTCATCAGACGTGAATTTGTTTGAATGCCGAAGTAGCGGAGGTCACACAATAAAAACCGACATCCGAGACGGCTTCTCTGACACCTATACTGGCCGCAAAATAACTGTTAAAGCTTTAACTTTGGACAATTTAGTCGGCGGCTTAGGTATCTCTCCAAACATCATAAAGATTGACACACAAGGTGCCGAGCTTGACATCCTAAAAGGTGCGAGTCAAACACTCAAAAAACCTAACGTCAAATTTGTAATCGATACCCACACACCTCAGTTAGCTATTGATGTGCAGCGTATGCTTCATGAAGCAGACTTTAACATCTGTGAGTTAGACGGCACAATTTACGCCCATCACCAAAAATAATTACTTTTCAATTTTGGATGGACTTTTGCCACCTAATCCATTAAAATATGTTTTAATGGTTCTCAAAGAAGAAGAACCCTATAGGGCAAAAAACGACCTCCAAGCACACGCCATCCTTACCCAGAAAATCCAGCAATATTTAGGCAGGGACTTTTTGGCGGAACCGCGAGTAATACTGGATTTGGGGTGCGGCAAACATTTCCCGCATACGTTACTGTTTGCGCTCGATGGTCACCACGTAGTGGGGCTTGACAGTTCCTACATATTTCAGCGACCTTCTCTGGGTAACTACTTTGCTTCTCTTAAGGCAAATGGTTTTGTTGAAACCTCGCGTTTTGTTCAGCTTGATTTAACCCACAAAAGGATCAATTACCAAAAAATTCTGTTAAACCACCAGCATTATGAGGCAATCCCCGGATTATGTTTTCATCAAGACAACGTAGAGTTGCTGACAACAATAAAGGACAACTCCGCCGATATTGTGGTGTCCAAAGATCTTTTTGAGCATCTTGAACACCCTGAGTTGGCTGTTAAACGAATTTTTGAAGTCTTAAAAAATGGGGGGATAACCGTAAACATTATTCACCTATTCACCAGCATCTCGGGCGGACATAACCCACAATGGGCTAATTTCTCGGAGTTTGAACCTTGGGATCATCTTCGAGGCTGCAAGTTTGTTTTGCCTGCTCATCTAAACAAGTTTAGGGCAAAACGTTTTGTGGAAGCTTTCTCAAACTATTTCGAAGTGCACGTTTCTTATTCTTCGCCGTCTACACCTAAGGCAAGCGATGTTATGTCTGATCAGATTTGGAGTGAGTTAACTAAAAAAATTCCTGATTTGCATAGAGAAGAAGTGTTGAATGAAAAACTGGTAATCGTTGGTTTAAAGCGTTCTTAATTCAGGGTTCGTTTGCGTCGATAAGGTTACACATTTTTTCTAGCACTATGGTGTCCTTGTAGGAATCTTCAAGGGTGACTGGAGGCTGGCCGTGATTGAGGTAACTTTCGGCATACATTTTCAAGCATTTTTCGTGTCCCGACATCCATTTTCTGGATGCGTATAACCCGAGGTTTTTGACTACTGATTTAGTGAGTTGCCCAGACTCACGTGAATATACTCCTAACCTGCTAGTTTTGGTTGTCACATCAATTTTGGGAAGTATCATGTAGATTGAGTTTATAACATCCAGCCGTATGAGCCCTTCTGTGCCATATATGTTGATGAAGATTCCTGGAAAGGGCGAATTAAACGAGGCGTAGATTGTTGCAAATCTGCCCTTATGGCTTAAGATGGCGGTCAGCTCGTCGTATTTCATCCATGGGATGTTTCCTATTTTGCTTACCGCGACGCTAACTGGGTTGAGTTCATCGCCTAAAAAGTTCCTCAATATGTATATGGGGTGCAAGAGGAACTCGCCGAATCTTCCCCCCGGCAGCTTGTGGCTCCAGTGTTGTTCATTGGCCGCCATTGAATCGGTCGGGAGCATGGGGGCTTGGATTTCTACGTTAATGACTTCACCTATTTCCCCTTTTTTTACGGCGTCGGTGGCTTCCATAACGCATGGCTCAAACAGCCAATTATAAACAACTCCTGCCATTAAGCCGGTCTTGTTTTGGCAATCTACGATTTCTTTTGCTTCTTTTATGGTCATAGTTAGCGGCTTCTCAATTTGGATGGATTTGCCTTTGTCCATGGCTTCAACTGCTAGGGGTCTGTGAGCTTTGGGGGGTGTGCAGATGTCGATGATGTCGACGTTTTGCTGTTTTAGGGCTTCCGTCATGGATGAGTAGTTTGAGGGGATGTTCCATTTTGTTGCTGTTTTTGAGGCCAGGGTTTCGTTAATGTCTACTACGGATATTACGTTGTAGTTTTTGACTTGTCTCCATGCTGATATGTGGCTTTCTGCGGCCCATCCGCAGCCTATTATGGCAACATTAACCGTGCTCATAACGCCTTTACCTGAAGAATATTTGTGCTTGATGTGATATAAATCAATTGGATTAAGCTGAATTTAATTAATAATTTGAGGTTTTAATGTATTGTAAACAATTTTTTAGGTTTAAACTTGTTATTTTTTCAGTCGCTCCGCTATGTGGCTTGCCAAGCAACACCTTTGCTAGACAAGCTAATCTGTAGAAACGCGGATGTTACCATACCCTCTATTTTTTAGTAATTCCAAGGATACTATCAACGCATCCGCATCATACCCGAACTTGGATACAACCGTCAAAGTAGCGGGTGGTGGTGTCTTGCTAATGGCTCGGTTAAGCGCTTGCATAGCTGGATGTGTTTTTGCCGAGTTGAAGATGGCTTCATACTCGAATTGCATCATTTCTGCGAGTTTCTGGGCGGGTTGCGTTTGGGTTTGGTTTAGGTCTCGAATTGTTTTTTTTATTATAACCAGTTCGGGGGGTTTAGTTAGTTTCAGTGGCGGGTCTTGGACTACAATTTTTTGGGTTATATTCAAGGTTTTTTTAAGGGTTTCCGCTGGTTCCTCAGGCGGAGTAGCTGCAATAACTTTTTTTTGGTTATACACCGCTAGTCCTGCAGGCAACGCTGCCATAGCTGAGGTTAATGCTGCCATAACCATGTTGTAGGCAAGTTGGTCTGCGCCTTCGGCATCATTGACCATCAAATCTGCAACAATGATGTTGGGTTGCCCCTGAGCACCCGTGAACTCCTTAGTGATTAATTCATTAAGCATGATAGTGTGTTTCCAATCTACGTCTCGAAGTCTATCTCCGGGACTGTAGAGGCGGTTGCCAAAGTATTCTATCCCCTGTTTAGCAGTCTTTAACGCGCGCGGAAGCAGAATTGCCGCTGTAGTAGTTCCGGAAGTGGTCTGTTTGAGGTATTTTTCAGCAAGCCACCGAGCGTATTTAGCGCGGGGGATAATGTGTAGACTGAGTGGTTCAAGCGTTTGATTATGTTGTAATAGTCCCCTTGGGTCAAGGGTGATGGCTTGTAACTGCAGGCTTGAGGGTCCCGCAAGCGGAGGCGTATAGGTCAAGCTTATTTTTTCAGGGGTTTGGTTTGTGAATATGAGTTTTTTTGGTTCCACTACAACCCACGGTTCTGTTGAGGTTAAAGTGGCGGTGAGTGGCAGGCTGGTTTTTGAGGTTATCTTTGTGTGATTGTTGGCTGTGTTGCCGACTATGATACGGTTCCAGGTGTTTGTCTCCTTTAATGGATTTAGCGGAATCTTATGCAGACTATACCCTAAAATTGCCGCTAAATAAATCAATACCACAAACGCGGCGAGAAGCAACGTTATGTTTTGAAGGGTTAGAGCCGCGAGGAAGGCAACTGCCAAGGTTGCAACAAGTGTTTTCGACACTGTTGTGGCTCTTCGGGGGACTTTTGAGAAAGCCGACGGTGACGTTTTGTTGGCTTGCAGGTTCAAATCTAAGAGTTCAATTCCCGGAAGGATAAACAGAACTGCCGCCCATTCGCCAACAAGCATTGTCAATGTTAAAGGCGCAAAAATCAGGGTTGCGATTGTTATAGCTATGTTTGCACTTGGCTGAGGCGGTTTAGCTGCAGTGTATACCTGTAGCAGAAGCAATGCGAGGGCTAAACCGAATAGGGGTAGTGGCGAAACTAGTGTTCCCCCTAACAAAACAATCACAAAATATATTTTTAGGATTAAAAATGAGTGAGACGCCATCTTGTTGCTCCATGGTTTATTCGATTTTTGGAACAGGCACCTCTTTTTGCAGACGTTCAACGATGGTTTTGGGGGTCACATTCTCCATTTCAGCCTCGGTTTTAACTATTAGGCGATGTTTGAAGACTGGTTCTATGAGGGCTTTTACGTCATCTGGAATCACGTAGTCTCTGCCCTGCAGAAACGCGAGGGTTCTTGCGGTTTTGAAAAGTCCAATGCTTGCTCTTGTACTTGGACCCGCCACCACATCAGGGTCGACTCTAGCATAGCTAAGCAACGAAATGATGTATTGGCGGATTTCTTCAGAAACATAGACTTTTTTTATTTGCTGCTGAACTGCCATAATCTCGCTTAAGGATGCCACGGGTTTAATGTCTGGCTGTTCTATGTAGTCAATTTTTTGGAGCACCTGCTTTTCGTATTCCTCATCTAAATGGTCACTCCAAACACTTAACATGAAACGGTCCGTTTGCACCTCAGTTAACGGGTATGTTCCTTCTGACCCGTATGGTAACTGGCTGGCTACAACCATAAAGGGCCTAGGTAGAAAGCGGGTTTCGCCCTCTAATGTAACCTGTTTTTCCTGCATGGCCTCGATTAAGGCGGCTTGCGTTCGTGGAGTGGTGCGGTTTAATTCATCGCTTAAGACAATGTTGGCAAAGATGGGGCCTTCGATTAAGCGGCTTTTTCCGTCCGGTGTGTAGAGATAGAAGCCTGTAACGTCAGCGGGTAACATGTCGGGGGTAAATTGTATTCTTTTGTATTGCCCCCCGATGACTTGGGCAAAGGTTTTCGCAAGCAAAGTTTTCGCCGTTCCTGGAAGACCCTCAATAAGGATGTGCCCTTCACTTAGAAGCGCGATTAGAAGGAGTTCTTGGATATCTCTTTTGTCAATCACGACTTTTGCAATTTCACTTAGAATTTTGTTTGCAACGTCGTTGTTTGTTTTCTCTTCAATCATTTTTGTTCCTCCTGTAAAAAGGGTATAACATAACCGCCAAAAGCGCCGCCACTACACAGACGATCCCTATTGGTGAAGCGGCAGCGGAATAAATCAGGTTGAGGCTTGTTTTGGCGTCGCTTAGCGGTGAGTTGATTAGGTGTGTTTGGTCCAGGTAGATTTTGGGGTTGCTGCTTTGGATGCGCACGAGGTTGGTTATGAATCGTTGATTGTCGTTGAGGTTTATCATGCTGTTAATCAGCACGCTTGGGTCCGCAACCGCAACCACATAACCCTCTCCTATTTGTGTATAAGCCGCCACTGGTTGGGCTCCAACTGTTTCTTCGTTGTCCCATTCTTGATTGTTGTTTTCATCGATGAAGCTAAAACCCGATGAATAGGCAAGGATTGTGTAATTTGCTAAGATCCTTAGGCTTGTGGCGTGGTTAAAAACTACGCTGCTTACATTGGCGGTTTGACTGGTATTTTTAAAATCTGTAATTATCGGTAACTGTTTGTTTTGATAATCAAACAAGGGATCCAGAAGTGGTTTACCAACAAATTCGATGTTCACGCCCAAGTTTTCCAGTATCTGGTTTCCTGAACCGTAATCATCCATAACCAGAAGTGTTCCGCCTGATTCAACGTAATTTTTGATTTGCTCAAGTTCAGCGGGGGTGTATTCGCTGTAGGGGATTATGATTAGCGCCGTGTTTTGGCTCTGGGCGGGCAGTTTATCCATTGACGTTACGGGTGTGGCGTTGGTTTGACTGCTAAAGGCAGTTAAGCCGTTCCATGAGGGGTTCTCTACATTAAAATCTCCCACGGGTGGATAAAACCAGATAACCACACACAGCAACAGGATAACCCCGAAAATCAATAACAACAAAACCTTAGGAACCCTCAGACAAAAACCTCCTAATGTTGCTCGCTGAATCTTCTGCTTTTTCAGCGTCTTCTATTTGAGGTTCATGCGGCGAATAAAGACTCTTTTCCGCCAAAGAGGTCAACTCAAAAAATCCCGCGGCAGCTTCCCCTATTTTGGCGCTTATAAGATGAGCATATTCACGCAGTGTCATGTTAGATTCCAAGGTTAGTTTTGTTGCTTGTTGCACTGCTTTTTGTGCTTCCAGATATGCTTTGAGAATCTGCCCTTTTATTCCCTCAAAACTGACTGGCTCAAAAATGGCTGGCGCTTTTTCGGGGGTTTGGCTTATTTGTTCTTTGATTACCGTTTGCGGTTTGTTGTTCTGTTTTGTTTTTGAGAACTTGAGATATGCTCCAACTCCAACCGCTATAGAAGACGCCAACGCTACGCAGATGCTTACAATGTTCAATGCAAAAACGCCTGTTTGGTTTTGTTCGGGCGCTTGCCATGGCTGAGCAGGTTGCACTTCCACCTCAAGCGTCTGGTACCCGCCTAAAACAGTATCTACAGGTATGTCTAAGGTTATGTTGAAGGTGCCGTCGGTGTTTGTTCGAGTCGTTTTGGAAATGTTCAAGAAGTCAACTATTATTTTGGCATTGTTTAGGGGCTTGTCTTGTACATGTGCTGTTCCGCTAACCTGTATTTGTGTGGGAAGAAAAATAAACGTAGGCGTCTCCACCTGCAAATCTGTGGCTTTCTTCGTTATGTTTAACGTGAAAAGTCCATTTGCTCCTGTATAAACGCCCTCGGGGTCGACATTGACGGTTAAGTTATGGTTACCGACCTCTACACGGGCGTCAATTATGAATTGCGACGTAAAGCGCCCTGCATCATTAGTTTGGACCTCTGATTGGTTGCTGCCGTCAAGTCGAATTTGCACTTGACGTGGGTTGAGCGGGGGACCGTTTTCTGTTGTGACGTTACCCTGCAAAGTGAGCGGTGCCCCGGGGTAAGCTTCCTTGGGCACATCTATCTCCAAGACTGTTACGTAAAAAAGAACCCTCAACCTCACCGTGGGGCTTGTTGACGCCAGATATGCATCTTTGTTGCTGCCTTCTGGAGTATATTTCGCGTTAATCAAAACATGTTCTACATACTTGTAGGGAATCTTTATGGCTGTACTGTAAGCGCCGTTTGAATCGGTTTTTGCCGTTGCCGTTTCATTGTTGTCTAAAAACAGTTTCACTTCTTGGTTACCCAAGCCGTTTCCATTTGCAGTTAGAATCCCCAAGGCTGTCACGGTTTCTCCCACGAAACATTCAGTTACGCTTAGGTTCAGTGTCAATTCTGTAGCGCTTAGGTTTTCTGTAGCTATCTCCTTTGCTCTTTGTTTTGCCTGCTTAAGCAGTTCGTAGTATCGGTCTATGAGGTCGTTTAGTCTTTGAAGCATGCTTTCAAGTCGGTTGTAGGCTTGGAGTATGTCGCTATCTGCTGGTGCAGCCCATATCCCTAATCTTTTGCTCACCGTGGTTGTGGCGTCTTTGAGGTCGCCTAAATAATTCCGGGCTTGCAAAACCAAAATTCCAGCTTGATTGAGGGCGCGTTCTGCTTCGTTGAGCCTATTTTGGTCAAGTAACGCCGATGCGTTATCTAGTGTGTTTTGGAGTTGGTTTAAGGTGCTGATTAATTGTTGTGTTAAATTGTTATACCTGTTTAGTATGAAGATTATATCTTCAGGAAGTTTGATGCGACTCACGTCTTGAGTTAATTGGCTGGCATTCTCGAATTTTTTGTCTGCTAAAAGAGCAAAGATGCTTGCATATTGAGTTAGAAAATAATATGCGTCGATGCTTGTGCCCTGGGTGCCTGTAGGGTCCTCATGAGGAATATATCCTGGTTCAGATGCTGTAGCGCAGGAAGTAAAAGTGGACGTTAGCATCAACAAAATCAGAATTACTGTTGGGCGCTTCATGGTAGATTTGCCCCCCAGATTTCTATGACTTTTTGAATCACCACTAAAATAAAAATGCTGAAAAGCACATAATTGATGAGGTTACTGATTTTTTGAGTGCCTGGGTCCCGTGGCGCGAGGAAAAATGTTAACACCAAGTATTCAATAATGTAAACTGCAAGGTAGAGGCTTAAACCGGCGTTGCTGATGAATGCTAAAACAACGTTGGTGATTGTAAAAGTCAATGCGAAAGACAGTAACCATCTTTCGGGGGCTCTCAACTTGTTTTCTCCAGCACTTTTAATTCAATGCTGTGTTTGCCGTTGCCAAAAGTTTCTTTTTGGATGCTTAACGGTCGGTTTAGAACTTGGGCAGCAATCGACGCGACTATCGACGCAATAGGGCTGCCGATGCATTGGTAAATCCACATTTTGTCATATTCAAATCTGGGTTTTAGCACCTCAACTATGACCATTTGATTACCGAAAATTACGCGGGCGGCGCTCGCTAAGTCCATAGTGTTGACTATGACCTGCGAAATCGCTGTTTCCACGTCCTCTGCTGAACCATCAGGTTTGGCTTTTAGGTTTTCGCTAATTGAGGAACCCGCTGTGGTGATGAGTAAACCCATGTGGTTTGGTTTGGGTCCATATTTGACTATGAGTCTTTGTGGTAGAGGTTTCTGTTGGAACTCGATGGTTGACTCTAAGGGGATTAGCGCTTTTGGTTTATTTCCTGTTATTGAGGAAGGTAGGTAGATAGCTTGGTTTTTTAGGCCAAGTTCTTCCACGAGTGTGGAGATGTTCTCTACGCCTGTTTTTAGCAGAGTTGCGCTGGCTTGTGGCGGAATTTTAGGCTGTTCTTTGGTTATGGTGTACGAGACTGTTGCTAAAAGTACAATGGATATTCCTAGTGCTGTTATTGGAGTTGAATGTAGTAGGAAGTAGGCAAGGATGCTGAGTAGGGTTCCGCTTAATGTTAAGCCTAACGTTAGAGAAGTGTATTTGTTGGTTGATAAAATGGCAGGTTCCCCCTGTCTGGCTGACAAATAGATGACAATTATATGACAATTGTCTGCATTTATTCAAGGTGTAAAAGGCATTTAATAAGGTTTAACTGACCAGTCGAAGCTTCACACTAAACCCTAAGAGCCATCATATGATACCTAAATTTCCGAACAACCCACACCACCGCCAGTATCTCTGAAATCACAACCAACGAGACGATAATCGTTCCCAGCTGTAGCCCCCACGGCGTATAGTTTAGTATCAATCCCACAAAAGTAACCATTACTAGACTAAACCCAATAGACAGTGCAATCCGCTCCACTCCACCTAAATCGTCCTTACGCGGATAAAGCGCCATCATAAGCATAAGCCCACACAGGAAAAAAACCAAAATACTGCCTAACGCGTAACGGGCAAAGAGCAGCACGGAGGATTCAACCGTGAAGGCAACCACTGTAGTTACAATTAGAAAAACTGTGACTGCCCAGAATCCCGAGTTTTCTAAGCTAAGTAGGTAGCTTGTAAATGAGGTGGCTGGGTTGGGTGTTGTGAGGTTTAGGTTGCCTCTTTTCCATTCAGTATACACTGCTTGGGCGGCGTCATCGAATTTTACGCCTTTCTGTTGTGTAATGCTGTCAATTAGTTCTGATAATGTTGGTTGACCAAGTTTTTGGGCAGTTTGTAGAATTATTTGATGTAGGTCACCGTTCATTTCATTGGCTCCCTATCACTAGAAAGGGTTTCATAGAATTTTTATATATGTCTTCTGGCTAGATTTGTATCCAGTGGCTGGCAGACTAATGATGCCTAAACTGTTTCTGATTGGTTGTTTATTGACGGCTTTGACGTTAGCCGCCGCAGTAGTCAACGCCCAACAACCCACCCAAAACACAGTGGACAAAGCCTACCAAGCTATCCTAGACGCCTATCACGCAGGCGCTGACCCTAGCAGCCTAATCGACCAACTTAACCAAGCACTCAACCTAACGAACCAAGCCCAACAAGAAACCGACTCCCAAAAAGCCGCGACGCTGACAAGCCAAGCCCAAACCCAAATCCAAAACGTAACCCAAACCGCCCAAGACCTAAAACAAGCTGCATCTGTTCCCATCCCCGTTGTTCCCTTGATAGTTGTTTGTTGCCTGCTCATTGTAGGTGTTGTGGCGTATTTTTGGGGTCCACGGCTTATTTTGCAGGTCTGGTTTAAACTTCACAAAAAATACCGTGTCACTTTCCAACCCGTAGAAAAATCGAAATCTTTCGTTGTGACTCTCCGGCAAATCTGCGCTTTAATTTTAGCAGGCACCGTTCTTGTGGCAGCCGTCACGTTTTCCGAATTTTATTTTCCCCCCAGCCAAACTGAACCCTTTACTGCTCTGGGACTTTTGGGCCCAAACCAGAAGCTGGGCGATTATCCTTCCCAAATCGTTGTCAACCAACCCGTTAAACTCTACATCTACGTGGATAACCAAATGGGCAAACCTATGCTCTACACCATACCCGTAAAGGTAGGCAACAACTACACCCAAACCAACCCTGCCCCCGTGGAGCCGATTTGGATGTTTGAGCAGGTTCTTGCAAACAACCAATCTTGGATTTTTCCAGTCACAATAAATTTGACTCAACCCGGCGACAACCAGCGGGTCATTTTTGAACTTTGGTTTTATAACGAAACCACAAACCAAAACCAGTACCAGCCTCAGCGTTGGGCTCAACTCTGGCTAAACGTCACAGCAGTCACCTAACTTAATTATTGGAGAATAGGCATGCGACGCTTAATCCTCAAAATGCTTCTTCGGAAAAAAGGCACAGCGTCCGCCATATTCGCCATCGCCTTGCTAATCGCGTTGGTAGCCTCGATTTTTTCCTTACTAAACAATGTCGCCGCCCAAACCGCCTCTTTAACACAGTTGGCGAACATAAGTGAAACCTACCTTTTGGTAAGCAAAACTTCGCAGGGACTCTTTGATAGTCACGTAGATTATGCCTATGTCATCCAGTTGCAAAGCAACCCTGATGTCGCCTATGCAGTTGCCCAACAAATAACCCCTGCAGCCCTCACCTCGGAATTCGCCAACCTAAGCGTAGATGTCCGCGGCGTGGACGATTTAGAGGCATTTCTAAAAAATAACCACGCTTACATCAACGGTTCCATAAGCCAAAATCCAGCGGAGACAAACATTGGCGTTATCTGCTCCAAACTTGCAGGAGTCAACCTGAACGGCAACCTGACCGTAACTGTTGGAGACCATGCGGCGACGTTTAAGGTTGTAGGCGTTATACAAGCCAACAAGCAGGTTGACACAGAAATCGTCATGCCGCTTAGCAGCCTCCAAGCCTTAACCCAAAACGGCGGGTCGGTCTCATTTATAGAATTATCCCTAAAAAACAACGCTGCCGTATCTAACCTTACCCGAACGCTCCCCGCTGACACAAAACTCCTCCAGACCCAGCAGACCGTGACGTTTGCTCAGGACATAAACAACCAAACTGTGTTTTTCATAACCTTGTGGTCAATCGCAATCTATGTTGTAGTTTTGGCTGCTGCGTATGTTTTGACGGCTCGTTTAATCCATGAAGCTCAATGCGAGTTGGGTGCTCTTCGAGGTTTGGGCGCGCAAAAACCTCTGATTATCAGCCTGCTTTTCGCGTACACCTTGATTGTTGCCCTTGTTGGTGCAGCGTTAGGGGTAGCTTTGGGTGTTGTTGGGGCTCAGGTGGCGGCTACGGGTGTGCGTTGGGTTTGGGGTAACATGGCGTTGGCGCCGTTTCTTGAGCCCCTGCAAGCAGCCGCAATTTTGTTGCCTGCCCTTGCCGCAGCGTTGATTGGAAGTCTCTACCCAATTTTTAACGCAGCCCGATCAGTCGTACGGGAGGTGCCCCTTTGACGCTAATTCGCTTTCGTTACCTCAAAACGCCTCGGGTCCTCAGTTTCGTCGTTATTTTGTCTTTAATATCCGTTCTTTTCTCCATAACCGCCAATAGTTTCTTGGGCTTCTACAATGGATTCACCAACTATGCGGGGCAACAAACCGATATTTTGGCGGTTTATAGCAACGTAGGTGCCACACCATTCACGGGTACGATATGGCTTAGTCTAATCAACCCAATAGTTACCGTAGATGGGGTGCTTGCGGCAAGCCCCGAAGTTATCGCGCCCGTAACTATTGAGGGGCAATCTGTGTTTGTGCGGGGAGTTCTTCCAGATGAGCTCGTTAAACTCAACTCGTTAACGATGTTGGAGGGCGAAAACTTGACGTTGAGTGACACCGACTCTGCCCTTATCGGAAAAAAACTTGCTTCAAAACTCAGCCTCAAAATCGGTGACCAAATACTTGCCTTTGGCGTGTTGTCAAGTCAATACGTGCAACTAACTGTCAAAGGCATTTTCGAGTCTAACTCCGCTTTAGATGATGAAGCTCTGGTGCCGCTTTATGTTGGACAATGGCTGCGGGGTCTTAACTACGACACCGTTACGCTGATACGCACCAAAATTGACCCCCAAATAGTCAACAGTAACCAACTCACCCACATCCTATCTAACCAAACTAGTCAACCTGCACCGACTCCTAAAAGCGAAACCCAACGTGAACTCGAAGCTCTTCTTCCGCTGCCTCAAGCCAACCTCAACCTGACTGGTAAAGTAAGCGTTGAGGATTCTCAGCAGTTCATGAAAAGTTACCTTGACCGTTACGGCGTAAGCAAAGAAACCCTGCTAATTTTGTCCGTGGCTGTTTTAGCGTTGGCGAGTGGAACCGCCCTATGCGCGTTAACCCTATTTTTTAAGCAGCATTCTGCGGAATTGGAAACGTTGCGTGCGCTTGGCGTTTCAAGTAAAAACTTAAAACTGGACCTCGTGCTGCAATTGCTCGGCTGGACTTTAGTTGCAACCGTAATCGGAACTTTAGTCAGCGCGGGGGTGATGACGGTTTTCAGAAACCTCGGTACCCTTGAAGTATTGTCTCACGCTCTTGTTTTTGAGTTTGAACCCCTTATTGTCGTCGCAAACTTTGTTTTTCTTTTCTTGCTGCTCAGCCTAAGCATATCTCGCAGGAGGTTTAATCCATAAACAAAATCTATCTCCTCCTCTTGATGCTGATTGCTTTTGGGATGGCTTTACGGCTCTACCCAACCCTAATAACGGGTATGCCTTTCTCCACTGACGCGTGGCCCCTAATACGAAACACCGAGCTGCTTATGGAGAACACGCCTATCCCGCTTAACAGTGACCTCTTTGACGGATACAACAATTACATGCCCGCAGTCAGCATCTTTGGAGTCGCCATATCGGAACTCACCGATTCCTCCGCTATGAGCGTTATGGGGATAGCTGTTCCCATAGTCGCCGCCTTAACCATCCCGATTTACTTTGTGCTGGTCAAGAAAATCACGCAGAATACCACAATTGCCCTAATTGCTGCTGCCCTTTTAGCTACAGCGTTTCCCTACACTCTATTCACAGCTGGCGTTACCAAGGAAACCTTCGCAAACCCCATATACATAACGCTAATTCTGGTTTTCCTGTTGAGGCACGGTTGGAAAGGAACGTTAGCTTTTTCTCTTCTCTCGGTTGGGCTCGTGTTAACCCATCAACTCACAGCGTTTCTCACTCTGGGTATAATAGCTAGCCTCACCCTTGCCTTCTATTTCAGCAAACCCCAACCGCAAACCAACTCTAACAAATCCAACTTCTACTACTTTGTCGTCCTCTTGGTGGCGGTGGTGCTTTATTTTGGGCTTTACGCCTACTGGGCGTTGCCTCAAACAATCATCGCAAGCGATTTGCTCTCTGTAGCAGCTTACCAAGCCCTCACCCTAACAGCCGCCCTCTACATAATTTTCACGCCAAAACGTGGCACGCCGTCTAGAACCGCCCTTAAGGCTGCTTTAGGTTTAGTCGTGCTTGTTGCCCTTTTTTTTGTCTTGACTCAGCTACCCGTTTTGTCGGGTGCCCCACTTTTGCCTGGATCTTACTTTTTGTTTGCCTTGCCCTTTATTGTGACTACGCCGTTTTGTATCTATGCGCTCAACAGGCTGTATAATCGGGGTTTATCGCTGTTTTTGCCGTTTTTTTGGTTGCTGCCCGTCATTGGTTTTGCTTTGTACTGTTTCTTTGGTAACCTCCCTAATGGCGTCGGTTTGGTGTCTAGATGTTTAAACTTCCTTTTGCCCCCTATGATGCTGCTGGTAGCTGTCGGCATTTACAAACTAACCCGGCGCTCATGGAAAAAAAGCCAGGCTTTGCCCAAAGTCGCAGCCGCAGCTATAATTGTCTTTTTGGTGGTGGTTAACTCTTTTAGTTTATACGCGGCAGTTTCGTTGCAGGAGCCCTATTTGGGGTATTTCTGGCGCTATGAACCCTCCGAATATGCAGCGGCGGGCTGGACTGCAACAAACAACGACAATCAAACAGTCACTGGCGATGTCAAAGTCTCCTATCTGCTTAGCGGTTACTACAACCAGACGGTAAACGTGCTTGGCGGCTTACGCTACTTCACCGAAGACGCGACCGCACCCGATGTCATTTACGTTTATGGTCAAATGTACCGCAATGGATTTGTCCTCTATCAGAGCAGTCCCGTCGAGTTGCCCCAGAACTGGACAAGCACGCTTTCAAATTATAGCATCATCTATGTGAACCCGGAGGTAACCATTTACGCAAAACCCTAAGCCCCTCGTAGAATTAACCAACGTTTCCCAAATCTACGGCGCTACCAAAGTATTAAAAAACGTAGACCTAACCATTCACGAAGGCGAATTCGTCTCAATACGCGGCAAATCAGGCGCAGGAAAAACCAACCTCTTCAAAATCCTCGGACTCCTACAAACCCCCACCCATGGCACCGTTACCTACCTCGGACAGGACACCCAGACGCTCAAGGACGACCAAAAAGCCAGTTTGCGGCTGCATCAGTTTGGGCTGGTTTTCCAATTCTTTAACCTCTTGCCCACGCTGTCTGTAATGGAGAACATCGAGTTGCCGATGGCGCTAGCAGGCGTCAAGAAGCCTCAGCGTCGAGCGCGGGCGAGTGAACTTTTGGGGTATTTCGGGTTGGAGGCTGTGTCGGAGCGGTCTCCTGAGAGTTTGAGCGGGGGTGAACGGCAGCGGGTGGCGTTGATTCGGGCATTGGTTAATCGTCCGCGTGTGTTGTTGGCGGATGAGCCGACTTCGAGTTTGGATGATGAGAATTCAGGGTTGGTTTGGGATATGTTGGGGCGGATTAATCGGGAGGAGGGGGTGACAGTGGTGGCGACGTCAACGGATTTGTATGAGGCGGCGCGTTTGGGGGTGACATATGAGTTAAGGAATGGCGTTTTAGGTAAATATGAGGGTTAAAGCTGGAGTTTTGGCGGTTGTATGCATGTCCGAGTTCTGAATCCAATTTAAGCTTAAAAAGCCTCCCTATCTTAACAGTAATTATAGGAGAAATGGAAGATTGTGACGAACCAACGGAAACAGGTGACAGTAGCTATGGCGCCCCCATACCTTGAAGGTATGGATTGCCTAATCAAAGGTGGCCTCTATGAGAACCACGCTGAAATTGTCAAAGACGCCCTCCGACGGCTTTTTAACCATTACGAAATCCACTCGATAAGCGACGTCTTAACTAATCAACACGCCGAACTCTAAATTTTCTTAGCGTTTGTCTGAATTGTTTGCGTAGGAAACGTAACCCTGTTATTTGCTGGACAAAGTTTTTATGCGCGTTTGAAACTCTTACAGTTCCCCGTTAAAACAAGGATGATTCAAGATGGCCCTACAAAAAGGAGATTTCATACTAATCGATTACGTAGCCAAAGTAAAAGAGACAAACGAAGTTTTCGACACTACCAAAGAAGACGTTGCAAAAAAAGAGCACCTTCACAAAGAAGGCGAAATTTATGAACCTAAACTCGTCGTTGTCGGCGAAAGCTGGGTGCTAAAAGCCCTCGACGAATCCCTCCTAAGCATGGAGATAGAACAAGCCCAAACCGTAGAGATACCTGCGGACAAAGCATTTGGTCCACGTGACCCCGAAAAAATCCGCCGCGTCCCAATAAAACAACTCTACGCCAAAGAAATCAACCCCGTTATCGGCGCCCGTATCGAATTCCAAGGCAAACAAGCCACAGTCCGTGCCATAGGCGCAGGCCGCGTGCTACTTGACTTCAACCCACCCCTTGCAGGCAGAACCCTCATCTACGATGTCACCGCAACCAAAAAACTCGACACCGCTGAAGCTAAAATCGGCGCACTTATTCACCGCCGCATCCCCGTAGTGGAAGAATCCAAATTCAAACTAACCCTAAAAGACCAAAGCCTCACCATCGACATGCCTGAAGACACCTTCTACGTAGAAGGCGTCCAAATCGCAAAACGCGGCATCGCAATGGATATCCAGAAATTCCTACCTGAACTCGCTGAAACAAGCTTCGTGGAAACCTTCAAATCTGAACCTAAACCCGCCGCCGCACCTGTCCCAGCCCCTGAACCCGTTGCTCCTGTCGAAGAAGCAAAAGCTAAAGAGTAAATTCTTTAACCATTCTTTTCTTTCTTAATTTTTTGTTTACTTTCTCATGACCTACTTGTGAGTATCTTTGCTGAATAAACGGTGACTGTGCGCAAAGTGCCCTTTAGGGTTCAACGCAATGCAAATTACAGTAAGCCTCTAACTCTGTTGGCTCAAGGAAACTCTTAATTCCTCATGCTCTATAGTAGATATTGTAGTCGTTTACCATTTCAATATCCTCTTGTGAGGGAGGTGAAAACCAGAAATGGACCACACAATAATCCATTTTGAAATCCCAGCCGATAACGTTGAGAAACTCAAAACTTTCTATGAGCAGGTGTTTGGCTGGAAAATAACGCAGACGCCTGGACCGATTGATTATTGGGTCATCCAGACCGTTCCAACGGACGAGAACGGCATGATGCAGCGTCCCGGCGTCAATGGCGGCATGTACAAAAAGCAGATTCCCGAAGGCAAACCTATCAATTATTTCGCGGTTGAATCCATCCATAGCTTCTTAGCAAAGATTGAGAAGCTCGGCGGCAAAGTCACCCAACCTACACAGGAAGTGCCCGAAGTCGGCTGGATAGCTGCGGCAGAGGACCCTGAAGGCAACCAATTCGCCCTGCTCCAACCCCTACGCGTTCCTAAGAAATAATGCCTGTCGCGCGGGCTACCGTTTCGCAGGCGTCAAAATTCAAGTTCAATTTATGCAGAATAGTGTACCTCTCGGGGCGAATCTGCACTGCAACCTGCAACGCTTTCACCACATCCATATCTTTAACGCCTAATTCGTAGGCTGTGGTGGGTGCACCGATCTGTTTGAGAGTGGCTTTTATGCGTTGCCAATTGGAGCCGTGCAGAAAAGAAGTGAAAATCGCGCCAACTCCACATTGTTCGCCGTGCATGGCGTGGTTGGGGCTGATTAGGTCAAGCGCGTGGCTAAAGAGGTGTTCTGCTCCGCTGCAGGGTCGGCTGCTTCCCGCGATGCTCATGGCAACACCGCAACTAATCAATGCCTCCAAAAGCACCCGCAACCCCTCATCCTCTCGGTTAACAATTAACTGGGCATTTTCTGTTACTAGCTTGGCACTCATCAATGCAAGGCTGGCTGCGTAACCGCCGTAGTATTCGTCTTTTTCTAGATGTGCTAGTTTCCAGTCTTTGACGGCGGTGAATTTTGATATGATGTCTCCGCAACCGCTGACCACAAATCGCCATGGCGCCTGCGCGATGACCTCTGTGTCTGCGATGATGGCGAGGGGTGCTTGGGCGAGGATGGAGTAGGGTTTATCTGAGCCTTTAAAGGATGCGAGGGGGCTGGCGATGCCGTCGTGGCTGACGGTGGTGGGGACGCTTATGAAGGGGACGTCTTGGGTGCAGGAGCTGATTTTGGCTGCGTCGATTATGGCGCCGCCGCCTACGCCGAAGAGAACCTGTGGTTCCACGTCTTCGATTTGTTCTTCAATTAAGACGAGGTCGGCTTCGTTCATGGTTTTAATCTTGACCACATCTACACGCAATCCTGACTGCTCTAAAAAGCTGCAGATGGTTTGGCCCGCTAAATCGTAGCTTCTCTGCCCCGAAATAACTAGCGCCTTGCCGTGCAGCCCCAGACGCCGTGCAACGTCGGGGATACAGTTAAGGGTGCCTCGTCCAACGATGACTTCGCGTGGCAACTGCATGTAATGGTAACTTGAATTCAAAGCAAACCCCTGAACTTGCAAACAACTAATGTCAGCCCTACGCTTTAAAACATTCGGGAACTCGCCCGCTAACTTTGTCAAGAAACCTTGACTAAGACTATTTTTTGGTTAGTCAAATATGTTTGACGAAAAGCCTCTTATGGCATCACCCACCCCGTACGTATCGGTTAACGCAGCCCTAAAGAGGTCAATTAAGCGATGCCAAAACGTGTACTGAGGTTTCCCCTAAACAGAACGTTTCAAGCAGTCATTGTTCTATCCATCCTTTTAGGTGCATTTGTTGTGCCATTAGACTTTGCAGAAGCTGCGCCACCCGTAGACACCGAAAAGGTACTGGATTTTTTGGATAAAGTCTTTGGGCTTGACCTCTCAAAGTATCAGGCGCTTCTGACCGCAAACAGCTCTGCAAACATGTTTCAATCTACGGGTCAATATCGGCTTGACTCTACGGGGCTGTTGATTTCACCTGACCGCTGCGGCACAAGCGTTTTGACTGTGTCATTCACTTTTTGGGGCTCCACCCTAACCACCTGCTCGTTCGATGAGTTGTCGCAAGGACCCCCATACTATGCTTTGCCCTTGGCTTCTGACACTAAAGCTGCAGCTTTGGCTTTTCTGCAACGCTACCAAACCTACAGCGGCGACGCCCAACTAACACAATTCAGAACTTTACTAGAGAACACTGATTTTTCGGTTAATTCTACCGAAACGGTTGACAATCTCCTAATAGAAGTGAACGTTCAAGGCGACCGAACGCTGATAACCTGCGGCAACGTGGTTCGCGATGCGGATTATAATCGACTCAGATTGAGCGTGCAGGGTTCAGAAGTTACAGATTTCCACGACGACCGCAGCATCTACACGTTAGGCAACTCCGAGGTCAATACTTCCCAGCAAGAAGCCCAAGACATTGCCCTACAACACACAACCACAAACTACTCTATTTCCACAAGCGACATCGCCCAAGAACACATCCGTTCACACGTGTCGTTTTTGTCCAGCGGGGACTACACGGTTCTGTATCCCATCTGGATTGTTGATTTGCCCCTAACCTCTCTTCATCAGGGGAGTGTATCCTACATTGAAGTGATGCTCTGGGCAGATTCAGGAGACGTCATTAGTTGTGAAGCATTAGGCTACGGTGGTTCAAATTTTGGGACGCCGTCAGCATCCCAAACACCAGCTTCCAGCAGCCCATCAGACAACGATGCGCCCTCAACGCCAAACGCAACATATCTTCTTCTCGTTACTTTTGTCCTCATAATTTTGCCCTTCGTTTTCGTATTCTTGAAAAAACGAACAAAAACAGAACCATAATCTATAGAACACAGAACTCTGCCTCGGCTATCTAATTTTTTTTATGTTGTTTCACTGTTAGAGTAAATTGGTTGAATTTCTCCATTTTTCTTCAAAATAAGCCTGTGCTATCGCTGTAAAGCAGCTATTATTCGACCATAAACCCGCCGCGCCTGAAAGGTTAGCGGTCACGGATATTGAAACGTGGGCTTCTTTTTTATCGAATATTGCCGCAATAGCCTGTAAAGGATTGGGAAAACATTTGACTTGAAAATCGGGATTCTTTGTTAGTTCTTTTAGAATTTCAAGTGCTTCCTTTTCAGGAACATATTTTTCTGTTGCTAATCGAATTTTTACGCCTCGCTTTAAGGCTTGCCGATAACCTTCGGCGAATTCTATTATCGCTTGAGAAAAACGTAATTGGGTAGTCACTGTATCGACGCTGATTTGAGTTTTATCAAGCACTTTTTTAAGCCGCTCAATTACAATATCCTTTCCTGAAACTACTATAAAGTGTGCATTTTCGTTTTCGCCTACAGCATTTTGTAACCTTTTTTTCCTTAGCTTTTCTACAACTGCTTCTGATTGTATTTTAAGTTGGGAAATCTGCGTTTGCCTACGATTAATCAGCATGGTCAATACTTCGTCGGGTGGCAAAGCGTAGTACTTGCTGGGGGAATCTACTTCTTGTTCGACAAGTCCCTTCTGTATGAGGCTGTGGATGATTTTGTATAGGTTTTCTCGGTGTATTCCCGTAACCTTTGCGATTGACCCTATAGTGGAACTGCCATTCTGGATTAAAGCCAAATAGACGCGGGATTGAGAGAACGAACAGCCTAAATTTACAAGGATGTCTATTTCTTCTTGGTCTGAAGACGGAACTACTTTCCGGATTGATAATGAGTTTTCATTTTCAGGCATTATTGGTGACCGTCTTAGTTTTTTTCATAGTACGTATTAACCTTTAATTATTTTACTAAAATAGTCTAAACCGCTTAATGTATTTGCATTTGTTTACTATACTATCGTATGTATAGTTTATCCATCACAGCGATTTAAAAGGTAAAATTCCGAAATAATAGCTAAATGCGTACTCGGAAAAAAAGTCGGTTGACCGATTTTGCTATTCATAATGCCAAAGAACCCGAAGAAACAGACTGCGATTTTCAATCTTTAAGCGTCGACTTACAATCTGCCCAAATCATCCCCATTTATACCGATAAACCGCGAATTAGCATCGAAGATGTGGATACATTAATTGGTTTAGGTCTTTCTAGTAGGCAGGCGCATGTCTATTTGGCCCTTCTGAGGTGTGGCGAGGCTAGGGCGCGTACGATTGCGAAATTAGCCGTAATTAATCGCCAAGAGGTTTATCCTTTACTTGATGATCTGCGACTGTTGGGCTTAGTTAGGCAAAACGTTACGTTACCCACAACTTATACCGCTGTACCCGTCTCAGAAGGCTTAGCGATACTGCTAAACCAGAAAACAATTGACCTGACACACCTAACCCAAAAAGTAAAAAACCTATCCAAAAAGTTCAACCAAACCGAGCAGTTACCCTCTGTTATTGTTAGGCCCTCTTTTGGTGAAATCTGCGAAGGCAACCTATCCAAAAAATATCAAAACGCCCTATCTGAGACTGAGCAAAGGTTTGAAATGGTTACTAGCTGGGGGCGTTTTAAAAAAGCGTGTTTTCTTTTCGAGGTTCTTTTAAAAGAGGCCCTTAAACGAGGCGTGGTAGTGCGAATACTGACGGATAAACCGCCTAACTGTTCAAACCCCAAATGGGTCAACAGTACTCTACAAAAATACCCAAATTTTGAACTAAAAACAACGCCCAACTCGTCCGTTGCTGCCATAATCATTTTCGATGGAGTCTCCGCCTCGATTGCGTTAGACCCCAACATACACTTAACAAAAGGACCTGACTTGTGGACCACTAACCCTGCTCTGGTTGCCCTTTGCCAAATCTACTTCGACACCACTTGGGCACGAACAAGCTGATATGATGCTTTATTTTTTAAAAAAAGTTTAGGATTTTTTTATCAATAGAGTTTTTTGTCTGCGGAAAACCGCATCCAATTTGATATGTAGGCAAAACAGCGCCTATCGTTATACATGAGGCAAAAGATTTTGACCAAACAATCGGCTGAAAGGTGCTCTGAAGAAGCTCTCGAAACACATTGCCTCCAGAGGTAGGGTATCTCCTCAAAGGTTTTCCCCTTGGTTCCCTACATCAGAGCACCCAGCACACAAATTCAACAAAACCCTCTGTAGACATCTTTTTCTGCTGTTTGCTTTGCTGTCAACTAACCGATTTGGGGTTTATTTGGATGCTAATATCCAATCTATGCAGAAACGATAGAGGGGAGGGGCTAAGCGGGCATATTTGGAGCCTATTAGTGGTTCTATGCAGAAACCTAAGGGGGGTAGGTCACTATTGACGCAGAAACAGCTCATTAGCATGTTGAAAACCAGTAGAAATCCTCGCCAAAAATAAGTGAGCGGTAGGTACCTCCAACTGTCCTATCCCGATAGCCTTATGTTGCCTATTGAGCTGTGGGTTTCGCCGTTTTTCTGGTTAGCGTAGTGTTAGGCTTTATATTTCCCGATGGTAGTATTGCTTTTTAGGAGAACTCTAAACATGCCCGCTATTGAAGTCGGTAGAATTTGCATTAAAGTGGCTGGTCGTGAAGCCGGCAGTAAATGTGTCATCATTGACGTCATGGATAAAAGCTTCGTATTAGTTACCGGACCCAAAAAGGTTACTGGCATTAAACGCCGCCGCGTCAACATTGGCCATGTTATGCCGCTGCCAGAGAAGCTCGACATTAAACGTGGCGCCTCTGACGATGATGTTGCCTCTGCTCTGCAGGCTCAAGGCTTAACTGAAGCCATGACCGAAGACGAGTAAACCCCTTCGTGTTTTAACCTTTAATTACTTCACTTTCTTTTTGTCTGGTAGGAGAAGCTATCCTGTGCCTCGAACCCTTCCGCCTTGGGAAACCAAACGTGAAACCCGCATAAAAGCCGAAGACTCAACTGACCCGCGTTACGGCTGCAAACCAGCGGAGCGCTCACCCAATCAAATCATCCAATTTGGCACCATTAACCTCGACAAACCCGCTGGCCCAACAAGCCACGAGGTCGCTGCATGGACCAAAAGAATCCTCCAAATCCCAACCATCGGACACGGCGGAACCCTCGACCCCAAAGTCACAGGCGTCTTACCCATCACACTTGAAGACGCCACAAAAATGGTTCAAGCCCTCCTATACAGCGGCAAAGAATACGTCTGCGTGCTTAAACTCCACGGCGACGTGGACGAATCCCAAATCCGCTATGTTCTTAGCCAGTTTGAAGACGAAATCTACCAACGCCCACCCCTCCGTTCTGCGGTCAAACGACAAATCCGCACCCGCCGCATCTACTACATCGATTACCTCGAACGTGATGGTCGCAACGTGCTGTTCAAAGTCGCATGCGAAGGCGGAACCTACATCCGCAAATTATGCTTCGACATCGGAGAAGTCCTTGGCGTTGGCGCACACATGCAAGAACTCCGCCGTAGCCGCGCAGGACCCTTCATGGAATCCAGCCCAAAATGCGTCACCCTACACGACGTTGCCTACTACTTCAGCCAGTACCAAACCACCAAGGACCCTGCTTATCTGCATAAATTTATTGAACCCATGGAAAACGCGTTGGCGCAACTCCCCAAAATCGTTGTCCGCGACTCTGCTGTTGACGCCCTCTGCCACGGCGCCAACCTCACCATCCCAGGCATTCTATCGGTCGATAGCGGCATAGAAAAAACCTCCATGGTCGCAATCTTTACCCTCAAAGGCGAAGTAATCGCGCTGGGAAAAGCAACCCTCTCAACCCAAGAAATCCTTGACTTGAACCATGGCGAGGCTGCATCTTTGGCGCGGGTGCTTATGCCCCGAGGAACTTACCCGAAAGTTTGGAAGACGGGCAGTGAAAAACCCCATGACCAAACCCCCAAAACCCACTGAACACTACTTCACCTCAGCCCCCAAATGCAACGACCAATTCGGCATAATCAAAGCTAACCTCCTCGGCAAAAACTTCCAGTTCTTAACCTCCTCAAGCGTATTCTCCAAACGCAAAATCGACAACGGCACCCAAATCCTAATCGAAGCCATGGTTCTACCAAAAACCGGCAACGTGCTCGACATCGGATGCGGATATGGCGCCGTAGGCATCGTGGCAGCCGCCACAAACCCCCAACTCCACGTCGTACTAACAGACGTAAACATCCGCGCGGTACGCTTAGCTAAACAGAACCTATCCGCCAATCGGATTTCTAATGCCGAAGTAAAGTATGGTTACCTATACGAACCCGTGGAAGGCACACTCTTCAACTGTGTTCTGTCCAATCCGCCAGTAAGTGCGGGTATGGATACAGTCAAAGCAATAATATCACAGGCGCCCAAAGTATTGGCAACTAACGGCACATTCCAGATGGTGATTCGCAGCAAAATCGGCGCCAAAGCCCTCCCTGCCCTTTTTGAAAAAACCTTCGGCAACTGCACGATTCTATCAAGGGAAAGTGGGTACCGAGTGATAATGGGCACTTTTCGTTAAGGAAGCCCCGAATTTTTGTCTTCTTTAGCGGTAAGGTTTATTTGGCGCCCCCTGTAGTGGCAGATAAATGGTGTCTTGGTGTCTGCCAAGAACTTATATCGTGGGTGCGTAGTGGGTACATAGAGATGTACCATTCGTACACCTAAATTAATCTCTGTTGGCGATGAATCCGTGTCCGATGGAAACAAACGAGAACGAATAACTATCCGATTAACTAAACGTTACCTTGACCTTCTAAACACCCTAATCGAGAAAGGGGTCTATAACAGCCGCAACGAAGCCATCCGTGACGCGCTCCGCATCATGTACGAGTACCATGGGCTCAAGGTGGCGCCGGAAAAGAAAGCTGCCCTTAAAACTGATGAAGCTCAGAAAACGGATTGAAAGTCCGAAGCCTAAAATTTATTGTGAATAGAAAACAGTTTACTACTAAACCCTGTGATGCTTCCGTTTTTTTGCCGATTTTATGCTACGATGCGAACACTGATGTTGTCTATATAGAAGTCTTTGGCTTTATCTGGTCCCTGAATGGGCAATTCTACTTTTAATACATTGAATGGTGTGGTTGAATCAAACGTAAGTGTGCCTTGAGGATATGCGTCGACTCCGAAGACGCCTTCTGCGCTGTTTTCTCCAATAGGTGTTGAATCCATGGTGTCTCTATATGCTGTAAGTGTAATTCTGCTGGGATTAGTGCCTTCTCCGCCACAATATTCGATCGTGGCGAATGTTAATTGTATGCTGCACAAACATTGGTCAAATTGTAGAGTTAGTGCTTCTGAGGTTGGTTTATTGTCAAAGAGGTAGTTACCTGAGAATTGGGATAAGCGAACAAATGTGGTTTCATAGCTTTGTATTGAAAAAGCGGGGCTTTTTTTATCATTGGGGGAACTGATTAACAGTGTCAGGTTATCCACTGTTTGGATTATTGGGGTATTCTGTTTTGTTGTCAGAATCGGTTGACCATTGTCGAAGGTAAAGGTGATGGTTGGTGTGGAATCTGCTGTCAAAAGATAATTTAGTAAAAGCATCGGACTAACTGTTAACGTGATGATGATACTTGTGATTATGATTTTCTTGTGTTTTTTATTCATTTTTTTGTCTCCATTTGTTAATTAAAAAAGGGGAGTTTAGGAGTGGTTCCTAAACTTAGGGTATTGTTCTTACAGAGATCACATTTGACCACGATGAAGAACCAATTCCATTGTAGGCTTGAACACGATAATAGTATAGGGTGTTTGGTGTAAGTGCATTGTTAAGGTAGACGTTGGTGTCTGCTGCGACACTGAAGGTTCTTACGTTTGCAGTAAAAGCTGCATTAGTGGCTCTTTGAATAGTGAAGCCGTTTTGATTGTTAGAATTGACTGTCCAGCTTAAAGTTACGCTTCTTCGCGCTATATTTGAGGCAGCTAAATTGGAGGGCGCGGTTGGTGGATTGGTGGAGGGATTGACTACATTGGACCACGCTGAATTTCCTGCAGCATTGTACGCTAACACTCTATAGTAGTACTGTCTGTTGACTGTAACACCGGTATCGGTAAATGTCGTTACGCCTGCCCGAACAGAAAAGGTTCGTACATTCTGTGTAAATGCGCTGTCGGTCGCCACCTGAATTATGAAACCTAATTCGTTGAACGAGTTATCTGTCCATGCTAGACTGATTCTGTTAGCGGCAACATTAGTGACTCTGAGATCTGATGGTGCATTGGGAGGTGTTGGTCCATTGAGAACAGCAGTGTTTGACCATCCTGAATTTGCCTGCAGAGTTGGGAAGCCATTTGCTCCGGTATATACTGTTGTGTCGCCGACCAAATTGTTTGCTTGTACCCTGTAGTAGTATGCAGTTCTTGGGCTGATCGTGGTATCAATATAGGTGGTGGTGCCTGCTCCAACAGTCGCCAGTGTTATTGCAGTGACGAAGTTTGCGTCATTTGCACGCTGTATCGTGAAGCCTGTTTCGCTAAGTGCATTGTCTTTCCATGTTAAGGTTGCTCTGTTTCCGAAACCTATTACACTCAAATCTGATGGCGCTTTTGGTGGAACCGCTAAAGCGATGGGTCTCATTGCATCCATTTCTTCATGGGCTAACATATGGCAATGCCACATGTATTCCCAGCCAAAGTTGATTTCATTATTTATTTCAGTGATAGGTTGACCGGTGGGGTCCATTATGAACGTGCTGGTCTTTATGGTGGCTCCAAGAGGTAGCGTGGGGTCCATTGGGCGAATACTGTTAGGTAAATCGAATGGTAGGTCGGGAACGATTGGTCGCAATGCAATATAGATGTCTTGAAGTGGGTTAACTCGGATTGTCTCTTTCCAGCCGAGTTCATTTGCGTCTGGCGGTCGAATAAGATTGTCCCATCCTACTCTGTTAATTAACTGTACGTCAAACATGTGCCAATGCATTGGGTGTGTGTCTACGCCGTTTTGGGTGATACGCCAAATTTGGGTTCCGTCATCTAATGTACCGATTTGAGTTCCGACTATGGAGGGTTTGATGAGTTCGGTGGGTGAATCCATATAGTTATACAGAATTGTGGTCTGCGTGTAGGGTGTTGATTTTGGCTGCTCTACACCCATCATCACCGACATTCTACCATATTCCACTTCAAATGCTCCACCCATTTCGTCATGTATGGCTTTGTTTTGCAGCGGAATTGTAACTGAAGTGGCAGAGTTGATTGGTGTAAAGGTTAGTGAATTATCGTAGATGGTGCCGTAGGTATTTGTAAAGGTTTGGTTGTATGCTGAATTGTACGTTGTTTCTGGAACGATGATGGGCTTCTGAGATGCGGCAAAAACACCTTGAGTAGTCGCTGTTGAAGCAAAGGCTTTGTTCAATGCATCGAGGTCATAAGGTGCTGCGGGGGTTGTATTTGCTACTCGAATCTGCATTATTGTCCGCGTATTGGAGCCGTAGCCTGCGATAGTGCTTGGGGCGCCTCCTGAATCCGTTTGGTCCGGATTATCTGTGTAGTAGTCTTGTCGAGGATCATTGGCTGGGACTGGGGCCGGGCAGTCATTATAGAGAATAAGTGTTTTACCCGCAAACTGCGAAAAATCAACGAGCACATCAGCGCGTTCAGCTGCACCTAATAGTAATGTGTATTTTAGGAGTACGCCAAAGTCGAAATTGCCTTGGTTCCAGTTCCAATCAACTGGTTGAGTTGGCAAAACTGTTGGGCGGGGGAGGAAACCTGCTTCGTTGCCAATTTGGATAAATGATGGTCCAATGTTTGCGGGGTCAGGGACGCCTCCGTCTCTACCATCTGTGGGCCAACCTGCTGGATATGTTGAGTTGTAGCTAGCTTGAACCATTTTAACTTCTGTGTTAACTCTGCCATCAAATGTTACGGTGGTGTTGTCTGCTACGTAGAATTGTAGGTTCCACGCGCGGTCATCTGCAGCGTTTAGGATGCGGAAGCGATAGGTTTGGGGTTGTACTTCCAGATAGGGGTAGGCGATGCCATTTATGACTGGTGTGTCCATGAAGGCTTCTCCGGGCATTGACGGATTGGGGGTTCCGGGGATAAGTTTTGGTTCCATGGGGTTGTTGGGGTCAAGTGGGTTATAATATGGGTTAGCGACTGGTCCATGTGTGGGTGTATATGGCGGCCAGAACCATGGGGAGTATTGCCATCTGCCGAATTGGTTCTGTCCCGAGGGGTCTCCGGGGTTCTGCATTGGCATGTAAACGTGTGGGTACCATAGGTTTCCTGTTCCTCCATATCGCGCTGTATCCCAAGTGGGGTCTTGGAAGGCAAGTTGAGAGGCAAATGTGCCATACATGTTAGTTATGGGTGTGGTTGTGTCGGGAACGAACGTTTTGTCTTGGATGATTAGTGGGATTTCGTTTTGGGGGATTATGCCTTGATTTATTAATGATTGTTCGGTGCTGTCTCGGATTATGTATCCCGCTGTCTCTCCTGCGTAGACATTTAGACGGGTAATGCCGTATGAGTGGTCGTGATAGAAGAGTAGTCTTGCGCTTTGTTGGTTAGTGTAGTAGAATGTGAGGGCGCCTGCTCCTGGATTATTGGATGCTTCTGGAACAGGGGGAGTTGTTTGACCGATAGTGTCGGGAATCACATTACCGTTAACAAACCACATGTCGGGAACATATTGTACACTTACTCCTTTGGGGTAGACTGTGTCTTCTCCAGCAGGTGTAATCCATTGGTGAACTGTTCCATCGCTTATCCAGGGGGTGTTTCCGCCATGAAGATGTACTGTTGCGCGGTTCTGGGTGTAGGATTCATACATTATGGTTCCATCGGGGTTGTACATTATTGAGCCGTCAGGGTTTAGCATCGGAATGGGTCCCATGCCTGCTCCCATGACTGTTGTATCAACTGGTAAAAACAAGTCCCCGTCCATACCTGTTGGGAGGAAATTGGTGAATGTAACGCGGGTAGGGACGTCTTTTTGTGCTGTGATTAGGGGGCCGAGGTAGCGAGGTCGGTCTATTGCGATTGCTTGTGAACCGTCTACTTTAAGGATGTCTGACCCATCGGGGTATTTGAGTGGATAATGTTTGCTTATGTCATAATTTGCGGGTGTTTCAAGCTGTACGTATCCGCGTAGGGTGGTTGGTGTTAGGTCTGTGTGCATTTGTTGGGTGAATTCTACGAGTGCAATCTCGTAGTAATCGCATCCGGGGTAAGTTGTTGTGTCTGCCACGGCTTCGGGTATGTATTGGCCAAGGTTGTTTGCGCCGCTTTCGCCTACTAGCGGCAGAGAATCGATGAATTTTCGGATGCCTCCTGAAACCGAGGTTATGCTTCCGGTGTTAGGGTCGGTTGTGACAGTGGGGAGTTGACTGGTTGCGTAGTTGGGGTAGGGGCCATAATAGTGGGGGACTCCTAGGCTGTTATCTGCCATCTGTGCAGTCGTTACGTTGGGTGAAATGGCTGTTATTAGTGAGGCAATCAAAATTATGATTATTGCTGTATATAGCGTTCGCTTGGTTTTTATATTTTTAAAATTTTTCATTTTAATCGCCAAAATATGTTGTAAAATAAGCATTTTTAATGAGATTATTGTATGTAATAAGCGCTTGTGGTAACCAGTTGTTAGCCACAGCTTAATCGGTTCTCTGGTATTGCTCTTTTTCTTTTGTCCCTTAAACGGTTATGCCGTGAGAAAGACTTCAGTCGCTAAATAGCCTATGAGAAATCAGCTCTATATACCGTAAAATACTTTAGCCAACTCACATCAATACAAACCGTACCAATACTGTCCGGGGTAATGAAAAATGAAACTAAACAAAACTGATGAAAAAGTTGTAGCAACCCTTCAGGCTGATGGCAAAGATTTGTCTCTTCAGGAGTTAGCGGACAAAACTGGTGAGCCATCTAAGAAAGTGTTCAAGTCACTCAAGAAGCTCTTTGAGAACGAAATCGTCTCCACGCAAGCCCGCAAATACAAGCTGGTTATTACTGACACGAAAGCGATCAAGGCGAAGCTAGCGGCGAAAGGCGAAGAAGAACCCGAAGCCTAAAACCACGTTTCTCTGCAGCTACCCTCTCCGATTATTCAAAGGGTAAAATCGGTTTTTCTCTCTTTGTGTGGGTGTTGCGGTTTAGGAATTTCCACAAGATAGCTTGCGTCTGCGGCTGCTTTTGTTGGTTGCAACGTTTTTCTGCGGTTGTTTCGGTGTGGCGTAACTGTTTTTCTTCACACGCGGTCCATAGTTCCATGTTGAATCAGTCAGGATGTGCATGTGAGTGTATGCAGAATCTTTCAAAGAATCCACAAGAAAGCATCGAAGGCAAAGACAGCACAATGCAAGCGGGCACCTCACCTACCCCCTATAGGACACAACATAGAAACACCAAAGACCCAAACATGTTGGCGAAAAACGCACGTTAGGTTGTGGTATGCGCGGCGTTGGTTGCGTTTCAAGCAACAACCCACTTTTCTTTATCTAAAATTTTTGGAGCCTCGAGCGGGCCTTGCTCCCGCGGCCTGCTGCTTACAAGGCAGCCGCTCTACTGGGCTGAGCTATCGAGGCACCCAAATTCACCCAGATACACCCATCACATAAAACTTTGCCCAAATAAAAGTTACTGCTCCAAAACATAGTTACCTGATTGGAGACCCCAAAGACCTACCCCTCCATTATCTAAAGTATATAAGGCGTAACTGTTTAGAAGCCTGTATCCAAATAATTTGACCTCAATGTCGATTTATTTTGTTGCGCCGCAGTTTTCTGTGGGTATTTTTTCATGTTTGGTTGCTTTTCTGTGTCTGATGTAAAAGGTAACTTTGCGCGCGCGGGGATGGGCGTTAACTTGTTGGAATGGGCAAAGGGGTTGCTCGGCTCTTTCTGGATATGTGGGTCGTAATTGTTACAATTTTTGTAGCTGTTGTTCCATATGTAGCGACACTCTTATATGATGGGATGTTGCTAAGATAAGTTCCCTATCGGGTGCAACTCAGCAACCCTGACCTGGAATGTTGAGCCAAGATTGCATTGGAAGAAGAAGCTACCAGCCGACGACTCGCCGAACGACAACCAGAAACCGCAACGATATGCTTATATTAAACGACCTCGCTTCTAATGCAATTCAGCAAAAAATGGGTTATGCCATTAAAGGATGCAGCCCCACACCAGAACACGATGTGGGGTGAAGCGGTGAATGGGCGCTACTGGCGCTTAAAATGACACCATGCATAGGTCAAACATACACAACGACGCCAATACACTACAACGAAACAATGTTTCACCAAACGCCAAACAGACACTACCATTGGCCCGAACAACGCCACGCTATCTGGAGGATGGCTCGGCTTGAGAGCCGAAGAAGGGCGCGGCAAGCCGCGATACCGCCTCGGGTAAGCGCAAGCAGCCTTAGAACCGAGGATACCCGAATGAGACTTCTCATAGACTCTACGGAGTCGTTACTCCTTTACGGAGTGGGTACCCCCCGAACGGAAGCATCTTAGTAGGGGGAGGAAAAGAAACCAAAACGGGATTCCCTTAGTAGCAGCGAGCGAAATGGGAACAGTCCAAACCGAATCCCGTGCCGAAAGGCATGGGAGATGTAGGGTTAAGGGCCTTGCTTCCTCTTCACTGAAAAAGTTGAAATGGCCTGAAAAGGCCTGCCACAGAGGGTGATAGCCCCGTAAACGTAACACAGAAAGAGTTGAGCGAGAGTCCCAGACTACCACACCATGGCTTTGGTGTGGAAAGCTGGAAGTCACCAACTTCCAAGACTAAATACATCTCAAGACCGATAGCGCACTAGTACGGTGACGGAAAACTGAAAAGTACCCCGGAATGGGGGTGAAAAGTGCCTGAAACCAGATAGTTACAGACGTGCAAGGCCCTAAAGAAACGAAGCTTTCCATAGGAGACCGCTGTGAAGCGGCAGTACGAGGAAGGTGGATCAGGGTTTTGCGTTCCGTCTAGAAACACGGGCCGGGGAGTTTATAGTTATGGCAAGCCTAAAAGCATCAACTTGTAAGCAAAGGGAAACCGATAAGCGCGCAACTCGCAAGAGCCAGGCGCAGGGTCTGAAAGGGCCCGAAGTCATAACTATACATACTAGAAACCAGACGATCTAGCCCTGGGCAGGGCGAAGCTAGGCGAAAGCCTAGTGGAGGCTCGCAGGGGTTCTAACGTGCAATTTGTTCCTCAGACCTGGGGCTAGGGGCTAAAGACCAATCTAGTCTGGTGATAGCTAGTTCCTTCCGAAGTGGGCCTGAGCCCAGTCCCAAGCGAGGCAGCTAGTGGGGTAGAGCACTGATTGGGAAACAAGGATTCGAAAGAGTCCACTTTCCTTTCAAACTACGAATCCACTCGCACCTAAGACCTTGGGAGACGGGTTAGTGGGGGTAAGCTCCACGACCGAGAGGGGGACAACCCAGACTGAGGTTAAGGTCCCCAAGTGCTGGCTAAATGTCAAACCAAAGGGCGTCGTCAGCCTTAAACAGCGGGGAGGTAGGCTTAGAAGCAGCCATCCTTCAAAGATAGCGTAACAGCTCACCCGCCGAGGCTGACGGCCCCGAAAATTGACGGGGCTAAGCCAGCCACCGATACCTCAGAACGCAGCTTAAGCTGCGCTGGTAGGAAGGCGTCCTAGTTGGACAGAAGCTGGGCTGTGAGGTCCAGTGGACCGATTAGGATTGCGAATCCCGGTGGTAGTAACAGCAAAGAGAAGTGAGAATCTTCTCCGCCGAAGGGGCCAGGGTTCCCCGGCAACGATCATCAGCCGGGGGTAAGTCGATCCTAAGGCATAACTTAACCGATTATGCCGAAAAAGGGAATCCGGCTAAAATTCCGGAACCATAGAGGTACGCGCGGCAACGCAAGCTTAGTGTTGACGTTTCGGGGTAAACTGAGCAAGGTCTTCGCCTTGTTTAACCTTATAAACCCAGGGAGTGTCGTAATGACGAGAACTGGGCGAAATTGGGAATAGCCACCCGTTTTAGGGAGGTTCAGTTGATCTCTGGAGCCACTGAAAAACACACTAAGAAGGATCCTTTATGATCGTACCTAGAACCGACACAGGTGTCCCTAGGCTAGCAACCTAAGGCGTTTCGGGTATACAGTAATGCGAGGGAACTCGGCAAATTAGCCCCGTACCTTTGGTATAAGGGGTGCCTGTTCTTTCAGCCTTGTGCTGGGAGAGCAGGTCGCAGTGACAAAGGGGTCTCGACTGTTTAATAAAAACACAGGAAGCCGCAAGAGCGAAAGCTTGTGAACGGCTTCTGAATCCTGGCCAGTACAGGTACCTGAAACCTGGGTCCAACTGGGCTAAGGGCCTGCAAACGCCGGGAGTAACTCTGACTCTCTCAAGGTAGCCAAATGCCTTGTCGGGTAAGTTCCGACGTGCATGAATGGATCAACGAGGGCCCCACTGTCCCCGCGTACTACCCGGTGAAACCACATAACGTGGACGAACAGTCCACGATCTCCCAGCGGGAAAAGAAGTCCCTGTGGAGTTTTACTGCAGCCTGCCGCTGGAATACGGTTGTGGATACAGAGCGTAGTCGGGAGCCGTCGATCCTGGGTTCTCTGGGACCTGGGGGAGGCAACAATGGAACACCGACCTTCTGCAACCGTGTTTCTCACCGGCCCCTTGCGGGCTGGAACAACGGTAGGTGGGCAGTTCGGCTGGGGCGGCACGCCCTTGAAAAGATATCAAGGGCGCCCTAAGGTTGGCTCAGGGGGGACAGAAACCCTCCGTAGAGTGCAAGGGCAAAAGCCAGCCTGACTGAGTCCCAAACAGTAAGGGACGCAGAGGAGAAATCCGGGCTTAGCGATCATCCATGCTCCCCTTTGGTGGGGGCTGGATGTGTCAGAAAAATTACCCTAGGGATAACAGGCTCGTCGCGGGCGAGAGTCCCCATCGACCCCGCGGCTTGGTACCTCGATGTCGGCTCTTCCTATCCTGGCCCTGCATAAGGGGCCAAGGGTGAGGCTGCTCGCCTATTAAAAGGGAACGTGAGCTGGGTTTAGACCGTCGTGAGACAGGTCGGACTTTATCTGCTGGGAGTGTTGGCTGCTTGAGGGGAAAGGGTCCCTAGTACGAGAGGAACGGGACGCTGTGGCCTCTAGTTAACCGGTTGTCTGATAAGGCAGTCGCCGGGCAGCCACGCCGTTGTGGATAAGAGCTGAAAGCATCTAAGCTCGAAGCCTCTCCCGAAAAGAGGCAGCCATTCCAGTTTCACTGGACGAAGGCTCTCATAAAAGATGAGTTTGATGGAGCCGGGGTGTAAGCTAGAAGACTTCGGTCGACTAGCTCAGCCCGCGGCCACCAATCGCCTAAGGTGTCGAGTCAATATAGTGTCTGAGCGATATTTGGCTGAAACAAAAGTTTCGATGAGTGAGGCTCGCTGTATGTTTGACCTATGCATGGCTAACCTATTTTTGGCAATTTTTTGTTGTTTTGTTTATGTTTGTCTGTTTTTGAAGATAGAGTACCTCAGAGACCCTACCCTCTCCTTTAATTGCTTTTTTTCAACATGCTGATAGACTGTTTCTGCGCCAATACGGACCTACCCTCCTTAGGGTTTTTTTAGTGGATGTGGTTTGTCATCGTTTTGATTTTTCTTAGTTTTTCGCGTAAAATATTTAATTTGAAAAGGTGATACTTTCTCGGCTGTTGCTTTGCGCAAAACTGTCTTTGGCCTGATAATCGTTGCGCTCTTTGTGGTTGCACTTGTTCAGGTGCCAGCCTCTTGTTCAGCTAACGTAACTAAAGAGGAAACCGCAAGGGCATTTCTGGAAAATGTGGTTGAACTTGATGTCGCGAAATATGAGTTCCATCTAAAATCACAGAAAGAATCTGTGGATGAGCAGGGTATTACGGAGATTATATTGCTATATGAATTAAACTCAGAAGAGAGCAAAATTGACTGTACTTTCATCTTCAAAAATGACGCTATGATTTGGTGCAATATAACCCCGATTGATGGTTTGCCAGTTCTCACTCGACCTAACACAGATACTCTTGATTTAGCCAAACGCTTTATGGATAGATATCAAAGCGAATCAAAAGCTGGATATCTTCAACCGCTGCTAAATATGCTCAACAACATCACGGAAATAAAGCCTCTAACAATCACATCCAACGATGTAAGACTGACCATAGTTAGAGACGCTTCTGAGCGGTTTGAGTGGATGGACGCGCCTAACGGCATTCATAACACCTACAATCAAATAACTCTGGTCTTTCGAAACGGAACTTTGAAGTTGTTTAGTGATAATTGGCGCCAGTACCCTATAGGGAGTGTTGATATGTTTGTTTCTGAAGAGCAGGCTGTAAACCTAGCCAAAGAGAGCGCAAAAAACTACTCTTATGCTATAGGCGGCTCAATTGTTAATAACTTGACTGTCGACGAAACAACTAGATGGCGCTATGCCGAGTTAACTATGCAACCCAAAGACAACGCGTTGTATCCTCAATGGGAAGTTGTTTTGCCTCTTGACACAGTTTATCCTGGCATGGTTACTGGCATTCGTGTTAGGTTATGGGCTGATACAGGCGAAATCAACTACCTCCACGAAACAACTATCGCTGGCGCACTTCAAAATGAAAGCATAGGTTCCAATAACACCCAAACAGCAACCCCTTTACCCCCCGAAACACCATCTGACAGCCAACCCCCCATCGAAACATACCCTGACAACAATCACCTCTTTATAGAAATCATTGCAGGCGTGGCAATCGCGTCAATGTTGCTTGCGGTTTTTGCGGTTGCTTTAAAGAAGAAAAACAATGCTTCAAATGCTCTTGGCTGATAACCCGTTTTTCAAACCCTTGCGTTACCGCAGATATTTCGCTAATGTATCCTCCGCGTAACCCTCAACTGCGTCTTGTACCTTCTTTGCGGTGTAGCCCTTCACGCTAAGCAGCGTTTCAGCTGAGGCATAAAGCAGCGACAAATACCTCTCAACATCCGCGTTGACGCCGTTTTGGAGGAGTTTTTCTGCCCGTACCCGTCGGCTGGGACGCCTGTTTTTTGTGTCCGTGAAGAGAAACGCGACGTTGTTGCCTGCGTGTGCGGGGGCTCCTTGCTGTTGGAGTTGTTCTGCGGCGATAAGTTGGCTTACCTTTTGCTTGTATTCGTCGGGGTTTTTGGAGAGATGACGCGTAACAATCAAATCGCCCAAGGCAATGTCGCCGTCGATTAGCCGCTGCCGATACGCCCTAACAACCTGTAGCGCTGCGGGGATTTTTTCGGTGAATTCTTGGTTGTTGCGGGCGGAAGCTAAAGCCTTCATCATCTCCATCTGTGCGTCATAAACAAATTTGGGCGTATCACTACGGCGGACCTCTAAGCCGCGGACTTTGAGTTTGCCATCATCAAACACGCCAAAATAGCGGTTCAAAACCCCTATCTTAGGGTGCAGCTTAGAGGGTAAAAACGCGATCCATCGATATATTCCCTCAAAGTTGATGGGGATTCCGATTTCGTCGGTTATTGCTTTGCAGAGGTGTTGATAGTCTTGGGGGGTGGCGTTGGGTTTTTTTAGCCACAGCGAATCCACAATGCCATGAATGACCTCGAAACCGTGGTCTTCTGCGAGGTGCGCCGCTTTTAGGAAGGCTTCTCGGGCAAACGCGCAGACGCCGATATGTCCATCGACGGTGCCGAATTTGGAGTTCTTAAACCCCAAATAGCCAAAACATGTCACCAGTATCCATTTCAAAGCGGTTTGGCGGCTATCATACATCTGTTTGAGGCGTTCGTCTGTGGCTTCGTTTTTGAGGCGTTTGTAGGTTAGTCGTTTGGTTAGGGCTAAGTTGACGGTTTTGGGAACCATGCCGAGTCGTTTGGTGCAGATGTGGTAGTTGAGGTCTGGAATGCGGATGGGTGAGTCGGGGCAGCATTTGCAGAGTACGGTTTCGGCGGAAATGTTATACTTGTACATCAAAGATGGGTACATCGAGGAAAAATCCAGTTCCCCCACTGAGTCGTGGATGCCTACGCGGGGTTCAAAGACGAATCCTCCTCGGTCGCCTACCAGCAGGTCACTGGCGGATTTGAAGGCTTCAGGGATTTTTTTGTTCCGCGGTAACAGAAAATCATCCTTGATGGCTTGATAGAATTGTATCGAGGACATGCTAGACCCAATCGAGAATCTGGCTGCTGTGTGGAGGGGGGCTCTGCAGGTGCGTGCTATCTCGACGTAGCCGTCAAAGCCTGATTCACTCATGACGAAGGTGTTGTTTTCGTCCACGTGTATTCTGCCGTAGAGGCGCATCATGCTTGCCCGATAGAACGTATGCCCATATGACATGTAGCTCCTCCCTGCTCCAGCGGGTTTTTGGGTTAGGCGGGTTTTGTCTCTGTTGAGGTTAAATTCGGCTGCGATGTCGTTTATGTGGGCTCGGTTTAGGAGGTAGCCAAATAGGTAGGCGTCGCCGCCGCTCGTCACGATTATGTCGGGGTCAAACTCGTCTATGGCATAAACAAACTGCAAAAGCTTCGTGGCTTCGTCGCCATAATCAATCACCACTTCCTCTTGGCCTGCCCCTTTGAGGCGGATGCAGCGGATTTCATCCTCAAACGTAGGCAACAGTTGCTTCTTGATGACCTCCACCTCCAATTTGATGACCCGCAGTTGGGGAATAACGTAGTCTATGCTTTCCACTGAGTCTAGCAGCCTGTAGCTTAACCCCCTTTTGCCCGCCGTGACTTCTAGGTGTGCGAGGGGGAAAAGGTCGTGGCTAAACATGTATGCGCGGTCGCTGTGGAGGTCGCAGTTGTGCAGTTCATAGCGTAGATAGCGGCCTATGCGGAGGATTTCTGTGGTTAAGGCGGGGATTTGTCGGCAGTCTTTGACGGTTACTTCGATGACGCGACTTTTCTGGCTGTCCGTGGGTTGCGCGTATTTGTAGACTATTTTTAGGGCTTCGATTTTGGGGTTGTCGGCTAACTGGCAGATTAAGGGGTCTATGTCTTCTTGTTTGGCGGAGACGTAGATGGCGGGTTGGAAATTGTCGGTTAATTTGATTCTTTCCCCGGTTTCGGCGATTACCCACACAGTGACCTTGCCAGATTCCGAGGGGTAAACGTCTAGTAGCCAGCCCCTAACCTGACGCGGCGTGTTGGGCATCTATTTTCTTCTCTAGCTGCTGGATTTTCTTTTGTTGCGCTACCAGAATCGAAATCACCATGGGCTCAAAGAGGATGGGTTGGGTTGCGTTGCTTGCCGCGGACGCGTAGCTTCGGCAGGCATCCATCACGGCTTCAAAAGCTTCGCGGTCTTCGGTTCTCAGGGCTTTTTGGAAACCTCTCCAGCGGCGGATTTCCTCCTCCAAGGCAATGCGGTAGGATTCAACGGTTTTCCCCATATGGGCAGCCTTCTTTGCAGTGTTTGTTTGTCATGTTGCTTCTCCCTTTCTGTGCGGAAGCTTAGGGTGTGTTTATTGCTTTTAAAAGGGCTTTTCAAACGACGCTGGGGATGAGTGGAGAGGGGGGCGTGTAAGTGAATGTGGATGGATAAAATTTAATAGGCGGTTACACCCAATTAACGATATTACTGGCTAGTGGTATCGGAATTTCGTCTCATGGTTTTTTTCCAATATTACTAGCTGGTAACCCCTCTACTTCTACTCTAACTGTACAATAGCCGCCACATAATCCTGATTCCCAACAACTCTAGTTTGATGACCCTTACCCGCAGTATCTTCCAAAAGAAAAACGTCACCCGCCTTGAAGAAGCGTTTTTCACCGTCGCTTGTTGCCAATTCCACCTCCCCGATTAGGCAACAGAAGAATTGCCGTTTAGGTGCAGGGTGCCAATCGCCAAACCAACCTTGGGCTATCTTAAAGAAAACCATCTTGCGGGCATCACAGAAGCTAGAGAGTTCCACGGCAGGGGCAGGTGGCGCAAAATTAACCGACTCAAATTCTACGGTTTCCTCTTTAAAATGCGACTCGCCTTCAATATCCATAAACAAAACGGTATACTTCAATATTTTATCCTCCAAGAACCTCGGCACTATCTATGAGTTATTGCGGTTTATATGCATAACGAGTTGGCTCAAGCGCTGTCTCGCTCGCATATTTGTCGGTTTGTGGCTTTCTTAAATCTGTAATAATTTGGGTAAAATCCTGTAAAATGCTTTAATATTTTCCAAACCACAGGTCGGTTAGTGAGTCAAATGAACAAAACACGATTGATATTAGTTGCCGTATGCGCTTGCCTAATACTATCCATTGCAGCCTACGAATTAGTAAACTCCTTTGCCAACAGCAACAACGGCGAATCCGATTCAACAGGCAACCAAGATCAATCAACCGCCACGCCAACAGGCACCACCGACCAATCTGGAACCCAAGCCACGCCTACAGCTACGCCGACGACCAATTCAAACACCGGTAGCCAAACCTCAGGCACCGACACCACCACTACGACGACTACACATGAAGAAGACCACGAAGACGCAGCAGACTACGTCTACGACGAAAGCCAAGTAGTAAACATAACCCTAAATTCCAATTCAATAACCGCCGACGCATCCACCGTAACCATCGATGGCTCAACAGCAACAATAACCTCAGCGGGAGCATACAAAATCAGCGGCACCCTCACAAACGGACAAATAATCGTTAACAGCGCAGACAAAGGCACCGTTCAACTCATTTTAAGCAACGTCGATGTCACCTGCTCAAATAGCGCCCCCATCTACATAGTCGACGCCAAAAAAACAGTCATAATACTGGACGACGGAACAACAAACACGATAAAAGATACCCGCACCGCAACCACAACAGACCTCAACGCAGCCATATACTGCACAAGCGACCTCACAATCTACGGCACAGGCGCCCTAACAGTCCAAGGCATAGATGATGGAATAACAAGCAAAGACGGATTAATCCTCAAAAGTGGAACAATCACTGTAAACGCAGGCAATGACGGCATACGCGGAAAAGACTACGTCATAGTCAAAGACGGAAAAATCACCATTAGCTGCAGCGACAACGGTTTACTATCAGACAACGCCGATAACGCAACAAGAGGCTACATCGACATCCAAAACGGCAACCTAGCAATCAGCAGCAACGGCGACGCAATATCAGCAGCAACAGACGTTACCATAACTGGCGGACAAATAACGGCATCAACCGCCGGAGGCAGCAGCGGCAGCACTAGCACATCTGCAAAAGCAATCAAAGGACTATCCTCTGTAACGATTTCAAGCGGAACCTTCACCCTAAACTCCGCAGATGACGCCATCCACTCAAACGGAACCGTAACCATCAGCGGCGGAACATTTTCCATATCTACAGGAGACGACGCTATACACGCAGACTCAGCAATCACAATCAACGGCGGAACCATTAACATAGCAAAATCCTATGAAGGCATAGAAAGCGTCATCATCACCATAAACGGCGGAAACATCCACTTAATCGCAAGCGACGACGGCATAAACGGCGCAGGAGGCAACGACAACTCTGGAACCCAGCCAGGCCCAGGAATGGGTGGTCCAGGTGGCGGAGACGGTTTCACGAACAGCGGCAACTGTGCACTCTACATAAACGGCGGCTACATATACGTGGATGCTGGTGGAGACGGCATAGACGTTAACGGCGCAGTAACCATGACGGCTGGAACCGTTCTCGTAAACGGACCAACCGACAACGGCAACGGCGCACTAGACTTCAGCTCCTTCAAGATGACGGGAGGCTACTTGGTCGCAGCTGGCAGTTCAGGCATGGCTCAAGCCCTAAGCAGTACCTCCACACAGTGCTCAGTGCTTGTCAACTTTAGAAACAGCTACTCAGCTGGCACATTGATCCACATCGAAAGCTCATCTGGCAGCAACATCGTCACCTTCAAACCAACCAAAGTCTATCAATCCATAGTCGTCTGTTCCCCCGCAATGAACACAGGCACAACATACAACGTCTACATAGGCGGCAGCTCAACAGGCACACCTCAAGACGGCTTATACACTGGCGGCACCTACTCGGGCGGCACACAATACACAAGTTTCACAGCAACAAGCACAGTAACGGCAGTCTACCGTTAACCTTTCTACATTTTTTTTTTAAAAAAAAACTTTGTTAAAAAACTTTTATGGGTAACCTGTTTGGCACATTTGTTGTTCTCTGCAGATAGAAAACTTTCCGATAGCCAACTGCGGCTTAATCGTATCTGGAAACAGCCCCTTGAGGTAAGTGGGTAATACCTCGGTGTATTTGACTTCTAACACTATATTCGGCTGGTCTAGAGCACTCATTAGAGTAGCGTGGGGGTCAAAAAAGTCTTTAGCAGTCACGCTGGTTCGCAATCGTTTGTCAAAAGTGACTCTGACTCTACCGATGGGCTGTTGATACGCTTCGCGGTCGTACTCTACAATAACTACGGGCCGCATAAGTTTACAGGAAGCCTCTGCATAGAAATCCCTCAAAATCGCGTTGTCTGTGTGTGCTATGAAACTGTAGTCTCCAGCTATTAAGCGGTCGGCGTTTTCACGAGTTACAAGGGTTGTTTCCTTGTATACGTAACTGCCATCTTTGCTTTTTCGTTCGAACTTTATCAGAGAATCATCAAGATTGTAGATGCGGAGCCTGTACTTTTTTCTGTGGAATTCGCCTGATTCTTTCTCCCAAAAAGCCGTGTTTGAAAGGTCATCAAAGTAGAGACTTCTTATCACGTAGTTGCTTTTACGCATGTTGGGGTCAGGCTTCAAAATGGTTGCTAGTTTACTTCTTAAAACTTGGTATTCTAATTGGTCAATGGCGTACTTCAGTTCTCGTCTTCTAACAGACATTTTTTTTGCCCCCAAAAAAGGGTTAGGCGTTATCAGCGGTGTAGCTTACAACAGCCGCATCTTTTACGCCTTCAATTTTTAAGAGTTCATCAACCTTTGGAATCTCGCTATTGTTCATTCTGACTTCTCCCATCAATTCGACGCCGTCACTGTTTACCGTTCGAGAACGAATCTTATGCTTTGGGAGGGCAGCTTGAACGGCGGCTTCTGCTTCACTTTTATAGTGAACTACCAGAAGGTAGGGTTCTGGTCCGTGGAATCGTGTGCGTTCTAATATGAAGAGCATGCCCGCGATTATGGGGACGCCCACTATGGCAATCATGTACAGTCCTGCACCACAGATTATTCCTACGGCTATGGTCCAAAACGTGAACACTATATCTTTGGGGTCTTTGATGGCTGTTCGAAAACGCACAATGCTCAATGCGCCAACCATGCCTAATGAGAGGGCGACGTTGGAGCTGATGGGCAACACCACCAAAGTCACAACTAAACCTGTGAGGACTAAGCCTATGTTGAATTGGCGGTTATAGATGACGCCTTTGAAGGTTCTTCGGTAAATATAGAAAATCAGCATGTTGATTGCGAATGAGAAAAGCAACGCTAAGATGACTCTATCTACCGTAATCGATTCATAGCTTGTTGAGGCGCTTATGAAATCTGACCATAGCTGCTGTAAATCCATTTTAATTCTTCCTTTTTGGTTTTTGAAAAATCGTAGGCGTATATAGATTAAATAGATTTTACAAGATTATACCCAAATGTTTCTCAAATTATACAATACTTATCCTCCAAAATCCAGAAGCATCAACGTCTGTGGTTGGCGTGATGGTAGTTGCTAAGAAGTCAAACGCTCAAAGTTGCGCAAGTATTTTATGCAAACACCCATCAATTATATTGCCGTAGATTAATATGCCAAGCGCATATGTATTGTTCAAGGTGTCCCCTGGTTTAGAAGACCAAGTCTTAAGTGAAGTTAAAAAAGCAGGCACCATAGACGAGGTTTACGTTTCTTATGGCGTATATGACTTGATAGTTAAAGCCACTGCGAGTTCACAGGCTGAACTCAAAGAGCTAGTAACCTACAAGCTGAGAAGAATCGCCAACGTTACTTCAACTCTGACCCTGATGTTGGCAGATAACCACTAAACAGCACCTAAATCAAAGCCCTATACGGGAACAAGGCGGCTTTTAACGTTTGATAGTAGTTAAACTGCGTGGTCTGGGCTACGTTTCTTGGGTGATCCAGTGAGAACTGCGGCATTTCTGTAACTTAGGTTTGTAACCACAAAGGTATAAATCCCCTAAAAACCCCAAAACACAGGGCGCTAATTTTTGTCGAGACTAATTTGTGATATTTGTAAAACTAGACCCGCCACCGCTGAAGTCAAAGTTGTCGAGAACGGACAATCACGGATTCTGCATGTTTGCGCGCAGGACCTACGGATGCTCCAGCAACAATCGTTCTCGCCTTTCAGCCGAATGTTTGGCGGCAACATCTTTGACAATTTATTCTCCGAATTCGGCACAGACTTCGGCGAAACCTCATCAGCGCTTGGCTACCCCCTCCCTCGTCATCGCGAAGCCATCGACATCGACCAATACCTCTCTGAGCACACAAAAGAACTCTTTCAAGACGCCGCCCAAATCGCGCTAAAATTAAAACGCGACGAAGTCGACACTGAACACCTGCTTTATGCTATCTCAAACAGCGAGGTGGTTAAGGAGCTTTACAAGCAATTCGGCATCAAACCCGAAGATGTCCGCGTCTACATTGAAAATAATGCTCCCCAAGGCTCTAAAGAGGTTCATCCCCAAGAGTTGGGGATTTCTCCGCGTGTGAAGCGGGTGTTTGAGTTGTCCTTTGAAGCTGCACAGCAACTGGGTCATGGCTACATTGGTCCTGAACATTTGCTGGTCGGCTTAATGGAGGAAGAGGACGGTATGGCAGGTGAGTTGCTGCGTAAGTATGGTTTAACGCCTGAAGCGGTGCGCCAACAAATCATAAAAGTAGTCGGTAAAGGCGCTCAGCAAGGTCGCGTGGAAACCCAAAGCGTCACCCCCAACCTTGACAAATACTCCCGTGACCTCTCCAAACTGGCTAAAGAAGGCAAACTTGACCCCGTAATCGGCAGATCCTCAGAGATTGAGACAATGGTGGAGATATTGTCTCGCCGCACAAAAAACAATCCTGTCCTGATTGGGGAACCGGGGGTTGGAAAAACCGCGATTGTGGAAGGCTTAGCCCAACGCATAGTCAGCGGCGAAGTGCCCGAGGTACTCCAGAACAAGCGTGTTGTTGAATTAAACATAAACTCTCTTGTGGCGGGCTCAAAATATCGCGGGGAATTTGAGGAAAGAATCAAACAGGTTCTAGACGAAATAGTCAATCACAAAGATGAAGTCATAATCTTTGTTGACGAACTTCACACTATCATGAAGGCAGGTGGAACTGGCGAAGAAGGCGGCTTAGACGTATCCCAAGTCATCAAACCGCATCTCGCCCGAGGAGAACTTCACCTAATCGGGGCAACCACCCTAAACGAATACCAAAAACACATCGAAAAAGACGCAGCGCTGGAACGCCGCTTCCAACCTATTTTTGTCTCCGAACCCACCGTTCCCCAGACCATCGAGATTCTACGGGGTCTTAGGGACCGTTACGAGGCGCATCATAAAGTCAAAATCACCGACGAAGCCATCGTAGCCGCAGCAGAACTTTCCGAGCGCTACATAAGCAACCGTTTTCTCCCCGACAAAGCCATCGACTTGGTAGACCAAGCGGCGGCGCGAGTCCGGATCGGCATAACTTCTCGTCCACCCGAAGTTAAAGAGCTTGATGAACAAATCGGAAAACTCAAACGGGAACGGGAGTATGCATCGCAGCATAAGCGGTTCAAAGAAGCCGAAAAACTCGAAACCGAAATCAAAAAACTCGAAAAAGAACGAGACGAAAAAGAAGCCGACTGGCGCAAAGAAAAAGGCGTCACCACCGAAGAAGTCAAAGCGTCGCATGTTGCGCAGGTGGTCTCCAAAATTACCGGTATACCTGTTTCTGAATTAACCGAAGCGGAAAGAGAAAAGCTGCTGCGCATGAAAGAAAGCCTCCACGAACGTATAGTAGGTCAAGATGAGGCGGTCCAAGCGGTTTCAGACGCCATCCTGAGAAACCGCGCGGGACTAACCGACACCAAACGCCCAATTGCAGTGTTCATGTTTTTGGGTCCCACGGGCGTGGGAAAAACAGAGTTAGCTAAAACTCTGGCATGGTTCATGTTTGGTGATGAAAATGCGCTTACCCGAATCGACATGTCCGAATACATGGAGCGGCACACTGTGAGTCGTTTGATTGGTGCTCCGCCGGGCTATGTGGGTTATGAGGAGGGCGGGCAATTGACTGAGGCGGTTAGGCGGCGGCCTTACTCTGTGATTCTGCTAGATGAAATCGAAAAAGCCCACCAAGCAGTCAGTAACATTTTGCTCCAAGTTTTCGATGATGGGCGTTTAACCGACGGGAAAGGTCGCGTAGTGGACTTCACGAACACCATAATCATCATGACTTCTAACATCGGCTCTGACCTCATCCAAGACAACCTCCAAACGCCGACGCCCAAAACCTACGAGCAACTCAAAGAACAGTTGATGACGGTTTTACGGATGCAATTTAAGCCTGAATTCCTCAACCGCATCGACGACATCATCGTATTCCACGCCTTATCTAAACCACAGATAAAGCTGATTGTGCGGCTTCAACTTGAGCGGGTAAAGCATGCGGCGCGGTCACAAAAAATCGAGCTAAACTTCACTGAAGCCTTAATTGGGCATTTGGCTGAAATTAGTTACGTACCCGAATTAGGCGCGCGCGAGCTTAAACGCAAAATTCAAACAACTATCGAAACGCCGCTGGCAACTGAGATATTGTCTGGTAAGATAAGTTCAGGCGAAGCGGTAACTGTGGATTTTGATGCTAAAACTGGGAAAACTATTTTTACTAAACAGTCGCCTAAGCCGAAGTCTCCTCCGAAGGGTCCGAAAAGATTTGCTAAGGAGCAGTCGCAGCCTATTCCAGCGTAGAATGGGATTAAAAATGTAAAACAAAAAAGTGAGGCTATGGTTTCTGCCACTAAAGTTGGGAGAACCACAAATCAAGGGGCGACCAAAGCATTAAACGCCATTGACTAAAGCAATGGTGAACAAGTTGCTGATACGGTGCGTTTTCGGTAGGTTCTGGGGTTGTTGGCTGTTCTGTTGGTGTTGCTGTTGGGGCAATAGTCGGTTGAGGAGTCGCGGTTGGTGTATCCGTTGGTGCTACTGTTGTTGTTGCTGTAGTAGTTGTAGCTGTTGATGTTGCTTCTGGAGTTGATGTCGCAGTTGCAGTGGTCTCTGGTGTGGGTACGTATGTGTTGATGTAGATTTGGCCCATGTCGTTAGGTAAGTAGCCGCTGCTAAGTAGTGCTTCTCCTGCATAGATTCCGCCTAGTCCTGAGTCGCTAAGCCAATAGTAGGCTCCTGCGCCTATGCCTAAGTCACGTTGAACCATGAGGAGGTTTTGCCACCATGTACAGTCGTTAGCCCGATTAACCGAGCGAATGGTACATGAACCTTCCTCGTTGATAACCAGTGGCGCCACGATGCCCATGCTGTCTATGGCGGTTTGTACTTGAGTTTTGAGTGTGTTATAGTCGGTTGCCCAGTAACCTGTGAGGTCAGCGGGTGCATAGTAGTAGAAGTGTGTTGTGTACACCACGTTTGTTGGGTTTAGTGCGTTGTTTACGTCTGATGTCCATGCTAGGGTTCCGCCGTAGTTGTTGGGGTTCCAGCCCATTCTCCATTGTATCATGACTAAGTTGTTTGAGCCTGTTCCGCGTATGGCGTTGTACATGGTTTGCAGATAGGTCATGTAGCCTGCTGGGATAGGTTCGACGTCTCCGCCGCCCCAGCCAGGTTCGTTCCATGCTTCAAAGATTGCGTTAGGGCAGTTTTTGAGGTTGTTTGCCATGTCCGTCCAGAACCAGTTCCAGAAGCCCTGTTCGTTGCCTGCGTAGCCTGCGTCGCTGAGGAATCTGTTGCCTGATTCGTCCCAGCCCATCATTGGTAGTCCTTGCCAGCCAAAGTTGCTGGTGGCATAGAGGTCATTGCTAAAAGAGCTGACGGGGGGTGTTAGCATGTAGGGGACGATGTCTACGTAGATTCCGTATTTGTCTGCTTCTTGACAGAGTGTGCGTAGATAAGCGCGGGTGCTGATGGCGGTTTGTGAGTATGCGTTGGGGTCTTCTTGTGCGGGTACGATATTGTCACGGTAGTACCAGCTTGGTAAAACGAACACACGTATCATGTTAACGTGCCAATCTGATTGAAGTGATGCGAAGGTTTGGTCCATTATTGCGGGGTCAGGATTCCATTGAACTCCCCAGTTGTCAGTGCCAGAGGGCCCCCAAAGAAGAAGGTTGGGTGCCATGCCTGCGAGACCCATGCCGCGTAAATAGACGGTGTTTCCGTTTTGGTCTACGATGGAGCGACCTGAGGTGTGTAGAGCAGGCGTTACTGATGCTTGGACAGTGCTTGAGGATAACGCTGTGAGTGTGCTTATAATGAATAGTGCGGTGATGCAAAGGGCGAGTGGCTTTGCGCGTTTGCGAAGATTTATGGAGTGCAGTGTATCGCCTATGTTGCCTATTTTCAATTTTTTCTCTCTTCCTAAATTTTGAAACCCTCTTTATGCACCATCCCTTTTATACTCTTCTGAAAAAGAACTCAGTTTTATTGCAAAAACAAGCTCACAAAACCAAAAATTAACAAAAAATGCATGAAATATGGTAAGCTGTATTGCAAGCAAAAAAACGGTGATATTTATGTTAGTCAACCATGCCAGCGCTCAATTGCACAAACGGATAACGCCAAAGAAAAAGGCATGAGGTGAGCAAACGCTTTAGTACAAAACCAACCAATAACCCGATATGCCAAACAAGGAACCTGCCGTGGCTCTCCAAAAGGTAAACGCCGAAACAATTCAAGATTTCTTAAGCTTAATCGACAAACTAGCCGAATACGAGCAGCTAGCTCCGCCCGACGAGGAAGCCAAAGAAAGGCTGCGCCGCGACTGCTTAGCCACCAACCCCCGATACCAAGCCTACATCGGCGCGGTCAACGGCAAACCTGTCGCTTACTTTATCTACTTTTTTACCTACTCGAGCTTTCTTGCCTTGCCTACGCTGTTTTTGGAGGATATTTTTGTGCTCGAAGAGTACCGCGGACACGGGGTGGGGTCGAAAATTTTTGCTTTCATAAAGGAGGTTGCTAAGCAGGAGGGTTGTGGTCGGATTGAGTTTTCGGTGTTGAAGTGGAATCGGTCTGCGCAGGTGTTTTATGAGCGGAATGGGGCGCGTTGTTTGGAGTGGTTTTTGTATCGGTTGGTTCGGGAAGATTTTTAGCTGTTTTTTGAGGGGTTTTGTTTTTGTCTTTGGCGGTTGGGGGGGGGGGGGGGTTGTTGGCAAGGCTTAAATATTTGTTATGTTTATCTAACATATTATTAGCTATAAATAACAAAAGTGGTTAAAATGAAATCAAAACTCCTCATAACCCTCGGAATCATGGTTGTCGCAATAGTCCTCGTAACCCTAACACTCTACCTAACAAACACCCAATCCATCCAATACGACGAAATCGCCATCCTCGCCATAATCGTAATAATAGTCATCTTCGCCCTCTACATCCTAAGCGACATGACCAAAAACGTCTCAAAAGGACTCCCCGTCGGAGACGAAAGAACAAAAAACATAACCTACCAAGCAGGCTACTACGCCTTCATAGCCGCAATCTGGAGCGCAGTCTTCGCCCCTCTTTTCGTAGACATAATCTTCAACTACGAACTGCCCACAGACCAAGTTTCTGGAGCAGTAGTCCTTATCAGCGGCTTAGTGTTTGCAATATCCTACATTTACCTTATGCGGAAGAGACGAGCTTGAGAACCAAAATTAAAGAGTTCAGGGCACGCTACAACCTTACCCAAGAGGACCTTGCCCGAAAAGTAGGCGTCCGCCGCGAAACCATCCTCTTCATAGAAAAAGGCGAATACAACCCCTCCATTAAACTTGCCCACGACATCGCCAAAGCCCTAAACACCACCCTCGACGACCTATTCATCTTTGACGATTAACCTTAGTCCGACTTAATTCGGTTTGAGGGTGCTTCTCTGCAGAAAAGAGTTAACCGCGTCAATGAGGGCTTCACAGGCAAACCAGCGCTCCTCCAAAGAACCATCCGTCTCAAGGCTTTCTACGTTTTTGCGGAAAACCTTCATTTGCTCCACTTCGGGTTCCCTTTTTCTCTCATACTCTTCCCGAAGCGTTTTTTGGGCAACAGAATACTCTAACAAAACTAGCTCCAGCGCCCGCTGTTTCTCATCTATCTGCTGAGCAATGGCTACTTCTTTTTGTTCCTTCTCCTTTTTGGAGAGTCCTCGGAAAAAGCCCGCCTTTAGTTGAACAATCATTTCTTGCTCCTTTTTGAGATCCTCAACGGTCGCGTAGAGACGTTTTAGTTTGCTTCTTTTTCGAGCCCTAATGGTGCTGGCGTGTTTGGCGTATTCGGCGTTGATTTTTTTGATGTTGATTTTGCAGTCGGCGAGGTTTTTTATTTCCTGTTCCAGAGTAGCCTCTTTTTTACGGCGTTCTTCTAACTGCAGCTTTATGACTGCGAGCGCCTGCTCACGCTCCTTTACATATTGCTCGTCAACCGTGATGTTTGGGTGGGCTTCAAACTCTGCAATGACAATCTCAACTATGGTTATCCAGCGGTCGAAATGTTGGCTAAAAGGGGAGGAACCAAATTTTTGGTTACCCAACGTATGCAGCCGCTTAAGCGTAGCCTCGGATACGTCACGCACACTTGGAGTAAGCTTCTCTTCGAGGGACGGGTTGTGGCGGGGGCTGCGTTTTTTGTCTTTACGCCTCTCTCGAAGTGGCTTTTTGAATTCATTTGGGCTGCGTCGAGGCGAATTTATCCTTGGCTGGTATGCCATACCCAAACGTAACATGCTTTAAGGTATTTAGTTTATGCCCAATTACTCCGCACATTGGAGGCTGCGGAGTTGTTAGTTATCTGCAGCAGCAGTGGTGTTTTTCTTCTTTTTTAGCCTTCACAAACATTCCTAAACCTACAGCCGCCATGACAGCCCCAATGCCTGCAACAACCAGAGACTTCCTGTAATGATGCATACAAATCACCCTCAAAAGGCAGCTAGAGAAATCTAATAAAGATGTGTGTAAGCACCCTGTCACTACAAGCGACCTAAAAAAAGAAAAGGAGAAGTTATTTTCTGAATTTTATGCGAGGAATGAACGCTGGTGTTTTCCGCTTGTATTCCAAGAATGCTTCGCCATATCTGGCTTCAGATTCTTTTTCCTCAATCTTAGACAGCCGATAATACAGGACTGCAAGGACTGGCCATAGCGCTGTTGTGATAATAGTTAACCATTGAATGTTCAATCCGCCCGTTATAAGCAGAAAGCCGACGTATTGGGGGTTGCGAATGTACTTGTAGAGGCCGGTGGTGACGAGTTCGCCTTTGGCTGCAAAGATTTGGTACCACCCAAAAATCACCAGTAATATGCCGATTCCGATTATAATTTTGGAGAATGGGAACACGTAGGAGTTGTAGAAGATGTAGAAAGGTGTTTGGCCAGTTATTTGGGTGATTAGAAATTCGAGGCTGAAGATGTCCATGTATCCGAAGAAACCCATGAAGAAGTACATGGTTAGGGGTATGCCATACATTTCGGCGAATAAGGCGACAATGAAGGCAACGTAGACGCTGTTAGGGAGGCGGTTGAGTTTTTTGCGGGAAGTAGCAAACAACAAGAACAAGCTGAAGAGCACGATGTTGAAGATGACAAATGTCCAATTGTCATAGCGAAACTGTTTGGGAGTAAAGTAGTACATGAAGACTGCGACAAGCAGGGTTACAACGACAACCAACGTGGCCAGTTTTATTTTGGCTTTGGTTTGAGGATTTATTTGACTAAAACCTGGGTTTGTCATCGAATTTAGCTGTGGCTATGTTTTGTTATAACATTTACGCTTTTACTCAAACGCTGTGTAAACTATGTTGCTGCTAAATCTATCTTGGGTGCTAAGCCAACTGACTTGTTGATTTCCTTGACTGCCTCAGCGGACCGCTGAAAAGCGGTCTCTTCTCTGGAAGTTAGCGGTAGGTCTATTATTTTTCGGATTCCATCCCGATTAACAACAGCCGGCACACTCAAACATACATCGCTTACGCCATGATAGTTTTCAAGGTAACAGGAAACCGTTAAAATCGAGTTTTCGTTACGGATGATGCTTTCAACGATTCGGGTTAAGCTTAAGCCGATACTGTAATTGGTTCGTCCTTTGCGTCGGATGACTTCTTTGCCTGCGTCTCGCACTTTAATGAAGAGTTCATCGAAGTAATTTGGGTCGTATGGAATATTGCAGAGTGGACAGTACTCTTTAAGGCGCATACCCGCGACTGTGGCTAAGCTCCAGACTGGGACTTCACTGTCACCGTGTTCTCCGATGATATAGGAATGAACGTTTCGGGGGTCTACGTCTAAATATTCGCTGAGTGCAAAACGCAGCCGTGCCGTGTCTAAGACGGTTCCGCTGCCAATTACTTTGGTTTGAGGGTATCCTGAAAGCTTCAGCGCCGTGTATGTCATGACGTCTAGGGGGTTGGTTACCATAAGAAGGATGGCTTCTTTGTTGTGTTTGGTTACGTTGGGGATTATGTCTTTCATGAGCGCATAATTTTGTGCCGCCAATTCAAGGCGAGATTGCCCCGCTTTTCTTGCTGCACCCGCTGTTATAACTACGATGTCTGCGTCTTTGCAGTCGGGGTAATCCCCTGCCCACAGTTTCACGGGTCCCACAAAGGGTAATCCGTGACTCAAATCCATTGCTTCTCCTTCGGCTCTATCTTTATCGGTGTCAATTAGAACAATTTCAGGCGCTATCCCGCGGATAAGCAGGGAATATGCGAAGGTTGTTCCTACAAAACCTGCGCCGACAATGGCGACTTTTGTTGCAGTTGTTTTCATCCTAAAAGCCCCCAAGATACAAAATCAACTCATCCAATTAAAGCTATCCAAAACCTAAAACTTCCCCTTTTACATGCAAATCTCCGGTTTTCTGCGTTAAATATTAAGCAATCCTGCAAGAATAATAGACTGTGGGATTTGGTTTGGCGCTGGACTGTTATCTCCCAGGAAAAATGATTCTGATTGACGCTGCAGGCTGGAGTGACCTGCTCTTAGGCGTGGTAGTCGGAGCCCTAAAACCCCCCAACCCTATGCTTATGGAACGCCGAATCTCCGTCACATCATTTCAGCCTCCAAACTTTCAAAACAAAAAATACCTCCAAGACGCCGCCAAAATTGCCGACGAAATCGTCTCTGTTATGCAGCCCGACGAAGATACCTGCATTAAGGTCAGTTCTGAGTATGTTCTTTCTAGTGTTGTTGAGCGGTTGGATAAGTTTGGGTTTAAGGTTCAGGTGGTGGAGTCTACGGGTGACCTGCATGGAATGGTTGAGGCAGCGTTTGTTCGGTGGTGCGTTGAAAAAGGTGTACCTGAGGAGTTATTGAAAGAGAAGCAGCGGTTTTGGGGTTTTTTGGATTGGGTAGCGGAGATGCCGAATTTGCGTGAGGGTTTGGTGAAGACGGGGTGGTCGAGTTGGGAGGAAAAGTGGCGGCAAGAACTCTTTAAACGACCACGTCCCTAAGCGTTTTGTTGTAACTGATTCAAAATAAGTATTTTTATTCGATAAAACTGTTGATCGCTCGTGTTGTTTTCCATTTCATAATGATTATTAGCGCTTATCTTGGTAACGCTAATAAATCATAAAAAAGAGGACAAAAAATGAATTTAACCCAAAAAAATAAAACCCGAACACTAATCACGCTAACTTTGACGCTGCTATTGCTTTCGATGCTAACCACAGTACCCCTATCGTCAGCAACCCTTTCACCAAATGTAACTGTAACAATTGATGACCCTGCAGGCGGTCAAACCACCAACTATGCCATAACATTCACTACCCGCACAAGCGGTATCATTGAAGCCCTAGAACTGATCTTCCCTGATGGCTTCGACATAACTAACGCTCAGGCAAGCTCCGTTATAAATTTGGGGCCTGGACAACTTGACCGTCCTGGAAGCGGTCAAACCCTTCGTTACGTAGTTTATGACCCAACGGTTATTCCCGCTGGTAGAATAATTGCTATGCAGTTAACTGGCATCATGAACCCTGATGCAGGTCACTACAACATCACTGCCACTACACGGACATACCTAAACATAATTGACGGCCCCGAAGATTCTAAAAACTTCACCATAAACCCCGTCTTAACCATTGACCCAGAATATGGACCAATCGGAACCGAAGTAGAATTAAACGGCACACACTTTGGCGCAAACCAAAATGTAACCATAACATTCAACCAACAATCAATAGCTAACGTGACGGCAGATGCAAACGGAGAATTCATAACCAACTGCACCATCACAACTCTCCCCGAGTATAACGATTCGTATTATCCAACGTTATTTTTCAACGCCACTCAAGAAGATGGCTGTAGCGGATTAGCATACTTCTGGGCTTACAGTCCCGAGTTATTCCTCTCTCAAAGTGTAGGCATAGGCGGCATGGACGTCGAAGTCGAAGGCTACTACTTCACCCAAAACAGTACTGTCGACTTGGTTTGGGACATAAATGGAACCAACACCGCATTAGGCAACTTCACCGTTGACTCTGACGGGTACTTTAATGGAACCATAACGATTCCTAATGTAGCTTTAGGCGAATACAACATAACCGCAACTGACGCGAACGGCAATTACGCAATTGATTACTTTTCTATAGGCCAACCCCGATTGCAAATCCGCTATTCTACCGGTTTAGCGAACTCCTCAATACCACTTCGCGGAGTGTGCTTCAGTCCACACAGTGTCATCACTTTGATTTGGGACATTAACGGAACAACAAAAGTTGGTTTAGGCACTGCACTCACTGATGCATCAGGACGATTTACAACAGACTTCACTGTGCCCTCCGTCGCTTCTGGTTTATACAATATTACCGCAATCGATCAAAACCTCAACAACGCAACTGTTAACTTTGAATTAGTTAACACCATGATAAGATTAAGCCAAACCGAAGTCAATGTCGGGGAACCCATAGAAATTACGGGCAAAGGTTTCGACGCGAACAGCCAAGTTACGTTAACTTGGAATGTAACTGAGCTTGCAATAACTACCAGCGACGCTGAAGGCAACATCCAAATCACGATTTATGTACCTCCGTCTGCTACCGGTGTTCATCTGCTGGCAGCTGAAGACGAAATAGGAAACCATGCCCAAGAACTTGTCTATGTTTACCCTGACGTAACTGTAAACGTCGAGGAAGGCCCCGCAGGTACACAAGTCACCGCAATCGGGACAGGCTGGAATTCAACCACACCCTTATCATTGCACTTCACTCCTTACGCAATATTAGGCGGCAAAGTAGCCGATGCAGTCACAGACATAAATGGCACCTTCCAAGTGACATTTGTTGTTCCCGAAATAGTTGGTGACAGCTACTGGTTAGACGTCAGTTACGACGGCATCTACTACGAATACTACGATTGGATTCTCTTTGATGTCCTACCGCAAATAACTTTAACTCCTGACAGCGGCTTCGCCACAACCATAACTGGCACAGGTTTCCAAGCAAACGACAAGATCAGCATTTACTGCAACGGCACTGCTATCCCAACAGTTCCCTTAACTATACAAGCAAACGTTAACGGCAGCTTCACAGCTATAATCACTCCGCCCAGTAGCACAAATGCGGTTTATAACATCACAGCAACCAACCAAAATGGTGTCTCCGTCACTGCATACTTCGTGGTTCCAGATATGACTGGACCTCAAGGCGAGCAAGGACAAACTGGCGCTACAGGTTCGCAAGGACCTAAAGGCGACACAGGTGAAACAGGAGCAACTGGATCCCAAGGTGAAACCGGCGCGACAGGTGAACGAGGCACAAAAGGCGACAAAGGTGACACGGGAGCAACTGGCGCTACTGGCTCTACTGGAGCAACGGGTTCTACGGGGGCAACTGGATCCCAAGGACCTAAAGGTGACAAAGGCGATACTGGCGAAACAGGACCCGCAGGTACTTCTGCAACTGAAAGCGGCGCAATGGATACACTACAGACTTCCGCAATAGCCTTAGCAGTGGTCTCTTTGTTGATTGCCCTAGTATCAATAATCTTTGTTTTACGGTTACGTAAGTAACCGCATTTTCTTTTTCTTTCTTTTCAATAATCAGTATTGCTTTTTGCATAAGTTTAAATCAACCAGATTAGTGCTTGTGTGTTGGTGAGGAGAGCCTGTGAAGCGGTTGAGGAGCCCCTCTCCCTTTCGTCGGGGTTTTCTTGACCGTTGGAGTAGGAACAGACTCACCAATTTCCTCTTCTAATTGACTTAACAACTTGTCAACAGGGTTTTGGTGCAAAAGGCACTCGGTTAACTGCCTAAAACAATTTTTATAAAATACTCTATTGCACGGACGCCTTTTCTACCAAAAATATTTTAGATCTATCTCCGCTTGACACATAGGCTGTGCATAATCAGTTAGGATGTTACTCGGCCACTTGGATTATTTTTAGTTCCGAGCTACACCAAGGGATAATGCATCTGCCAGTTTTGATGTCTTCGCTGATCTCTTTTATGATTTGGTTGTTTGGCGTGTTTTCGCTTTCTTGGATGAGGCTAATTTCTAGAAGCAATTTTTTGGGCATGTCTGGGCAACCGTCTTTGGGCTGTTGTAGCTAATTATCTCGTTTAGAACGAGTAGGATTTAAAAGTTGTTGCATATTCGGATTTCGAATACTCCGTGGCGTGACAATAAATATATTGTTTTGTGTACCTAAATGTTATGGTGATTTTTTTGTCCGTCACAACGGACCTAAAAAAGAGGGTTGTCAGGGACTTTATGGACATACTCATCTTAAACGAAATTAAGAAGGGTATGATGAGCGGCTACGATGTGATGGCATACCTCCAAAAAAGGTTCGGTGTTTCACTCAGTTCAGGCACAGTCTATGGGACTCTCTATGCCATGGAGAGAGAAAACCTGATTGAAGGCTTCCTGATCGGCAACAAACGGGTATATCGAATAACAGAAAACCGCGATACAACCAAACTGTTGCGAGCCTATGAACCTCTTCAGGACTTTTTAAGAAACACAGTTTCTGTCAACACAAAATTCAGATAAAAACCAAATAAACGCCCTCTGAGCCAAAAAAACAGGTCAGAACATAAAGTCACAACAAAAACTAAAGGCTAAACGCCTGAGTGATAGCCCTTCCAATTCCGAAGCTACAACATTATTCTAATGTTTTATTTTTTAATGTTTTCTTTAGGTAGCGGAACAATGAAGAACATGTTTCAAATCGGTTTAACTTTAGACCGTATCCTAAAAAAACTAGACGCTATCGACGCCAAAGTAAACGCCATGCCCCAGGTACAGATTCAGGTATCCCACAGATTTCTGCCCACTTTTATGGCTCTAACCAAACTTGGCTGTGCAACTGCAACTCAACTAAGTCGCGTGACTGGGCGCGCAAGAGCTTTCGAAAGCAAAAACCTCAACGAAATGCACGCCATGGGATTGTTGGATAAACGGCGGGAGGGTAAAAGTCAAGTGTTTTTTCCTAAGCAACCAACTTTTCTTGAAGCTCAGCACCGAACCTTGCAATCAGACTTAGACCTGCTTGAAATGAAAGTGCCCGCTGACTAACTTCAGATATTGTGCCCTTTAATTTTCAGGTTGTTTATTTCGGAACCGTGGCCAGAAGAACGCGCTAGCAAACAACACAATGAATGAAATAAATACCAGCATGAACAGGGTGTCGTAAGCTTGTCCGATTGTGGTTTTCCAAATAAAACATTGGAAGTAGTCATTAGCATAGGCGCCTGGCCCTGGCCAACTCCAACCCGCACCTCCTGCGCTTGATTCCCACCACACGGGTCCACTAACGATTAAGTCTAGTTGCCATAGGCTGAAGAAGAGCAAGCCAATGGAGAACATGACGCCTGCGAGGTTTAGGATAGCGCTTGTTTTAACCAAGTTTTTGCCGAAGTCTTGCAGGCGTTTTGTGAGGTCTATTTTCGGTTTTGGTTCACAGTTGTCGGCTGTTTTGGGTAGCGCTCTTTTGCTTGAAATGTACCCCATTGCGGACATGGCTGAGAGTCGAGCCGTTACAAACATACCGTAAACAAAAACCGCTGTACCCGCTAGTAGCATTCCAAAGCCCGCGTAATTCATGATTGTGTTTTTGGCGTAGGAGCTTGCGATTAGAGAACCGTCGATGACTAGCATTGCTCCGATGCTGATTGCCCAGATGCTTCCTAACATTACTCTGGGTTGGTCTTCGCTTGCGCAGTATTCCATGAGGTTCCAGCGGTTCCTTAGAAACATAGCGACAGTTTGGGATACTCCGACGCTTAAGATGGCTATGCCGATTAGTAGCGTGCCAAATCCTGCATAGTTTTCGATTGTCTCTTTAGCGTAGTTACCTGCAACAAAGTAGCCCGCGATGGTTATTGCAACGCCTGCAGCGAGGGTTATTTGGCCCATCAGTTGGCTTTTCTGGATTTCTATATGGTACATTTTTTGTTGTTGCTGTTGGGTGAGGGGCTGATTTGAGGGGCGCTTGATTTGTCCAGTTGATACGATTGCGCCGGCTATGCCTACGAGGGCGACTAACGAGCCGCCAAGCAGCATTTGATAGCCTACGTCGTTTAGAATTGTGTATTTCGCGTAGGTGTTGCTTAGCATAAAGCCTATGACTGTTAGGAATACGCCGACTCCAAGTGACCAAACACTAAGATAGAGCATGTTTGGGCTGCGGATTTTTGGAAGGTTGGGGTCTGCGTGGCTTGTGCGGTTTCGAAGAGTTGCGGCGGCGGTTGCAAACATCGCCAAAATGAATATGCCTATACCAGCTAGCATCATGCCAAAGCCTGCATAGTTTGTTAGGGAGTCTTTGGCAAAGGAATTGCAGACTAAGGCGCCTATTATGGCTAAAACTAAACCTATGGCGATTGCTTGAGTTTTAGTGGAGAGTACTCCTTGACTGGGTTGTTTAGTGCTTGTGGGTGCACTCATAGTTAGGTCTACTCCCTAAGCAGCCAGAGTACCTAGGCGATATGGGGCTCCACTAATATAACATTTGAGTTTTTAGGCTACTGACAAAACTAAGATGGGCTGAGACTTTTTCTTTTTGTCTTGTTTTGCTGTATTTTTTTGTTTAGCTTGGTTATTTTGGGGTTTTGTGGCTTTTATAAGCACAGTTAATCGTGTATTACATATGTAATACAGGCGATAAGCCTTTTATGCATTCACCCCGTGGAAGCCCTCAAACCCCAACCCTGGATTGAACCCCCCGATGATACAACAACAAAGTAAAGCAAAACAAATCTCCATAATGGCCGTCGTCGCCGCCCTCTACGCAATCCTATTCTACGGCTCCGCCCCCGGCATGCTCCCCGGCTTCACCGTCTTATACCTCCCCGCCGTCCTGCTAGGCGTCCTCCCCTTATGGTTCGGCTGGTACGGACTCGCCGGCAGCATGATTGGCGCTTTCATAGGAGGCGTCTACGTCGAAGCCGTACCACCATACGCCGCGTGGGTCGAATCAGTCACCGCCCTAATCATATTCTCAATAAACTGGCTCCTTATCCCTCAAAACGTCGCAAACCTCAAATCAAAACGCAACCTCCTCATCCTTATAGCAGTTTACGCCCTGAGCCTCTTCATAGGAACCGCCTACATCCTTTGGCAATACACCTACCTCTTCAACATCGGAATACTGGGCTTCAGCTTAATCGGAGACTTCTCCTTCCTATTCGTACTCGCCGCCACCTTCGCCCTCAACTTCGCAGTCCAAATAATCGTTTGCCCCGCGCTGCTCCGAACAATCACGCCACGTCTCAAAAGCTGGGGCGTCTACTCAGGCACATTCGCTGAATGGAGAAAACGCAAAAAACAAGCCAACATTTAACCATCTTTTTTCTTTTGCCACAATCTTGTCCAATACTTTTAAGTTAGCGCCTAACCTACAAAGAACCCAGTGAACGGATAAATGAAAATCCGAACCATAAAACTAACCCCTGAAACGCTCGTCGAGCTAATGCAAGGAAAAAAGCCCTCTCTCGCCGCCAACTTACCTGCTGACATGGAACTTCTCGACATAAAACTAGACCTCTACACAAAACAAGTCACCGCCGTTATCCATAGCGCTACCTTCGAAGACGCCCCTCAAAACCAACCTACCCCTGAATACAAACTAGAAGCCCCCACCGAACCCGTCTTAACCACCCCAACCATAGATGTTCCTGCTCCAGTCGTAGCGCCTGAAATTCCACCGACTCCAGTTGCCCCAGTCGCCAAAGTAGAAGCTAAACCTGAACCTCCTGTCGCAAGACCGTCCCTGACCCAGCCACCAATCAACCGGTATGCCGCAAAAATGGAAAACGAGTTCAGCCCTGACCAGCGCAAAATCCTCAGCTTCACTGTAAAAGGCGATGTAGTCGTGGTGAAGCCTGTGCAGTTTTTGAAGGCTGAATGGGATGACATCAATGATGTTGTCCGCGGTCTAGGCGGTAAATGGGTGAAGGGAGATATAATCAGTTACTGGGAAATCCCCCTCGAGTAACAGTCCCTTATCCTGTTTTTTGCCGTTGCTTTTCTGTTAAGTCGTTTTCTGCAATTGACATAAATATAACTGAATGCATGTTTGGGTTCACACCTCTAGCCTGTATTGAGGCAGGAATTTATTGCAAAATCTACGAGCGCCCAATTACCCTAACCGCAAGTCCCTTGCTTTATTAGCTGTGGGTCTTGTTGCTTTCATTTTGTATCTGCTATTCTTCGGGGACTTTGCTGGCTTCATTTCGTTGCTAAGCACTCTGGATTTGAAGAATTACGCTATCTTTTATTCGTTAGCGATTTTGGCGGTTGTACTGGCGGTTTTTTTTGATTCCCTAATCTGGTACAATCTTCTTAACGCTCTACGTGTCCAAATCAGGTTCCGCCGTATCATGCTTTACAATTGGATCGGCAACTTTGTCGAAATGGTCATCCCCTGCGAAACGGTCTGTGGCGAAGCCACGCGCATTTACCTCGCCCAAAGGGAACCACAAGCTGATGTCGGGGTATCCTCAGCGACGGTCATAAGCTCCCGCATGCTAAGCACCTTCGTATATACGGGCGGCTTAATCATCGGTTTCATCGCGTTGGCTCTAAGCCATACCATACCAAGTTTTTTGCTAACAATTGTCACGCTCATTACGGCTGGAACCGTGACGATTTTGGCTGCAATTTTGTATTTAGCCTTCAAAGAAGGCGCTGCCGAAAAATTAGTCAACTTTTTAATGCGCATAATCGCGGTGATTGTGAAGCGACCAGCAAAGCAAGAACAGGAAAAAGAGAATCTCCAAAAAGCCCTTTTCTCTTTTAGCGAAGCCTTCCGAACCTACCGCAAAAATCCACGTATGCTAATAAAACCTGCCATATTCGCGGTGATAGCTTGGTTCTGTAACCTCATGGTTTACCTTATGATATTTTATTCATTAGGGTTTAGCCAAATCGGCATTTTGGATTTGGCGACAGTTTATTGTGTAGCTTCAACTGTGGAAACCTTGACCGCTGGCTTCCCTGTAGGAGCCGTGGAAATCACCCTTATCAACCTATTTTCGCTCTATGGTGTGCCAGTCGCGATAGCTGTAGCAGCAACCACCCTGTCACGGTTAATTACATTTTGGTGCCAAGTGCTCATTGGGTATCCTCTCATCAATTTGCTGGGGCTGAAACCATCAATGACGCTAAGTATTCAAAGTGACCCGATTATGCCACAAGTCACCGTTCCGTCATCATCTAAAAACAAAATAGACTAACGGGTATCCGAATAAAAAAGAGGTTAAGGAGTTTTTTTGGGTTTAACAACGATTTTAACGGCTGCATCAACTTCAAAGCTCTCTTCGCTGTTTGAGACCGCGAATTTCCATTCTTTGATTTCCACGTTATGTTCCTTGAAGTAGGTGAGAAGTGTGTCTTTGAATTCGTTGGCTGCTTGCTTAATCTTTGTAACTCCCTCTGAAGAAAGATCAAATTTCTCAGACATGCAAAACACCTTTAACTAATAAACGGTTTTCAACCTATTTAGCCCTTGCTTTAAAACAGACAACAAAAAAATTTGGTTGTTGAAAGCAGTATTTGTCACGATTTGTTTATTGGTAAACCAGAAAATTCTTAAAACCATCCACTACTAATAATCAATCGGTGTGAGATTATGGAGAAATCCGACAAACCCCTAACTCGAGATGCATTATTATCCATGCAGGTTATCGACGCTCAAGGTCATCTGCTTGGTACAATTCAAGATGTCATTTTTAAGATTGGAAGTATGGGTGTATCCCTCAAAGTAGTAAAAGCAACGGGAGAAACCCTGATTATAGACTGGGAAGATGTCCAAGGCGCCGCGGACTTTGTAGTTGTTAAACCACAAGCGGTTAAACAGCAGTTCGTTCAACCTCAGGCAACCGCTCAACCTGCCCAACCAGCGCAATCAGCTTCTGCACAGGCTTGCCCAACCTGCGGCAAACCTCTAACGTGGATTGCCCAGTATAACCGCTGGTACTGCTACAACGAACAAAAATACGTCTAACTCTCTTTTTCATTTTTTCTTTTTCAATTCAGTGTAATCCGTAGCTGACTTTTTCTCTTTAGGTGCCTTTCATGGCGAAAAGGGCTTATGATTTTCAGCCGACTTTTGTTTTGGGTAACAATCTGGTAAAATATTATATCCGCCCCCGACCTAACCGCTGGCTAACTAAGGCTTTAAGGAGAAAAAGAACCCTTGCCGATAACCCAAACCAGAAAACTCTTAACCCTTGCTCTTGCAACGGCAACACTGCTGCTTGCTTTCATAGTAATCAACAATGGAGTGTCAGCTCAAACTTTTAATCCCCAACAGCCCCCATTAGACGGAACCATGCCCAGCCCGGGATTTGATGGTGGCATGGGACCTGGCGGATTCAACGGCACCTTCCCCGATGGCGGAATGGGTGGTCCAGGCGGTTTCAATGGAACCATGCCTGGCGGACCAAGTGGTGACGGCAATTTTACACGACCCGATTTCATAGGCACCCCCTCAGACGGCACGTATAACGAAAACAATGGACTGGTGTCTGGGTCTCAACCAGATTACACATTGATAATCATAATTGCAGTTGTGGCTGTGGCGGCTGCGGTTGCAGTTGTTGGGGTTGTGTTGTTTCGTAAAAAGAAAAAAGCCAAACCTGCCTCTCCACCGCCTCCAACGGATGCGGCAGCTTCCACCTTCGATTTCTAATTTTTGTAAAAAAACCTAGACGATACAAGCGAAGCTACTGCAATTTAATCAGGTAAAAGAAATTACTGCACCAAAAAAATGGTGGGTTTAGTTTTCAAGTGGTTTTTCTAAAACGGTCACCGAACCGTTTTTGCCTAGACGCAGCTGCTTTTCTCCTTTAAACATCGCCACATGCGCGTTTTTGACTTCGATGCAGTCGCCAACGTGAACCGACCCGACCTGTTGATCCCAGAGGCAAAGCAGAACTGTTCCTGAGTCATCGCCTATGACGGCGTTGGAGACGATTGCGTTGTCTCGGAATTGGGTGTGAACTTTGGAGGGTTGGGCGGTTTCGAGGACTTCGGCGTTTATGTTGATTTTTTTCATGCCAACGCGGAGGTCTTGTACCTTATAATGTGAAGGTACGGGGCTTTGTCGGGCGATTTCTTTGCGCACGCGAGTAGAGCCCATGGAACTGTCAAAGGAAACGTCGCCACTTTGTAGGGTGCTAATTGGAACACGGAATTGAGCGACGACTTTGCCGTCTTTGGTTATTAAAAAGATGGCTTGGTCGTTGACGTCGCCGCGGTATTCAACATTTAAGTCTCCTACGGCTACTTTGCTTTCTCCTTTAGCTTGAGTTAGAGCTTGGAAGAGCTCCGTTGGGTAAACATCATGCTGCGCTGAGATGAAGGCAAGCTGGTCTTCGAGTGTGGGTTTTTTGGATTTCATATGGTGTTTTCTCCCCCATGTTTATTTAGCGAATAATCTCGAAACAAGCAAACGGATAGCCAAAATTTACTTATCCTTGATTAAATTCCGCAATTTATACTATTAACAGGTTCCCTATATAGGTGTAACTGTACAAAAAACGATTTTTCAGGCTAAAACAAGCATAATTGTACAGTCCGATGGTCGCCTCATTTGTTTTCCACAAAACAAAAAGCTAAGACTCCACATAACAATAAACAAGTTTACTCCCTTTTACGGTGACAAGGATGACCAACGACTCTGATGAATTAAAGCAGCTAACCAAAGTAAACCTCAAAAACCTCGACAAAATCTTCTACCCCCAAATAGGCGCAACCAAAGCCCAAGTCATCGAATACTACATCAAAGTCGCCCCCAAACTTCTCCCCCTCATAAAAAACCGTCCCCTCGTCCTAACCCGCTACCCCGACGGCGTAGAAGGACAAAAAACAAGCTTTTTCGAGAAAAACGCGCCTGAAGGCACCCCCAACTGGGTCCAAACCTTTGGCATCTACTCAACAGCCAGCAAACGCGACGTTAACTACATTGTCTGCAACGACCTCGACACCCTGATTTGGCTGGCAAACTTGGCGGCGCTCGAAATCCACATGCCCTTCTCCACCACCAAAGACATCGACCACCCTGACCTCCTCTTCTTCGACGTTGACCCTGAGCCCCCCGCAACCTTAAGCGACGCTGCCGACGCGGCATTACTCCTAAAAGACAAACTTGAAAGCTTAGGCTACACGCCGTTTGTGAAGACCTCGGGCAAAAAAGGTTTACATGTTGTTGTCCCCGTTAAGGCGGAGCATACTTTTGAGCAGACTCGCGTGTTTGTCCACAAAGTCGGCATAGCCCTCGCGGGAGAAAGCAGCATGATTGTCTCTGAATTCAAAGATACCAAGAAACCTGGCAAGGTGTTTGTGGATTATCTCCAGAATTCCCCGATGCGCACCATGGTTGTGCCTTATAGCGTCCGTCCGACTCCCAATGCGACGGTTTCAACGCCGCTGGACTGGCGCGAGGTACACCGCGGAATCGAACCCTCAGATTTTAACCTCTCCAACGTGGCTCAGCGGCAAAGTAATCCTTGGCGGGAACTTTTTGCGCATCAAGCAAAACTTAGACTCTAGTACGCCTGCTTGGTTTTTGAAAAAGGTTAAACCCTCGAAGCCCAATAGATACTTTTGGATATTGCCGTTTTTGGAGGAAACCTTTTGGGTTTAGAACAAGAACCACCCCAAACCGATCAAGAGCAAACTGAGAAAACCAGTGCAGCCACCCCCACGCGCTCCATATGGTCGGGTAGCATTACAATAGGCTTAGTCAATGTTCCCGTCAAGTTGTACTCGATGATTTATGACCGCGGGGTCACCTTTCATTTTCTGCATAAAACTGATGGGCAACCCCTCAAATACGTAAAGATGTGCACCAAAGACGACGCCATTGTGCCTTGGAATGAGGTGGTTCGCGGCTACGAAGTCGCCAAAGACGAGTACGTGGTTTTTGAGAAAAACGAGTTAGACGCGGTTCGACCCGACTCCGACAAACGCATCCGCATCAGCAAGTTTGTAGATTACTTCTCCGTGGACCCTGTCTATTTTGACCGTACCTACGCGTTGTTGCCTGATAAGAGCAAAGAAGCCTACAGCCTTCTCCTTAACGCGTTGCAACGGACAAACAAGGCGGGTGCGGCTCGTATCACGCTTCGAACCAAAGAGTACCCCGCGCTGCTTCACCCATACAAAGGCGCGTTAGTGCTAACGACGCTGCGTTATGCCTATGATGTGGTGGATCCGCAGGATTTTGAGAAACTCGGCAACCTTCCCCAACCCGAGAAGGTCGAATTAGACCTTGCCATAAAAATCGTTAACGACCTCTCAGGCGAATTCGACATATCTGAATTTGAGGATACTTACCAAAAGAAAGTTGAAGCGCTGGTCGCCAAGAAACTCAAAGGCGAAAAAATCATTGTTGAGAAACCTCCCGAAGCTGAAGCAAAAAACCTCATGGCGGCGCTACGGGAAACCCTTAAGCAGTTGGAGCAGAAATGACTCGTCACCTCTACCAGCCTATGCTTGCCAAAGTCGCCGAAGACGCCTTCACCGACGCCGACTGGATATTTGAAGTCAAATGGGACGGATTCCGAGCCCTCGCATACATTGAGGAACCTTTTAGTTTGCGGAGTCGAAGCGGCAAAGAGTTGAAGCAGAATTTTCCTGAGCTGCAAGAACTCACCAGCCTCGGCAGCAAAATTGTGGTAGATGGGGAAATCGTTGTTATGGCGGGTGGTGTACCCGATTTTCAGCGACTGCTTGAGAGGGGGCAAGCGGTTGGGCAACGCGAGATTGAGCGGCAATCCCAACGGACACCTGCAGTTTACATCGTGTTTGATATACTCGAAAAAAACGGCGAATCCCTCGTTGATCTGCCCTTGATGCAGCGTAAAAGTATCCTAAAAGAGTCGCTAAAAGAAGGCAAAAACGTGCTGCTCTGCGATTACATTGAAGAACGCGGAGAAGCCTACTTCCAATTAGCCCTACAGCGCGGCTTGGAGGGCGTGGTAGCCAAAAAGAAGAGCAGCCCATACGAGGAAGGCTTGCGCACAGGGAGCTGGCTAAAAATTAAGAAGCTCAAAACCTGTGACTGCGTAATTTTCGGGTTCACTCAAGGTGAAGAATCCCGCAGGCACACCTTCGGTGCCCTACTCTTAGGGCTCTACGATGGGGAGGGTACACCTGTTTATGTGGGAAAAGTGGGCACTGGCTTCACCCAAAAAACCCTAAAAGAGTTAAAAGAAAAATTCGAGAAACTCCGAACCGAAACCGTCCCCTTCAAGCCCGAAACAGGTGACGTCGTAACGTGGTTGGAGCCTAAACTCGTCGTTGAGGTTGCCTATCAAGTCGTGACCCATGACCAACGGTTGCGGATGGGACGGTATAAGCGGCTCCGCGACGATAAAAAACCTAACCAATGCACGTTAGACCAAATTGTGGAGAAAAAAGAGATGGAACCCCTAAAACCTGAAAAAACAAAGATCCCTTCAGAAGAAAACCCTAAACTTGCCGAATACACTTCCAAACGTAGCTTCTCAGAAACCCCTGAACCCCCAGGCGAAACCAAACCCTACGACCCCCTAATCTTCGTGGTTCAAGAGCATCACGCCCGCAACCTCCACTACGACTTCCGTCTCGAAAAAGACGGAGTCCTCAAAAGCTGGGCAGTCCCCAAAGGCATCCCCCAAGACACCAGCACCCGCCGTCTAGCCGTCGAAACTGAAGACCACCCCTACGAATACGCCAGCTTCGAAGGCGAAATCCCCAAAGGACAATACGGCGCGGGAACCGTGAAAATCTGGGACAAAGGACACTACACCCCCAAACTCTGGGAACAAGACAAAATCGAGTTCACCCTCAACGGCGAACGCCTCAAAGGACGCTACGTGTTGGTACGCCTCAAGAAAGCAGAGGACCAAAAGGACTGGTTGATGCTGAAGGGAAAAGACAATGTCTGAGTTATATTTGGGCACGATTGGCTGGAGCTACAATTTCTGGCTTGGAAAATTTTACCCCACCAAAACCGCCCCCAAAGACTACCTCCACTACTACGCTACCCACTTCAGCACCGTCGAGGTGGACAGCAGCTTCTATCGCATCCCCACCCAACAAATGGTGCAAAACTGGAAAGCGCAGGTACCCGAAGGGTTCAAGTTTTCCCTCAAATTCCCCCAACTCATCACCCACATCAAAATGCTCAAGGGCACAGACGCCGAAACTGACGTTTTTCTGGAGCGCGTCAAGTTGCTGGGCGAAAAGTTGGGCGCTTTGCTGCTGCAGTTTCCACCCAGTTTTGCCGCTAGCCACTTTGCAGATTTAGAAGCGTACCTTTCAAAGCTGCCTAAGACGCTGCGGTACGTGGTTGAAGTTCGCCACAAAAGCTGGCTCAACAAGGACTTCTACGATTTGCTGCGGCGGTTGGGCGTGGCGTTGGCGTGGGCAGACAGTCCCCTTATGCGTGAGACTCGCGAGGTTACGGCGGATTTCTTGTACATGCGTTGGGAAGGCGACCGCGCCGCAGTCAACGGCACCTTGGGCAAAGTCGAAGTTGACCGCGCAAGCGACCTACAAACGTGGGCAGCCACACTAAAGCCCTACCTGCCAAAAACGCCTATGTTCGGATATTTCGCGAAATATTACTCAGGTTATCCACCAAGCGACATAGAGTTGTTCTCTAAGTTGGTGCCAACAAAACCGCTTGGTCGAACGCCATCTTTAGCATCCTTCAACTAAACTCTGCTTAAAGCAAGGTTCTAACAAAAAATATGAAAGGGTTCGTGTGGGAAAACCCCTATAATTTTAGCAACGTGTGTGGCACATGTTGGCGGCGTTTTTTGAAGCCCTTTAGGCTAATCGGAAGGGCTTAGTCAAGAAACTTTGAATAGGTTAGTCAAGGATTCTTTACGAAAAACTTCTTAAAAGCAACATTAATAGTGCATACTTGGTAGCAATGAGAAAGCCCGTTATAGTATTAGCTCTTCTTGTGATGCTTTTCTCAATGGAATCCTTTGCGTTGGTTCAAGTGACAGATGCTAATCCATCTTGGGGAACGTCGGCTTCACCCATACCGCCTATTAGAGATCCGCCCCAAATAATCATTAACTCCCCAAAAAGAACAGAATACAACCATCCAGCTGTGTGCTATAGCAATCCAGTTCCATTGAACATAACAATAATTCAACCGGACTCATGGGTAACAAATAAAAGTTTTAAACTGCCAACTTCATTAACAGATAATTCTGATACCGTGGTTGTTGGACAAAACACGCTACGGTCTATAACTTGCATAGTTGATGGGCAATCATTTGTTCTATGGAATGGCACACCTTGCGGTTTTGGAATCACCTATTATTTGCCTAAAGTAACAGAGTTTTCCGCAGCCGTGAATGTAAGCCATGGAGGCCATAGCTTGCAAGTAAATGTCATTGCAGTATCAGAGTACGTTACGGAAGGTATTATTCCGTTTGCACAGAAACAGTATGATATTTCAGCTAGTGAAAGTATTGAGCTTTTTCAATTCGCTCATTGCGATTCTACAACAGTAGATGAAATAAAGAGTTCTTATGTAATTTCACCCTCATCCTCTATCGCCCCAACAAAAACTCCGATGCCCACTCAATCTCCAAATCCAGCTCTTATGCCCGCTGTGCCTGAGTTCTTGTCCATAATAGTAATTATCTTTCTGATTTTGACTATATTGACTATTACAGTAATATTTCGGAGAAAGCTAACCCTCAAGCTACCGTAATTACTCAGCATAGTGTAACGGAACGCTAAGCGACTCAGTTATACTCGGTTTTTCGCCAGTCTCTGTCGTTGACTCTGTTGATTTTTTGGCGGCACTTATGAACGCATCAATATCTTCAGACATCAACAGCGGAACAAATTGACTGATTTTTTCGTCCGACCAGTTCCACCAAGCAATTTTAAGTAACTCTTCAATCTGCTCTGGCTCAAAACGGTACTTAATAATTCTCGCAGGGCAACCTCCCACCACTGCGTAGGGCGGAACATCTTTCGTAACCAAAGACTCCATTGCAACAACTGCACCGTTCCCGATGGTCACGCCTTCTTTTACTGTAACGTTGCTGGCTATCCAAACATCGTTCTCGATGATAATGGGGTTAGCTTCAAACGTTGATACGTCAAATTCGCCTTTGATATAGTTGGGCGGCACATCATATTTCCAAGCATCATAGAATGCGTAGAAAGGGTAGGTTGACCCCCAATGGTAATTGTGCTTGTCTAAAAAGGTAAACACAAGCCCCGCCGAGATAGAGCAGAAATTTCCTATCCGGCTGCCAGCTGATTTTTTAAGCGTAACCTCCCTTTCTTTGGCGCCTCCTACCCCGACCAGCTTAGGACGTGGACCATAGCTGTGTCTGCCATAAGGAATTATTATGGCCGTCTCGGTTGTGTTCGTCCCTGTTACGCGGGCTAAAATGCTTCTAAAAGCCCAAAGCCAACTTACCATTTGACACTGCTCCAAGAACAAAAACTAAAGACACGATAGGCATAGGTTGGGTACTGATTTATAGTTTTGTTACAAGCACAAATTCCACTTGCTGGCTAATGATTACACAGCTATTGTGGATGCAGACTCAAGCTACCCAAAAGCTTCACAGAGGCGGCTTGTTTGACTCCGTGACCCCTGCAGTTATGGCGTAGTATCTCTTTATCGGTTCTGAGCTTTGTATTCAAGAAAAGTTTCAAAAAGATTTTCAGCAATACTTGCATCTTGTCGAAAAACAGAAAACACTTTGTCTTTAGGCGCTCTAAATTGGATTCCGAAAGTGTTGTCGCCGACCAAAATTTGACCTGGGAATTCCTGCATTGAACCTATTTCAAATCTGCCTTTAGTCTCGTTTTCAATTTTTTTATATTTTTCCAAGTTCGCTTCAAAAATGTTCTGCAAATTGTATTTTGATATTTCTTCTTTGGTGTGTTCCAAAGAGTATAGATACAAAAATCGGCGGTGCTCGTCTTGTTTCAATAAATCAATCCATGCTTCAACTGCTTTAAAAAAAAGACTCTTCTAAGTAATTCTTTTGTTCAGAACCATAGGGTCTTAGCCCTAATAGCATTTGAGGGGTTTTTACAACTATCAAAAGACGCCTTTTGGCATTTTTGATGACGTTTATCGCAGTTTTCCACGTGGTCTCAATACTAGTCGAAGTTAAAGCAGGCTCTATAAATCTGCTAGAAACAAGATTCATCAAGCCTTCCTTTAATTCTCTTTCAAGTTCCCGTAAGGTTCGAAACTTTTTTCGGAAAGGAACATATTGAATTCCTTGGTTTAGTTCAATTTGAGTATTTCCGCTCAAAAAGCTCTCAAGTTTTTGTGTTCTTGCTTCACGGTAGGTAATCGTTTTGACAAGAAGCAACACGGGAACTCCAAGCTCAATTGCTGTGTTAAACTCTTTTTCTACAGCTTCGGTAAGGTCCTTCCATAAAATAGCGACAAAAATATTCGAATTTTTTATTTCATCCAAATATGCGCTTTCGAGATTTTTGTCCATTGCTGGGAGTTGTTCGAACATTACTGGCTCCATATTCAACTGGTTTATAGTTTCTAGAGCCATCTCCCTTTCATTTTCAAGCTCTAAGAGGGAGGAACTGACAAATACTCGGATTTTACGCATACTATTCCCATTCAGAAGATTGTTATTTAACCTTTAACTATGGATTATTTTTAAGGTTTTGTAAAATCCTTTAGAAAGCTCCTCAAATTCAATAAGAAAAACAGCCAAATGCGATCCTAGATTTTTAAAAAATACTGTTGGGGTTTGCCAGGGATAAACCCCCAGTATTTTTAAGGAAGTGGTGGCGGGGGTGGGACTTGAACCCACGAAGGCCTGCGCCAGAGGATCTTAAGTCCTCCTCCATATCTTAGGTGCACCTTGCGGTGTCTGGCCACCTATTTAGACCTGGCTCGGATACCCCGCCACCAGCACCGATACACTCTACAAAGTATTGTTTAAGTTTTGTGTTTAGCGTCTACCGAATTCTGCTCAAGAACAGGGACAAAAAAAGAAAAGAGGGGAAGAGTTATGGGCGTTTTTTCACAGCTACCAGAATGAGTGCACCCACGACTGCTATGGCGATGATTATGGCTACTGCTGCACCTACGATGAGGTATGCGTCGGATTGGGGCTCTGCAGTTATGGGCTGCTGGGTTGGTTGGCTGCTTACTTCGTCAACTGCAAACGCTGTCTGCGAGTGGGAGGGCCAGTAGGCTCTGGAGCCTTCAAAGCTTGCGCTAACGGTGTATTTGCCGGGGATGTCGGGGAACCAGTTTAAGCTGTAGAAGCCTGATGCGTCTGTGAGGGCGGTGCCGATGTTGCGGAAGTTGCCGTTGCCGTCTATCACGTCGATTTGTACTTCGACGCCAGTTGCGTTTGTGGGTTCGGATTGCTGCTCATACACGAATTCCATCCATGCTTCTTGGCTTTCATCTGAAACTACGGGTACACCGTTGGGGAATCTGGCTGCTTGCTCGGTTTGTTTGGTGCCGGGTGAGATGTCGGTGACTGTGCCGCTGATAATGACTGATTTGCCGAGGTCTACGCCTGCGTCGGGGGCTGTGACGGTTAATTGGCTGGGTCCTTTGCCGTAGCAGTAGATTTTGTTGTCATAATAGTTGAGGCCTATCGCGTAGCCGTCTGCGACGATTACGTTGCCGTAGTGGAGGATTTTCCAGATTTCTGTGCCGTCGGTTGCGTTGATGCAGCGTACATATGAACCACGCCAGAGCGGTTGTGTGCGCCAGAGTGGGCTGGAGTAGATGAATATTTTGTCGTCTGCGATGCATGCGATTTCTGCGGGGAAGTCTCCGAAGGGTGATTCGTAGCCGATTTGTTTGGGTTCATATTTCCAGAGTACTTCGCCGGTGGTTATGTTGTAGCAGACTAAGATGCCGCCGTTGAGGTAGGTTCCTGAGTAGAGTTTGCCTTCGTAGATGTTGGTGTTGCTCATGCCGTAGTATTTCATGGGTTCTTCAGGTTCGCTTTGCCAGATATGTTTTCCCGTTGCGAGGTCGTAGCCCCATCGGGTTCGGGTCTGGGTGCAAGAGAATAGGAAGACTCCGTCTTCGGGGTCAACGGTTCCCATGCTTACGGTTTTGTTGCCTGCAGAAGAGGGTGGCGTGAATGTTACGTTCCATAGTAGTGCGCCTAATGCGCCTTTGGAGGGGTCTAAGTTTAGTGCCCAGAGGTATCCTGGTGTGATGCCTTGTTCGTTGTTGCTGCCTGCAGCTCCGCCGATGACGTATTTGTCTTCGCGTATGGTTTGGATGCTGCCTGATGATGATGTCCATGGAAGCGAGACATTGAGGGAGTAGGCGTGGCTTCCGTCATAGGTGTAGTTGAGGTATGGTCTCCAGCTGGCATAGTTGTTGCTTGAGAATCCTGAGTAGTCACCTTTTTGGTACATTTGTTGGGTGCCTTTCCACCAGATAGCTTGGGTTGAGTTCCAGCATTGCAGGTAGAAGGGTGGTCCAGCGGGTGCGAATGGGCTTGGGCCGGGTGTTCCTGCAATGTTGTATCTGAGTATGCTTCCGTCTTTGCCGTATACTCCGGTGCCCCATGCTGAGGTCATGCCGAAGAAGTTGGTTCCTGATGGGACGTTGTTTATGCTGCAGATGTAGCTGCCTGTGTATGCGTCAAACATCATCCAAGTGTTTGGGGTAGCTGCTGACATGCTCCATAGGTAGGGGTATCCGCCCATTTGGTTGTCTAATTCGGGGTCGTATATCTGTGCGAATGAGAGTGCCTCTGTTGGGATGGAGCCGTAGTTGTCGAACATGCCGCCTCCGACTCCTGTTACTGGGCCGGTGGTGTTGTGGAAGTAGAGTTGCTTGCCCGTGTAGAGGTCTAGGCAGTACCAGCCTTCGCTCATTTGGGGGTTTATGGCATTATAGTAGATTTTGCCGTCAAGAACTAGGGGCGAGAAGGATAATCCGCCGTAGTGTGAAGTTACGTAGGTGTAGTCGTTGAATCTTTCGTCCATGATGCCTCCGGTAAATCCTTGGGTTGACCACATTATGTGGGCGCTTTCAGGGGCTAGACCATATCCGAAGCTGGTTGTTGGGCCATTGGTTTGGGCGTTGTTGTTGCCTCCAAATGAGCCAACCATGTCTAGCCAGTCGCCAGCGAGGGTGTACCAGTAGATGTTGGCGCTGTTGATTGGTCGCGTCCAGTATGCGCTTGGTAGGGGTGTTTCAGGCCAAAGCGGTATAGGGTCTTGCTGTACTGTGAATGGTGTGGGGTCGCTTATGCTTGCGTAGTAGGTGTCGTTGATGGATGCGTAACCTTGTTGTTGGGCGTCTGGCACGCCGGGTTTGAAGGGTAACCCTGTGATTACGGTTGTGGGGAATTTCACGACAGCCGTGTAGTTGCCGGGTTCTGCGGGAACGTACATGGTGTAGCCGCTTCCCACTGAGTCGGAAGTTATTGGTCCTATGGTGTCGTTGGTTCCGTCAGGTTTCATGATGTCGACTGTGAATTTCCATCGGTCGCCGTATTGTCCGTTTGCGGTGGGTGGTACGCTGTTGATCCAGAAGATGATTTTTTCCGTTTGCCCTACGCCAATTACGTCGTTGCTGACAACGCAGTAGCACCAAGTGGGATACTTGTATCCTACGTTGCGTGCTGTTTGCAGGGGAATAAAGCTAAGAGACATTATCAGCATTAGAAATAATGCCAAAATTATAGACTGTTTTTTATGCATTTTCAGATTTCCTTTCGTTTTTTGCAAACAAGTTAACTTGCTTGCTATAAGTCTGTTATCAAATTCAGGTGTATTTATAATTAACCGCTAAATAGTCTGTATAAAATTCAAAAAAACTAGCTTTTTTATTATGTATACTGGCTATTTGTGGAGCTTATTTGTGGCTAGCATGTTGATGCAGCATATCGTTATATCCGATGGTTGGGCGTAGTCTCTTGCAGGTTGAGGAATACGCTTCACGAAACCTCCTTAAAACCATAAGCTACTCCTAAAGGACCTGACAAAGATAACGTCAAGAAAGGACCTGAAAAGAACTTATGGACTTATGAGAGAAAAAACGTGGGGTTTTGACTCAACCTGTCCTTCTCAGATGGTGACCAGTTGGGGAATACGCTTCACATGGCGTGTGTATAGACCACAGGTTACTACTAAAATGCAGAAAGGCGATTGCCTCAAATTTTGCGTTTGGTAAGCACTTCTGGTGAAGTACGTGCCAAAGTGGGGTTTAGACCCAACTGGTATAAGCTAACGGTATTCCTTTCTATTTGTAGCCTATTTGGATCCTATTAGTGGTTCTATGCAGAAACCTAAGGGGGGTAGGTCACTATTGGCGCAAAACAAGCGCATTAGCATGTTGAAAACCAGTAAAAATCCCCGCCAACAAGGGAGGACAGTAAGGTCTATAGCAACTCAATTGGGCAGTCCCTGTACAAGACTAAAGGGTTTTTAGCATGCTCCCCTGACGGTAGCCCTCTAAATCAACTGTTACATACCTAAAGCCCAACTGCTTAAGCGCCGCTGCCACCTTATCCATGACCTCTGCACTGCAAAACCTTACACGCTCTGTTGGGTCAACTTCTATGCGTGCCAACCCGTCGTGGTCCCGCACCCGAATCTGCACAACACCCACAATAGCCCTAACAGCCTGCTCTGCCTGCTCAACTCTTCGCAACTTCTCCGCAGTAATCTCCACATTAAACGGTATCCGCGACGCTAAACACGCCAACGCAGGCTTATCCGCCACCGAAAGCCCCCGTTGTTTAGCAACTTGGCGAATTTCCTCTTTACTAAACCCTGTTTCCATCCATGGGCTGTAAACGTTAGGGGTTTCTTGAACTGCTCTTAAGCCAGGTCGATGCCCACTTAAATCCGAATGGTTAGTGCCTTCAAAAACCGCCTCAAACCCCAGCTTTTGCGCGTAGGCCAGTAAGGTTTGGAGGAGTTCTTTTTTGCAGAAATAGCAGCGGTTTTCAGGATTACGCCTAAAATCAGGGTTCTCTAGCTCGTTGGTTTCTATCACGTAGAGAGGTATGCCAATGTTTTGTGCAGTTAGTTTGGCGTCCACCATTTCCGCATTGCTATAAGTTGGGGATTGAGCAATGACCGCGACAGCTCTGTCACCTAAAACCTCATGGCAAATCGCAGCTAAAGTAGAGCTGTCTACGCCGCCTGAAAACGCCACTACCACGCCGTCCTTGCCCTTTTCAGCAATAAACTTCTTGAGCAGCTCAAGTTTACGTTCAAGCAACTCCATGGTAGCCCTCTAAGGAAATTTTTCTTTCATCTTTGCCACCGCCAACTCCATGAGCTCCCGAAGCGGCTTCCCCGTTTTCTCTGCCAGCCTTTTTAGGTCCTCGTATTCGGGTTTGATGCGGATTATTCGGCCTTGAGCGTTCTTGGCAACTTTTAAGCGCACCGTTTCTTTGCTGCCAAAAAGAAGCAAATCGACAGTGTGGACTTCTCGATTGATGATATGCCGCTCACAGTAGTAGACGCGGACTCCCAACGTACCCGTCTCATCAATAAGCACTTTGGAGAGGTGGGCGGCGTCTTTTTGGTCCGCTATGACTTTGATGATTGTTCCGGGGCGGTTCTTCTTGGTGTACATGGGGATTAAACTGACATCTTTAGCGCCCTCCGCCAACAGCTTATCAAACGTGTAACCCAACGTTTCCCCAGTGACATCGTCAACGTTAGTTTCTAAAACCGCGATTTCGTCCCGCGTCAATCCGTCATTTTGGCTACTGCCTATGGTTAAGCGCAAAACTGCGGGCATCTCTTTGAATTCTTTAGTTCCAGCCCCATAACCCACACGCAACGGCACAACCGCGGGATAGAACCTGCTGACTTCATCAACCAAATTAACCAGAATCGCCGCGCCAGTAGGCGTTGCCAACTCTGCTTCGATGGGTCCACCGTGGAAGGGAAAATTCTTGGACTGCAAAATCGCCAACGTCGCAGGCGCAGGAGCAGACGTTACACCATGCGAAAACCTAAACGTGCCACCCCCCACCGCCAGAGAAGTTGAAACGATTTTTGCCTCAAACAACCCCAAATCCTCCAACGCGGCAGCTACTCCCAAAATCTCCGCTGCAGTATCAACTAGTGCAACTTCATGGAGGTGGGCGTCATCAAAGCCGGTTTGATGAAGGGTTGCTTCGGCGCGAATTAGGGTTTGGATGACTCCAGAAGCGAATGCTTGAGCTTTCGGTGTTAGGTTGAGGTTGGCTGCGGCTTTTTGCACGATTTCGATGAGTTGGCTGCCATGACGCTTATGTGCAGTTTTTGAGGTCACGTCGATTTGTGTGGCTCTAAACTCGCCGCGGAGAACCTCTTTTATGTCTATGTGGAGGTTTTCGTAGCCAAACTCTGGGGCTTCCAGCGTTTTTATGGCTGAAACAATTTTGCTTTGGTCTGCGCCTAAGTCTATTAGGGCGCCTAAAATCATGTCTCCGGCTACACCTGAAGCTTGGCAATCAATTACCAAAATTTTGTTGTCAGTCAACATAGTTATCACAAAAGCGTTTGGTTTAGGCAAGCATAATAGATATATTATGATGCGTTTTTTAAATATTGTCTGCTTATGTCATCTCTTAGAGATATTTTAGGCAAAGTCGCCGCCAAAGAACTCACCATTGTCGAAGCCGAAAAAATGCTACAGTTACTTGCTATCGATGATGTGGGCTGTTTAGCGCGGCTCGATGGAAACCGAGGCTTACGCAAAGGCGTGCCCGAGGTTGTGTTGGCAGAAGGCAAAACCCCCCCAGACGTGGCAGCCATCGCGCGGCGTATGGTTGAACGGTGCGGACGCGCCCTCATAAGCAGATGCAGTGACGCTCACATCGCAGCGGTTAAGGCTTGTTTTGCAGACAGCGACGCCTCTGTGGAGGTTAATGATAAGGCAAAGATGGTAATCATAAAAACCAAAACCTTCCACACTAAACCCAGTGGAGGCAGAATCGGGGTCTTAACGGCAGGAACCTCAGACATACCCGTTGCCGAAGAAGCAACAATTATCGCCCAAGAAATGGGTTGTGCCGTATCTGCCTTCTATGATGTCGGAGTCGCAGGGATTCATCGGCTCCTTGAACCCCTAAAAGCAGTTGTAGCTGCCGACGTGGATGTTGTGGTTGTGGTGGCGGGACGTGAAGGCGCTTTAGCCTCGGTGGTTGCGGGGATGGTAGATGTGCCCGTTATTGCCGTGCCGACCTCGAACAGTTATGGGTTTGGCGAGAAAGGTGTAGGCACACTGATGGCGATGTTGCAGTCTTGTTCACTCGGGCTGGCGGTCGTTAACATTGATTCGGGTGTAGCGGCTGGAGCAGTAGCCGCTTTGATAGCTAACCGCGCCGCAAAATTTAGGTAGCCCCCCTGATTTGTGGTGGATAAAAAAGAAAGGTGATTGTTTAAGCTGTCTCTTTTTTGACGGCTTGATTATTTTGTTGTGCTGATTGGTCTGCTAAGTGGGCTCATTTGGTCTTTGATTGCAATCCGCTTCATCATTAGTGAGTTCACTGCAAGCATCGCCACCCAAGTTCCCGATATGGCTAAAGTCATTGATCCGCCTATGCTGGCGATTTCAGATAGCATGACTGCGGTGTCGGCCTGTGATGACATGGCGGTTAGGTAGGGTGCCCATGCGGTTATTTCGCCGTGGAAGACGTGTTCGGCGGCAAGAATGACTACGCCTCCCCATAGCATTGCGTTTAGTGCGCTTAGTTTTAGTTTATGCGATAGTTCGCTGTGTCTAGTTAGTACTTGTACGATTGTCATTACGATTGCGAGCGCCATTGGTGCTAAGAAGCATGCCATTTTTATTTTCCTCTCCTTAGTAACACTAAATTTAAATATCGTAACACTAGGTTATAAGCGTAACGGAGGTAACCAAATATGTGGCTAATCATCCTAGCATTCGCGGCAACAATCACAACCGCAATATGGTACACGCAAGCTGAAAACGACAAATACCAACTCAAGTACCTTAGCCTGATATTCTGGGGTACAACAATAATGGTGCTCGTTGACCACGTAGTGCCCTACCTGATGGAGGGCGGAGGAGAATTCTTTGAAGTATCAATCGAAGCATCAGTCCTAAGCGGCGTCATGGTGATTGTGGGCCTCGCAGTATGGGAAGGCGCTTTGTTGCTAAAAGACCCCAAACACGTAATATTCAAAAGAAAACCCTCATAAATCAAGCCAGAGCCCTCACCCCACCACTTTTCTTTTTCTGTAATGTGCCTTAGCATATCTTTATGGAAATTGCTTTTTTCACTAACTGCGCCGCTAAGCTTGGGGCATAACTAGCTTTGGCTTTCTTGTAGGAGTTCCATGCGGGCTTTTAGCATAATTATGATTCTCTTGGTGTCTTCTATGTAGGCTAGGGTTAATTTTAGGGTATTTTGGTCGGTTTTGCAGGTGGTGTATTTGAATTGGGCGTTAGCGGTGATTAGTGCTATTTCATCTTCTATGGGTTCGAATACGCGGGTGATTTGGCGGGTTTTGAATGTTTGTGTGATGTTGTGGGGTGCGTTTTTTTCCATGGCGAATCCTCTTAGGTAATACTAAATTAGAAATTAGTAGCACTGTTTATTAGTTTTGCTGCATGACCCTGCCGTTTGGATATGAAAAAACAGCCCTAAGCGTGGGTGGCTTGCCGCAACAACATAGAATTATATCTTATGTTTGGGCGTAGTCTCTTGCAGGTTGAGGAACAGGCTTCACGGTGACACGAAAACTGATCTGAAGTAACTGCTAAAGAGCGCAACGGAGATAACATCAAAGAAAGCGACTTTGAAAGTGCTAAAGAACAGAGCCAGTGTATGCCGTCGAGGTTTAGGCTCAACCTGCGCTCTCTCTTTCCCTCCTCTACCCTCGTTATCTTTCTATATTTCTGGTTCTTTTGCCCTTTTCGGAGAGGTTACCGGTGAATGGACTCTTGGGGGTTGGTTGGTTTCGCTGGCGCTTGAGCGACTAACTGTACAACTGTTCAACAGTTCACTATTCTTGAATTTTTGTTTTACCGGTTCTGTGTTAAATCATATTGATGGCGTTTTTTGGTTGTTATTTGTCTGACATTTTCGGAATTGTGACTGTTACTAGCAAACAACAAGCGCTCAAATATCATCAAGCCAAGTATTCTCTTGCTCGGGTGCTTGAATGGTTGACTGTAACGTATGCGGAAAACCGCTAACTTCAATTAAAAAGCTTGAAAATTCAGCATTCTGCATACAAGTTTACCGTTGCAACAATTGTGGTGTAACCTTCAAAGAAGCACATTATCACACGAAACACATCTAATGTCTTCACCGCAATCTGGCTATGGCTGGTCAGGGGACTTAGGCTTGATAATAAGCGAGGCTTTATCGGTAGTCGCCAACTCAAAATTACTGCTTTGATGGATAGCCTTTTTTGGGCAGATATCCACGCATTGATAACAAAAGATGCAAGCGGACAAATCGAATTGGGGACGCTTCTTTCCATCCACCTCAACCATGGTTATGGCCTTCGCGGGACAGTTTCGACAACACAAACTACAGCCAATACACGCAGAGCTGTCCAAGATGGGTTGCCCTCGAAAATTTTCTGCTACCTCCGCCTTTTTTTCTGGATACTTTTCTGTGGCGGGTCTAGAAAGGATGGCGTGGGCAACTCTTTTCATCATAGCGTAAACCTTCTGGAAAAAGAAGGTTTTGGGGCATTTATTGTTACCTCAAACAAAACTGAATTCAGTCCATATATTATGAGTGCCTATTTTTCCATCGAAAAAATAGCGCCGTTACTAAAACAGCCACGGTGACACCGACAACCGCCAATACAGGCAAGGTGGAAGGGGCACCTATGATATTTGAGCTTGTGGCTGCAGGTTCTGTAGGCGTAGCAGTTGGCGTTTCAGGTATGGTTATGGTTTGGGTTTCGCTCCAACCGCTATGGCCTGTCTCGTGGAAGACGTTAAATTCGGTGAGGCGCCAGCAGATAGGATCCTCTTCGGTTGTTTTGGTGTAGAATCCATCAATGGCGCGCACTTGGAAATCCACCGTTGTTCCCGGCGCAAGGTCACCCAGCCAAATTCTAAAGCCTCCCAGATTCTGTGAGCCATATCCAAAAGGTACTATAGTGTAATTGGATTCCTCAGTAGGCGCCAAATTACTGGACGAATTTGTATCACTGCGCCAATTATCGTCAAGATTCGTCTTAACCCTGATGTTGTAGTAGAGCTTTACGACGCTCTCATTAACAACGCTGTAAAAGGAGTGAGTGTCAGGGTTTTCGATGATTAAGTCTATGAACTTCTTGTCAACGTGGAACCCATCGCTGATTTTGACTTGTTCGCCGGTGAAGGGGTCGGTGGTGCTGCGAGGTTCTACGTCGTAGGATTGGTCGTTGATTTTTAGGCTGAATTGGGGCACGTCGGGGCTGATTTGCGCTTGGGCGAGTCGAGGTGTTTCAAGCATAAGCAGGAAGCAACCGGATAATAGTAGAATAAGGAGTACCGTAGCTGGGACGCGCATGCCTAAGGGTAGAAGTCAGCGTTGAAATAAAGTTTACTTAAGTTCAATGAAATAAGGGGTTAGGGTAAAAAGCGCAAACAAGTTCAAAACCGAATACTTGATAACTCCTCAATCACTAGTAATTATTGGACTTTTTGCAGTTTTCGCGTCTTTTACGGTTTCCAAGGACCCCTTTGACTTATGGTATATATCAGAAATGAAGAAAAATACTGGTGTCGATTTCAGCCAACCATCCAGTAACCCACTAGCCCAAATGTAACTGTCCTAAAATAAAAAGAAGCGAACACTTGGCTCCGCTTAAGAAGCCTAGTGCCTTTTTTCTTTGTAAATCAGGATGACAACCCATAGCATGGAGAGTGTGGCAACAAAAAAGACTGGATATAAAATGTCGTTAGAGATTTCGATGGATGTCAACCTTGCCAAATCATAGAAGACATAGATGATAAAGGTCAAAAATATTCCATAACCAAAAAGCCGCTTCTGTTTCAGCGCCACGACTAACCCCATCGCTGCAATCACACCCTCCACGACAACGGAGACATACTGTAATGGTGCCAACGCGTTCTCGTAGCTCTCAATGTAGAGCCCCGAGCCCACAAGTAACATTCCCTGGTTAGTTTGGATGCCCTTGATGAAGGTTTGTTTAGGTGAAGGTGTGGTTTCGCCGGGTTTAGGCCACAAATAATCCACCCAGCCCTCCTCATTTTGGCTCAGTGCAGCGTTTATGAAGAGTCTTCCAATCGGTTTACCCGTAGCATCCATCAATCCCGTCATGTTTTGTCCTTCCCCCGTAGGGTCAGGAGGATAAACAAGCCGTAACCCATCGGTTTGCCAAACAAAGACGTAGGTGTCACCTTGGAACCATTCGCTGCCCTGCTGCCTAAACTGCCCAAAAGCCGATTCGCCGTCAGTTGAGATAAGGTTGGCTGCGTCTAAAACAAGCGATTTGATTGCTTCTTTTCTGTTGTTCTGTTCAACTTGGTTAACAAAGCCCACTACCAAAACCAAAGCCAAAATCACAACTAAAACCACAAACACCAAACTGTTCCTGTCCAATCTAAACCCCTTATAACAATTTAGCGCAGTCACGCCTAATAATAGTATGCAGTTCCAAAAAGTAACGGTTAGCATGCACTGTAGGCGGCGATTTTACTAAACGCTCTCTTCAGGTATTATCCATCACAATTTCAAATGACGACGTTATGGGCACCGCTTTCTGCAGCATCCCCCCTACAGAACAATATTTTTCTTCCGAGAGTTTAATTGCACTCGCCACCGCTTCAGGAGTAATATTTACGCCTTTAACTGTGTATTTTAGGTGGATTTTTGTGAAAACGCGGGGTGGTTCTTCTCGTCTCTCCGCTGTGGCTTCCACGCTGTAATCGGTGACTCTGAGTCTTTTCTTTTTAAGGATGGTCAAGACATGGAAACTGCTACATGAAGCGAGACTTGCCAACACGTTTTCCATGGGGGAAAGCGCGGTTTCTTCTCCGCCGTGCTCTTTTGGAGCGTCAAAATTAACCGTTAGTCCCTTCTCGTTTTTTGCTGTTAATCGGAGATTGCCTTTCCAATCAACAACCATCGTCTTAGTGGTGGACATGGTTTTGAATCAGTTTTTGCCTGTTAAAAGGATTTGCTAAATAGACTAAGTAGCTCAAGATGGCGATGGCGAAGCATTTTTCCTCTAGCGGTTACGGTTCTTCCTTTCTACGAGTGAAATGGCGCCGGTTGGGCATGTGCTCACGCAAACTCCACAACCAAAACAACGCTTAACCTCATAGCTTACTTGACCGTTTTCAATTCTTCTTGCTTTAAACTGGCATCTCGAGATGCATTTTCCACAATTTACACATTTGTCCGAGTCTATTTGGGCGACATATTTACTTGCGACCACGGCGTCAGGCATTCCAAACCTAATCAGCCCACTCAAAGAGTGACAGCAACAAGAGCAACAACTGCAGACAACTTCAGGCTTATCTTTTCCCTGGTAAGTAATTGTTAAATGCACCAACCCTGCCTCATGAGACCGCCTAAGCGCATCAAGTGCCTCCGCCAAACTTACTTTCCGAGCTGATCCCTTCTTCGCCAATTTCTCTGCTCGCTCATCCAAACTAAAACAAACATCGAGTGGCGCTTCGCATTTTCGGATTTTCTTTCGGCAGGCACAATCACTAATTGAGATATGTTTTGATTGGCTGAGTATTTGTTCCATTTGTGATAAATCAAGAACTCTCTGTGTCCCTTCTATGTAGAGATTAACAGGGATGGTTACAGCGAGTTTTATGTTAGAAAGTTTCTTCTCCAGCTCTGTTGGAGTCCAATCCGCCACCGACCTGCCTCCAGCACTCAATCTTTTTGATGAATTAATATGACTTGTGAATTAACAGGCAACTTGGCTTAGGTATACAAAAACGGAGCATAACCCCTTTTGTGGTTATGCAAAACTTTATTGAATTATTTGGCCAGTCACGTTTTTCGCGTTAACCTGGGTTACCCTTATTTTCACTCGTTCTCTGGGCTTGGCGTTAGGTACCACTATGGTATAGCCGCGAATGCTTGTCATTCCAGCTCCGCTCGGATGCGTACCGATTATGTTGACGTCCAATTCGTCGCCCACTGAAACTGGGACTGGTGGACCGGCATAATTTATTTTGTATTTGCCGCCTCGTACTCTTCTATGAACCATTCAGAAACACTGCTTTTTGGTATGATGCGTGCATATCTTTTAAATCTTAATCTGTTTTTTTGAGGTTATTTGGTAAAATAAGAGTTCAGTGATGGATGAGGGGGATTTGAACCTACAGATGGGCTGCATCAGAACAGAGCTGAAAAGTAATTTTTGGTGTCAACCTGCGCGGGCTACGTTAGGACTTGATAACAAATTTATCCGTGTACATGCTATCTTGTCTTTCTATAGTTGCTATTGAGAAAGAGACGACACATCGTGAACCGTAACTGTGACGTATTGGTGATTGGTGCTGGCGTAATAGGCTGTGCCATCGCAAGAGAATTATCAAAATTCAAAATCAAAACAGTGCTGTTGGAGAAGGAAACCGACGTAGGTTCGGGCGTTAGCAAAGGTAACAGCGGGGTCCTTCATACTGGTCTTTACTATCTGAAAGGAAGTTTGAAGGCTAAACTGTGTGTTGAGGGACGACTGATGTTTCCAGAGTTGGCGAAGCAACTTTATGTACCTTGCAAACTCTGCGGAAAATATGTAATTGCCCGAACAGAAGAGGAACTCGAAGCCTTAGAAGGTTTAAAAGCTGTTGGGGAAGGAAATGGCGTCAAAGAATTAGATATAATTTCGGGGGAAGAACTCAAAAAACGAGAACCGCGCTTGGATGCCCGCTATGCGTTATATTCTCCTGTGGCGGGAATCGTTTCTCCTTATCTTTTCACAATTGCCTTAGCTGAGAATGCCTTAAACAATGGGGTGGAAGTTAACGTCAACACACAAGTTTCAACAATAGAACAGGTAAACAGCGGATACAAAGTTACAACAAATCAGGGCGTCTTCCACGCAGAGCTTGTTGTGAATAGTGCAGGTCTCTTCGCTGACAAAATCTCCGCTATGATTGGTGTTGATAGGTACAAACTGTTTCCTTGCCGTGGCGAATATCTTATCCTTGACAAGAATTGCCGCGACTTAATCAATAGCCTGGTCTATCCGGTGCCCCCAAAAATCGCAGGAGTCTTGGGTGTTCATCTCACGCCCACCGTGGATGGAAACATATTGATTGGACCTAGTGAAGAATTCATCAACGAGAGGGAAGACACAAGGACAAGTAAAGAAAAGATTCGGCAACTAATTGAGGGCGCTAAGAGTTTACTTCCCTCCATTCCCCTAAACCAAGTTATTTACGGTTTTTCTGCTGTTAGGTCCAAGATTACTCCCCCCGACGAGAAAGGGTCTCGTGACTTCGTCATCCAAGAAGACATTGAAAACTTCATTAACCTAATAGGCATGGAGTCTCCCGGTCTCACCGCTTCGCCTGCAATTGCGAAATTGGTTGTTCAAATGATTAAAGAGAAAAGGGACCTGAAAGAAAAAACAGATTTTAATCCTATCCGTAAAAGACTAACTCCTTTTAGCGAAGCATCAAGACCTCAACAAGCTTCTTTGATTAAATCAAACCCTGCATATGGCGAAATTGTCTGCAGGTGTGAACAGGTATCTAAACTGGAAGTTTTAGACTCGTTAAACAACCCGATTTCAAAGAAAACAATTTCCTCGGTGAAATACCGAACCCGCGCAGGTATGGGCAGATGCCAAGGGGGCTTCTGTTTACCCAAAATTGTAGAGATTCTAAAAGAAGAATACGGGTTATCCCCTGAAGAGATTAAGTTGAAGAATTTAGATTCACCGTTGTTCATAGGTGGAACAAAACATCTGCGGGAGGGCAAAAAAAGTGAGTGAGTTGCCGCCTCAAAAAGTTGATTTGGTTGTGATTGGTGCAGGGCCGGCGGGGTTAGCTGCGGCCATCAGTGCAAAGAAAAGCGGTCTTCAAAATTTAATTGTTGTAGAGCGGAACGGTTGGCTCGGTGGCATTCTGCCTCAGTGTATACATGATGGTTTTGGTCTTGAGCTCTTTAAAGAGCAAATGACTGGTCCTGAATATGCTCTAAGATACGTTGATGAACTGAAGGTATTGAAAATCCCTTACATGCTTGATAGCATGGTACTTGAAGTCACGCCTGAAAAAAAGGTGTATGTTGCGAGTCCTAAGGGCCTGTTTTGTTTTGACGCCAAAGCCATAGTTCTTGCTATGGGTTGTCGTGAGCGTACCCGTGGTCAGATTTGCATTCCAGGAACAAGACCAGCGGGAGTGTATACTGCGGGTGTAGCCCAGAATCTCATTAACTTGAAAAATGTGATGGTTGGCAAAGACGTTGTAATTCTCGGTTCGGGCGACATAGGTTTGATTATGGCGCGTCGACTTACGTTAGAAGGCGCTAAAGTCCACGCCGTTGTTGAGATTCTTCCACACACCAACGGTCTGCCGCGGAATATTCAGCAATGCCTAATTGACTATGATATTCCGCTTCTTCTTTCACATACAGTTACCGAAATCCATGGGCAGAATCGGGTTGAAGCGGTCACAATCTCTCCTGTAGGTAAGGATTTGAAGCCAATCAAAGGAAAAGAACAAAAGTTAACCTGTGACACACTGATGCTCTCTATAGGTTTGATTCCAGAAAATGACCTTTCAAAGAATTTTGGTGTCAAACTCAGTGAAGTTACGGGGGGAGCCATCGTTGACGAAAATCTTGAAACCTCCATTTCTGGAGTTTTTGCGTGTGGGAACGTTCTTCATGTTCACGATGTAGTGGATTTTGTCACTCTCGAAGCGGAGAAGGCCGGAAGAAGTGCGGCAAATTACGTTCTCGGAAAGGTTCAAAGAGGGAAAAGAATTCCAATTGAAGCAGGAGAAAAAATTCGATACGTTTTGCCCCAAAGCATCTGTCGCGGCGTTGACCTTGAATTGTCGATTCGTGTGACCTGCCCCGGCGAAGATGTGACTATCGGGTTCTTTGATAAAGAAACACAATTTAAAACAGTCAAGTTTCGTAAAGTCCATCCCGCCCAAATGATCAAGATAAAACTCAAGGAAAACGAAACCCGCGATATTAAATCCCTTAAAGTTGAGGTTTTAGAGAAATGAAGAAAGAAATCATCTGCATTGGCTGCCCTATGGGTTGCTATCTCGCTGTTGATTATGACGAAACAGTGATCCGTGCCTTAAGCGGAAATCGCTGCAAAGTCGGGCTGGAGTATGCCGAAAAAGAAATGTCTAATCCTGTACGAACCTTGACAACAACTGTGAAAGTGAAGCACGGTGTTCTGCCTTTAGTAAGTGTGAGGACAAACAAACCGATACCTAAAAGCAGGATCTTTGACGCTATGAATTTGCTCTCAAACGTTGAAGTAGAAGCACCCATCAAAATTGGAGAAGCAATAATCCAAAACGTCTTTGACACGGGCGTTAACATAGTGGCTACAAAAAATATCTCAAAAAAGACAAACTGACGTTAGTTGATGGCGGGTGGGGAGGGATTTGAACCCTCGACCCCCAACTTAGGAGGCTGGTGCTCTATCCGTACTGAGCTACTCACCCAACTACAACAGCAACTTGTAAAAGCCAACTAGATATACAAACCCTTCTGAAACCACACTAAACAACCAACGATAATAACATAAAAAGTAAGAATTGCGGCAGAGCAAAGCGGAAACCCGCCAAGCCTGCTTTTCCTCATTTAATGCTTTATCCAATTCTTAGTTATTTCGCGGTTTCTCCTCTTCATAAAAACTCCAATCACCAATACAGCCAAAATTATGACGGCGCATGCAACGATGATGTTGGTGGCAAGCGAGGATTGGGTTGGTGCGTCAGCTGTGAATTCCATTGTTATAGTGTGTGTACTGAAGTTGGTGTTGTACCAGACATAATAGTTGTCTGTGTCTACCGTATAGAATTGGGTTTTGATTTTTGCTCCATCAATGCTAACTACGGGTGTTGTTCCATAGGCTACTGCACTTTTAGGAATAGTTATAATGCCAAATCCAGTTGTTCCACTTTGACCCGTAACAGTAAAGCTTAGCGTTGTTGTTTTTGTTGCTTGATTTGTTGTGATTTTAATGTTAGACATCTGAGAGCTGTCTACAGTTCCAGTGATTTTTATATCAACTGTCGCGCCATTGCTTGCTGTTGCTTGCATTGTTGTTGAGGGCGAGAATTTCTGGACACGAGAATTGTCTGTGTCAGTTACATACACGTAACCAAAGGCATCAACAGCAACGCCAACATTGCCATTAAATTGACCGTTCTTACTGCCATATTCGCCCCAGCGCGTAATAAATGTGCCATCGCCGGTAAATTTGTAAACACTACTTCTGAATAAGTCAGATACATATACATATCCCGCACTATCAACTGCAACAGCATTCGTGAATGAGAAATCGTCAGACCCACTGACCTTGGGGCCCCATTGCGTAATGTATGTGCCGGTATTTGTGAATTTCTCAATCCGTAGGTTTGATGCGGACCCCTTGTATACGTTCGATATCGAGTCAGCTACGTAAACATTTCCAGAGCTATCAACAGCAACACCAATAGGGCGGTCGAATTGGTTGGTTCCGGTACCCTTGGAACCCCATTGAGAAATGTATGTACCATCACTGGTGAATTTTTGAATCCGACTATTGCCTGAGTCAGCCACGTAGACGTTCCCAGAACTATCAACAGCAACACCCGTAGGGTGGCTAAATTGGCCAGTTCCACTTCCCTCTGAACCCCATTGAGAAATGTACGTGCCCGTGTTAGTGTATTTTACAATCCTATTATTTCCGTAGTCAGCCACGTAGACGTTCCCAGAACTATCAACAGCAACACCATAAGGATTGTTTAATTTGCCTCCGTTACCAGTGAGGTTCCATTGAGTGACGTATGAACCAGTGGCACTGAATTTTACAACACGACTATTAGTATAGTCAGTTACGTACACGTATCCTTGGCTGTCAACAGCTATACCTGTTGGCGAGAGGAATTGGCCGTTTTCACTACCTCTAGTTCCCCAGTGTGTTACGTAATTGTATGTTGGTGTTGGAATTGGTGTTGGAGTAGGTGCAGCTGTTGGCAATGGTGTAGGTGAAGCTGTGGGACTAGGCGTTGGGGTTGCAGTCGGTCTTGGAGTGGGAGACGGTGTTGGTCGAGGTGTTGGAGTAGCCGTAGGTGTTGGTGTTGGAGTTGGTGAGGGCGTTGGTGAAGGAGTTGGACTCGGTGAGGGTGATGGAGACGGTGAAGGTGTAGGCGTAGCTGTAGGAGCAACCGTCGGGGTTGGCGTCGGTGTGGCTGTCGGAGAAGGACTTGGAGTAGGCGTTGTTGGGTCTACTATAGTAAATTTCTCAACCCGGAAATTATTTGTATCAACCACATATATACTTCCTGAATAAACAACAATGCCAAAAGGTTCACTGAACTGGCCGTCCCCGCTACCTTCGGAGCCAAACTGTACAAGATAAGCACCATCACCACTGAATTTCTGAACTCGACTACTGCTTTTATCCGTTACATAGACATATCCTGAGCTATCAACAGTTAAACTCCCAAGACTGGTAAATTGTCCATCCTCGCTACCTGAGGAGCCCCATTGTGTGCTATATGTACCGTCGCTTGTGAATTTCTGAACCCGATTATTGCCTGTATCAGTTACATAGACGTTGCCTGAACTATCAACTGCAACAGCCTCAGGAAAAGCAAATTGACCGTTTTCACTACCAAAGGTACCCAATTGGGTGATGTATTGTCCGTTGCTGCTGAATTTTTGAATCCTGTTGTTGCCTGTGTCAGCTACATAGATATTTCCTGAGCTATCGATGGCAATACCGTATGGTGAGCTGAATTGGCCATTCTCACTTCCTGATGAGCCAAATTGTGTGCTGTATGTACCGTCGCTTGTGAATTTCTGGATCCGGCTATTGCCTTGGTCTACTACGTATATGTTTCCTAAACTGTCAACAGCAATACCGTATGGTGAGCTGAATTGGCCATTCTCGCTACCATAGCTGCCCCATTGGGTGATGTATTGTCCGTTGCTGCTGAATTTTTGAATCCTGTTGTTGCCTGTGTCAGCTACATAGATATTTCCTGAACTGTCCGCAGCGATATTGCTGGCCGAGGTGAATTGGCTGTTCCCAGAGCCATAGGTGCCCCATTGTGTTATGTAGCTGTATGTTTCAGCATGTACAAACGAAGGGGGGGTTGCTAATAGGACTATGGTTATGATTGTTATTGTGAAGAAAATCGCAAGTCTTTGACTTACAAGTGATTTATTCAATTCATGAACCTTCTTAATAGCAAAAATTAACAAATCACCTACCTAAGAAAGTGTGTAAGTTGTTAACCCAACAAACAATCCCGCGTTTTCGCCTAAGTGCTCTGAAATGGGCGCTCACCACAAGCTTGAAAAAAACCTGGCTGACAAACGCTGACCGACCAACTATCCTAAAATTGAGTCATATAGTAGGCTAGCATGCCCTCGCTGGCAAAGCTTATATTTAAAACCGTTGAATAAACGAGTCAGGGCAGAATATGAAAGGCGCATTAGTATTCTTAGGCGTGTTTGCTCTGCTAGTTTTAATGACTATAGTTAATGTCGGCATACCTCCAGGATTGGCCATATACAACGCAGTCTTGCCTGGAACTGAAGCAGCGGCAGCTTACTTAATTGCAGGCATAAGCTCAATTACAGTGATAATCTCGGTGTTCAATGGCGTCATCTACGGATTCATCGCTTGGCTAGTGTTCTCGATTCTCATGATGTTCTTCAAAAAAGACAAAAAAGACGTAAACGTCAACGTAACCGTAAACAATGCACCCAGCAACTCACCACCTCCACCCCCACCTCAATAAAGAGCAAAATATCAACCAATTTTTTTCTTTAACAACTAGGATTCACCCTTAATTTCGGTTCTCTGAAGATTGTAGCCCCGCAGTTAAGGAGTAAGGCGGGGATGCGGCATTGTTTGTCGGTTTTTACAACGCTGCAGCATCATTAAGTAGCCGTGCCAGTTCCCCTTGAAGCCGCCAAAAGTCAGTGACCTCGATGTGGCGGACGTTTGCGCTGTGTTCCGCGACGCCACGGCTTCTTAGGTGCTCGGAAGCTATGCTTGCGCCCATGGCAAATTCAAGGTCTATGTGTTCGCTGTAGTGGCTAATCCAAACGAAGTCTTTGGTGCCGAGTTTGTAGACAATTTTTCCTTGTTTTACTATTTCTAAGGTTTGGGGGAGGGTATTTTTTATGAGTGTGCGGAGGTTTTGGACGGTGGTTCTTTGGTTGGGGGTGAGGCTGGTGAGGATTTCGTCGAGGGTTTGTTGTTTTTGTTGTGCTTTTGTCATACTAGAGGGTTGGGTTTGGGGGTTCTTATGGATTTTGCAACTATATTTAGGGCTTATTTGATAAACGGGGTGTGGTTAGACCGTTTTTAGCAAGTTGCTTGTGTGCCCTTGCACGTTTAAGCAATTTACTTTTCAGCCACAAACTTTGTTTTCTTTTAGGGGCGGTTATGAATTGGAATTGTGGATTAGGTCGAAGGCCCACTTTATGGCATCAGCATTCACTAAACAGTACTCAACGTTCACTCCGATTTTTTCTGATTGGATTAAGCCTGCATTTTTGAGTTGATTCATCTGCCATGTCAACGCCTGCGATGACACTCCCAACTCAGTGGCGAGGTCTCGATGGAGCAAGTTACCGCTTTGGACTAAAATTTCTAAAATCTGCCCTGTCGTTTGATGCTTAACCAGCGAAATAAGCTGCATCTGTGTTCCAGTAAACGTGTCGGCTTGGAAAAACCGTTTAATCTGTCCGTCGCCATAGCTTTCAATAAGCCCAGTGTGTTCGAGCACGTCTAAATGATATTGCACTACTCCGACCGACAATTCTAACCCGTTGCAGATGCCCCGAAAATGCACGCCTGGATTGTCTTTGATAAAGGTATAGATTTCTTGTCTTGTCGGCTGGTCAAGTACATGCGTGTTGGAATGTAAGCTTGTTGCGATTATGAGGGGGACTGTCGCTGTAAGTTTTAGGTCATCTACCTGCTGGGTTCCAGGTAACGGGAACGAGTTTGTGGCTGTGGCTGTTGCGGAGAAGCAAACGGAAAGGGCAAGCAGGGTGAGCAAGATTGCTAGGGCGGTTTTTTGGTTCAAGGCTAATCTTGAAAACGTTTGCCGTCGTCTATTTATCATATTCTGTCAACTACTGTACTACTCGTAAAAGCTTGTACCAGAAACCCTTTCTATAGCCGTGGCTAATACAGAATCAGAGGCAACGGTATGGCTGAAACTCAAACGCAGAAGAAAAAACGCAAAAAATCTCAACTTGCCCTCATCCAAGAGGTGCAAGAAGAAACCGCTATCCAAAACGCTATTGAAGTTACTGAGGCGCTTGAGGAGCTCAAAAAGCAGGGCGAACGCTTCGATATCCAAGTGTGCCCCAAATGTAAAAGCCCCCGCGTACGCCGAGCCAAAAGTACAGGCGGAGACATGTGGGGCCATATAGGGTTGGTGCCGCCCAGTTATGAGTGTCTTGACTGTGGCTGGCAAGAACGCATTGTTTTGAAAGCGACGAATAAGCCGTTGACGGTGCGGGAAGTCGAGTTAATACGGGAAGCAATGGAACTAGAGGATAAAGAGGCAAGCGGTAGCTAAAGCGTCGATAGGTTCAAATTTGCAGACAGGCACAGGCTTCATAGGTCTGCATGAAGGAGAAAAAACGCTTCATCTTCCATCTCGACATGGATCACTTTTACACAGCCGTGGAGACACGCGAACGACCTGAGCTTAAAGGTAAGCCCTTAGTCGTCGGAGCAGACCCAAAAGAAGGCAAAGGCAGAGGTGTCGTGAGCACAAGCAACTATGAAGCCAGAGCCGCAGGCGTCCGCAGCGGCATGCCCATCTCGCAGGCTTGGCGACTTTGCCCAAACGCGGTGTATTTGCCGCCGAATTATCCCCTCTACATCAAGGTTTCAGCCGAAATTATGGCGATTGCCCGCATGTACGCATGTAAGTTTGAGCAATGGGGCATCGACGAAGCCTTCCTTGACGTAACCGGCAAAGTCTCCGACTGGACCGAAGCCGAAGCATTAGCTGATCAAATAAAAGCAGAAATAAAAGCGAAAGAGCACCTTACGGCATCCATCGGAGTCGGACCCAACAAGCTCATCGCCAAAGTAGCCAGCGACTACCAGAAACCCGACGGCTTAACAGTCGTAAAAGAGGAAGACGCCCAAAAATTCCTTGAACCCCTTCCCGTGCGGAAGCTTTTGTGGGTTGGACGCAAAACCGAAGCCAAACTGAACGCCCTCGGAGTGAAAACCATCGGCGACTTAGCACACTATGATCCTTCGGCGTTGGCGTCGATGTTTGGGGTTATGGGCGTGCAGATGCACCTGTCAGCCAAGGGAGTAGACAAAAGCGAAGTTGAGGCACGCGAAGGCGTCAAGAGTGTGAGCCATGAAGCGACATTTGAGGAGGACACCGCCGACTCCGCAGCGATTTTGCAAGCCCTCGAAGAACTCTCTGACGCTGTCTGGAAAGAAACAACCGACCAGCACCTCCTGTTCAAAACCGTAACCGTAAAAATCCGCTACCAAGGCTTCGAAACCCACACCAAAAGCAAAACCCTACCCCGCCTAACCAACCGCACGATGGACATAAAGAAAACCGCCAAAGAACTGTCGATGCCTTATCTGGGAACAGATAGAAAAATCAGGCTTATCGGCGTTAGGGTTTCAGGCCTTGAATCCTGCGAAAAACAAAAAACGTTGTTCTAATTTTTGTTCGGTAGGTTGTCCGTGCCACTTGATTGTATACTCGGTTATTTGGCTTGAGAACCGCTTAGAATAACCTTACCATAGATGTCTATGACGGTGTTGTTTGTTATTGTATTGTTTGCGCCAGTTAACTCCACAGCTTTCTCGAATGTTAAGAAAATGCATTGTCTCACTTCTGAGTTGTTACTGTACCCTACGATACCGCCTGGCCAGTTGTATTTGCTGTTAAAAGTCAAGTTGACTATTTGGACGTTGTCTGAAGCAACTCTAACTGCCGGAGTAAAATTATAAAAGTCACTTTCGATAATTGTTTTTTCCGGATTTTCACCGATTATCTTTAGCGGTTTTATGATGTTCAGGGTTTGCAGGTTGTAGTTGCCGTTTTTAACGTAGATGGTGCCTCCTGCTTGGAGGTTATCCATGGCTGCTCCTAGGGTTGGGTAGTCGTCAGGGACAACCAGCAACTCGGAAGGTGGCGGAATCGTTGATCTATAACCTAAAGGTGTGTATTGATGGTTGTAATTTTGTCCGTTCCAGCCGTCGCCGCCTCCAATTGCATAGATCAAGTCGTCGATTACCGCGACGCCGAATCCAGTTCGGGGACAAGGCATCGAGGCAGCGGTGTTCCAAGAATCCGTAGCGGGGTCATAGACAAAGTTCTGGCTTAATGAGTCAGCGAAAGATTTTACGCCGCCTAAGACATAGATTCGTTTAGGGGCAAATGTGCCGGTTGTGGCTGCGGCAGCTTCTTGTACCCACGCGGGCATTGGATGCCTTGCGCCCTGGCTCCAGGTGTCTGTTTTGGTATCGTAAATTTGCACAAATCCTGGGTTCATCGGTTTATGGAATTCGGCTTGTCCTCCGATTACATAGATTTTGTTATCGACTACGGCTGAACCAAAAGTGGAAACGGCGTAAGGTATGGACGCTGCTTTTGACCATGAATCCGTGGCTGGATCATATACCTCTGTGAAGTTAGTGGTGCTATATTGACCGCCTGTTCTTCCTCCAATCACGTAGATTTTTCCATTCACCGTTTCTGCATTCATCTGACTATTGCTTGTAGGCATTGATGTTTTTGTCTGCCAAGAATCGGTCGCTGGATCATACACTTCGTTTATTCTTCATGATGAGTCGTTGCAGTATCCTCCAATAACATAGATTTTGTTTTCGCAAACAGCGACTCCATAGGAGCTTCGCGGCGTCGGGATAGATGCCTTATGTTGCCATGAATCGTTCGCGGGGTTGTACTCATAGTTGGAGTGGGTTCCGAAAACGTAGATTTTGCCGTTAACCACTGCCGCCTTTGACCCGCCTTCGGGTATTGGTGTTTTGGTTGTCCAGGAATCTGCTGGAGCTGAGGAGAGAACGGTGTTAGCACTGGGCTGGTGGGCAATCGGTTTGTCGCTTGTAGGTTCGCGGTTTGTTAACTGTATAATTGCTAAGCTGGATAGAATTGTGATAGCTAGTATTGCGACGATTATTTTTTTGTTCATGCCAAGCTCTATAGGTTGTCTCTATGGCTGGTGATAAATGCGTTTTCGTTAAGAATCCTTGACTAACGCCGCCGAGAGACCAGTCAACATTTCTTGACTTAAAAACATCGTGCTCTTATGCTTCGTATTTTGTGGGGTCAGGAATGCCTGCTTCGCTGAACGCCTTTTTGCGGTTCACACACGACTCGCATACCCCGCAGTGTGCTTCTTCGTCACGGTAGCAGGACCAAGTTAACTCAAACGGCACACCCAGCTTAGCCCCTTCACGGATGAGCTGAGATTTTTTGCTGCCGCTAAATGGTGCCTTTATGGTTATGTCCTCGGAGGTTCCAAGCCTCGCCGCTTTTTCAAACGCTTCGTAGAATTCGCGTCGACAATCGGGGTAGAAGGGTTCATCGCTGCCCTGTGCGCCATAGAAGATTTTGGTTGCGCCCACGGTGACGGCGTAGGCGACAGCGGCGGAGAGGAAGATGGCATTGCGAAACGGTACGATGATGGGGGCGCTAAACTCGCTGGTTAGGGGGATGTTGGTGTTGCAGAGGGGGGTTACGTCACTGTAGATTTCTTTAAGTGCAGAGAGGTTGATGATTTTAGTTGTGGTGCCGAGTTTTGATGCTATTTGTTGAGCTGCTTGGGTTTCTTTAAGTGCTATTTGACCGTAGTTGAAGGTTATGGGGTAAATTTGGTATCCTTGCGCTTTAGCCCAATACGCAACTGTGGCGCTGTCGGGACCGCCGCTTAGGACAACTACACATTTTTTGTTTTCTGTCATTTTTTCCACCATTTGAAACGTTTATCGATTAAACTAAAGACTACACCGCCGATGAGGATAGCCGCAAACTCCGTTGCCAACAGGGGACCAATGGCAATCAGAAACGGCGAGATGCCGAGTTGCTCAAACATGAAACTTAGGCTTAACGCAGTGATGACTGCGGTGACGGCGCCGCTGACAAAATAGTTGCCGCCGAACCGCTTAGCCACAAAGTATCCTGCCAACCCTGCAGCTACGCTCATGAGGGGCATGAATACGAGGTCCCATGGTCCTGCGAAGGGGCTAAAAAAGTTGCCGACCAGCGCGCCAAGTCCGTAGCCGAAGGCTAGGACCCATTTTTTTGCTATGGCGGGTCGCAGTGCTCCGGCTATGCGGAATTGTGCGACTCCAAAAGAGATTGGTGATAATACAACGACTAATGCTGCATATAGTGCAGCGTAGATTGTGGTTAGGGCTAAATCTTTGGTTGGTATCTTCAAGTTTTTCTTTTCCTCCCTACTCCCGGGTTTTATTTTTGTGTGGCGGAACGGGTGGGAGGTCCACTCACCCGCCAGTTTGCCCTACAACGGCGTTGTTGCCTAAAAACGTTGTGAACCAGTTTTCGCCTTTGTCTGCAGTGTTGGTGGCGTAGCTTGTTGTGGTTACCTGTTTATTATATTCGCAAAAGGACTCTTTGAGGGTGCTATTCTGAGCCTGGTTCTTTGTCAACTCCAGTTGAATCACGGTTTACCCTATAAATTGACCATCTTTTTGCTTAGTCAAGAAAGTTTGACTAAGATTAGTCAAGAATTATTGACGAAAACCCATTTTACCGCTACTAAACCAATGGTAAACCAATGGAGAAGTGTGTGAAGAATATGGCAATAAACCATTATGTGATAAACCACAGACTCCTTATCCGTATGCAAAAAGATGGTCACATCTTCTGCGCCATCTGTCATAAACCAATTGTGGAGGGGCAAAGGGTAGCTTCCCGTAAAGGCTCGGCTGTACGGCACGAAGACTGCTATCAGCGCTCATTTATCTAACATAAACCGCTGCTAAACCCCAATAATATCCACTGCATGGCCGGGCTGCTCGGTCATTGCAGTTTTTTAACATAAAAGGCACTTTGTTGTGCTTCGGCGAAATATTAATAAATCCCTCGGAAAGATTACATGTTGCTACTTCCTAGTGGATGGCATCCCACAAACGGAGTTTTAGGGAGCACCAAAATATGTCACAAAATAGTCCAGCTAGCCAACTAGTCCTGAAAGGGACAACTACGATCGGTGTCGTCTGCAAAGACGGCGTAATCTTGGCCTCGGATACTCGTGTAACGATGGGTTTCTATGTAGCTCACAAATTCGGCAAAAAAGTCTACAAAATCGATGACCACCTAGGCATGACCATTGCCGGGACCGTGGCAGATGCACAACGCGTCGTGGACATCTTGATTGCTAACGCTCAACTCTACAAAGTTAACCTAAACCGACCCATCCCCATTAGCGCTGCGGCACGACTGGTCGCAAACATCCTCTTCCAAAACCGTTATGTGCCCCTCGCAACTCAAGTTCTCGTCGGCGGCATAGATGACTCGGGACCACATGTCTTTAACCTGGATCCCTATGGCAGTTTAACTGAGGAAAAATCAGTTTCTACAGGTTCTGGTTCACCGTTGGCTTATGGCATTTTAGAAGATAAGTACCGTGAGGGTATGACTATTTCAGAGATGCTTCCTACAATCGCTAAAGCAGTGAATGCTGCTATGAAACGTGATGTCGCAAGCGGCAACAGCTACAACATCATCGTTATTGATAGTAATGGTTACAAGGAATTAACTGATGAAGAGAAAAGTAAGCTTCTCAAAGTAGGAAGTTAAAACTGTGGCACGAACGCAAGAAAAAGAGAAAGACAAGATAGAGATTAGTCAATATATTCTTCAAAAAGTTCCCCGCGAAGCTGAAGTTACCCGCATCGAATATGAAGGACCGATGCTTGCGGTTTACACCAAACGCCCCGAAATTCTTGTAGATCAAAGCAGCATAGTCGCTGAAATCGTCGGCGTTATCCGTAAACGTATTGTTATCCGACCCGACCCCTCTGTGCGTATCCCTGAAATGGAAGCGGAACGTATCGCACGCGAAGTTATCCCTGCTGAAGCCGAAATCACAGACATAAACTTCGACCCCAGCCTCGGCGAAATCATCATAGAAACCAAAAAACCCGGCTTAGTCATAGGCAGAAACGGCGCTGTTTTGCAGGAAATAATCAAGAAAACCAAATGGCGTCCTCATGTTCTGCGTTCTCCACCTATCAAAAGCAAAATTGTTACTCACATGCGTCACTATCTCCACTCGGAGAGTAAAGAACGCGAGCGCATCCTCCGAACTGTAGGCGAACGGATTTTCCGACCAAAAAGCTATGATGTCGGAGACATTCGAATGACGGTTTTGGGTGGCGCTCAAGAAGTAGGACGCTCAGCATTCCTCATAAAAACCCGCGAAAGCAGTGTACTGCTTGACTGCGGCATTAACCCTGGTTCCAACAGGCCCTTTGAGGGGTTCCCACGGTTTGATTCCCCCGAATTCCAAATTGACTCGCTTGACGCGGTCGTGATTAGCCACGCTCACCTTGACCACTGTGGTCTTGTGCCGTTCCTCTACAAATACGGTTATGATGGGCCCATCTACTGTTCCGCGCCAACCTCCAATCTAATGACTATGCTTCAGCTTGATTACCTTGACGTCGCCAGCAAACAAGGCGTTACTCCAATGTATGACCAAAAAGATGTCCGCGAATGTGTTCTTCACACTATTCCTCTGCGGTTTGGCGTAGTCACAGACATTGCACCCGATATTCGTCTAACATTACACAACTCTGGACACATCTTGGGCGGCTCAATGGTGCACCTACACATCGGTGAAGGGTTACATAACATCGTCTACACAGGCGACTACAAATTCGCCCGCACCATGTTGCTCGAAGCTGCAGCAACAGAGTTTCCACGCATCGAAACAGTCGTTACTGAATCAACTTACGGCGGCGCTGAGGACTTTATGCCCAGCCGCGTAGAAGCTGAAGAGGCAATGACCCGTATCATTAACCAAACCTTGGAGCGAAAAGGCAAAGTTCTCATCCCTGTTCCAGCAGTCGGTAGAGCACAAGAAGTTATGCTAATCATCGACGGCTACATGAAACGCGGCTTGATGAAGGAAGCCCCCGTTTTCATCGAAGGCATGATATCCGAAGCCACCGCCATCCACACTGCATACCCAGAATATCTAGGCCGCGAAGTTCGCCACAGCATCCTCCACGAAGAAATCAATCCCTTCCAATCCGACTACTTCACTATAGTTGATCACCCAAGCCAACGGTCAAGCATAATGGAAGGTGAACCCTGTGTTGTCCTCGCTACATCAGGCATGCTCGAAGGCGGTCCTGTAATTGAGTATTTCAAAAACTGGGCTAGTGACGAACGTAACACTATCGTCTTTGTCAGTTACCAAATCGAAGGCACAATGGGCAGACGCGTACAGAAAGGCGTAGGCGAAGTCACTATGATGGATAACGAAGGCAAAATGGCTGCGTTCTCCGTTAAAATGCAAGTGGAAACCGTAGATGGATTCTCTGGTCACTCTGACCGTCGCCAACTCGTCAACTATCTAACGCATCTTAACCCGAAGCCTGAGCGAATCTTTGTGGTTCACGGTGAAAAACAAAAAACCATAGGGTTCGCCAACTTCTTAGACAACAAAGCTGGCATAAATACGGTAGTTCCAGCAATTCTGGAAACATACAGGCTACTCTAAGAGCAAAATAGTATCGGCGGTTTTTCACGCCAAACCTTTTCCATTTCTGGAAACCGATAGTTCCACAGAATTCAGCAGAAATTGTCTAGCAACTAAATTGTTGGTTGTTCTAAAAATAGACGGTTACGCTGCTGAAGTTGGCAGCCCTTGATTTTTAACAACCGGTGCGGGTGTCTTTTCACGCCAAACTCTAACATTTTTTGGACAAACAACCACACGTTCTTCACCTAAACGTGCGATGTCGCCGCCGCTGGTTTCACTAAACTCATAGAGGTCATTTATGGCGGTTTTTACGTCCTCTATGCTTTTGGCGGCAAGCGGTGTTACCTTGAGAATGATGATGTTGCCGTTTTCAACTTCGGCTTTTATGGTATCTACGTCTGAAAGTTCTCGAAGGGGCATGGCTTTTAGATAAGTTTTGGCGGGTGCCTCGGGGGCTTTTGTTTCTTCTGTGGGTGCTGTTGTGACTGGTTCGGGGGGTTGCTCTGGTTCTGTTTCAACGGCTGCGGCGGCTGGTTCTTGGGTTGTTGTTTCTTCGGGTGAAGTGGTTGGGGCTTCTGTGGTTGGCTGTTCTTGTGGTGCGTCTTCTTTGGGTAGCGTCTCGGTGGCTGTTTCTTGATTTGGTGTTTCTTCTTGAGGTGGCATAGCTGTTGCTTCTTCTTCGGGTTCTTTCTTTTTGTGGAAGAGGTTAAATGGCATCTGAATTCAACCTATATTCTCTATATAAGCAGTTAAGGGTTTCTTTAATTTTGGGTTTTGCAACTGCTATGTTTTAGATGTATCAGGCACCTACATATTTGATTTGTGTTTGGTTGCCCCTAACAAATATTAGGATGCTTGACGTTTTGAGGCTGAAGCGGTAAAAAAGACCATTTTATCGGTTATCTTGTTCTACGCTATAGCTGTCTAAAGTACTCCTTTATACAAGCGCTTAAATGAACTCCCTGCGACTATGTTGCCACGGAAAAATTATTCCGGAGAAATAAATAAATGAATACAGAAAAAATTAATAAAAAAACTAAAGTCTTAGCAATCGCAATCACAGGCTTACTTTTGCTCTCTATGATGGCTTTTGTAGCACCATTCGCATCAGCAGCTACTGAACGTCAACCATACGCATTCCTATCCATCAGACCCAACCCTGTCGGCGTCGGCCAAAATACCTTAATCGTCATGTGGCTCGACTTAGTCCCGACAACTGCCTACCCCGGTCAACCTACCAAAGTCTGGCAAGACTACACTTTAACCATCACTGCACCCGATGGCAGTGTTGAAACTATTACTGAAGATTCTGACCCTGTCGCATCAGTATTCGTTACTTGGGCACCCGAACAAACAGGCAACTATACTCTGCAATTCACTTATCCGGGTGAAGTCATCGGCGACCTCACCATGAAAGCCGCTGAATCACCAGAACTTATCTTAGAAGTCCAAGATGAGCCAATCCCTGATGTGATTAATGCACCTCTGCCAACCGAATACTGGACTAGACCTATCCAAGCAACCAACCGCGGATGGGTAAGCATCGCAAACAACTGGTACGGCATAGCCGCCCTCTATGGTGCCTCTGTTAACGGTTTAACCAATTGGGTAGAAACCGGAAGTGCACCAGACAGCGCCCACATAATGTGGACAAAAGAGTTACAAATCGGCGGTCTTGCAAGTTCCGAATTAGGCGACATAGGCTACTACAGTGGCGCTTCTTATGAAAACAAATGGTCAAACACTGTTATCATTAATGGCAAGATTTACGTCAACGCACGCTTAGGCGGATCATCAAACTTGGGTTTGAGATGTATTGACATGGCTACTGGCGAAGAACTCTGGTTCCAAAACGGTACAACCATTAGTTGCGGACAAGTCTTGAACTTTGACTGCCCCAACCAACACGGCGCATTCCCATACCTCTGGTCAATGTCTGGAAGCACCTACAAAATGTATGATGCAAATACCGGCGTTGAAATTCTACAAATCGTTAACGCTACCAGCGGAGCAAGATTCACAATCGATGCTAACGGCAACCTAATTGGCTACATAGTTAGCGGTGCAAACAACTGGGTACTCAAGTGGAACTCAACCAAATGCATAGTCGCAAACAGCCCAGGTAACCCCTATGGTTGGCAATGGCGACCTGTTGCAGGCGCAAGAATTGACTGGTCCAAGGGTATTGAATGGAACAACACTGTTACTGACGTACCTGGATCACCCGGCATCGCTCAATTAGGTAAAAACACAATAATCTGTGCCAACACAGTTGTGAACGGCTCGATTGTTGTTACAGGCTACAGCACAGAAGACGGACGCCTACTCTTCACCTTTAACCAAACAAGCTCAGCTTCAGCATTTGCAAACTTCTTCTTCACAGGAGAAGTTGACGGTAAATTCGCATGGTTCCGACAGGAAACAATGCAATGGTACGGCTTTGATGCCACCACTGGTAAAAAGATTTGGGGCCCCACTGAACCTTATGAAAACGCTTGGGGTATGTACACCACTAGCGTTAACGGTCTTGGTGCTTCAAGTCCAGTGATTGCTTACGGCAAACTGTACGCAGTTGCATACGACGGCATGATCCATTGCTACGACATGGAAACTGGAAACAACGACTGGAACTACTACATTGGCGACTCAGGCTACGAAACACCTTACGGCACATGGCCTCTCGCAGCAGGTATGCACGTTGCGGTTGACGGAAAAATCTATGCTGCCACCGGTGAACACAGCCCAAGCCACCCACTGACACGCGGCGCAAAAATCGTTTGTGTTAACGCAACAACAGGCGATGAAATTTGGCGCCAAAACGGTTGGTTCGCAGCACCAGCAGTCGCTGACGGACAACTCGTTACATTCAGCCAATACGACAACTTCATCTACTGCTTCGGTAAAGGCCCAAGCCAAGTTACTGTCGATGCACCCGACGTTTCAGTTACCATGCCCGCAAGCGTTCTAATCAAAGGAACAGTCACTGACATCTCAGTAGGCACAAGCCAAAACGTACAAACCAGCCGCTTCCCAGAAGGAGTGCCCGCAGTCTCTGACGAAAGCATGTCCGACTGGATGCAATACGTCTACCAGCAAGGCGAACGACCAACCAACGCAACTGGTGTTAAAGTAACCCTTGACGTCCTTGACGCCAACGGAAACTACCGCAACATCGGTGAAACAACCAGCGACGCCAACGGCTTCTACAGCTATGAATGGTGTCCTGACATTTCAGGCAAATACACCGTATACGCTACCTTCGCAGGATCCAACTCTTACTGGCCAGCCCACTCTGAAACCGCTTTCGTCGTTGCAGACCCCGCACCCACAGCTACACCTTCCCCAGAACCACCACAGTCCATGGCTGACATGTACTTTGTTCCAGCAGTCGCTGGAATAATCGTTGCAATCCTGTTAGTTGGCGTGGTCTTAGCGCTTCTGCTACTTAGAAAACGGCCATAAAAAACCAACCAACCCTTTTCTTTTTTTATTTTTTTAATAATTTAATTGTTTTGCGAAGCCCTTGAGCATCAAGTATTTAATGAAAATATTCAGAGTTTTATACAATTTTTTTTGATTGGAAAATTGGGAGTCAGAGAAATATAGCAAACGCTTAAAAAACGAATCTCCATAAAATGGAGGAGAATACCTAATGATTAGCGATGAGAACATTCAGACTTTGATGGATTTTGGGTTGAGTTACGTTCAGTCTTTGACGTATTTGACTTTGGTTAAGTTGAAGAAGTCTGATGCAAAGACGATTGCTCGTGTTTCGACTGTGGCTCGGCAGGATATTTATCGGATTATGCCGACGTTGCAGAAGTTGGGGTTGGTGGAAAAAATAATCGGCGTCCCCACATTATATCGAGCAACCCCCATAAATAATGCAATCACTAATCTTTTAGAAAACAAAAAAAGAGAATACGATACCTTAATCGAAAAAACTGATTTGCTGATCAATAATTTCCCCAAAAGTGATGAAGAGATCTCTTTGGGGGCTGATGACACTCAATTTGTACTTATTTCCGAGTTGTCCCTTCTGCTTAAACTGCACGAAAAATTAACCTCGGATTGCCAAAGCACACTTGACATTATGATGCCTTTGAGTAAATATTCCCGAAAAGTAGAGGAACAATGGTTCCGCGTCAACGAAACCGTTAGGCAAAAAAATCAAATAAAAATTAGGTTGATAACTGAAAAGCCCCAAGACAACGAGACTTACTTTATGTTTTGGACGCCTCTGCTAAAGAACCCTCTATTCCAAATAAAATACACTTCTGCGCCTATACCAGTTTTTATGCATATATTTGACCGTAAACAATTTACTTTATCAGTAGGTAAGCATGAAATCCTTCCCAGTTTGTGGTCTAACAATCCTAACATAGTCCAGTTGGCTCTTACCTACTTCAATAAATTATGGTAAAAAAGACAACCTCCTAAAGTAGATGCGCTATGATTAAAGAAGACGATATTCAGACTTTGATGGATTTTGGGTTGAGTTACGTTCAGTCTTTGACGTATTTGACTTTGGTTAAGTTGAAGAAGTCTGATGCAAAGACGATTGCTCGTGTTTCGACTGTGGCTCGGCAGGATATTTATCGGATTATGCCGACGTTGCAGAAGTTGGGGTTGGTGGAAAAAATAATCGGTTCCCCCACAATGTATATCGCTACGCCGATTCAGAATGCGGTTTCCATTTTGGTTGACTATAAAAAACGAGAATACACCAGTCTGCTCAAACGGTCAGGTTCATTAGTTGAGAGCCTCTCTTCAATGGAAGAAAAAGTATCCCCTTCTGAGGAAGACACACAGTTTGTGATTACCTCCGAGTTGTCTCTTCTTCTTCGTTTACATGAAAAAATGACTAAACAATGCCAAAACACCCTAGATATCCTCGTGCCTCTTCGGGGCGTTCCCAGCAAAGTTGGGGATGAATGGAACTTTCTTAGAGGTATGCTAAAACAGCGGCAAATCGAAACTCGCTTAATCACGCATAGACCTGAAAGCCAAGATTCAGCGTTCGTGTTTTGGGAACCTCTGCTGGATGAGCCCTTCTTTCACGCGAGGTATTATGATGGTCCTATCCATTTTGGCATGCACATTTTTGACCGTCAACAACTCACCCTGTCCGTTCGGGGGCATGAGTTACTGCCGAGTTTATGGTCTAACAGCCCTAACATGATATTTTTAGCCACAACATATTATGACAAATTGTGGAACTCAAAGAAAACAAGCCCTTAAGCAAAAAGAACCAGCAGATTATTTACCACAACAATTATCATGAAAGACAATAATCCAACGTAGCTGATTTTGAACAGTGCTTGGAAAATCTTGTAGTTTTTGCTTTCCTTGTTTTCACTTTGGTTTAGGGCTCTTTTGGCTAGAATTAAACTTGCGGCTGTGAAGAGGGTTGCCCCTATCTTTAGCAGCATAAACCCTGCGATGTTTGTGTTAACTAACCCTGTAAGGACTGGGTTGGCTTCCACTGCGCCTGCGTAGATGACGCCTACTGCTGTGGTTGCACAATCCATCAAACCCATCAGGACTAGCACTAAGCTTGGGAATGCTTGGGTTATTTGTGGTTTAGCCACATACATGCCTCTTATTTTCCTCTTAATTCAGAGGTCAGCATGATAGCATAATAATCAGATTTCAAAACTCGACATATTCCCCAAACCACAACAATCCCTCAATTTGCTTTGTCGAATCAAAAGCAAAATCGCCTCTAAACAAAACCGCAGGGTTGGTTTTGTGGCTTCTTAGCATTTTTGTTGATTAAAACGCATGAAGTTGTGCACATAAGCCTTATATTATTAAGGCTAACCTCTTTTGCTGAAGGCTTATCTATGCATAAGAAACTCTTGATTCCGGGTCCCACAGAAGTAAGTAAAGAAATCCTAAATGAACAAACTCAGTTTTTAATTGGTCATAGAGAAACAGCGTTCTCCGACCTCTACGGCGGAATCACCGATAAAATCAGCCGATACTTCCAATTAACCCCCGACTACCAACCAACCGTCACCACTGGCTCAGGCACCCTGTGGTTTGACATCGTTGGTCGAAGCATCGTTAAACAAAAAGCACTCGCATGCGTCAACGGCGCTTTCTCACAACGCTGTGCCCAGACACTAAAAGCATGCGGCAAAGAAACCGACATCCTAGAAGTCGAGATGGGTAAAGCCATCAAACCCGAAATGGTCGCCGAAAAACTTGCAGGCGGCAAATACGACACCCTCACCATTTGCCACAACGAAACATCCACAGGCGTTAGAAGCCCAGTCGCTGAAATCGGCAAAATGGTCAAAAAAGAATACCCTGACATAATCTTCGCTGTAGACGCAGTTTCTTCCATGGCAGGTGACAAAACCTTCCCCCAAGAATTCAACTGCGATGTCCTCTTTGGCAGCACCCAGAAATGCTTCGCTTTACCCCCTGGCTTAGCTGTCGCGTTAGTATCTAACCGCGCTATCGAACGCGCCAAAGAAGTTCCTAACCGCGGTGCTTACACTGACCTCGTGGATATATTCGAGTTTGAAAAGAAACATCAAACTCCCTTTACCCCAAACATTTCCCTGCTCTACGCCCTCAACAAACGCATGGATCTATTGCTTGAAGAAACCTACGACAAAGTCTACCAACGTCACCTCGACATGGCAAACTACACTCAGGCATGGGCAAAGAAACACTTCGCCATGTACCCCGAACCTGGCTACGAATCCATAACAGTTAGCTGCATAACCAACACGTTAGGCAAAAACGTAAAGGAACTTAACCAAAAACTTGGCGAGCACGGCTTCCTAATCAGCGGTGGCTATGGCAAGATGGCAGAAAAAACCTTCCGCATAGGTCACATGGGTGAATGGAACCTCTCGGGCATCAAAGAAGTGATTGCTTTAATTGATGAACTCTGGGGATTAGCGTGACCATAAAAGTCCTCGTAAGTGACCGCATAGCAGATGAAGGCATAAAGTGCCTCCAAAATCAAGGCTATGAGGTTACTTGCGGTTGGACTATACCCAAACCTGAGCTCCCCAAAATCATCGGCGACTTTGATGTGCTAATCGTTCGTTCCGCCACCAAAGTCCGCGGCGAACTTCTCGAAAACGCTAAAAACCTTAAGGTAATCGGACGCGCAGGTGAAGGACTTGACAATGTTGACTTTGAACGCGCCAAAACTCTCGGCATCACCCTTGTCAATACCCCTCATGTTTCTTATTTGAGTGTGGCAGAACTCGCCATCGGTCATATGATAGCCTTGAGCCGCAACATTGTACAGGGCACCCTGACATTGAGAGAGGGGAAATGGGAAAAAGAAAAACTGATGGGTACCGAAATCAACGGCAAAACGCTGGGTGTCATCGGTTGTGGTTACATTGGCAAAACAGTTGAACGTTTAGCTATAGCGTTAGGCATGCATGTTTTGCCCGTGGAAGAATGTGTGGTTGACCGCTTTGTTCCCCTCGCGGAGATGCTTCCCAAAGCAGACTACATTACTCTACATGTCCCGCTTACCCCAAAAACCCGCCATTTAATCTCCACCAAAGAATTTGACCTTATGAAAACTGGCGTACGCATTATCGACTGCAGTCGAGGTGGAGTCGTTGACCAAGAAGCCCTCTACCAAGCTCTCGTAACGGGCAAAGTTGCAGGTGCCGCTGTCGATGTCTTTGAAGAGGAACCACCCAAAAACCCCAAACTACTAACCTTACCAAACGTTATAGCTACGCCTCATATTGGCGCCCAAACGCATGAGGCACAACTGAAGGCAAGCATACAAATAGCTAATGCGGTTATAGATGCGCTAAAAAAGAAAGATATATCGTGAGCTGACCCCGTTGGTTGATATTAGACCGTTTAAGGCAATAACTTACACGTCAAAAGCAGGCGACCCCGAAAGCCTCATCACACAACCCTACGACAAAATCGACGCCCAAATGCAAAAAGAATACTACGAGCAGTCCCCCTACAATTACTGCCGCCTTATTCTCCCGTTGGAAGCTGACAAATATAACGTTGCCAACCAACGCATCCAAACTTGGCTAAACGAGGATGTAATGCAAAAAGAGTCTGCTCCAGCGCTCTTTATTTCTCGTCAAGAATTCACTTTGGACGGCAAAACCTACCAACGTACTGGCGTTATTGCCGCAATGAGGCTCTATCCGTACGAAGAAAACATCGTTTTCCCCCATGAACGCACCTACAAAGCGCCCAAAGCCGACCGCCTCAACATGCTCCGTACTGTCCAAAAAGACCTCGAACACATCTTCCTCATCTACCAAGACCCCCAACGCAAAACCCTCGCCTTCTTTGATGAAGTCGCCAAAACCCCGCCCATAATCAAAGCCACCGACTCCTTAGGCGTCAAGCAAACCGTTTGGAAAGTAACCGACCCCCAGAAAATCAAAGCGCTACAAGCCGAGCTTGCTGATAAGCCAATTGTCATAACCGATGGTCACCACAGATACGAAAGTGCCCTTGCCTACCGCGATGAGATGCGCGCCAAAGGCAACTGGCGTCCTGATGACGCTTTCAACTTTCACATGGCATATCTGGTGCCCGTACAGGATGAGGGTCTAGTCGTGTTGCCGACACATAGGCTCCTAAAAAACCACACTTTAACCCCCGAAGTTATGGAGCGTTTCCGATGCTTCTTTGACCTCCAAGAAGTCAAACCCACTACCGAAGCCATCGAAAGCTATCTTACCAGCCACTTTAACGAGCACGCGTTTTGTGTCTACGATGGCAAACACGCCTTTGGACTGTTGCTCAAGCATGATAAAGCCGTTTATGACTTCGTTAACGAAAATGTCTCTAAAGACACCAAAATCTTTGACGTTGTCATTCTCCGCGACATCGTCTTCAAAGTTATCCTAAAAACCGGCGAACTAAACCTCGACGACACCATCCTCTATGTACGCTGGACCAAAACTGCCCTAAAGAAAATCCAAGACGGCGAAGCAACCCTTGCATTTCTAGTAAACCCTATCAGCGCAAAAACTGTTGCCACCATCGCGGTACAGCACGAATTGCTGCCTGAAAAAAGCACGGACTTCTACCCGAAAATGGCGTCAGGTTTCATGATGATGGATATATCCCGCGGAGAAACCCTTTAGCCAACTTTTATTTTACGAATTTGGTGGGTTGGCGTTTGAAGCGTTTTTTGCAGACGAGACTGCAGAAATGGTAGGTTTCGCCTTCGTAAGAAATCTTAAACTTCGCAGTATTCTCGTCTAAGACAGTTCCACAAACTGGATCACGCATCGACACGGGTAAACAGTAGCCTCAACACTGATTGCATCCTTCTCGCTTTTATGGTTAGTGGTCAAATTCACATAAAGCGCCGTGCCCCCCTCCAAACCCTCTATGCATAGGTTGCTGTGGCTGGGTTAACGTTGGTTTGGCGGCTTATGCGTTTGGCTGTCGTTTCGTTTTTATTGTTGGCGCGGCTGTAGATATGATGATTTTTGGGTCAATCAAAGACTTGTCTAATTATCCCCTAGGATGTGGCATTTTGAATCGAAAGCTACCCGCATTTTTAGCAATGCTGTTCTTCCTCTCCGTTGCCGTCATGCCCTTTTGCGGTGCGGGACTGGTTTTTTCGGATAACTTCTCGTCTGGCAACTTTGCAGGCTGGACTCAAACCGATGTTGGACCGGGCGCCAGCCAAACCGTCACCAACGGTGTTGCCCGATTCGTGGTGCCTGCGCCTGCCTCCGCTGGGATCTGCACCTATTCTTTGCTTAGAGCGGGAGGCTTCACCTCCACTCCCAACAGCACAATTGTTGCCTCCGCAGACTTCTACTTCACCAAAGTCCCCAATGGTCTTTCCCAAGGCTCCACCGCCATATTCTTCCTCTACCTATGCGACTCCACCGACTTAAGCGGCAATCAGGGCAACTTCGGCGTAGGCATTGACGCATGTGCTGCTTGGGCGATTTGGATTGGCGGCAACCCCATCTACACGTATGCGGTTCAGTCGGCGGGTGCAGCTCCTGTCAGCAACACATGGTATCATCTGGATTTGACGGTAGATAACTCAAAGGGGACAGTAACTTTGGCGGTAAATGGGGCGGCGGTGATTTTTGCAGCGCAGGCGCAGTTCACTGATAGGGTGCACCCTATTACTTTGATTGTGGGCATGGGGGAGGATTGGTGGTGGCAGGGCATGGGGCAGCATGAAGTGGATGTGTCTAATGTACGGTTAGATATTTCGGACGCCGCTTCGATTCCCCAAACAGTGGCTACTTCCCCTCCGATAACTGCCGCTACCCCCAAGCCTACTGTTACAGCTTCGGCTTCGCCTCGGCCAACTCCTACTAAGGAGCCGTCGCCGTCTCCTGTGCAGCAAGAATTGAATTTTACCCTAAACGGAAACCGCACCAACGCCCAAATAACCCACCTCACCCTAACAGCAGACCCAGAGGCTCGCACAACTACTTTCAACTTCAACTTGTCCACCCTCAAAGCGGGCACAGCCAACTTGACCATACCCAAACAAAACCTAACCTACACCCCAACCTATCCCCAAATATACATTGACACCCAACAAGCGCCAAATCAAGGCTACACTCAAGACGAAAAAAACTATTACGTGTGGACCCAACTCAATGCGGGCGACCACAATGTATCCGTAGTATTCACCGCGTCTGCGTCTGGTTCCCCCTCTGTTCCTTTTCCGGTGGGGCTGCTTTTAGTTGCGGTGTTGGTTATTGTTGGCTGCTTAGCTGTGGTGGTGCTTTTTAGAAAAAATAGGCGTTAGTCTTCTTCTGCGTCTTCTTTTGCTAATTCATCTGCGATGGTGTCGGTGTGGCTGATGGCGTTTTTTCGGGTGACTTTTTTGCTGGGTGGCTCTTGTTCGTGTCCCCGCATGAAGCCCTCTTCGGCTGCGGTGATTTCGTCGTCTTCAAGCATTTCTTCGCGGGTTCCAGTGTCGTAAATGTCATCGGTTTCTTCTTCACGTTCTGCCTCGTCTAGGGGTGGGCCGTCGTAGAAGTAGGGTGGCGCTTTTTTGGCTTTGTTTTTACTCATTTGTGTTCTCTCCAAGTGTAGGGAGTGTAACCCGTATGGTTTTATGGGTATGTGACTGTGCCTACACAACCACAGCATAATCGTTAATCCCGAAACATCGGGTTTGCATTAAAATTTGCTAAATGTTTTTATACGCGCGAACACCATTTTGGGCTGTCACATTAACTCATGTATCCAAAGCTCCAAAAACAGCTTCTATGCGAATCCATGAAAAATCCTGTGGCAGAAGAAGTAACGATAAAAAATGCAAATTCAATCCTTTAAGGACTTATCATTAAGCAACGAAGTCCAAAGAAGTATATCTGAACTCGGGTTTGACCAGCTTTTTCCGATTCAAGCCCAAGCTATCACTCCTTTGCTTGAAGGCAAAGACGTTATTGGGCAAGCTCAAACTGGAACAGGCAAAACCGCCGCATTCGGCGTCCCAATGGTTCAGCGGCTCGACCGTGAAGTCCGCGGCGTCCAAGGACTAGTTTTGGTTCCTACACGCGAATTAGCGGTGCAAGTTGCCGATAACCTATCAAAATTCGGCAAATATTCACGCATCAAAGTTTTAGCCGTTTACGGCGGAGAATCAATTAACAAACAAATCCACAGTTTAGCCAGCGGTGTCCAAATCGTTGTCGGCACACCCGGCAGACTCATTGACCTTATGGAACGCCGCGTACTTAACCTATCAGGTGTACGCATTGTGGTTCTTGACGAAGCTGACCGCATGCTTGACATGGGCTTCACAGAAGACGTAGAATATATCCTCTCCAAAACTCCGCGTGAACGCCAAACGAGCCTTTTCAGCGCAACCATGGATGACTCTGTGTGGCGCGTCTGTAACCGCTACCTCAAAAACCCAGAGAAAATCCTTGTCAGCAAAGACGAAATCGCCCTCACCCAAATGAAACAATACTACACCGTTGTAAATCAAGGCAGCAAACTCGGTGCCCTCTGCGAAATTCTCCACGATGACCGCGTCGACAAAGCCATCATTTTCTGTCGCACCCGCCATGAAACCAGTCGACTTGCTGACCAACTCTACAAGAAAGGCTTCCGTACCCAAGTGCTCCACGCAGGCTTCACTCAAGCGCAACGCGACCGTGCCATTAACGACTTCAAAGTTGGCAGATGCAGCCTTCTAGTTGCAACTGATGTTGCCGCAAGAGGCTTAGATATAGAAGGAATCACCCACATCATCAACTTCGATGTACCCAATGATCCCCCAGTCTATTTCCACCGCATTGGCAGAACCGCACGCAAAGGCGAAGAAGGAACCGCAATCACTTTAGTTAGCTATGGCGAAATGAGTGACTTCAACAACATCAAAGCTCTCACTAAAACCAAAATCACGCCGCTCAACGCTGAACCTGTCGCAGAAGACTCGCCGATTCAGAGTTTCTATTAAGCTGTTTCAGCTCCATTCTTTTTGGAGCCCGCTTTTTTCATTAAAATATATAACATCAACCTATGTATAATGCTGGTCTATGAACAAGCTGGTTTCAAGCGTTGTTGGAGCATTTGTGGGGTTTACAAATAAGAGTTTAATCAAGAACCTCATCATAATCTCGCTTTGTATCTGCTTGGTGTTTTTGCAGGTTTTCTTTCCCTACCAGCATTTTGCGCAGGCTGAGAAAAATCAGAATTCCGACTTCAAAGTCGGTATCCATTATGTTTTTGAACAGGACAACTTGACCCAAATCAGCGGCGAAGTTGTGCGTATTCACGATTTAGGCTTCAAAGTTATTCGTATAACGCTTGAATGTAACCCTGAAGACTACAACGACACCATGAACCTCAAAGCCGACGAGTTCTTCGCCGCCACCGACAACGCGGGTTTAGAGGTTGCTTTAGTGGTTCAAAACGCTTGTCCCGTTGAGAAAATCGATTATTATCTGGACCGTTGGGGCAGTCACCTCTCCTACATTCAGGTGTTAAATGAGCCTGAATTGTCCCAAAGCTGGACTGTGGGTTCGCTTTTTACTGATGACGAGTTAACCTCAAAATTTGACTTAATGTATCAAACCATAACTGCCCACAATTTGCCTGTGCAGTACTATACTAACTTTGGCATTGGCTACGTTTTGCGTATCAATGTGCCTATGGAGCTTAGCAGCAAACTGGACTTTGTAGGTTTAGATATTTTCATGGAGTCTTTTCTGGTTTTGTCGCCGCATTTCATCAATAACCTGCATCAAATCACTGGTAAAGATGTGGTGATAACCGAGTTCGGCATGTCCACGGGCGACAGTCAAGCCCAGACTGATTTTATCATTAAGGGGCTCACTCTGTTTAGGAACATGGGTTTGAAGGGCTGCTGGCTGGTGTATTGGAATAGTGATTTCGATAATTATGGCATTCGGGATAGACCAACAATGACTGCAGTGGGGGATTGGATTGCAAAAAACGCTAACTGATAACCGATTCTTCAATCATCTACGGCATCTGCATTTAATCGAGAAGCTCTTGATTCAGGGGGTTTTTGTAGTGGCGGTTTTGGTTATTGCTCAGGTATGGATAAATTCCGAAACAGTTCAACTCATTTCTTACATGCCGCCCTTTGGCTTTGCCTTCCTCGCCATAATCACCTACCTCATTCAACCGCTAATCATAGGCGTCCTCAATATCGTCCTCATCCAGTTGCTCTATAAAACCCGCGGATGGCAGGTTGGGTTTTGGCTAAACGGCATATTCTTGGTGCTCCTGTTTACCTCGGTGAATCTTGTGATGCAAACAACCACCGACTTATCATTCACCTCCATAACCGTCATCGACTTGGTGCTGCTGTCCTTTCCCTTTGGGGTGCTTGCGCGTTTTAGCAATGGCGGATGGAAAAAACCAATCAATTAGCCAAGTACACCTTAACGGATAGCCTCTGGGTCTACACCCTTCCCTTAATTACTGGTTTTCAACATGCTAATGCGCTTGTTTTGCGCCAATACGGACCTACCCCCCTTAGGTTTCTGCATAGAACCACTAATAGGATCCAAATAGGCTGCAAATAGCTAAACGGTGTTCTTTGTTGCGCCTCGTAGATTGGGAACCTATTTTTAGTTGCGGGGGCATGGTATTTTTGATTTTTGTGGCTGATTTTCGGAGGCGATTCTTTTGAGGAGCGCCCTTCTGTTATCCATTTTTGTTGTGGTTGTAGCGGCTGCTTTGGTTTCTGCTCTGCTTATCTGGCCCTACCTTACCTCGAACAATAACGGTGCTGCGCAACCAGAGTTTTTCTTCGGGGTTTCCTTCAACGGCAACACCACATCAGACGCCGAAGTCCTCATTGACCGAGTTAAAGGCTTCACTAATCTCTTTGTCATGCAGTCCTATCCCGTTAGCATAAACGAAACCGCGTTAAACGAAGTTCTCAACTACGCTGTGGCCGCAGATTTGTATGTGATTGCAGCGTTCGGGTACTTCAACCCCAACATTACTTGGCAAATCCCATGGCTTGACTACGCCAAAGCCACTTGGGGCAGCCGCTTCTTAGGCGTTTACCTCAATGATGAACCCGGCGGGCAAACCATAGATACCAATTGGACGGGGTACTTCAACCAAATCCGCATACGCAACACGTCGAGGTACTACACGCATGACGGCGGCAACGCGATTGATTTGCATCTAAACGGGTCTTCACCTGTGGATAACAGTCAGGCGGCATATCACTTCTTAGACAGCGTAGAAAATGGGGTGGGGCTCCAAGAACTCAAAAGCCGCGAAATCCACGCTTACACCAGCGACTACGCCCTGTACTGGTTCGACTACAAAGGCGGCTACGACACCATATTCGCCGAGTTCGGCTCCAACCAAAGCATCGACCAAACCATCGCGCTGGCGCGGGGAGCTGCCCGAGTGCAAAACAAAACCTGGGGCGCCATCATAACCTGGACCTACAACCAACCCCCCTACCTCGTAAACGGCACCGAACTCTACAGCCAACTCGTCCAAGCCTACGAGGCAGGCGCAAAATATGCAGTCATCTTCGATTACCCCCAAATTGACGACAACCCCTACGGAATCCTAACCGAAGACCAACTAGCGGCAATGGAGCAATTCTGGAACGACATCCCCTACCTAACCGTCAAGCCGCCGCCAACCGTCGCGTTTGTCATGCCTAACAATTACGGCTGGGGAATGCGAAACCCCAACGACCCGCTTTGGGGTCTCTGGCCACCCGACAAGGTGTCCGCACAAATCTGGAACACCACCCGACAACTCCTCAAAGAATACGGCTCCAACTTCGACATAATCTACGATGACCAACAATTCCCCATTGCGGGGCAGTATAGGCGGCTCTACTTCTGGAACCAAACGCTAATAGGCGGAAACGGCTTTTAACCCCCAACCGCACCATAATGCACGGTGTCTTGTATGTTCTTTAAGCAGGTTCAGCAGCATGGCGACAATTACTCCTACATAATCGCTGACCAAGCCAGCGGTGAAGCTGCCGTCGTTGACCCCAGCTATAACGCGGGCGAAATAATCAAAATCCTCAAAACCCAAAACTTCCAACTCAAATACGTCATAGACACCCATGGACACAGCGACCACACTGCAGGCAACATAGAACTCTCCAGCCTGTTTGCCCCCGAAGTCGCGGTCTATAAAACCTCCAAAGTTCCCTGCAATGTCCGCCTCGAAGACGGCGACACCCTCTACGTAGGCAAAATCCCCCTAAAAGTAATCTACACACCCGGCCACACCCCCGACGGCATCTGCCTCTTAGTCGATGAGGATAAGCTTTTGACGGGAGACACGCTTTTTGTGGGGGAATGTGGACGAACTGACCTCGCAGGCGGAGACCCCGAAGCCCTCTACGACAGCCTCTTCAACAAAATCCTCAAACTAACCGATGATGTTAAGGTTTTTCCTGGGCACGACTACGGCAAAACCCCCAGCTCCACCATAGGCGTAGAGAAAAAAACTAACTACGTCCTAAAACCGCGAAGCCAAAAAGAATTTGTTGCCTTCATGAATCAGCCTTAGACCTGTACCTTGTTCTTCTCACAACTATCCCCAAGGCAATGAAGAATACCAAAATCGCAACTATGGTGATCAAAATTTCTGGACGCAGCAAAATCGCTGCAAGCAACAAAAGCTGCATAACTATGGGGTTGGTTGCAAGCGTCTGGGGTGCCGCGTTGTCGGGTGAAACAGGAATCTGCGTGTAGGTTACTTCAGCGGGCGAGAGCACCGATGACTGGTTTAGCCATGCCTTGGTAGGGTAAAAGCCGCTGGGGCTAATCAGCCATCCAAACAGGAACGCCACGCCATAGGCATCCAGCGAAGACACGTCCTTAGGGCCACTTGCCAGATAATAAACTGGATACATCAAATCCTGCGTGTAGTTGCAGTGACCCAAACCAAACGCATGCCCCAACTCGTGAAGCGCCACATTCTGCATATCCACAATGCTTAGGGCTTGACCATAATTGGTTTGGGTGGCAAGGCTCATGGTGCAGTTAACGATAGCGCTGTTTTGGTAAGCAAAAATTTTGGATAACCCCACCTCATTATTGGTGCTGCTCAACGGTGTGGCTGTCCAGTTCATGTAAATGTCGTAGCCTGAATCCATCTTATCCGACACAGTAGTCACTATCTCAACGCTGGAGAGGTAGGCGAATTCAGGATAAGCTGCTGAAAAATTAACTACCGCCTCATTCCATTGACCAATCGCGCGTAGTGAAGCATTCAAAAATTCGTTATTCCACCACGATGCATCACTGGGCGTAACGATTAGTAGTTCGAGGGTGGTGTGGTTCCATGCAAACCCCTGTAGAATCAGTGAATACGATTCGCCCTCGTTTTGCGCTTGCACTTCTACCTGCGCTAATGGTGTATCAGCCAAAAGAACTCCCGAAATTATTAGACAAACAAGAAAAAGCCAACGCATTGATTGCAGCGCTCTTAAAGAAAAAAGTCGTTCGGGTGCTTTAAGTGTTCTTACAAGCAGTAACTACACCAAAACAACAAACATGATGCACTAAATAGCATTTAACTGATAAAATTTTGTTTAGTTGAAAGCATTTTTGGCGCTAAATTGATTTATTATCAGATAAACAATAGCCATATATCTTAGGGAGCTGTTACGGAAAAACAAACCTTAAAAAGTTTAAACAAATATATGTGGAAATGCATGAGATACCTGTTTATCTGCGCTTTTAATACTTGTGGGGCAAGGTTTTACATGTCCAATTATCATACAGGTTATCAACATGTCAATAATTTCAAATGCTTGCCTGCCAATCAATTGAGAATAAAGGAACATATGTTGGGTATCTATGATAGCGTTTGATGTCTTCTCCACGGTGCTTTTAGCAGTTCTGCTCTTTTGGACCATCTACAATGGCTCCATAATATACATGGGCGTAAGAAGCAAACGCAAACAGCAGTCGCCACCCCAAATAACTGCACAAGACCCCCTCCCAAGTTTCTCGCTTATTATTCCATCAAAAAACGAAGAAGCCGTCATACGCCGATGCTTAGACGGCATCCTAAACGTCGATTACCCCAAAGAAAAAATGCAAATAATCATAATCGACGGCAACTCTAAAGACGGCACAGCCAAAATCTGCAGCGAATTCGTCGATAAATACCCCCAAAACATCCAATTCATCTCTGAACAGACCTCAAAAGGAAAACCCGCCGCGCTTAACCTTGCATTGCCCTACGTAAACGGCGACATAGTGGGTGTCTTTGACGCGGATAGCCTCCCCGAAAAAGAAGTATTACTAAAAACCGCTGCATACTTCAAAGACCAAAAAATCGTAGCAATACAAGGGCGAACCACCTCTATAAACGAAAAAAGCAACGCTCTCACCCGCGTTATATCCATGGAGGAAAAAGCCTGGTTCCAAGCGTTACTTAGCGGCAGAGAACACATGCAGCTATTTGTTCCGCTAACGGGAAGCTGCCAATTCGTGAGGCGCAACGTGCTCGAAGAACTGGGCGGCTGGGACGAAAACTCCCTCACCGAAGACATAGAATTAGCCCTTCGGTTAGTTGAGAAAAAGTACTCCGTCAAATATGCACCCGACGTTTGTTCAGGGCAAGAAACCCCAGAAAATTTGGGAAACCTCGTTAAACAAAGGGTCCGTTGGTATCGAGGCTACATGGAAACCGCCCTAAAATACGGTCGCTTACTCAATACCCTCAACAAAAGAACCGTGGATGCAGAAATCTCGCTTGGCGGCCCCTTCATGATGGTTGTTTCGCTACTAAGCTACATTAACTGGTTTGTTGTGGCGGTTTTTCTGTGGCAAAGCACACCCATCATAAACTTCACTGGGCTTGTTATCGCCTTAACCGCCGTATCCATAGTTTCAATCGGCGTGGGCTTAATTGCTTCCGAGAAACCCATCAAACCCCGCAACATCTTGTGGATACCTTGCATTTACTTTTACTGGCTGATTCAGATGGTTATTGCCGGTTGGGCTTTTCTAAAATTATTGTTTAGAAGGAAAAGGGATTGGAGTAAAACCGTTAAAACGGGTACATTGGCAACTCCAGCTCTTGGGGCTGCAGCTCCCTCTTAAAGAGTCATAATCACCCTTCACCGATTTTTCTGACTTATCGCATGTTATCTGCATCGATAAAATGTGGGGTCTTCAATTTGGGGTAATCTTAAATTACATCGCCTAGCATATCTTCCGATTAGAAGTATGTTGTGGGCTGGTGGGCTTGAATAGGGTAAAAAACCTTTTACCGAACCGTATTTTTCCTTTTGAGGCTATTTACGGCTTGGTAAGTCCGCAAAGGTTCTCTTTTATGCACAAGAAATTTTGGTCTTCACCCACTGACACCCAAGCAGGCAAAAAACGGATTTGGCATTTGAGTGGAACCAAAAAAATCATCATAACCGTGGTAATTATTGTTACTCTACTAGTTTCCATGGTTATGTTTATCCCTAAATCAACTCCCAACGTTGAGCCTCCAATAAACGGAACCACCCCTTCTTCTTCACCGACTTCTCAAGCAACCAGTAATCCTTCCTCATCACCTGATCCTTTAAGACCAATTAATGTTCCCGGAAGTACCCAAAACCCGCTATTAATTACGCCTAAAGCTCCTGGAGTAGTTGGGACCGCAAAAGACGTCAACAGCACTGTTTGGATGGCAATTGCACAGTACGCTTGGAATTTCTTCCAGCCCGGGGTAGGTGTTTCTCAGTTAGGGCTTCCTTACTCTGGCGGCGTGGATTATCCGGCGTTTACTGATTGGGATTTAGGCTCCTATATTCAAGCTGTAATCGCTGCTGAGAAAATAGGCTTAATCGGCGTTGACGGCGCCTGGGGGTCTTCTGGACGATTTGAAAAAGTCGTGACTTTTCTGGAAACTCGAGAACTAAATGCGACAACGAACTATCCGTTTTGGTTTTATGATGCAACAACTGGTCGTAATTACCGTGAGCAATCTGATTTAGCAACTTCTCTGGTTGATGGCGCAGATGCCGGTCGGTTGCTTTTGGCACTAAACAATCTCAAAATCTACAACAGTTCCTTGGCTGACCGTATTAATTATGTTGTTTACACCCGAAGCGACTATCATGCCCTAGTTCAAGGGATGGAACAATATTCTTCCAGTAATGGCTTATACGCATACTTTATCATTAGTGGGTTTGCATGTTTTTGGCCTCAAGAACTCGGAGACGTACCCAGCAAGATATTGACAAACGTTTTCAACTCTGGCAACATAACGACTTTCGGCGTCGAATTACCCAAAGCGCCAATATGCAATGAGCCTCTTCTTAGTTCGCTATTTGAGATAAACAACGCGGACCATGAACGTCTACTGGCTTTAACACAACAGGTAATTCTTGCCACTGAAGCCTTCTTTGCTGAAACTGGACATTACATGGCTCCCAGCGAGGGCTTAACCACAACACGCGGCTGGCTATATGGCTGGGTTGTTGGACCCAACGGAAAGCCTTGGACTATAACAAACAGTAACCAAAATACTTACTATGACTACGATGTCGTTACCCCTTGTGTTTACACTAAAGTGGGCTTTTCTTTTCTGGCTTTGGCGAATTCAACTTTTACCAAAAACATGTGTATATGGTTAGAAAACATGACGCCTGACCCTCTGCATGGCTACTATGATGGTGCTGACTGGTTCCAAAATTCGATCTCGCACGTTAGCTCCAACGGTAACGCCATAATTTTAGATGCTGCTCTCTACGCCTTACAAAAATAATCCTAAGTTAGCCATTCTAAGGTGCTGTTCTGCGCACTTGGCATCCAATACCTCGATTGTTGCTTTGCAAAGTAAACAATGACTAAAAGAAGAAAAAAATGATTTTAATAATAATAGGTTACAGTTACCTGGATGGATGCAGAGCCTGATGCCAAGCCGTTGCCCACTATTACCTCGACGTAATCAGAGGGTAACACTGGAAAATACGCGGTACCGCTGCCTGCCATGTTGATTTGTACGTCATAATCTACCCCATGTGAAGAGTAGATTACGTGTGCATAGAGTGGTGTTGCTGTTGAAGTTAAGGTAACCGTTATGTATCCTGCATACTCTGCGGTGTCATTCCAGTGGGTGAATGAACCTGCATTCTGATTAACTGTTTGATTGATCCATGTTGCCGACATATTGAGACTAGTGATTGCGCGAAGGTTATCTACCTGTGTCTGCAATGCTGCTTTTTGATTGTTTGCTGCCGTTAATGCAACTGAAGTGTCGTGTAGTTCAGTGTTTAGAACATACATTAAGGAGTTGTAGTAGTCGGTAAGTTGTGTGACTGTTTTGTTTAGGTTGGTAACTTTGGTTTGAAGGATGGCTATTTGGCTGCTTTGGTCACCAGATTGAGCGTTTGCCAATTGCGTTTGTAAACTTGATATTTGATTGTTTAAGTCAGTGATTGTGTCGTTTGCATCTTCTAGGAGGGCTAATTGGCTGTTGAGGTTGGTGATGGTTTTGTTTGCTTCTTCTAGTTGGGCTTCTAACTCTGTTTGGTCTGGATTGGTTTGAGCGGGGTGGTTGTAGTAGATGAGGGTTCCTATGGTGCTGGCGAGGAGGATTACGCATAAGATGCTTAAGCCAATGGTAACGCTGCTGTTTGCCTGTTTATTTTTAATCATTCGCTATTATCGCCTTGGCTTTTTAACGTAAGCCCGCAAATATTAATCTTGTGCGAATACGGTTTTTTTGGGTCTTCTAAAAATTGTTTGAAAAAGTGTCCCAAAAAGTATCCTTTTTGTTGTTAATCAAAATTTATCGTGTTGAGCTACCTGAAAGGTTCAACTTGCAAAAGTTTTATAAAGCGAACTAGCGTATCGTCTTCTGCTCTATAAACAAATTGGAGATAAAAATAAGTGAATTCTCTAAATCTCAAAAATGAAAGCAGGAAATTATTCAACGCAAAAACAACTGCTACCGTAATCTCTTTGCTTCTCTTCGTCTCTGTCGCTGCTGCCATTATCCCCTCTGCTTCTGCTGCTACATATACTGTCTCTCACACCTCCTACGTCTACTGTAGTGTCTCTAGTAGTCTCATCGGCGTTGGTCAGGACCAGTTGCTTGTCTACTGGACTGCTGACATGCCCCCTGATACTGGAGAAACCGAAGGTGTCATTTCTGGTGCTTTCAACCGTGCTACCTGGAGTGGCGTTTCTTTTAATGTGACTGCTCCAGATGGAACCTCTACCATCTATGATGTTCCTACTAATCAGCAGGACTCTATTGGTGGCGGTTACGTAATGTTTGCACCCGATCAGGTTGGTACTTACACTGTTCAGGCTCTTTTCCCTGCACAATGGAAGAACACCACCCTAGTTAGTGGCGCTTCAACACCAAAACAATACGGTTACCCCAACATCTACAACCAATACTACACTGCTGATGAAAGCTCTATTGTAACCTTTACCGTTCAAACGGAAGCTTTACCCCTTTGGAATGAGTCTCCTCTTCCAACCGCTTACTGGACTCGTCCAATTAACGACGCAAGTCGTCTTTGGAGTCAATTAGGCGGTAACTGGCTACAAGCAACCTACAGCACTGGTGCATGGCTACAACCTGTTGGTCAATCTGGCGGTACTACTACTCGGTATGTTTATGGTACTGGCACTGAGACTAGTCACATTCTTTGGACTCGTCAGTATTATGTTGGCGGTATTATGGATGAGCGTTTCGGTGAAACTGGCTATCAGACTGGTCACTATCAAGGCTTAGAATTCAACGCTATCATCCTAAACGGCAGAATCTATTATGCTGATCGTGCAGATGCATACACACAACAATCATTAGCTACTGGCATTAACGTAGTTGACTTATACTCTGGTGAATTGCTCGGTTACTATAACAATACTAAGATGCCTTCTTATGGTCAGATCTATGATTATGAGTCTCCTAACCAGCATGGCGGATTCTCTATGTTGTGGACTAATCTTGGTACTGCTATGGGTTCTGGTAACGGTACTGTTTTGGCTATGCAAGACGGATACGCACTACCTCTACGAACTGTCGCCTACATTGCTAACGCAACTCAAAGCGGCACAAACGTGGTTGGCGCTACCGGCGAAATGCTCTGGTACAACCTTGTCAACTATGGTACAGCCTCAAACCCCAACTACTACTTGACCTGTTGGAATAACACCAACGTTTTGGGCTTAACCGCAACTGGTCCCAATACCGGTACTACTTACTGGCAGTGGCGTCCTGAAGGCGGAGGCTTTGGCGGCGGTCCAGTCTACCAGCAAGGTCGTGTATTAGACGGAAGCACAGGCTACACATTCAACGTATCTATACCCACACCAATCGCACTCAGCAGCATTGTTAACCAGACAGGCTCAATTCTTACCGTACGCGTTGGCGGCACTGGTACTGATGATGAGTTTGTCATCCTTGGTACAATGGGCCAAAACAACGAATTAGGCGATGTTAAAGCCAAACTCTGGTGTCTTAGCCTTGAACAAGGCAGCGAAGGCAAACAACTCTGGACTACAACCTACTCAGCACCCTACCTACCAACCGCAAACAACGAAACCAGCGGCATGTTCGGCTCATACAGCATGGTCGGCGTTTATCCAGAAGATAACGTTGTCCTCTTCCACTCTACAAAGCAACTCAAATACTGGGCTTTTGACATGAAAACAGGTCAAGCCCTCTGGGAAACTGAACCTGAACCAGACAACAACTACTACAGCACACAAACCAACTACTACAACCACACTCTTTTGACCACTGGTTATGGCGGTGTTTGCATTGCTTATGACATGGCTACTGGCAAACAAGTCTGGAATTACACTGCTACTAACATCGGCGGCGAATCCCCCTACGGCAACTATCCACTCAACATCTTTGCAATCTGCGACGACAAAATCTATCTGCTCACTGGCGAGCACTCTGTTGGTCAACCTATGTGGAGAGGCCCCAACATTCGATGCATCAGCGCAACTGACGGCAGCGAAATCTGGACGCTTCTTGGCATGAGTGCAGACAACGGTGCTCACTTAACTGGCATGTATATGCAGATGGGTGATGGCAGAGTTGTTGGTCTTAACTACTTTGACAACCAAATCTACTGCATCGGCCCCGGAACAAGTGCAACTACCGTTTCTGCTCCTCAACTTGGCGCAACTGTTGGCTCTAGCGTAATGATCACTGGCACAGTTACTGATCAAACTCAATCTGGCAGACGCAACACTAACAACCTCTATGACTTCACTCTAGAAGGTACACCTGCTGTCTCTGATGATAGCATGTCTGCATGGATGGAGTACCTCTACGAGAACCAAGCTATGCCCACAAACACTACTGGTGTCCCAGTCACTATTGATGCTATTGATCCTAACGGCAACTATCAACACCTAGGCGATGTCACAAGCGATGCGACAGGCACTTTTGCTTTGCAGTATAAGCCTGAAGTTTCTGGCACTTACCAGATCATTGCAACCTTTGCAGGCTCTAAAGGCTACAGCGGCTCATACGCTCAGACCTACTTTGCAGCAGATGATGTAGCAGCAACTCCAACACCCGCAGCAACCCCAGTTAGTGAAGCAACGATTGTTTCAGCAATCATGACTTACACGGCAGCAGCCGCAGTGGCCATTATTGTTGCAATCGCAGTCGTAGCTATCCTTATCCTACGCAAACGCCCATAAAACAACAACCAATCCTTTTCTTTTTTTTTATTTTTAATCAACCTTCAAAAGACAACTCTGCTTTCTTTGTGTATTCAAGAAACAAAAAGGTTCTAATGCCTAAAAACGCTGAACTTCATGTAGACGCAAGGCATTTAGGCTGGCGACTTACACACTATTACTCTGACATTTATCCAAATTGGCGGTTAAAAGTGGCTCAAAATAAACGTACTCTTTGGTTTAGCAAAAACGCATCCTTCATAATTCCCTTCATAGCGTTTTTGATTCCAACAATAGTTCGAGCCATACCTGAAATTTTAATGGGTCCGTACTTGGTTGGATTTGACACAATCGCCTATTATGTCCCCAACACCCTTAACTGGTTAGCTAACGGCGTGGACTTTTGGCATTTAGTCTCTTCAGCGCCCTTGATTTATCTGATGCTGATGACAGTAACTTCCGCAGGCGCCTCCATAGTTTTCACGCTTAAAATATTTGCCCCCATACTTTTGGGCTTACTATCCCTCGCCGTCTACTACTATGCCAACAAAGCCCTATCATGGTCACCCAACAAAAGCCTAACCGTAGCCCTTCTTTCAACCCTATTTTTTGTGAGCTTACGCATATCATGGGACATGTTCCGCTCCGAACTGGGTCTAATCTTTCTATTCATCGCCTTAATTTGCTTACACAAAAACCATCTAACCCCAAAAACCGCAATAATCCTTTCTTTAAGTCTTCTCTTGATTGCATTCACCCATCAACTTGTTACAGTTATCATGTTTTTTATTGTTCTTGCAACAATCGTGAATATGCTTCTAAAAAACCAAAAAGTCGAAGGACTAAAATTGGTCCTCTGTTCCCTTCCTGCTGCATCGCTGTTCCTGGGCATACTTTACGGTAATTACTTCCTCTACAGCGTTCCATTTACAGGTTATTCGGGCAATTTCGCAGCAGGTTTTCAATCCATCACTTCCTATTCCCAACTGGCATTAGTTACTAACACCTTGGGTTTCCTCGCCTTCTGTTATCTCCCGCTTGTTCCCTTGCTTATCTTTGGAGTTCGCTTCAAAAGCAACCTCCAACTCAAAGCATGGCTCATTTGGCTTCTGGTTCCCTTGGTCCTTGCGATGGTGCTGCCCAACAGTTTCTTTTTAGGCGGCGTACTACCTTACCGTTGGACGCTTCTGCTTATTTTCCCCCTTGCGTTTTATGCAGTTGAGGGTCTTAGTAGGCTAAAATGGCGATGGTATCATGTCGGGTACAAATTGGCGGTTGGTTCGCTGCTGGTCTTTTTGAGTTTAGGTTTTATGGTGCTGCCTAACAGCGACGCCCTGAGCTATTATGGTAGTTACCCCACCTACATTCCTAAATCTATGCTCCAGAACACGGTTCAGCTAAGTGACTGTCAAGACGTTGTCAACGCACTCAACTGGGCGAAAAATAATCTGCCCCAAGACGGTAATCTGCTCGTGCATTCAGCCTTCTACGGTTGGGCAACTTTAGACTTTGATGGCGACAGGGTGATTCCGTATTCTTACGGTGACCCCGCAGAGGCAGCAAACACTACGCACGCAAATAATCCTGCCCCTCTGTATCTAATTTGGTGGATTAACGGCACCGGATGGTATGGGCAAACAAATGCGCCTTCGTCTTTCCAAATGCTGTATCACAGCAATAATATTGCAATTTACAAGTATTTGCCTATTTGATTGTAATACAAAATTTCTGGAATGTTATGGATAAATTGGCTAAATATTAACTATAAATTAGCATAATGTGCCTTTTGCGAAACGTTAAATTCAGGAACGCACACATAAATAAATAGGAAGGAAAGGCCTAGGAAGCTCAATATCACTACAACTAGCAATGAAACTAATATACGCCAAATTCTGGCAAAATTTCAGGCGCTTACAATTGAAGACTGGAGTTATCTCTTTATCGCTGGGTTTCTTGCTCTTTTAGTTGCCGCAGCTGTATTCTTAGCCGGCGGTTCAGAATTTGTTGCAGAATCAGTTGCCAACTGCGCCTACTTCGCTTTGACTGTGGGCGTAATCCTGCAGTTGGCGTCTTTTAGAAAAAATAGAAAACACGAAGTGGTTCTAAATGGGTCAAGTTAATTTTTCTTTTGTACTTCCTGCATACAATGAAGAAATCTTCATTGAGGACACCTTGGGAACCATTGACCATATGATTAAGGATAATTCCATTCAATACGAAATTCTGGTCGTAGACGATGGAAGTAAAGACAAAACCTTCACTAAAGCCCTCCAATATGCTCAAAGAAACTGTCACGTAAAAGTTATCCACTACCCAAAAAACACCGGCAAAGGGTATGCAGTAAAAACTGGCTTTTTCGAGGCAACCGGCGACATAGTAGTCTTCATTGATAGCGACATGGACATAGACCCCGCTGTCATCTCAATGTATGTTAAAGAATTGGAGCACGCTGATTTAGTAATCGCTACCAAATGGCATCCTAATTCTGTTGTTTCCATGCCCTTTGGCCGAAAGTTCCTCAGCCGCACATTTAACGTGCTAGTCAGGTTATTGATTGGATTTAACCTAAAAGACACGCAAGTCGGCTTAAAGGCAATGAAACGCAGTGCAGTTAACGATATTATTCCCCGCCTTGCCGTGAAACGCTACGCTTTTGACGTAGAATTATTGGCGGTTGCTCACCTTTTTGATCTAAAAATCGTTGAAATGCCTGTATCACTCAATATCACTTCTCAATTTAAGCCTAAAGAAGTTTGGCGTATGTTTGTCGATTTGCTGGGCATCGCATACCGACTAAAGATAACTCGTTGGTATCAACGTTCAATTGTAACAAAAGACATATAGCCCCTCTATTCCTAAGTGAAATCAGCAATGAACATACTCTGGTTTAATTGGCGTTGCTGGCTAAACCCTTCCATGGGCGGCGCTGAAGTTTTCACATATGAAGTCGCTAAACGCTGGGTTGCCCATGGTCATGACGTGACTTTGTTTACTTCAGAGTATGCGGGTTGCAAAAAAGAAGAGTGCATTGACGGAATAAAAATCGTCAGAGCAGGCGGACGATTTGGAATTTATGGGGAAGCAAAAAAAGCCTATCTGAACCGCTTTAGGCACGACGGCTTTGATGTTGTTATTGATGAAATAAACACGCAGCCTTTTTTTGCCCAGAAATTTGTGAAAAACCATGAAAAAGTGGTAGCGCTGATTCATCAGCTAGCCAGAGAATTTTGGTTTTATGAAACGCCCTTCCCCGTCAGCTACGTCGGCTATCATTTTCTTGAAAACCGTTGGCTAAAACAATACGTAAACATACCTACCGTTACGGTTTCCGAGAGTACACGCAAAGATTTGATGGCATTAGGCTTTAGAGATGTGTCAATTGTGCCTGAAGGCTTGAATTTTAAACCTCTATCGGATTTGTCTGGGAAGGAATCAAAACCCATAGTGGCTTTTTCTGGTCGGTTGAAGCATGCAAAAAGACCCGACCATGCTATCCGGGCGTTTGAAATCATTAAACAGAAAGTTCCTGATGCTGAATTATGGGTTTTTGGCGATGGCCCCTTCAGGAAGCAATTAGAAGGTATAGCTGGTTCAGGCGTAAAGTTCTTCGGAAATATAGATTCAGATCAACGCAGGGCATTGCTCAAAAAATGTTCCCTCCTTTTAGTTTCAGGCGTACGTGAAGGATGGGGTCTCAATGTTATCGAGGCAAACGCGTTGGGTACACCTGCGGTTGCTTATGATGCGCCCGGTTTATGTGATAGTGTGAGAAACTGCGAGACTGGTCTACTGGCAAAGAACGGTGATGTTGAAGATTTAGCGTGTAAAAGCATTGATGTTTTGACTGATGTCGGGTTGAAGGAGAAGTTAAGTGTAAATGCTTTAAATTATGCTAAGCAATTTAGTTGGGATATAACAGCTGAGTGCTTCCTTAAGTTGATAAATAATGATTAAGGCACCCAAAGTAGCAATAATTATTGTCAACTATAACGGTTTAAAATACCTAAATAACTGCCTCAGCTCTCTTCAAGAACAAACTTATCCGAATTACTCGATAATAGTTTACGATAATGCTTCAACTGACAATTCAGTGAATTTCATCAAAAAAAACTTCCCAAACGTTTTAGTCATAGAGGGCTCAAAAAACGTTGGGTTTGCTCAAGGAAACAACCTTGCAATAGCATATGCACAAAAACAAAATCCTGCCTACCTTTTCTTAGTCAATAACGATACAGCCGCAGACAGGGACCTTCTACAAAAAATAGTTGACACAATCCAGAGTGACGAGTCATTGGGTATTGTCGCTCCGGCAGTGTACGACCTGTATAATCGAGAAACCCTTCAGGAACTCGGCATGACCATCGACAGGTTCGGCTATCCCTTAGCGCTAAAAAAACCTGAAGATAAAAACAAAGTCTTTTTTGTTTCCGGTTGCGCGATGCTGATTAAATCTGACGTAATTAGAAAAATCGGCGCTTTTGATGACAACTATTTTATGTTCGCGGAGGATTTAGACCTAAGTTGGCGCGCCCAACTTGCCGGTTATTTACTCACAGTAAACGGTTCAGCAAAGATTTTTCATGCAAGCGGCGGCAGCCTAGAGGGCGGCGTACTCAAAGCCTCAAAATATTCAACCAATAATCAACGTATTTTTTTTAGAGAACGAAACACACTGCGGACTCTGCTTAAGAACTATGATTTAGCAAACGTTTTCGGGATACTGCCTTTTTACTGTGGGGCATTGCTCTTTGAGAGCGCTCTGTGGTTTTCCTATAAAAAGCCCCAGACTGCTGTTGCTCTCTTGAGGGCTGTTTCTTATAATGTTAGATTTTTCCCAGATGCCTACCGTGATAGACTGAGAGTTCAACAGTTGAGAAAAACCTCTGACCGCGTTTTGGGGAAGAAAATGGTTAGGGGCTACTGTAAACTTGTGATAATGAAGAGTGTTGGCGTTCCAAATGTGCGATGAATCGGGCGTCCACTTTTTTGCTAAATGCCCTGTTTGCCCTGAGTACGTTTTTTTCTTCAACTTTATTAATATAGTTACACTCAAAATAAAGTAATGCCGTTACTAACTCGCTTGAGGACTTTTACAGCACTCCATAGAACAACCCTTTTGGCAGTCCTTATCATAGTCCTCTTAGGGCTTATCCCCCTCTTTTGGTTCCAACCTGGATTCATTATAAGCAACGGCGACAGTTACCCAAACTACATAAACTTCCAAAAAACCCTAAACACCGCAAGATACCTGTGGTCTCCCAATCCAATGGGCACCGCCGATTTAACCCCCGCCTACATAATCTACGAGTACATAGCAGTTTCCTTGCACTCCTTTGGGCTAAACGTCAACGCCATCCAGATCGTTTTTCAAATCTTCTTTTTAATCGGTGCAGGGCTTTCAATGCTTTATCTCACAAAATCCCTCTACCCCGCCCTGCAGGTAGCTCCGTTAATCGCAAGCATATTTTACATGTTTAATTTTTTCGTAATGCAAAGCCGACTAAATCTGGGCTTGGCTTGGACTTACACCTTTATCCCACTGCTCGTTGCATTGCTAATTAATGCAGTGGCTGCCGCTTACTCCCAAAAAAATCGACATGCAAACCGGCTGATTATCTGTTTAGCGATCACTTCAATGATCGCCTTCTCGGTGGCAAGCATAAATCCCACAAACATTGTTCTAATGCTAATCGCATTATTCCTCGTAGTACTATACGATTTAATAAAATACCGAAAACAACTACGCCCTCTACTTGTAACTATAGGAAAAATCGCCTTAACCGCCATCCCCCTTAACATATGGTGGCTTCTGCCTTTCCTCAACGTCTATCTTTTTTCTCCACACGCCCTCAATTCCACAATAAACATCGGCAGTTGGAGTTGGACCCAAGAACGGTCCTCTTTCCTCAACCTGTTTTGGCTAAACGGCATCTGGAGTTGGCTCCCCGACTACGTCCCCTACCTCTACTCATATTCCAGCCCCTTAGTAATCTCTCAGTATACCTCCCTAGCAGTCGGTGCACAAGCCCCGCCGTTCCAACCTATCCTTGCCATACTGGTCTTTGTGCCCTTCATTTTGGCAGCAACCGCGTTACTCTTTAAAACCGACAAATCAAAACTCAACGTGTGCCTAATGGCGGGTATCCTCGTTTTTCTGTTCCTCGCAAAAGGCATCCATGAACCTTTGAGCGACGCTTTGCTGTATCAACTGCCACTAATGAATATGTTCCGAGAACCCACCACTAAATTCACACTACTGATGGTCCTTTTCTTGGCGCCACTAATCGGCTTTAGCACCGCGAAACTAGCTAACTTAACGGTTAAAAAACGCAGGCGCCTAGTAAAAGTCGGGGTTCCTGTTTTTTTGGCAGCAATACTGCTGATTGCAGTTTATCCCATGCTTCTTAACCCTCTTGAAACCAAAACGCAGGATTTCCCCTATTCCTCATATGTAGCCATTCCCAATTACTGGTATGACGCGGCGTCTTGGATAAATAGCCAAACCGGCGACTACAAAGTACTCTTTAGTCCTCTGGATGATTTCTACCAAATGCCCTACACTTGGGGCTATTACGGAATCGACCAACTGCTTGTATCATTAATTGACAAGCCAGTAGTGTCTTCCGATTACCTCTACAGTTACGTTTTAAAACCCGAATCGGTAACCGCTCTAAACCAACTGTCCCAATCGACAATTAACAACAACCAAACCACCTTTAGACTCCTGCTGGACTCACTAAACATCAAATACATACTTCAACGAAACGATGTCAACGTAACAAACAGAAATATGCCGTCACCTGAAAAAATGGCTGACTTCTTCTCAGAACAACCTTATCTTCATTTAATAAAATCCTTCGGAGAACTCGACATTTACGAATACGACGCGGCTAAACCACTCGTGTATGTTCTCCCCACTTCAGAATTTAACCAAACCAGCATAACAATCGAAACCCTCAACGAGACCGCTGCCTTCTGGAATTTCAATTCTCCCCAAGCCCTGCAAGAGTGGACAAATAAATCAAATTATAACAGCTATCCGAGCGCCTACGGGGTAACAGAAATCACGGCAGATAACGGTTCACTTAAAGTAAACCTCTGGAATACACCCCTTCACTGGGAAATAATCGGTTCCCCCACTATCCCCGTTGTATATGGAACTACTTATGACGTTCAAGCAGACGTTAAAGGACAAGGCTACTATCAAGCCTACCTGCGCGTTTTTGAGTACGCATCAAACGGGTCCCTTCTAAGCTACGTCGCCACATCGGAAACCACCCAAGGCAAATCTAATTGGACTACCCCAAAACTACAATTCAGCCCCTCAAACATATACACAAAAAACATTCAAGTACAAATATGGTGTTCAGGTCTAATCGTTGACTCTCCAGTCAAAAATACCCTTTGGATAAACAACGTTAACGTGACTTCCCATACCAAACAACTTGTTACAAAAAACCTTGACCAACTCTACAACGTTAACCCAAACTCGACCGTATCACTTATACAATACCAAAACATCAACCCCGCAGAAATGAAACTAACCATAAACGCCACAGATCCCTTTGTTATAGTGACCAGTCAATCCTTAGATAGCTCTTGGATTGCCAAATACGATGGTCAACAAACTACTGCTACGCCCCTATACCTTGGTTTAACAGGCTTCTTCATAAACTCTACAGGGCAATTCGAAGTAACCATTTCTTATCAGCCCCAATCTTGGTTTTACGTTTTTTGCATAATTTCAATAATCACGTTAATTCTATGTGTCACCTATCTCGTTGGTTCCTACTTAACACAGCTGAAACGCTTTTTTTGAATTCACTAAATCAGCGTAAAATCCGCATAATTTAACAAGTGACCATAAGTTAACTTGACTAAATAGTAAGTGTGCGTTTGTCCTTTTAGTGTGCAAGCTTTTATATCTAACATAGCGCGTTTATCCTTTCTAATTACTTGTGACGAGAGAGGGTATGAAAACAGGGTGATACGGTCCGTATTGCATGTTAAAGAAAAAATCTTTAAGCGTGCAAGCCCCCCTGAAGCAAACAGTCCAAGTCAGGTTTTCATATCCACCGCAAAGTTTTCTCAACTTAAAAGAACAGCTCTACGTCGCCGCATTTGGTTTAGAGCCTTAAACGCGCTTGAAAGAGGCATATTCGACCTCACACTCCGGTACGTTGACAACATAAGAAGCCCAAAGCTGGCCAAAATACTGACGGCCATAATAGAAAAACTGCAGCAGACCATGGAAAACACGATAGACAAACTGACACGCACTGTAGGCGCGCCTTTAGCTCAAAAAATCAGTAGCATAGCGGTAAATTGGGGTAACAAAACTGCAAAAAGCTGGGCATCCGACCAATCGTTTGCAGTTTTCTTAGCTGTTACACACAAATACACATAGCCAATCGCTTAACGGTATTAACTGATATGACACCTGCTGATTTGGTCACTGAGCTTCCCTCGAACATAGGAATACAATATGGAACGTTCCCCTTCAGAAGTATCGGTGAAAGACACACAAATAACCCAAAAGCTAAAATGTTAAAAGTCATCACACAGCAAATATCTCTGAAAGATGGCTTGCAACCGCTAATTGAAGACAACAAGGTGCTAAACTGATTGGTCGAAATACAAGCAAACGGGGCGGCACTAAATAACTTTGATGCTGTTAGTGGTGGTTTGCTAGTAATTGCCGGAATCCCCGCTTATAATGAAGAAAAAACAATTGCGCGAGTTGTCTTAGGCGCCCAAAAATACGCACACATCGTTGTTGTATGTGATGACGGCTCAGCTGACATGACTAGCGAAATAGCCGAACGGCTAGGTGCAGTTGTCATTCGTCATGAAAAAAACTTGGGATATGGCGCAGCTTTACAAAGCCTGTTTAAACGCGCCAAAGAATTAAACGCTGACGTTCTGGTTACTTTGGATTCCGACGGACAACATGACCCCTCGGAAATACCTCAATTAATTAAACCCATAGAAGATGGCGTGGCTGAAGTGGTTCTTGGCAGCAGATTCAAGGCAGATAGCGGAACAGCTGATATGCCAAAGTATAGAAAATTCGGTATTCAGGTTATCACAAAATTAGCTAACACCTCAAGTAGTAATGGCGGAGGTAATGTTAGTGACGCCCAGAGCGGCTTTAGAGCTTATGGTAAATCTGCTTTAGATCAATTATCGATGTATGAAACTGGTATGAGCGCCAGTGTAGAGTTGTTACGTGCAATTAACAAGGCTGGGTTGCGTGTTTATGAGGTTCCTATTTCCTGCAAGTATGCCACCAGCGTAGGTGCCAAGACTTCTACTGAAAATCCGTTTACTCACGGCATTGGACTTGTAATGTCCCTTGTTAAACTTGTCGTAGAAGAACGTCCTCTTCCATTTCTTGGAATTCCCGGTGCTATTTCCATTATCATAGGTGTCTCTTTTGGTCTTTGGTTGCTAGACATGTTTATAAAAACTAGAGAAATCGTTACCAACGTTGCATTAGCATCAATAGCCTTTCTCTTAATAGGGTTCTTTCTAACATTGACTGCTATAATCCTATATGCGATTACACGTTTGGCTAACAAATTTAATCATAGTAATCAAAAGCGTGAACTCATATGAAAAAACAGAAGGTATTAGTAACCGGCGGTTCGGGTTTTATCGGCTCGAATCTTATTCGTGAACTAAATAATCGTGGATACGAGACTTGGGCCTGTGACATCATGCACTCTTGGCAACCTAACTACATACGTTGTGACGTAAGTAAATTTAGCCAAGTGGAACGAATGTTTTCAGAGCACAAGTTTGACTACGTTTATCATGCTGCCGCCGAATACGGTCGGTGGAACGGTGAAGATTATTACGAAAATCTGTGGGCTACCAATGCAACTGGAACCAAAAATATTCTAAGGCTGCAGGAAAAACAAAAATTTCGAATGATTTTCTTTGGCAGTGCAGAAGTTTATGGCGATTATGACGGTGTAATGCGGGAAGATGTTATGGATAATATTCCCATCAAACAAATGAATGATTATGCCATTTCGAAATGGGTAAATGAGTTACAGATTCTCAATTCAGCGGCCATGTTTGGAACCGAAACTGTCAGGATGCGCTTATTTAATGTCTATGGTGTCGGTGAGCATTATACGCCATATCGCGGATGGATACCTAAATTTATCTACAAAGCGATGCATAATGAACCATACACTGTATTTTTAGGACATAAACGCACGTTAGAATATGTTGAAGACCTCTGTAGGGCGTTTGCAAACATAATTGGCAATTTTAAGTCAGGTGAAGTCTACAACTTTGGTGGCGAAACGCAATACGATATCAAGTATGTTTCCGACTTGATATTACAAAACCTCGGTAAGGATGATTCAAAGGTAATCTATAAAGAAAGTGAACCCTTCACAACAAAAATAAAAACTCCTGATGCATCAAAAGCAAGAAAAGACTTAGATTTCAAATTGTCAGTGCTTCCCGAGGAAGGTATGCGAAGAACTGTTGAGTGGTTTAAAAAATTATATGGTGAATAAGCCAATTATGGAGATAAATAGTTTGAGCAAAGTACAAGAAAACTTTGAAAATAAAACAATACTAGTTACTGGTGGCGCTGGGGCAATAGGATCCAACTTAGTTAAAACTCTTTGCAACTTGCCAACCAAAAAAATAATCATTTTAGATGATTTATCCTCTTCTTATGAATGGAATATCCCTATCCACCCAAAAGTTTCCTTTATTAATGGCAGTATTCTCGACGACGAGAAGTTAAAATGGGCTTTTAAGGAAAAACCGCAGATTATTTATCATTTAGCTGCCCATTTTGCAAACCAAAACTCTGTGGATAATCCTGAAACCGACTTAATGGTTAACGGTATGGGTATTCTAAAGGTTTTAGAGTATGCGCAATTAGTGAATGTTGAACGGTTTATTTACTCCTCTTCTGGTTGCGGTATCTACGGGTCTGACTCGAAAATTCCCTTCAAAGAACATGATGCTTCAATGCGGCTCTATACGCCTTACCAAGTTACCAAAATGATTGGAGAATTATATACCAATTATTTTTATAATCTATATCATTTGCCCATTGTAAATGCACGCTTTTTTAACATGTACGGTCCAGGTGAAGTGCCTGGAAAATATCGTAATGTTATTCCCAATTTCTTCTATTGGGCAATGAATAATATGCCTCTCCCAATTACAGGCACTGGCGATGAGACACGCGATTTCACTTACGTTGGTGATTTGGTTAATGGTTTACTGGCGATGGCTTTCTATAAAGACGCAATAGGTGAAGCAATAAATCTGGGGACTGGACGAGAAATATCTGTTAGCTACCTTGCAGAGCAGATACTAAAAATAACTGGTAGTTCTGCGGGTATTGTCTATAAGGAACGTAGAGATTGGGATAAAAAAACACGTTTGCTAGCTTGTACAGATAAAGCTAAGAAAATATTAAATTACGAGCCCAAAGTGACATTTGAAGATGGTCTTAAAAATATTCACAAATGGTTTGGCGATAACTGGGATAACATCAAGCGCTCTCAAGATTTCTTTTAATTTCTGATATTAATGAAAGTCCTGTTGATTGCGCAGTATTTCCCTCCCGATATGGGCGGTGGAGCCACAAGAGCAAGTAACCTTGCTCATGGCCTCACAACAGCCGGTTGTGATGTTACTGTTCTTACCGCTTTTCCTCACTATCCAAAAGGGATTATCCCCCAAAAATACAAACGTCATTTATTAAAAATTGAATACGATGGGTCAATTCGAATAATTAGAACCTTTGTCCCTCCTGTAGCCTCAGAAGGTATTGCCAAACGAGTCATTCTTTTTTCCTCGTTTATTATCTCTTCCATTCTTGCTCTTCCACTCATAGGAAAGCCATGCGTAATCTTCGCCTCAAACCCAAATATTCTCTCAATGGCTCCAAGTTTATTCTATAAATTTTTTACTAAAGCACCACTTGTCCAAAACGTTGATGACCTTTGGCCCGAGGCCCTATTTGATTTAGGGTTAGATGCAACGTCGCCACTTGCACGCATAGGCGAAACATCCGCGAAGATCGCTTACAAATCAGCTTCAGCTATAGTTGCAATTAGCCCTGCCTATGTGGATGTCATAGAATCTAAATATTCCACTCCAACTGAAAAAATTATGGTTGTCCCCGCTGGCGTAAACCTAAAAATGTTCGATATTGCCAATTCTAAAACCCGCAAAACCGCTGATGAACCCTTCACGGTTTTATACATCGGTGCATTTTCACCGGCATACGATTTTGAACAAATTTTTAAAGCATCAAAACTACTGTCCCGCTATTCGACTATCCACTTTGTCATTCAAGGCGGTGGAGAACTGGCCGTAGAACTGCGGACAAAAGTACGGGAGCATCAACTCAAAAATGTAGAAATTGTCGACCGCATAATTAGCCGCCAAGACGTTGCGCAGGTGATGAGTAACGCTGATGCCCTCATATTACCTTTGAACGGTGCAGGTTCAATTGAGATGGGCATTTCTTCAAAACTTTATGAATACCAAGCCGTAGGAAAACCAATACTTTGTTGTTCAAGAGGTCAACCGGGAAAATATATTTCGAAAAGCAACTCCGGAATTATTATACAACCAGGCGATTACCAAGCTTTAGCCCAAGCAATTTTAACTCTAAAAGAAAACCCGCAATATGCACAAGAACTTGGGAATAACGGCAAAGATTATGTTAACAAGCATGTTTCTTTAGAAAAAATTGGTTTTCAACTCAAACAGATATTCGAGTCATTGAATAAACCAAACTAAATATTCTCGAAATTACACACTAAAAAACTGATTTCACTTACCCCGCTGACAAACATGAACATACTTCAAGTAATTCCTGTTTTTAATCCTCCAGAATTCTTTGGCGGATCACAACAAGTTGTTTATCAAATATCAAAAGAACTCTCTAAAAGAGGTCATGAAGTGACCGTTTTTTGTTCAGATGCAAAAAGGAGTAATCTAAAAGAAAGTACCGAAAACAAAACCGAGACATTTGAGGGCATAAATGTGCGCCATTTTGATAACAAGTACCCCTTTCTTTCAGATAAATTTGGGTTTTTTTATACTCCCGCAATAAAAAAAGCCTTTTCTGATCAAAAATTTGATTTAATCCATCTTCATGAACTAAGAGGGTACCAACACATTGTCGCTTTCAAATTTGCAAAAGAAACGAATGTTCCTTACATTATTCAAGCGCACGGCATCTTGGGTCAAAGTAATTCAGCGTCTAGAAAAATATTTGATTTTTTTTATGGGCGTGAAATATTATTTAATGCTCAAGCTGTTTTGGCCCTTAACAAAAAAGAGCAGGAACAATATACCCGTGCAGGTGTTCCTATAGGAAAAACGTGTATCATCCCTAACGGTCTTAACCTTTCTGAATATGCGCAAATGCCAGCAAAGGGCGTTTTCAAACGGAAATATCACATTGCTGAAAAAGAACAGGTTATTCTCTATTTAGGTCGTATACATCGTGTCAAAGGTTTGGATGTACTTGTCAAATCCTTTGCTAAAGTTCTAAACCAAAAAAATAATGTTACGCTTGTAATAGCTGGTGGGGATGATGGTTTTCTTAATCAACTTATGTCCCTCATTGCTTCCTTTAACATATTGAATAAAGTTGTATTTACTGGGCCACTATCTGGTGCTGATAAGAAGGAAGCGTTGGTTGATGCCGATTTATTTGTTCTGCCTTCTTGGTATGAAATGTTTCCTATGGCTTTACTTGAGGCATATGCATGCGGCAAAAAGGTCGTTTCCTCGGAGTTTGAAGGGATTCATGATTTTGTACCTAATTCAACTGCAATGCTCTTTAAACCCGGCGATGTTGATCAGTTAAGTGACGTAATATTATCTGCATTAAAAAATGATGCTGATATGTGTCTAAATGCCTCGAAATTCGTAAGTATTTATGATATTTCAAACATTTGCACTCAAATCGAAGATGTTTATAAGAGTGTAATTGCAGAAACTAAAAATTCTTGAGCAGGTAAAATTGTCGAGACGCATTATTGACCTCTTAAAATTCATTGAATTCTCCAAGTTTCTAAACCGAAAGAGCGAAAACATAAGGTATGATCATGATCCATCATTATCCAGTGCCGCTTTGTAAGCGTCCCATGGATTGTCTTCTTAATTATCAGCTAATTGTACACGCTGGAAAGGTAATCTGAAAAGTATGAAAATACTACTTGTCACCCCAATCCTTGACCCCAAAAACGTTTGGGCAGGTTCTCATAGAGTCGTTTATGATACAGCAAATTTTTTGCTAAAAAACGGTCATGACGTTGTAGTGCTAACCTCAGATATGATAAATACAGGTACAAGACTCAAACAAGATACTGCTGATTTAGGTGTTCTTCCTTTATCGTCTAGAATAATTCGAACAAAAACTTTGAGCCGTATGTTTACACGAGCTACCAGTTTAACATTATCTATAGATACTATACGCTTCATTAAAAGTCAAATCAAAAATTTTGATGTCATTCACGGACACGAATACCTGACCTTTGAAAACATAGTTATCCATTACTATGCCAAAAAATATAATGTTCCTTACGTGATTTCAGCTCACGGTTCATTAATACACTTTGGAAAAAAAATTAGAAAACGTCTTTTTGATCTAACTTTTGGTTATCATATATTAAAAGACGCATCGGCTGTGATTGCCCTCACTGATTTAGAATCTCAGCAATATCGGAACGTAGGTGTACCTGATAATCTAATCAAAATTGTGCCAAACGGTTTGGATTTAGCTGCCTATACAGATTTACCTCCAAAAGGATCGTTTAAAAAGAAATTCAACATTGCCCCCGAGGATAATATAATCTTATATTTAGGTCGAATCAACGAAATCAAAGGTTTGTCTTTTCTGGTTAAGGCTTTCTCAAATTTGATAACGAACTCAAAAGAGAAAAATATCCGTTTAGTAATAATCGGCGCAGACGATGGATATTTAAAAGAATTGACTATTTTGATAAACTCTCTTAATCTATCCGAATTTGTTGTAATAACTGGTTTATTACCTAGCGAGTTCGATAAAAAAGCTGCCTTTGTTGATTCTGTTGTATGTATTTACCCCGGTAAATTTGAACCATTTGGATTAGTATCTTTAGAGGCTGCCGCATGCGGTCTTCCCGTTATTGTAATTTCTGAAACCCCCATGGCGCGTCATGTAAAAGATGGGGATTTTGGATTTGCTATCAATTACGACGATATTCCTGCTATGGTAAATTCAATTAAGTGTCTCTTAGTTGATCCAGCACGCTCAAAAGTGATGGGTGCAAATGGTCGATTCTTTGTCTTCAAAAATTTTGGTTGGGCAACAATCGTTGAAACCCTGGAAAACATTTATCAGCAATGCTCCAAAAACAAAAAAAATCTCTTAACATCGTGATAATATGTCAATGCCTTTAAGGATTTTATTCGTCGGTTCTTCTGCAGGAGTTGGTCTTTCATACCATCTTAGTTCTATCTCTGTAAATTTGCAGAATTCAGGTAACCAGGTAACAGTCATTTCTAGTCCCGGTGAACAAATACCTGACTTGTCTGCTTTATTAGAAAAAAACAATATCCCCAAACTTACCTGCCCATCTTTTGACAAACAATCTATTGTCGATGTTATACGGAGCATAGGCTTTCTAAAAAAAGCAATCAAAACTTATAAAATAGATGTTATTCATGCCCAGGGCGTTTTAGGCGCCTTTGAAGCGTATTTTGCAATAAAGTCTGCTCGAAAGAAAGTGGCTGTTGTTACCTCAGTGCATTTTGTGCCCATGGCGAATTCATCTAACAGGTTCAAATGGTCGACATTTGTTTCTATACTTAATCATTGTACAGATCTTGTGTTGCCTGTTTCATCTTTTACTGGTGATGCGCTTATAACACATGGGCTTAAACCCAAAAAACTGATTGTGCTGCATAATACTTTGGATCTAAAGACCTTTGATAAGGCGACATCTGAGCCTAGTCCAGTTAAAAAGACGGATTTTGGTATAAATATTGTTTGCGTAGGTAATCTTTCTCCCATAAAAGGGCAAGAATATTTGTTATTGGCTGCAGAGAAAATTTTGAAGTCCCGAAAAGCAACTTTTTATCTTGTTGGTAGCGGAGCCAGCGAAGAAAGTTTGAAAAAACTTGCCTTGAACTTAAAAATAGCAAACAATGTTGTTTTCACAGGTCGTATAAGCTGGCCTAATGTATATTCGGTGCTTGTTAATTTAGCTGATATTTGTGTTTTGCCTTCAGTAACCGAAAACTTCCCTTTTTACATTTTAGAATGCATGGCTGCCGGCAAACCTATTGTAGCGACAAATGTTGGGGGCGTTGCTGAAGCTATCACTGATGGTTCGACTGGTCTTCTTGTTCAGCCAAAAAACCCTGATGAACTTGCTGAAAAGATATCGTCTTTAATAGATGATGCTGAACTAAGGGAAAAATTAGGTTCATCAGCAAGAATTTATCTCGAGCGTAACTTCGATATTCCGATTTATCTTCAGAAAATTACTGAAATTTATAGAATAGCTTGTAGCATGTAAGTGGTTTTTATGAAGATCTGTTTTTTATCTCTGAATTCTTACCCTACTATTGCTGATCAACAAGATTCTGAATACGCCGGCGGAGCTGAAGTTGAACAGGTTATCTTAGGAAAAAAACTGTATGATAAAGGGTGTGCAATTGCCTTTGTAACTTATTGGCACGGCACAGAAAGAAAAGAAGTCATAAAGGGTATAGAAATTATAAAAACCTATAAACGAGATGCAGTAAGTCGAATTTCAAGTTTTAGAAAAGTTATCTCAATTTTCTCTGCTCTTAAAAAAGCAAATGCGGACGTTTACGTACATGAAGCAGGTTCAACTGGGGTATTGCCAATATTCTGTTTTATCTTTAGAAAGAAATTTGTTCATAGAATTGCAACGGACTCAATGGTTACTGGTGTCTCTCTTAATGGCAAAAAAAGCCTTATCGATAGTCTCTCAAGTTTAATTGAACTTAAACGTGCTGATTCAATTATTGCCCAGAGCAAATTCCAACAGTATATTTTAAAGAAACGCTTCAACCTAAGCAGTGTACTGATAAAAAATGGTTGTGAATTACCCAACGCTGAAAGTGAAAAATCGCAAGCTACGGCTTTATGGGTTGGAACTATCTCGTCAGTAAAGAATCCCCTATTGTATATTGAGGTCGCTAAGGCGTTGCCTTCTCTGCATTTTGAGATGATTGGCGGTAAAGGGGATCCTCCTGAATTATTTAGTATGGTTCAAGGCGTCGCCAAAGGTGTACCTAATCTGCATTTTAACGGGTTTGTTGCTCATTCAAAAATAGGTGAATACTTCAAAAACGCTTCTGTGCTTGTAAACACCTCCTCTATCGAAGGTTTTCCTAATACAATGTTGGAGGCTTGGACCTATTATCTGCCTGTGGTTAGTCTTCGAGTAGACCCCGACGGAATTATTTACCATAACCAGTTAGGTATGTGCTCTAAAAATTTCTCGCAGTTAGTAAAGGATGTGAGTAAATTGTTGCTTGATTATAATTTACGACTAAAATTGGGCACAAATGGCCGAAATTATGTTCTGAACAATCACGAAATTGGCAATATCGTCGGCGTATACTTAAACGTTTTCAACTCCTTGTGGCATAAGGCAGAGTCAAACTAATTAAACGCATCAAAAAAAGTCGAGATACTATGAAAGTTTCATTAATCTTAGGTTTTCCCAATCCTTTTGCTGGAGCAGCTTGGACTCGAATTCATTTTTTTGCAAATGACTGGTCTGGGCAAGGCCACAAAATTGACGTATTGGGAACTTTTACTCCATCAACGCTAAAACAGGCAGGTTCTAACTCTTCGTCCCCTAACATTGGTATCTACAATTTGGCATTTTACATAAGTTCTCATAGTCCATTTATATTTGCCCTTAACTGTGTATCCTCGTTTTTCAGCTCTTTCTTTTTCCTAGGTATTAAAAAACCGGATGTTGTAGTGATTTCTGTCCCTCCCGGCGACGTAGGCATCGGCGCTTTAGCCGCATGTAAACTACTGAGGATAAAAAATGTTATGGACTACCGAGATGAATGGGAAAATTTCAGCATAAATAATTCAAACGGCATTAACAAATTTTTTTATTCTATGGTCAAAAAAACCGCCTTTTCTATGTATCTCAAATCGAACTTAATGGTGGTCGTGACAAAAATTTATTATGAACAAATGCGCGGCAACGGCATATCGAAGGTAAAAATATTGCCCAACGGTGCTGATATTAAAACATTTAAACCGCTGCCTACGTTTGCATCTTCTGATAAAAAGTTAAATCTCATTTACTCTGGCGGAATAGGCTCTTATTATCGTTTGGATGTTGTTCTCAAATCCGTTAAGAGGTTAATAAATGGCTGTTATGATGTTCAACTGTTCATCGCTGGTCAGGGCGACACAAATAAGGTTATTGAGTTAGCCAAGGAACTGAGTATAAGCAACAAAATTATTTACCTTGGGGTAATAAGCGAGAAACAAAAATTAAACGATTTAATATCCTCCGCTGATGTAGGTATAATACCCTATGATGATAACCCGCTTTGGAAAAATTCTCTGCCTGCAAAATTCTTTGAATACTGCGCCTGCGGGAAACCTGTCGTGGCAACAGCATATCCTGATTCTTTATTAGCTCGAATAATACGCGATAATGAAATTGGCTTTGTTGTGGACCCATTAAATGATGAAGAATTGGCAAATGTTCTTTCCAAATTCGTCGCAGATGTCTCATTAAGAAAAACCGCGGGGCACAACGCTGAGATATTTGTCAAAAATAACTTTGACAGAAAGAAAATCTCTGAGTTATATCTTAACAATCTTAAAGACATATATCTTACAAGCGCTCATTAACGAACAATGTTTGGCAAAAAACATCCTGCAGTACATTTGTTAGCTCGACATTTAATATTCGACGATTTTGAGGGTTTCATACTTTCAAAAGCGAATCAAGCTGCGTGTGTATCTAAATGGTTAAATTGAATTCACGCGCGTTTTTTATAGTGCTTTTATGCATTTCAATTCTTTTTTCCTCTTTAACCCTCTGGCTTTTACAATCATGGGTTAAATATCCATTATTTGTTCTTGAAGTTGCCACAATTTTAGTTATTTATTTCATTTTCATAGGCAATGATGTTCGATTGAATTTAAAACAAAATAAGTTTAATTCGCTCCAAATTTCATACTTGTTGAGTTTTCTGTTAATAATCTTTGGCGTTATACTGCTTATTCTTCATTTATTATCTTTTGAGAATACTCTTCCTCAGCTTTTCCTGTCTTTATTCATTACCACTTTCCTTCCTGGGTTTGCTATTGTTAATATAGCTAAACTTCACCAGTATCTCACCAAACTTGAAGGTTTACTTCTTTCATATGTACTGAGCTTCGCAGTCACCGGTTTTCTTGCACTTATTCTTTTGTCCTTTGGTGAGCAAACTCGCATTATCGCCACTTTATCAGGGTATATCATTTTAGGTATAGTTTCAGTATACTGTCTATACATTCGTAAAACGTTCACCTTCTCGAAAGAACCGTCTTTCTCAAAATCTATTGACGTGTTTGCTTTGTTAATCGCGATTCTTTTCTTTGCGATTACTTTCTTTTCGATGTATCCCGGATTCGCATTGATGCCGGGAACCGATATAACTCGCCATTATAACTGGTGTTTGACTCTCAACAGATCGCCTCAACTGTACATTGGTTCCGCTTACTTGTTCAGTCATTTAAATCAGTCAACTTTCTTGGCTGTTTCTGATGCTCAATATCTTAGTAGTCAACTTGCCCAGTTATCTATCAATCTTCTGTTACCTGTGGCCTTCTATGTAATGGCGAAACGTTACCTAAATAATATCCACCCAAGTTTACCCTCTGTCGCCACCTTATTTTGGAGTTTATTCACAAATAGTTACGGAGGTTTTTCGTGGATATATTTAGCTTATCTAAAGCTTCAGGGCTCTACACTAACACAATTACAACTGCTGACTGCTGTTGCAGATAAGACTTACAATGGAACTTTGTATGGTCTTCTGGGATTATGGTATGTTCCGAGCACTGTTTCATTTTTGCTCTTAATTGCCGCGCTGTTTCTCCTCAGTAAAACTGATTTATCTTCCCGTTCATTCATTGCGCTTTTTTCAATAACTGTAACCATATTATACTTAACACATATCACTGAAGCAGTCGTTTTAGTTACCTTCTTGGCTGTTTATGGTATATTTGCTCGCAAATCACCCCTAAATATTTCAGGTGCCTTAAAAGGCGCTTTACTAGCCTTTTTAGTTATTCCTCTTGTGTATTACCTATTTTCGCTTTTTACCTCCCGTTTTATTTTCGACACGGCATTAATGGCATCTATCGCCTTGCCGCTTTTGGCAGTTATTCTTTCACTCTGCACTCGCGCCATCAAACTTCCAGAACTGAGTAAAAAAATCAAACCCTTACGTGAAACTCGTTGTAGCTTATTACGTTTGTCTGTGTATGCTCTGACATTTGTATATATTATCGCGTTGGTCTCTTGGCTCTTCTTTTTGAATAGTTTTCGGACTTCTCAGGTGGACAGTATTGGTTTGGTACCTTGGTTTGTTTATCCCTTTATCTTGGGTATCACTGGCTTACTTTCGGTGGCTGCAATTAACTTAGTTGTTAGAAAGCCTGATGAATATAATTCGCTTAAATTCTTTATTGCGTTTTTGTTTTTCGTTTTCTTGGCTGGAACACTGGTTTCAATAATGAATCTTTACTTTTTTAATGCCGGCTATTGGGAAAAGCGGTTTTTGTGGTTCATAAAAATACCTCTTGCGATTTTATCGCCTTTGCCTCTGCTGTTATTAATAAACAAATTAAAATTCACTTTTCCCTCAAGATATAAACTCATTTCGATAACTTTAATCGGTTTAGTTTGTTGTTACGGAATTTCTACAGCTTTCTTAAATGCTGAATATTGGTCACTTTCAAGCTCCGAAAGTACCCACTTTGCTACTTCGAACGAATCTTCTGCGATATCTTCTCTAAAAGACATTTTAAATCATGATCCGAATGCATGGGTGGCTACAGTAACGAGCACTTCAGGGGAAATGGTGACCTTAGCGGGTCCTCCTGATTCACTTGGGTTGAAGCAATTATTGTATAACGCTGCTTCTCAAGAATTAGCCCTAACTCAACTTTACCGTGCGTCAATGTATTCGCATGCATACCTGTATATCAATGCCCGTGACCAGGCATTCTTAGCGAATTATGGTGATGGCTTCCTTGCGAACTATCTTCCAACGCTTTCTAAATCTTATGAAAATTCCGAGGTTTCAATATATGCTGTTCCAGCTCTTTCTTATCCGCAATCAAATAGTGAAACAGCTTTAATTATCCCCTACGATCAATCACTTTCGATAGATAAAAATTTGGTCTATGATTCGCTTGCATATAACAATTTTAATTTTACAACAGTCTCCGACCTTGACCACGCTGCCCTTAATTATTCCACTTTAATAGTTCCTTTTGATCCTCCACGTGAAAATTATGTTGTACACACAATGGCTGATGCCTTTACGCGGGAAACATTAGAGGATTATTCTTCTCAAAAAGGAACGTGGGAACTTAAAAATCAGCAACTAATCGGAGGAAACGCAAGGGGTGATGAGGGCATAATTTTGTACCCAGTTACCGCAGACAATTTTTCAATCAGTGTTAATATTACTCCTTTGATTGGAAACTCTTCGATACTTAATTATGCGAGTATTGTTTATTCATGGGAAGACGCAAAAAACTACCGCTTGGCAGATGTATTTTTCAGTAATGACAATAATGTTTACCTTCTATACCGGGACTTCATTAACGGCGTAGAAAGAGCTTCACCATCTTGGCCCGGTCTTAAAACTAATGTCACTTGGGCATTTGAGGACACCTTTAACCTAAAATTAACCGTAAGTGGTGAGAATAGAGTAATGTCTTTGAACGGGACCAACTTAATTTCCCATACAAATAATGTAGCTGGACAAGTTGGAGTTCATTATAACAGATTTTTCCAAGTAGGGTTCGATGACTTTTTAGTTGAATACTATTCTACAACTTTTAGGCCAGTCACCGATTACTTGAACTACGTTCAATCGGGCGGTCACCTAATTATTCTGGACAAAACAGGAACTGGCTACTTTGCCCAAACTATGTTATCCTCTCCGGGAGACGTTGCTGACATCCAAACTATTAATGTAGTAAATGGCTCGAAATATTCACTACCTACTAAACTATCAATACCCGTTACTTCAGCAAATAGTGATACTACAGTTTTATGCTATTATGGTGATTCGGTTTCTCCTCTCTTGGTAGAAAAAGGTTATTCTTCGGGCGGGAACGTTTTGTACTTTAATTTAGCTCCAATTAATGATGCTATCTACAGTAGTAGCCAAAAATCTGAATGGTATAACGTTGTAACCAACATTCTCAAGACGAGTAATCTGCCTGAAATAGTGCGGACAAATCCTTTAAGCCAACTGAACGGTTACGCAAAATCGATAACCAGTGCAAACACCACTGTCCAAACTAATTCCGTCTTGTTTTCAGGTACTCAACATATTGGTGCTGTTAATGTTGCTTCTCAAAAGGGTCTTTCGGAATTTTTCAATGTGACGGCTGTTGAGTTGGCTAACTACTCAACTTGCTCTATTTTTTCATCCTCGATTGTAATCGATAGTGGTAGTGGTTTCTACTCTTTGCTCAGATTTAATGCCTCTTTTTCAATTAATGGTTTGGGTAACGCAACTTTAAAGATAACTACTGCTGATGGAAACATTACATATCTGGATGATGTACAAACGCTTTCGATTTTGCCTATTAATTCCCTTAATTTATATGCCCGAACGCCTGAGATAACTTCTCAGAACGTTACTTTCTCTAAATTATATCTGAATAATTATCCAAATCTCTCGGTTGAGGTTTACGGTCAAGATCTGTCCCTTACTGGTTTCACGCAGTTTACTGTTGCCATTTCCGATAATTACCAAGCCATTAGCGACTTAACTTTGCCACAATTTTCTGGAGATAATTCCCAAGCAACTCAGTACACTATTTTTTCAAATATGCCTATATTTTTCTTAATTTGTTTACTGTTGCTCCCTGTTGCTCTATTAATTTTGTTAGTTTTGAAAAAATTGGTGTGAGAATACGGGGGTCTTTTTTTGGGTGTCGCTGGAAGAAGTGGTGACGGTGGTGAAAATGGATACTATTATTGAACTTTCGATGTGCTGACATTGTATTGGTTAATGCTTTGCACTATAATTTAATGAATGTCGCTGTGACTGAAATTTAGGCTGGGTGCGTGCAGAACGCTGAATACTCGTTCTGACCGTGCTATACATGTTGGTGCCTTTTAATGTTTTTTTTGGCAAATGTATTAGAATGTTAGTGTTTACTCAATTTGCATTAACTAACCTTGCGATGATATGCTATGTGGTGGGATTGGACTCAGATATCTTTGGTTGATTCTGTTCTTTTTTCCATCCTTAGCATTTTACTACTTTATTTGGTCGGCTTCGGAATTTTGAAGGTAATCTGCAGGCTAAGCAAAAAAGATGATCCCTTTAGTCATTACCCTTTTCTTCAGAGAGTCAATTTCAGAGTTTTCGCGGGCTTCGGGTTTGTTTTGGCTTTCTCTGTGTTTTTTGCACTGTTTCCTTTCTCGTATGCGCTGACTGCAATAGCTACCGTTTCTGTTGCAGCAATTGGTCTTTGGTTTTCAAGGTCATTGCTGAATAAACAAATATTGCCCAAATTTTCTCCGAAAAAACATTTACCTCTCATTATAGTTTTCATTGTTATTTTGGTGGTTCTTTGTTTTTCCGCTTCACTCATAACTGGTTACTATGGCTCCACTAATGATGACGCTGCCTTCCATACCTTAGTAACACGACTGATATTTGATAATCCGAATGCATTGTTAACGCGTTCTGCAGAACCTTATGGTAACTTTGTTCTTAGTTATCCAACAGGAGTGCATGTTTTGTGTGCTTTTCTGTCTACTGTATTGTGTGTTAGCATACCCAAAATAGTTCTGATGGTGAGCGCTTTTTTGCCTGCTTTGATAGCGCTTTCTATGTATGTGATGTTGCAATGCCTTTTCGAGCGTAGGGTTCTTGCGATTTTAGGTTTAATTATTACAGCTTTTTTTACAGGTGCGATATCTTGGCTTCCATTATCTTGGGGGGGTCTGCCGCTTTTAACATCTCTATACGTCTCGATAAGTGGCATGAGTTTGGTTTTTCTATTTTTGTTAAAGGAACGGCGTATCACACCCTTAATGGCGGGAATAATGGGATTGGTTTTTTTTATTGCATCGGAGACCTATCCCGTAGCTTTGTTGCTAACTTTCTTTTGGTTTACAATAATCTTTGCAATCAAAAAATTGCGGCATGCGTGTAATTGGACGGAACACGATACGTGGTCTTGGAACAAAGCTTCCAAGTCCATAGCTTGTTTTTTTATACCTTTGCTTTTTGCTTTTCCTTACCTCTGCTTAATTTTTGACCGCTATGTTATTGCTAACATTCTTTCACCTATAGACTCTGGTCCAGCTTCAACTGTTTATGCTACGCTTGTCGCTGACTGGATAAACTTTAATTGGTTGTTAGATTTCCCTAAATTGTCCTCTTTATTTTCTGATTTTAGTTATTTGTTAGCTTTGACTCCGTGCGCTCTTTTAATGGCACTTTTCCTAATATTTATTCAAATTAGAAGAAAGTCTGATCTTTTTATTCAAGCAAAAGAGTTCGCTATGGGTATCTTGATTATTTACGCTTTTATGTTAGTGCTCCTGACCTATTTGACTTTAACAATTGATTTGCCGATCAATCTTTTGTTATCTTTTTTTGATTCCCAACGAATTTGGCAGCACTTTTTTATTGCTGGAACCGTATTGACGTCGGCTGTGGTCTTTTGTGTTTTGTATTTTGTGTATACCCCCTTGAAGCGGTTATTTTTTGTTGCTGGTAGACGACTGGGTAGATTTACACCCCGGATAGTTGCGTGTATTCTGGTGGTTCTGGTTGTAATTGGTGCTTTTTTGTTACTTGTTCCGACCGTTGATCAGCAACTGCATAAATACGCTCTGGCTTCTTCACAGTTGAATACTTACTCTGCGCTTGGGGCAGACGATTTGGCTTTGATGAACTGGATTTCCGATAATGTACCTACGTCTGATGTACTCTTAACTTCCATGGGGGATAGCGGTCAATACGTTACTTCCATAACCCAGCGGATAACTGTTTCTAGATACAGCAATTTTCAAAACTACACCGATTTGATGACAATATTAACAGCTGACGCGTTCGATCTGCATGCGGTTCCACTGTTAATCCAATACAACATTTCCTACATCTATATTGGCGCAAAAGCAACTATGTATTCACTCCAAAACCCCCAGTATAGACACTTTAACGCTACCCAATTTCTCTCGACCCCGTACTTTTCTGTTGCTAAGCAGGTTGGTGATGCATGGCTTTTCAGATTCAACTCTTCAGCTGCTACGGTTGCCTACAGTGACGCTTCTCCTTTGTCGCCTTTCGTTAGTTCTTGGCGTTATCCCACTTTCATTAATATCTTGCCATCGGAGGGTGGATACACGGATCCGCCTTCAGGAATCTATTACGATTGGGGAGTGCAGGCGATTTACGCTTATCCCGATGAAGGTTACCGCTTGGATCATTGGATGCTAAATGATGAGCGCCTTTGTGGTCCTGAAAATCCAGTCAGAGTTAACTATTGGGACTATAATCTTACGGCTGTCTTTGTAAAGAAATGATGGCGGAAAATGTACTCCGTAGGTTCAGCATAATGATAAGTTTCAACTGGAATTCTCAATCCCGTTCTCAGTAACTATTGTAACTGCCATAGTCTTCAATACTCTTGCCCGTTGCTGTTATTGTATTATTTGTGAAAGTGTTGAAATTGCAGGTGTTGCTGCAAATGGAAATTCCGATTATAGTGTTGCTTATGTTGTTGTTTGAGAAGCTGTTGTAGGAAGCTGGTCCCATGGTGTCTATCAATTTTATGCCGTATGCTACGTTGGATATGTTGTTGTGGTTGAATGTGTTGTTGTAGGCGCCGCGGCTTACTCTTATGCCGGTTCCTGTGCCTTTTCCGTTTATGGTGTTGTCTGTTATGGTGTTGTTGCTTGAGGCTTCTAGGTCTATGCCGCCGTATCCAACATTTTGCCCATCTGAATAACTTATAGTGTTGCCTGTTACTTCTACTCTAAAGCAACCGCTCAAAGTGATACCGCCCTGCTGGCTTCCAATCACTACATTGCCGCTTACTCGCGAATCATTCTGGTTACCTAAAACGATAGTTTCACCTAGTTGGTCTGAGTATGTTTTTTCTACGTAGTTGTTTAAGATTTTATTTTCTGAGCCGCCATAATTGTAAGCCCATCCGTCTAGGCTAATTCCTCGGTTGTAGGCGTCGTAGATTTTGTTGTTTTGTAATGTGCAGTTGTGTGGGTTGTTGAGGTATATGCCTTGGTTGAAGTATCCATCTGCGTGTAACTGGATGGTGAAGCCTTCGATTATGGTGTTATTTATTGGTTTGTCGCTACAAAACACTGCGGGGCCTCGGGTTGGTTTTATTGATGTTAACGTCATGTTTATGGTTGCCCCGTATCCGGATAAGTGCTGATTATTTTTTACGGTGATGCTTGAGTTGAGGTTATAGATGCCTGATGATACTTCCACTTGTATATCTGGGTAGGCGAATACGTTATGGAAGATTGAGTCTGCGTCTGTTGACGAAAAATCAATGTTTCCGTTGCTGCAGTTGATGGCTTGGTACAGGTTATCGCTTGTTTTTTGTATGATATAGTTGGGGTTTAGCGGTAGCGGAGGGGCATAGGATATGTTGTTGTTTTGGGTTTGGTTTGAGGTGGTTTGTTGTGTTTGTGTTTGGGTTGGGTATTGTTGGGTGGGGTTTTGTGGTTTGCTGGTAGGGTTCGGTTGGCTGGATATGTATTGGATGTTGATGTTGTCTGTTGCTTCTTGGTTATTGCTCTCTACGGTCACATTCAACCAACAATTGTCTATGCTTGGCATCAGAAACTGGAAAGAAGCCTCTTTCCCTTGAGTTACTAAAAGGTGCTCCGTTCCGTTAATCGAAGAATCCGCTGAAGCGTTTTCTATAGACCATTCATAATTTGCCTCTGCATCTTCAACGCTGACGTTAGCTGTGAATCTTTGAATCTGGTTTAACGTCATTAGTACGGGTCCTTGGGGGTTGATTGATACCTTGAGTGTTTGAGGCAAAGCTACGACTGCTTGGTCATTGCTTAAATCGCTGTTTAAGCCGACGTGACCTACGAATAATCCAATTAAAAGCAAGCCGACTGATAATGCTAAGGGTAGCTTCAAATTAAAATGCATTTTCAAGAAAATTTTTCCTCCTGCGAGGGGGGATTCAACCCGTCTGTGAATGCTTTTCAATGCATTTTTGTGCTGCTCGAATGATTGCCAATTTTACGAGCAGCTACCTTTCTTGGGAAGTGCATTGTTGAAAATCAGTTTTTTACTGAGGGCAACTATGGTTGGTGGAATGCAGTGGGGTAAATATCCCAGCAAACTATCGCTACAAGAATAACGGGTCCTTTTTTGAATAAAAACTTGTGTGGTTACAGCCAGTTACAAATAACCAAATTCCTGAGAGCCCACTCTATAAAACAAGGTGAACCGCAAAACTACATAAATAATACGTCTGCAGTTGGAAGCTGTACAATCAATTTGCGGCTAACAAGCACTCTTTAAAGCGGAGGAGCCTTCGTTTTACCACAAATGATAAACCATTGTTTGCTAACACTCTTGCATTCCTGAGGAACTAGCAGATGAGTAAAGCAGTTGACATCGCAAAAGCTTCAACAACTGGAAGTTTTCATCTGCTTTGGGGTTTGGTAATTTCAACCCTTATCTCCTCCATAGGCACTATATTTATCGCTCGACTTCTTGGTTCAGATCTTTACGGTTTGTATACGATCGTTTTAATTGTTCCAACAATTATGCAGGTTTTTCGTGACTGGGGAATAAACTCGGCTATGATCCGGTTTACCGCTCAGTATCGAGCTGAAGGTCGATTTGATGAAATCCGCAGTATATTCCTTACCGGAATAATATTTGAGGTTATACTAGGTTTGTTGCTTTCGGTTTTATCCTTTTTCTCCGCTGATTTCTTAGCGATTACTGTATTTAACCGGCCACTGCTTGCTCCGTTTATACAAATCGCTTCTTTTTCCATTTTTGCCAGCGGCCTAGTCACGGCGGCTACAGCTGTTTTCACAGGCTATGAAAGAATGGCGCTAAACAGTATAATGATTGTTGGTCAAAATATTGCTAAAACAGCAATTATAATCGTGCTGGTGGCTTTTGGTATGGGTACTGCTGGAGCCACGATAGGTTACACCGTTGGCCTCTTTATTGCAAGCATAATCGGAATCTCCTTGGTCAGCGTTATCTATCGCAGCCTGCCGAAGCCAGTGTCGAAACAACTGCATCTAAAAGAATACTTAACTACCATGTTGAGTTACTGTTTGCCCCTGTCTTTTGGTATTATTATCACAACTTTGCTTCCTCAGTTCTATGCATTTCTGCTTCCCATACATTACGTAACTGACAATGTTCCCATCGGAAATTATGGCATAGCGCTTAATTTTGTAGTTCTCATCGGCTTCTTCACCATGCCCATAAGCACTATGATGTTTCCTGCGTTCTCTAAGTTGGATGCAGAAAAAGATAAAGTGGATCTAGGAAACATCTTTAGGTTCTCTGTTAAATATGCCTCTCTTATTGTGGTTCCTGTTACCTTTCTAGTTATGAGTTTGGCTGGGCCAGGTGTCGAAACGCTTTTTGGTGAAACTTACGTTTTGGCGCCTCTTTTTTTGACACTTATGTCGATTCAGTACTTGTATGCAGCTTTTGGTAATTTAAGTGTAAGCGGTTTTCTGAATGGCCAGGGTAAAACGAGTTACGTGTTAAAACTAAGTTTATTGACTGGCACAATTGGTTTCCCGGTGGGTTACTTCTTGATAATGAATTATGGAGTTTTAGGTCTCATTATTACAACCTTAACCGCTGGGCTTCCGAGCATCTTTATGGGTTTACGTTTCATAAAAAAAACCTACAATATAGGCCTGGATTGGGTTTCTTCAGTTAAAATTCTTCTGTCTTCGGCTGTGGCTGGGCTTTTGACGTATCTTGTTGTTGCTGCTTTGCCTTTGGCAAGTTGGCTTCTCCTCGTTGTAGGCGTCCCCTTCTTTGTTGTGGTTGTGCTTGCCGCGTTGTTATTTACTCGGTCAATTACACAATCCGACGTGGTAGCTTTGAGGTCTATGGTTAAAGGTTTGGGGTCTTTTAGCCGTTTTATTAACAAGCTGCTAATAATTCTTGAAAAGTTGATGAAACTTTTGGGTAAGCAGGGCTAATTTTTTTGAAGCTAACACGGGAATTTATTATTCCAATGGCGAAGACCCATCAAACACGGTAGGGGTTTTTTCCCGTTAAAGGCTTTATTTCGCATATTAACTTAGCTGGTTGTGCTTTTTGATGTGGCAAACACTTTTTCTTTTAACATAATTGATTGTGCACCTACATCGTTTTGTCTACCGTAACCTACACCAAAATACGAAAAACCAAGTTTTTCGGCTTCCTGTGGATTGATTATCCTTTTACCATCTATAATTGATGGCTTCTCATTCATAACAGTACGAATGTCAGGTAGATACATATTCTTAAATTCAGAGTGGTCTGCAGTTATTATAAGACAATCGGCTTCTTTAGCGGCATCTAAAATATTTTTTGCCTTTTTCGAGGCGAAAGCTTCTGCACAATGAGGATCAAAAGTAAAAACCTCTGCGCCTAATTGAACAAGTTGCCAAATGATTGGTTCAGCGGGACTGAGCCTATGATCATCTACATCAGCTTTGTATGCGGTTCCTAGCACGGCTATTTTGCAATGATCTATCTTCTTGCCGTTAAGTTTCAGGGCATTCAAAGTTAATTCTACAATATGCCGAGGCATGTAATTGTTAATTTCTCGAGCGGTTGTGACTATGTTTTTTCCAAAATCAGAAACTTCATGAATGAGAAGGTACGGATCCTTTGTTAGACAAGGCCCACCCACCCCTGGTCCAGAGGTATGAATATGAACTCGCGGGTGCGTATTTGCAAGCGCAATTACCTTAGTAAAGTCAACGCCTTTTTGTTCGCAAATGAGCGCTAACTGATTCGCAAAAGCAATGTTGATATCTCTAAATGTGTTCTCAGCAAGCTTAGAGATCTCTGCAGTTGAGGCATCGGTTTCTATCACCTCATTGCAGACTGAATTAAATAACGCCACAGCCACTTTTGTACTCAAAGGTCCAATGCCACCAACTAGTCTAGGGCTTTCTACAAACTCGTTAAGTGCTTTTCCAGGTGCAATTCTTTCGGGTGCATATGCTAAGAAGAAATCTTTTTCTACGCTTAGCCCACTTAGCGATTCCAGCATAGGTTTTATCCTATCGCGGACGGTTGCTGGTGGAACGGTACTACAAATGGTGACCAATGCACCCTTGCGCAGATAGGAACCAACAGTTTCAACGGCTGTAAGAAGATAGGATAAATCAGGGCTGTTTAGGTTATTTATTGGTGTTTGTACACAAAATATTATTCCATCCAAGTTGGTGAAATCTAGAGTTGATGTTAGAGATGCTTTAAGCTTGCCCTTTTCAACATTACGGGCAATCATCTGTTCTAAATTAGGTTCATCAATTGGGGATTTTCGATTATTAATTTCCTCAATAATAGCCGGCCTTATATCAACAGCAGTAACAAAAAAACCGGCATCAGCAAATAATGCAGCAGTAGGAAGTCCGACGTAACCAGCGCCTATAACTGCCAAATTAAATTGCTTTGAGTGAATTTTATTAACTAATTCATCAATCAAGTAATTGCCACCAGGGACAGCCTTTTTTATATTATTGGACAAGTAAGTTATTTATTGTTTATTATTCAACCTTACAACCGCTGCCCGACAGCCTACAGGTAAAAACTAACACCTTAGGCTTTAACCTCTACAATTTAACAAATTGGTGCCCGTGAGGGCTTCAGAAGCAGCTAAGACCCTCTGAATTCTATCGTTATACATATTTCCGCAAAACTCCAAATGTTACTATTCACTAATAATTTCGTAAGCCCCGATAGATATTTCCTTCTTGAGCCTAATTGCTTCAGAAAAGACTTTCATCGCTCATTTGGGGGATCGATAAAAGTCAAAAAAAATTATCGCGTTTTTCCTCGGCTTTGGGGTAAAGTCACATTCCTCTCGCCAGTTAAGTCCTTTTGTAACTTATCTGCTCTTGCGGCGACTTTTTCTGCTTCCTGCTTAATTGTTGGGTTTTTCATTTCCTCTTTACGCTTTTCGTTGGACTCCAAAATCAGCCGTAGCATATCTGAATCATAGGATTTCAGCAGTAACTCTGTGTTGGGGATTAGGCAGTGGCCGCCGATATAGCCTGGGAACATTATTGGTCTGTCTAGGCGTTGTCGGTGGGTGTCTTCTAGGAAGTCTACGGTGTCATTGAAGTCTGCGTCGAAGGATTGTGCGATGCGGTGCATTTCTTGGAAGCAAGTAATCATCCATGCGCGGTATGTGGTTTCAAAAAGCTTAGCTAATTCGGTTTCACGGCAACTTTTGAGCATTTTCACCTGTAGCCCGAGTTTCTCAAAATGTGCCTTTGCCAGTTCGCCTGCTTGAGGTGTTGCGCCGCCTACGTATTTTGGCCAGCGTTTCATTTCCCAAATCATATGCTCAGTGGTTATATGGACGCCTCGGGCAGGTGAATGTGCTGTCAAGCAACCACATTTAGCCGCGACTTTTAGGGTGGTTCCTGGTGGAACAGTGCTGTTGATGATTGTGAGATTTGGTTTGTATTGGTCTACGTAGCCCGCTACTATTTTGGCGAAATTGTCTGGGTTGCCGCAAGGCATAGCAACCTGTAGGACTGAGACGTTTTTTGGAATATTTTCAATGCTTTGGTTATTTTCAGCCATTTTGGCGGGGTCTAAGTCTATTCCGTAGGAGTCAAATTCTGTTTTTCTTTCTGTGTAGAGTGCAAATAGTGTGTGTCCGATTTCGCCGAGTCCAATTATTAATACGCTTTCTTTTGCCAATCTTTCCACCGGAATTATTCACAAGTGATTTTTTAACTATTTAAGCGTAAGTACTGAAGTATGTTTTGCTCAATTATGTACTGTCCGTAAGATCACTCAATTTTTCTCTTTTCGCTTTCAAGGTTTTTGAATTAACCATCTAAGTTATAGTTTTGTTTATGCTGGGGGACTATTGGCTAACTTCGCAGATTTGGTTAATGGTCATACTCCCGTTGGGGTCTGTTTTCAATTGGAAATGCCGCGCTGAATAGCATCACTGGGTTCTTTTTGAAAAACGTGTTTTCGCAGCTAGTTACCTATTTCACTCTTCTCTGGTTTGCTGCCTATGAGTTGTATATCAAACTGTATATGCAAACTGTATAATCAACCCGCGGGTCAACAAAAAAGAATACGTTAATGCGGATGAACTACTTTTTTACTAATATCAATAGACGGTTTTTTTGATATTCATGTGTCTTTTTTGAGGATGTTCAATGAGTAAAGCTGTTGATATTGCCAAGGTTTCAACTGCAGGAAGTTTTCACCTGCTTTGGGGATTAGTAATTTCAACGCTAATTCTGTCAGTAGGAACGATTTTCATTGCACGTCTCCTCGGCTCAGACCTCTATGGATTGTACGCTGTCGTTTTGACGGTTCCGACGTTTATTCAGGTTTTCCGTGATTGGGGCATAACCTCTGCCATGGTTCGATTTACCGCGCAGTACCGTGCCGAGAGCAGGCTTGATGAAATCCGCAGCATCTATATTACGGGCATAATCTTTGAAATGATAATAGGCCTTGTTCTTTCGGTTGTATCCTTTTTCTTGGCTGATTTTTTGGCTGCAAGCGTGTTTAATCGTCCCGAGATTGCTTCGCTTATACAAATTGTGTCTTTTTCTATCTTCGCCAACGGCTTGGTGAATGCTGCTACGGCGGCTTTTACTGGGGTTGAGAAAATGGAACTCAACAGCATCATGATTATTGGTCAAAGCATCTCAAAAACTGCGCTTATCATAGCCCTTGTTGCTTTAGGTCTGGGAACGGCTGGAGCCTCTGTTGGCTTTTTAGCGGGTAATTTTATTGCCAGCATAATCGGGGTCGGTCTTGTTTTGGTTATCTATCGAAAGCTACCCAAACCACCCTCAAATAAGCTGCAAATAACGGCATACTTGACTACCCTGCTGAAGTATTGTTTACCCCTATCGCTTGCAACAATTGTTACACTGCTGCTTCCACAATTCTACGCCTTTCTGCTCCCCATCTACTACACCACAGAAAACGTAACTATAGGCAACTATAGTATCGCAATGAATTTTGTTGTGTTAATCACTTTTTTCGCAATTCCCGTTACGACGATGATGTTTCCTGCCTTCTCGAAACTCGACGCAGAGAAAGATAAGATTGTTCTTAGGAACGTTTTTCAGTTCTCTGTTAAATATGCCGCTTTTGTTGTGGTTCCAGTCACTGCCTTAGTGATGTGTTTGGCTACGCCGGGTGTTGAAACACTTTTCGGCGCCACCTATACTTTGGCTCCGCTTTTTTTGGCGCTATTAGCGATTCAATATTTCTATACCGCCTTTGGGTATCTTAGTTTAACAGGGTTTCTGAATGGTCAGGGCCAAACAACCTACATGATGAAGCTGGGCCTATTAACTGGGCTGATAGGTTTCCCGATGGGTTATCTTTTGATTATGAATTTCGGCGTGTATGGCCTTATCTTTTCAACGTTGACTGCTGTTCTACCTGGCATCTTTATCGGTTTAGGGTTTATCAAAAAAACTTATGGCGTAGTTGTGGATTGGGTTTCTTCAGCTAAAATCCTGCTTTCTTCAGCCGTGGCTGGCGTTTTAACGTATCTTGTTGTTGCTGCTTTGCCTTTGGCGAGTTGGCTTCTCCTCGTTGTAGGCGTCCCCTTCTTTGTTTTGGTGGTGCTTGTTGCTATGTTGCTTACTCGCTCAATTACCCGTTCGGATTTGGCTAATTTGAGGGGTATGGTTGAAGGTTTGGGGGCTATTGGCAGGTTTTTCTGTAGGCTGCTCGTTTTGGTTGAGAAGTTGATGACTCTGCTAAGGGTCTAAAACGCCGATTTGCAAAAAATTGTTAAAAATAAAAAGCTGGGTGCCAAAAGGCACAAAGTTAACGGCTAACGCTGTCAAGTAACCGTTTTTGTGCGTCGAAAACCTCGACTGTTAGGGGCATTTGTCCGGTTGCGGCGTGGGTTGCGCAGCCGAAGCAGGGGTCGTAGGCGCGGAATGCCATTTCGACTTTGTTGAGGATGCCTTGCTCGATTTTGCCGTCGTGGATTAGGCCTTTGGCTGCGTCGCGGATGCTCATGCAGATGGCTGGGTAATTGTTGGTGGTGGCGACTATCATGTTGACGTCTTTGACGAGTGCATCTGGGGTGAGTGTGAAGTGGTGGATGAGGGTGCCGCGGGCTGCTTCGACGATGCCGACGCCTTCGGTGGGTTCCTGGGTGGGTTTGTTGCGGACGTTGGTGCTGGTGATTTCGGGGTCAGTGACGAGTTCCATGCATCGTTCGGTAGCGTAAAGGAGCTCGATTAGGCGTGCCCAATGGAACGCGAGTGTGCTGTGCACAGGTTTGCCGCCGAGGGTGCTATACATTTCTTCGTATTCTGCCTGTGCGAGCGGAGTTGCCATGCCGTTTGAGGCATTTAGTCTGCCGAGGGGTCCAACGCGGTAGATGCCGCTGTCTGGGCCTGCGACTTCTCCTTTCCAACCGACTGCTTTGAGGTAGGGGAACTTGCTGTATGTCCATTCTTCGACGTGTTCGCCGATGTGTTGGAGGTAGTCTTGGGCGTTGAATTTGAGGAATTCGTTTCCGTTGGGGGTTACGACTCGGGTTTTGCCGTCGTAGAAGTTGACTTTGTTGTGTTCGTCAACGGTTCCCATGTAGTAGGTGGGCATGGTGTAGGGTTTGCTGGTTATCATGTCTAAGTATTGGCTGTTGCTTAGGACGATTTGGTGGAAGAGTTTTAGGGTGAACTGTGCGAAGTTGCGGCAGGAGGATGCCATGGTTTCGATTTGTTGGCGGTTTTCTTCGCTTAATGGTTTGGATATGCCGCCGGGGAGTCCGCAGACGGGGTGGGTGGCTTTTCCGCCGATGATTTCGGTGATTTTTTGTCCGTAGGCGCGGTGTTTGATGACGTCTTTGGCGACTTCTATGCCTGCTTTTTCGATGACGCCTAGGATGTTTCGTTTTTCTGGGGGTGCTTCGGGGCCTACGATGAAGTCGGGTCCGCCTAGGTAGTAGAAGTGTAGTGTGTGGTCGTAGATGAAGTAGGCTGTGTACATGAGTTCGCGGAGTTTCTTTGCTGCGGATGGGACTTCGACGTTGAATGCTTGGTCAAGTGCTTTGGTTGCGGCGAAGTGGTGGGCGACTGGGCAGACTCCGCAGATGCGGGTGGTTAGTTGGGGCATGAGTTCGGCTCGTCTGCCGATGCAGAACTTCTCAAATCCTCTTAGTTCGGGGATTTTGAGGTAGGCGTTTTCTACTTCGCCTTGGTCGTTGAGGAATATGGATACGTTGCCGTGTCCTTCGAGCCGAGTTATTGGGTCAATTAGGATTTCTTTCATTCTTTTATCACCTTACGTTTAAGGATTGAAGATGGCAAACTGTACATGTATACGGTGCCAACGGGGTCTTTTATTTGGTTGATTAAATCTTCGATTTCTTTTTCGGTGTATTGGGTTTTGCCTTCTACACTGTCGTAGCCAAGGATAGAGGCTAACGCAGTTATCATGGCTGCTCCCTGTTCAGGAACGTTGGGGGCTTTTCCACCGCAACCAGTGCATGGCATGTCTACTTTGAGGCATTGTGCGCCACAGCCGCTTCGGGTTGCGGGTCCCATGCAGAGGATACCTTGTTCAAGGAGGCACCTTTCGGGTTCAGGAGTTTTTTCGTAGACGCGGTAGATTTTGTCGATTTTTTTGTTTTCGCGTTTGCGGGGGCACTCGTCGCAGACTGCTTTGGGAGGGGCAAGAACGGAGCCTTTTTTGGGTAAGTTGTTGTTGGCGATGGCGTCGATGGCGGCGGCGATTAGTTTAACTGGCGGTGGGCAGCCTGGAAGGAAGTAGTCGACTTCTACTGTTTGGGATAGGGTTTTGACGGTGTCGTAGAATTCGGGGATTTTTAGGGTGCCTTCTTTAACTTGGCTTTGGGTTTTAGGTGTTACCGCGTTTGGGTTAACGTTTGATTTTTCTTTAAGGTAAACTTGCTCGAATACCTCTTTTTTGCTGTTAAGGTTAGCTAAGCCTGGAATGCAGCCTTCATGGGCGCAGGAGCCAAACGCTACCAAGGTTTTGGTTTTTGCTCGTAGGAGTTTTGCCATATGTTCTTGTTCACTGTTGCGGATGGAACCGTTGAAGAAGGTGATGTCAATGTATTTGTCTTCCATGGCTTCAACGTCTTTGTATTTGACGTCTAAGGCTACTGGCCAGAATACGATGTCAGCGATTTTGGTAACGTCAAGGATTTTTTCGTTTATGTCTAAGACGGCGATTTCGCAGCCGCCGCAGCTTGCAGCCCAGTAAAAGGCTATTTTTAGTTTGTTTTGCGTCACGGTTTGTTTGCTCCTTGGGTGGTTTGTTGGATTATTTTTGTTGGGTTTACTCTGAGTTCATGCATTGCTAACTCTTCAGGAGTCATGCCCATGGCTAATCCTAACAGTTGGGGATAGTGCAGTATGGGAATGCCATAGGCCTCATTAAACATTTTTTCTATTCTCAATTCGTTTGTATCATACATGATGTGACAGAAAGGACATATGGTGATTAAGGCTTGGGCGTTGACCTGTTTTATGTGGTCAAGTTTGTCTCGAGCAAGAGATAAGGCGATTTTGTCGTTGACACCGACGCTGGGTGCACCACAGCATTCGGTTTCATCAATATAATCGAGGCAGGTGGCGCCTGTTGCTTCAATTAGGTTTTTGAGGGTTTGAGGGTCTTCGGGGTCATCAAAGTCAATGTATTCTTTGGGGCGTAGGATATGGCAGCCGTTGTGTTCAGCAACATTTAGACCTATAAGGGGGTTGGTGACCGCGGCTTTGATTTTTTCTAAGCCGACGTCTTCCTTTAGGAACTGGAGAAGATGTTTAGTTTCTATGGTGCCTTTGAATTCGAGGTTAGCCTCTTTTAGGTGGCTGTTGACTTCGTCTCGTTGGGTTTTGTCTTCTTTTAGGATTTTGTTAACTTTTTTGAGGGTTCCCGCGCATCCGGGGCATAATGTTAGAATGTTTAGGCCTTGCTTTTCGGCTATGGCGAGGTTCTTGGCTGCGAGAATTAGCATTGTTTCGTGGCTTACGGCGTCAAGGGGGAGTCCGCAGCAGTTGAATTCTGGCATCTCGACGAGTTCTACGCCGAGTCCCGTGAGGACTTTACGGGCGCTGATTTCATAACTGGAGACACGGTAGGGGATAGCGCAGCCGAGGAAAATTAGGTATTTATTGCCCACTGGATTTTGCTCCTGAGTTTCTTTCAATATATTTTACGCCTTTGAGGACCTTCCTTACGTTTTCCGCATCGCCCTTTGGCAGTGGCGGTAACCCCAGAGATTCACGTTTTTTGACTCTGAGCTCGGGGATTTTGTAAGCGTAGCCCGATTCAAGCAAGCTCTGGGTTTGATCCTTGAAAACTTGGGGGATACAGTCTTTTTCTATAGCGAGATTACGGAAAACTCGTATGACGTTTGCAACTTCGACATCTTGGGGACATCGGTCAGTGCAGGTGAAGCAGGCAGCACAGAGCCAAAGCGTATCGCTTCTGAGCACGCGCTCTTTGAGGCCTAGCTGCGCCATGTGGATTAGCGTGCGGGGTCGATATGAATCGCTGTATCTTGCTACTGGACAATCCGAGGTACATGTTCCGCACTGGAAACATTTCAAAATTGATTCGCTTCCGTGGATTTTTTGGAGTTCGTATTTGAATTTGGGGTCGATTTCGGAAGCTTTTATAGGCTGATCTTTTGTGGACGTTACTGGGGCTGTTGCTTCAGCCATAAAGTTTCACCTACACTAAGAGTAAATCAAGGCACTATACTATTGTGCTTAGATTCACAAAAAACCTGAACAACTACATAAAGTTTGAGCCCCTCTTTAGAAAGTTCTTCCATGTTTTTTGTAGAGAAAAATATTGAAAAATACCATGGATCACGGTTGTTGTAGGCAGAGTGCAGTCACACTGTTATTTATTTTTCAATTGAGCTAAATGGTGGGTAACGAAAATGGAGGCTTCAGTAATCAGGGTTAACTTCAATGCAGCAAAAGTTTCTCCCTCTCCCTTCCTAAAAATTGCTTGCATAAGGTTAACCCCCACACTGACAGCCCCGAAAATGTGAGGTATGTTGAATGGAGTTTTGTCCCCAATGTGGTTCAATTCTAGCGACAAAAGCTGTTGAGACAGGAACGCAAGCTATGCTTGTGTTGACCTGCAAAAAATGCGGCTACACCAATCGAGACGTTAACGTGGGTAAAGTGGATTTAAAGAATATCCCGCATAACCCCAAACAGATGGTTGCCGTAATCGACAAGGAGAAACAGCTAAGCACCCAACCAACAATACATTTCAAATGCCCAAAATGCAACAACAGCACAGTGTTTGTTTGGTTGGTACAAACTCGAGGCGCAGACGAATCATCCACTCAGTTTCTGCGGTGCACCGACTGCGGCCATACCTTCCGAGAATATAGCTAACCCTCTTTCCTTTTGTCCAAAACTCTGGATAGAGGGCGCAAACCCCCATTCTTCCATTATGACTTTTTTTAACATAGATCAAAAAGTTTGTTTGTGGCTGGTTCTTGTGGAGAAAAAACCAGTCTATACATTGCCCCACATGCACATGGCGGCGGTTTCAACATGCCTCTATGTTAGGCGTGTGGGGGACTCTGGTTATGCCACATCCAAACAGACCCCAAAACAGGCAGCAAACCCAAAAAACAACCCAGACCTACAACCATCTTGTGGTATCCCGTAAACCGCCACACCCACACAAAGAGACAAAACAAAAAATTTGATCTACTGTTATGGCGGGGTTTCCTTCAGAGACTACCAACATCTCCCACAGGTAGCGAATACCCAAAACCATAACAAGCAACCAACACATAAGCTGCTTTATGCCCTTCACGCCATTCCATTTAGGCCCTGCCTTAGCCGTGGGGTTGCCGCTGAGAAGGTACCTGCATGCGCCTACCTTCATAGTTGCTAATGTGATTTTGGATGTGGAGCCTTTTTTGGTTCTGGTTTTGGGGCTGCCTTACCCACTGCATGGCTATCTGCATTCTTTGCTGTTGGCTTCAGCGGTGGGGCTGGCTTTGGGGGCGGTGATGTTTTGGATTGAGAAGCCGTTGCAGCCTTTTTACCAAAAAATCCAGCTAGAAACCCGCAAGCCCCTAAAACTTAGGTCGTTTCTGTTGGCGGGCGTCCTGGGGGCGTGGCTGCACGTGTTGCTGGATGCTTTTCTTTACTCGGAGATGGAGCCTTTTTATCCGTGGACAGCTAACCCGATGCTGCAAGCTGGTATAGGTAGTCCTGAAGAGTACCTGTTGTGTGTTTATCTGGGGATATTTGGCGTCGCGTATTGGGCTGCCTTGATCGCATATTCCAGCTACCAAACCAACAAAAAACAGAGCGCAGTGCCCAGTGCGTGATGGTTTGGGCTTGCGTTTTGGGTTTAGTTTTGGCGTAAAAATATAAGAAACCACATGCACTATCATAAAAAAGGCGTCATCTAGATGCAGTGCCAAGCTTGTGGACAAGAAACCATGCTTCCATTCCGTTGCCCCTTCTGCGGCGGACAATTCTGCAGTGCACACCGTCTACCAGAAAACCACAACTGCCCAGGCATAAGCAACGCCCGCGCGCAACGCCAAGAACAAGTTATGACCAACCAAGCCTACAACAGCTACAACTACAGCTACGTCTACGGTCAAGACCCCTACAAACGTAAAAACCGCATCCTCTTTAGCCAAAAAGAAGTCAAACACATAAGCATCGCAGCAGCCCTTGTCATCGGCATCGGCTTCTCGATGTACTTATATGAGGTTTTCTTGGACGGGTGGCCATGGGATTTGACGGCGATGTCAATTTTCGCTGTTTTAATGACCGCGTCCTTTTTGGTGCATGAGATCGCCCACAAAGTTTCGGCACAGAAAGCAGGTTTATGGGCTGAATTCCGACTTACCACTTGGGGTGCCCTTCTAACACTGTTCTCGGTGTTTCTGCCCTTTAAGATGATTTCACCAGGCGCCATGATGATTGGCGGTCAACCCTCAAGCGCAAAAGACATGGTAAAAATCTCTGTTGCTGGAGTGTTAACCAACTTGATTCTTTCCGTAGCCTTCCTCGCACTATTCTTTGCATTGCCGGTAAGTGGTGCAATGTTGGTTGTGTTAGCCTTTCTAGCTTACATTAACGCGTTCATGGCGGTATTTAACATGGTTCCGTTCGGAATCTTGGATGGCTATAAAGTATTTAGTTTGAACAAGAAAATCTGGGCAGCCGTCTTTATCCCAAGCGTCATCTTGGCCGTTTTTACTGGCTGGTTTTTCTTCTGGTAAGCGGAGTGTTATTCTCCTCTGACAAAAAGCAGGTAATGATTCACGGTATAGTTGAGTGCGCCGACTAGCCCCGCGGTCGAATATGTATGGATCCGCCAGCCCTGTTTTTCCCACTCTATGATTGCGGGTCCAACAGTGTCATGATGTTCCACCATTATACATCGCCATTCCTTCATGCCCTCACCTCAATCAAGGGTGTAGCTAAATTTGGCTAAAAAGGGTATGCTCTGGGCTAAAAGGAAAAATGAAATGGAAAAGAAGACAAGCAGAAAAGGCTTAGATGAGTTCGATGGTTACGTGCACTTCTTCGGGTACACGGATACGCATAATGCGTCTCATAACGCGCTCTTCAGAGTCGATGTCGATGAGGCGTTTGTGAATGCGCATTTCCCAGCGGTCCCATGTGGCTGTTCCTTCGCCGGATGGACCCTTAAGGACTGGAACACGTAGACGTTTAGTGGGAAGCGGTACTGGACCGTTCATTTTAACGCCTGTTTTCTGAGCTATGCTTCTGAGTTCTCCGCAAACCGTTTCAAGTTTCGCGTAATCGGTGCTTGTGAGGCGTATTCGAGCTTTTCTTACCATTTTGGTCCATCAATCCATTATTTTGCTGTGTTTAATATACGTTGGTGCACCTATGAGACTTAGACGGAACATAAAAACTTATCGACGCCCACAGACAAAGCGCATAACCAAATACACTTGTTGACTGCTGGAACGCGTCAAATGCAGCCGTGATGTATGCCCTTTTGGCTTGGTGGTCATCAGTTCAGAAACCTACACCCTCCCTTATATAAGTATAAATAGGTTTTAGCGTCTGCGGACTTTGTGGCAGTCATTTAGTGTGCCCAAAATTTTAATCCACTAAGATGGTAAAGACTTAAAACAGGCAACCCCAAACTCTACCTTCAAAGAAAAAGGTAATCGCTTTGAAGCCGTTTAGCTTTGTCCACGCCTCCGACCTCCACTTAGGCTACTCACAGTATGGGTTAGAGGCACGCCGCCAAGACTTCGATAATGCCTTTAGCGAACTTGTGGACAAAACCATCGAGCTTCATCCCGACTTCATGATTATCGCTGGCGACCTCTTTCATCAGCCTCGCCCCTCCAACATCACCTTGGAAAACACGATTCGCAGCTTTAAGCGCCTCAGAGACGCAGGCATCCCTGTGCTTACTGTGGATGGGTCGCATGATTCGGCGCCTAACACCATAACCAGCACCATCCTCTACCCCCTTGATAGTGCAGGACTCATAACTCATCTGCCGCGGCATCCCGGCGCGTGCTGGAGTAAACCCGACACCTGCTACGTATATGGCATACCTAATTATCATAACCGTCACAAGACTCAAGAAGCCCTTCCCCATTTCCTCGCCGACAACCCTCCCACTCCCCAACCAGACATCGCCAACATATTCGTCTTCCACGGCGCTCTCGACCTGCCCGAAGTGAAACCGCCCTTTATAGAAGCTGAACTCAGCCCCAATGACTTACCTGATGGCTTCTGCTACTACGCGGCGGGGCACATTCATGAACGGTTCTTGGGCAAATTCAAAGGTGGCGTCTTAGCGTATGCAGGCTGCACCGAAACCGTGGGCTATGATGAAGCGCACTACATCAAAGGCTTCTACCACGTTACGGTCGACGCAAAGGGGCAAGCCACCCCGCAACTCATTGACTTGGCGTGTCCGCGTCGCTTCATTATTCTAGAGCAGGATTACACAGGCATGTCGGCGGCTCAAATCACCGAGAACGCGACGGGTATGGTTCGTGAAGCTGATTCCGCCGACGCCGTGGTCATACCTGTGCTTAGGGGAACTTTGCCTGTGGAGGCGAGCCGCACTGAAATTGAAATCGGCAAAATCCGCGCCGCCGCCCCCAAAGCGCTCCTTGTCCACCCCATTGTGCTGCTCAAAGAAACCGCTGTCTCTGACGAGGTGGTGCGCTCCATCTTTGAAGGCGACTTCAAGGACCTTAAAACCAAATCCTACGAGTACTTCCTCCAAATCTTTAGCGAACGCTACAGCCCCGAAGAAGCAGACAAAATCGCCCACGGCGCCGTCAACCTAATCGAGCCCCTGACCCGCAAACAGGACGAAAAAGTCAGACAACAAATCGAGGAGCTCACCAAATGAAAATCGAAATCGTCCAACTTGAAAACATCCGCAGCCACCAAAAATCCACAGTACCCTTCACCCGCGGCTTCAACTGTCTCGTCGGCGGGTTAGGCTGCGGCAAATCCAGTGTGCTCTATGCGTTGGATTTTGCGTTGTTTGGCGATTCGGTGAGTCGGGGTTTTGAATATTTGCTGCGGGAAAACGCGGAGGCGGCAAAGGTTACGGTGCAGTTTAGCCATAACGGCAGCACCTACAAACTTGTCCGTGGACTCCGACGCAAAGGCAAGGGTATTAGTCAAGATGTGGAGCAGCTCAAACTCTTTGAAGACGAGCGGCTTCTTGCCTGCTCAAAAACCGACGCGGTAGCTGAGCAACTCAAAGCCATCACGGGATTAGACAAGGATTTGTACCGTGAAATTGTTTGGTTCCGCCAAGAGCACCTCAAGGAACTGTTGGATGTTACGCCTCGGGACCGCCAAAGAAAACTTGACGAACTCTTCGGCTTATCTGATTATGAGGAAGCATGGACCAACATCGCCCAATACCAACGCGACTACGAAACCGAAAAGCGCATATACGAAAAAGACCCTGACGTCAACGGGTTAGAGAAGCTTAACGCTGATTATAATCGGGCAAGCGAAGATTTCACGCTTTTAGAGATAGATTTAGAGGACCAAAAGCAACGGGTTGAGATCGCCAAACAGCTACTTGAAGAAGCTAATGTAAAACTCAAAGCGCTCGAGGACAAAAAACTCGCTGTCGAGGAACTCAAACGCAAAGAAGCCCGCCTAAACGCAAACATCCAAAACACAACCAACAACCTCGCCTCACTCACGGAACGCTTAGAGGGCAAAAAAACAATACTCGACAACCTTATCCAACGCCAAACATCTTTGCAAACCCAAATTAAGGTTTGCATCGAGAAGCTTACGCAGGTGGGGCTGGCGCCAAACCTCTCGGTTGAGGAGTTGCGGGTTTGTCTGGCTGGGTTTGATGATAAAATCAGTACCTTGCGTGCTGAGCAGGAAGCCACCGCCCGTAGTATGCAGCAGGACCAGAAACGTGCTGTGTCGTTGGAGAAAGAGGACATGTGTCCCCTCTGTATCCAGCCCCTGACGGGTGATTATAAAACTGATCTCATGCACCGCATAGAACACGAGAACCAAGAACGCCAAAAAAACATCAACTTGCTTCGGCTTCAAGTAGCGGATTTGCAGAAAAGCAAAACCCAAGCATCCGAAGCCTGCACCAACCTCCAAACCTGCCTCACCAAGGAGACGGATTTGAAGTCGCGCATAGCTGAAGAAGAAACTAACCTATCCCACCTTTCTGAGGAGTTTGTGCAAAAACAAAGGTCAGACGGCGAATTGCGCCAAGAATTAGCGGCGGTTCAGCTAGAAATCGGCAGATTTAACCTCCAAGACGTGGACGCCGCACGCCTGCAGCGCGACCAAGCCTTAAAGCAGGTTTTTGCCATCGAATCGGATTTACGCACCAAAGAAAACCGCAAACAAGACCTATCACGCCGCCTAGACGACACAAAAGAGCGCATTAATCAAGCTCAAGAAAAACTTGACCGCATGCAAAAAATACAAAAAACCGCCGAACTTCTCACTGCCATCCGAGATGCCTACCGCAGCATTCAACCCAAACTCAGAGGAGAATACGTCAAGGTGCTGCGTAATTTTGTCCAGCAGGTACTTGACAGTTTAGTAGGCGGCGAAACTCCCCTGCTAAACGTTCTCATTGACGAATCTTATACGCCATTTGTGAAAAGTGAGTCGGGGCAGAATCGGGAAGTCAGCAACCTCTCTGGCGGCGAACGCACGTTGTTGGCGTTTGCGTATCGGTTGGGGCTTGGGCAACTTATTATGCAGTCGCGGACGGGGCACGGTTTGAGCATGTTGGTTTTGGATGAGCCAACAGAGAACTTGGGCAGCGAAGACGGCAGCATCGAACGTTTAGCCGACGCCATTAGCCGATTCAAAGCCATCGAACAAATCATCGCCGTCACCCACAGCGAGGCATTTGCTGCTAAAGCTGAACATGTGGTAGTTCTGGAGAAAGAAGCTTCAATAAGCAAAATCTCCATCGAACGCTAACTTGTCAGCTTCGGACTTTAACCTATTTGTAGCCTATTTGGATGCTATTAGAAACTCTATGCAGAACCTATAGAGGGGTAGGTCGGTATTGGCTTTTTAGCGCATCAATAGTTTTTCGGAAATTTAAGGTTTAGAGGCGTTTTCGCTGCGTTTTTGTATTGTCTGTAGCTGCTGAGGCGTAAACATCTCCTCCCCACACGATGGGCACTTGAGTGCGTCTACATCATGTAGGATACTGCCGTCTATGTCAAGATCAAACTTTACTGCCACATATTCTACGCAGCAGCTAGGGCAAAGTAAGGCATCTGCTTTGATTCCTCGATTTCGGGATGATTTTTCCAAAAGAACCTATCCAAAAAAGTGGGATTATGTGGTTGTGGTGGATGCTTCGGTTTCGATTTTTGCGCCGCAGCTGCTGCAGAAGTCTGAGCCTTCGGGGTTTCGGGTGCCGCATTTGGAGCAGATTGTGCCGCCTTGGGTGGTGGCGTGTTTTTGGTTGATGTCTTCGCTGACTCTTTTGAAGGCAGCATGCATTTCGTGGGCTGCTAGGGTGAATGCTTTCTCGACTTCGACTCCGACTTGATAGAAGGCGTCTCGGAGTTCATCAGTTGGGTAGGCTGCGTTTGCGGCTTTACCCTTGGGCGTGCGGGTGCCGCATTTGGGACAGAAGAATGATTCATCATCTATTTTTGAGCCACAGTTAGAGCAATAAACCAAATTTCTTCACCAAACTATGCAACGTCAATTTTGAATTTAAGCCTTTTACCTTCAAGGCATAAACTGCTACGTTTTAAGCCAACCCAGCTTCAAACACGCATACCCCATGAAAAACATGATTAAACAAATAACCATAACAATCTGCCACAACACCGCCGTGTAGGGTACATCAAGCAGGTTCATACCCAAAATGCCGCCGATTGCCGAGGGAAAAATCGCCAACGCCGTGATGACCGCTAAAATTTTGAGAATCCGATTCGTATCAAATGATGTCTGGTTGATGTAGAGGTCAATTATGGACTGCAAACTGCCCGTGACGTCATCGGCTATCTCGTTTAGAAACTGTGTGGTATCCTGCAGGATGTGGAAGGCTTGTTCAGTTTTGTGGTCAAACCGCTCCACGAAAATGTTTCCGGTGTTTATGAGGCTAAGCATCTCTTTGAAGTGAACAATATTAGAGGCGACGCGGCCCACCTCTTTGCCGAAGCGATACATCCGCTCCAAAAAATCCTGCGGCAACCTAGATTTTGGCAGGTCACCGATTTTGATGACTTCCATCTCAACTTCGGATAGGAGCGCTTTGTAGTCATTTAAAACGTTCATAAGGATGCTAAAAAGCGTGGTTGCGACAACGTTGCCTTCCACAGTGGTCTTTGGCAAGTTGCGAAATACCTTGTCTGGCAAGTCAACGTTATGTTTAGAGACTGTTAAGATTTTGTTTTTGCGGTTGATTACGATGATGCCTGAGCGGACTATGGTTAAGTAATTCGCGGACGTTTTGGGGTAGATGATTTTGCCTGACTGCAAAAACAGCAAACTGACGTTTTCAGAATGATCAAGGTGGGGATAGATTTCGTCAATGAGGTTGCCCCTGAATTGGGCTTCGGGAATGTTTAGCATGTTGCTTAGCTGGGCGAAGCCTTCGTCGGATATATCGTGTATGTCTATCCATTCTTGGGTTGGGTCGTTGACGAGGCGGGATTGCAGTTCATCCCAGCTGATGGGGGTTGTGGTTTTTTGGTTTATGTCGACTAGCTGGATGATGGTGTTTGGCTGTTGGCTGGTGACGCCTGCGGTGGTGCCTTTGGTTCTTCGTCCTATGGCGGCGCGGCTGCCGACGGCGAAGACGCGGGGGATGGTTAGGAGCCTAAGCAGAAGCGTGGGGTGGCTTGGGAGTGCGAAGCTAAAAACTTGTGTTATTTGGATGAGGGGGATGGTGATTATGAAGAGGTCGACTAGGTGCCAGGGGGATTTGAAGTGTTCCCAGCGGTTGGGGGCGAGGTAGAGTTTGGAGAAGTATTCGACCTCAAATATTATGACGATGGTCCAGTCGGTGATGTCGAGGAAGCTTTGGCCTTGGGGGGTGACGGTGAAGAAGTAGTTGATTAAGATGATGGGTATAATTATGGTGGAGATGATTATCATGAATTTGTCGTTGAATACTGCGTCGACCATTTCTCGCATGGCTGCTCGGGGGTCTGCTTTTGGGGGGTAGAGCGAACGGGGTAAGGGCTCCATAGAAGCTTGGGTGCTCATATACTCTAGCATGGCAAAGCTTAATTGATAAAGCTTCGCTTAAAACTGCATCAAACAATTCAGCTATAGCTTAAAATTATTATATGTAGCGTGTATATGGTTGCTTGTTTGATTAATAAACAACAAACAGCTGACCAAACCGCGACTTGTTTATATCCAACGATTACTCTGGCATAATTGGCTGACCAACAGTCCAACGGTCCACCACCACGCCAGTGGAACCCCAACCGCCAGCCAAGGCGAAACACTTTTGAACAAAACCAAATCCCCCAGCCCAAGCCATTACGCCACCCAAATCCTCCTAACCGTAACCGCCGTCAGCCTACTCGTCAACTACGTCGAAACCATGGTCATCCCTGGCATCCCCAACATCCAAACCGACTTCCACGCTTCCGACACCACCGCCTCCTGGATAACCTCCGCCTTCCTCATCGTCGGCGCCGCCGTAGCCCCCCTATTTGGAAAACTCGGCGACATCTACGGCAAGAAAAAAACGTTCCTTTTAGTCCTGCTCTTCTATATGGCGGGTGTGGGTTTAGCGGGGTTTGCCCCCAACATCTATCTGCTCATCCTTGCCCGAGCCATTCAAGGCATCGGATTTGCGATTGTGCCCTTGGGGTTAGCGATAATCGCCGACGTGTACCCCAAAGAGAAAGTCGCAACCGCGCAGGGGATTATCAGCGGAACCTTCGCCATCGGAGCAGCAATCGGCTTAATCATTGGCGCCTATATTGTGCAGGATCTTTCTTGGCACTGGGCTTTCCACACTGCCATGATTTTGAGCATAGTGCTGTTTTTTTTGGCGTTTAAGATGATTAAGAAGGATGTGCCGGGGCAGAAAAGCAAAGTGGACTATGTGGGCGTCTCGATGCTTATGGCTGGTATTGTGCTGATTTTGCTCTACATCACGAATGCGCCGACGTCGGGGTGGGCTTCTTTGCAAAACTTAGTCATACTCATCGTTGGCGCGATTTTGACGGTGGGCTTTTTTGTGTACGAAAATCGCAGTTCCCACCCGCTAATAGAGTTGGGGCTGCTAAAAATCCGCAACGTCCTAGTAGCCAACCTCGTCGGTATAATCACGAATTTGGTGATGTTTTTGCTGTTCTTCGCCGTGGTTTACTATGCCCAGCAGCCGACGCCTTACGGGTTGGGGCTCGATATTGTGGCGACGGGGTTGACGTTAGCGCCGGGCACGTTTATTATGCTGTTCATGGGGCCCTTGATGGGTAAGCTGGTTATCCGAATCGGGCCTAAGCCCATTCTCCTGGTGGGCGCAGTGGTGAGCATTTTGGGGTTGTTGATGTTCATTTTTGAGCGTTCTTCGCCGCTGAATTTGATGCTTAACTCCGCCGTTGCGTTTGTCGGCGTTCTCTCGTTGACGATTCCGATTGTGAACATGATTTCGACTTCGTTGCCGCCTGACCGAGTCGCCGTAGGGTTTGGCATGAACACGATGCTACGCAACCTCGGCGGCGCCATCGGACCCGTCATCGCAACCACGCTGATGTCCACCTATACGGTGACGCATCTAAACGAGGTGCTTGCCGACGCCACAGCCTTCAACGTCATCTTCGCCGTAGCCATCGCCCTAGCCATAGTCATCATTGCGTTGAGCCTGTCCGTCAAGAATTATACGTTTAAAGCCAAAAAAGCCGACAACAAATAAACCGCACCCTCCCCCAACTTTTTGAAGCGGGGATTTCTACTGGTTTTCAACATGTTAATGGGCTTGTTTTGGGTCAATAGTGACCTACCCCTCTTAGGTTTCTACATAGAACCACTAATAGGATCCAAATAGGCTGCAAATAGGTTCGTTGAAAGCATCGGAAAGCAGTGAACAGCAACTGCAAACGGACACGCATTCTATAAGTGCAAAAATAAGACTTGAAATAAAGAAAAAAAGAAAGGTTGGTTTTGTTGGTTTTAGTCGACGAGTTTTTTGTGTCCTTCCTCAATCAGCTTTATTGTCTGGGCTTGCCATGCTTCGAAGCCGACTGGGGTTTCGGGGTAGGTGTTGTAGTGTGCGCCTAGCTCTTTCATCATGCTTACGGTGTTGTGGAGTTTGTTGAGGAAGCCGACTTTGCGGATGCCGCGGAAGACTCGTTTGGCGGTTTCGGTGATGTTGAGGTGGAAGTCGTCGCCCATGCCTGCCTTTAAGACGTCGTCTTCGGTCATGAGTTTTTGGTTCATGCCATAGTTTAAGTCGTCGTCGCTACAGGATAGGAGGAAGATTTTGAAGATGTCGAGGGTGCCTTGTTTTTTGCCGTAGGTGTTGATGTAGCGTTTGTTGTAGCCCCACAGCGCCTCTTTGGTGGGCTCACCTTTACCGAGTGCATCGACGATTTGCTGACCCGCATAGAATCCGCTGAGCATGCTGGGACCAATACCGCCGCCATGAATCGGATTAACCAGTGAGGCAGCGTCGCCGACCAGCATAACACCGTTGCCGACCATGTTGTCAAGTGGTCTGCGGACAGGGTCAAACCATGCGCCGCCCGTCAACACGAGGCTACCGTCGAACATGGGTTTGCTAAACGCGGTTTTGTAGAGTTGCTCTTTAGGATTCGGATAGCCTGTTTTGCGCATGCAGGTGCCGATGCCTACGTTTACGCGTGCACCGCCTTTGGGGAAAATCCAGACGTAGCCGCCTGGTGAGGCTTGTTGGTTAAGGTAAATTTCGCAGAAACGAGTATCCTCTGTTTCTTGCTTTAGCTGGCGGATTTCTCGGTAGCAAGCTTCCACGTCGGCGTTGTCGATTTCGCGGTCAATGCCGAGTTCGGCGGGGAGCTGCTTGCGGACCATGCCAAAGTAGCCCGTCGCGTCAATGGTTACTTTGCCGCGCAATTCTTTGACTGCGCCCGTCTTCATGTTTTTGACGGTTATGCCCGCGACTGCGCCGTTTTCGATTATGGGGCTGCGGAAATTCATGTTATCCTGTAATTGCGCGCCTGCGTCGGTGGCTTTCTTGAGCAGCCACTGCCCGAAGAGGCGGCGGTTTAGGATGTGGCCGACGAAGTCTTTGTCCGCGATGGTGAACACGGTGTTTTCGTCGGGGCTGTAGATTTTGATGCCGTCGATTTTGGCTTCTAATTCGCCGCCTGTGGGTTTTTCAAGACCCAGAGTGTTTAGGTGGTGGTCGCCTAGGGCGTCGCCGCAGATTTTTTCTCCGATTTCGCTTTTGGGCTTCTTTTCGATGAGGCAGACTTTGAGGCCTTTTTCAGCTACGGTTTTTGCTGCAAGGCAGCCGGCTGTGCCTGCGCCTACAACTATGGCGTCATATTTTTCCATGATGTATCCTCCAATGTAACTTTACTTTGTATACCATGTTGTATATGTAAAGCTTAATAAACTGTGAAGTAACCTAAACCCAACCGAGTATAACCATGAGCGCCCCCCTAACCCTAAGTGCAGAATTCCGAAAAATCGTCGAAGAACGCATGACCCACGTGCTCCAAGGCGTAGAAGTCGTCTTCAACGACATCATAAAAACCCAAAAAATCACTCCCCAAGAACTCAAAGACGAAGTCGAAAGCCTCCAAGACAGCTTCAACCTCCTCTTCCAAAAATGGAGCCTCGAAATCCTCTACACCCTAATCCTAAAAAACACCATGGGCTTTGGCAACATCAAAAAAATCCTAGGCGTAAACAGCCGCACCTTATCTGGCAAACTAAAAATGCTCCAAGAACACGGCTACATAACACGCAACGTCACCCCGGGTCCGCCGCTTCGAGTAGAATACGCCTTAACCTCCAAAGGCAAAGACACCGTACTTTTAGCGCTGCCGCTGCTGTATTATACTTCAAGTTCTGTCTAACCCTTTTTTGGTTTGATACGACAAACGAAAAATGTTTATGCCTACACCCTGACTTAATTTGGAGTGCTATATGCCAACACTAAGTGGCTTGTACCGAACGATTCAAACAACGCGCAGCTTTTGGGCTGTCATGCAGCTAAGAAACTCGTCCACCCCTCAAACCATCAAGTTTAGAAACGGCGTCGAAGCAAAAACAACCTACCTCCAATACACGCTGCTTAGAGACTGGTTTTGGAAACTCCAAAAACAAGGGTACCGCATCGAGAAAACTGAGGGCGGCTGCATAGTCAAAAAAGGCGAATTTATCTACCAAACAAACTATCCCGCATCGGGCTGGTTGTTGTTCGACTTGTTGCTTGACCTAAAATGCCGAGGCTGGAGCATAAACCGAACCAAAACCCAATACAGTCTCCAAAAAGACGGCGCCGCCTACACCATAACCCAAACGGGCGACAACCTCTTTGAAATCCAATCCAAAAAAATCCACCTCGTCGGACCCATAGACTTAGCCACCGTTTACTTCATCGAATGCAGCGAAGAGAAACTCTACGAAACCAACTTCCAAGGCAAAGTAGTGCTCGACGTCGGCGGCTTCTGTGGAGAAACAGCCGCGCTCTTCTCCAGTTTAGGTGCTGCTAAGGTCATAATCTATGAGCCCATCAGTGAGTATCAGACTTTTATTGAGCAAAATATTCGGTTAAATCACGTTAACGCTGAATTGTACAATGAAGGCATCGGCGAGACCGACGGATCGCAGACCATCAACTATGACCAGATTGGCGTAGGCTTCGGATTACTCTCCAAGGGACAAAAGAGCGCTGTTATAAAAATCAAAAAAATTTCCAGCATCCTTAAGGAAACTAAACCTAATATCGCAAAAATTGACTGCGAAGGAGCCGAAACCTGCCTAATCAATGTAGCCCCCGAGGTTTTGGGGTTAGTTCACTATTATTTTATTGAAACTCACACCAGAGAACTCCAAGTTTTGGTGGAGAAAAAATTTTTAGAGTCAGGCTTCAAGAAAGCGCGAGAGCCAACGCAACTCAATGATGGCACCGCAATGCTTTACTTCACAAGAAATAGCTGACTCTACATTCCGTTTAGGGGTGGCTTTTCTTTGGGGGCGGCGGCAGGCTAGTGGTTTCTTTAACGGTTTCAAACACCATGCATGTCAAGGTTTTCTCTAAGCCTTTGATGCGGCGCAGTTTATCCACCACAAATCTGCCGATTGCCTCCACGTTTTCTGCCCGTAACTTCATGAGGAGGTCCCAGTCGCCGGTTATGATGTGGACTTCTTGGACTTCGGGGAACTTGGCGATTTCTTCGGCTACGTCACGTTGGGTTATGGGGGTTTCGTGGTTTTGGGCTTGGTAGCTGACTTGGGCGAGAATAAACGCGGAGGTGGCGAGGTTGAGTTTTTCTGCGCTGAGTATGGCGCGGTATTGTTTGATGATGCCCATTTCTTCCATGCGTTTGGTTTTGGCGAAAACGGTGGTTATTGGGGCATTTATTTTTTTGGCGATTTGGTTGGCGGTGAGTTTGCTGTTTTCTTGGATTAGGAGCAGGATGGCGAGGTCTTTTTCGTCAAGTTTAATGCTCATATGTAAATCTTACATGTTTCAGGTATAAAAACTTGTAGTTATTGTAAATTAATCATTTTTTATTATAAAAAATTTATTACCTCCCGTGTACTGTGCTAATCCAACACAACCATTTCACGTGATTACCTTGAGTAAAGCAATCCAAATTCCCAAACCGTTAGACCAACTAACGACAACCGAGCTAGAACGAAAAGCCTGCATAGGCAAAATTATGACTTACACTCTCAAAAGTCTCACTAACACATACATTAACAAGGGCTTCCAATGGCTCCTCCCAGTTGCTTTGAGCCAAAGCACTGACCCCCTCTGGCCAGACCCTGGTGCATCCATCGAGAAACGCATTGAAGTCGACATCTACGGCAAACCCGTTCGCACCACCGCCAGCATGATTATCCACAAACTCGTCGCATCATCCACTGCCTATCCTAAACTATTCATCCTTTCACCCAACATCCGCATTGAAAAGGCGGAACGCGCAAAAACTGGAAGGCACATATACGAATTCACTCAATTAGACTTTGAAGTGAGCGGTGCAACTTCAAAAGATGTCTTTACATTGGTAGAAGACGCTATCTGCACCCTTGTTAAAGACCTCAAACGCGACATGAAAAGCGAATTAACCACTCTGTGCCGCTGTGACAGCCTCAAAGCTCCAAAGGCACCCTTCAAAGTCATTGACCGCTTGGATTTAGAAGCTAAATACGGCGCTGACGGTTGGGAAGCAGGCGTCGCAAAAGATATTACTGAACCCGTGTGGGTAACCAACATACCTCGTGAATTCTATGATTTTGAAGATTTCGCGACGGGTAAATGGGACAACTATGACCTCTTCTTGCCCCAGTTTGGCGAAGTACTCTCGGGTGCTAAGCGTGAATTTGAGTACAGCAAAATCTTGAGCAAGCTTGAGCGTGACCAAGTCAACAAAGACAACTATTCACTAGTGCTTAAAATGGCCAAAGACGGACGGCTCAAAGCCACTGCCGGCGGAGGCATAGGCATGGAACGTTTAGTTGGATGGCTTGCTGGTGTTGACCACATTGCTGAATGCCAACCTTTCCCCCGAGTCCCCGGAACTGTAAACGAACTATAGGTTTGTGTAAAGAATTTGCCTATGGAACGCTACAATTCTCCACATTTCTTTTCTTTGCACAAGGTTTATCATTTACTAATGCAAGTTACAAAAAGGAAGCCTAGACTTAATTTCAAGAATTTAATGGTGAAAAATACATGGCAATAATGAATCCCTATCTTGAAGCACTCCAACCTAAACTAACCGAAGCCGATTTTAAAAAACTTCAAAAAATCGACAACCCCAACGTACACGAATTCATCGCCAAAGAAAGCGATCTTTGTCACCCCGAAAAAATCTTCATATGCAGCGACTCCGCCGAAGACATAGCCTACGTCCGCAAACAAGCTATCGCCTCCGGAGAAGAACAAGCCACCCTAACCCTACAGGGACACACTCTTCACTTCGACGGCGAACAAGACCAAGGACGCGACCGCCAAGCCACCAAATACCTCGTACCCAAAGGCTTAACGTTGAGCAAGGCGCTTAACCAGATTGACCGCCAAGAGGGTCTCGTAGAAGTTCGAGGGTTGCTGCGAAACTCCATGGCAGGCAGAACCATGATTCTTCGCTTCATTTCTCTTGGACCCCCCGACTCGGTTTTCACGATATTAGGTTTACAAGCCACCGATTCATGGTATGTTGCCCACACTGAATCGCTACTCTACAGGGCAGGGTTTGAACAATTCGTTAAAGCTGGACCAAAAACAGATTTTCTGCGTGTGGTTCATTCCGCGGGGAAACTCACCAGTGACATGGTCAGCGAAGATTACGCTAAAAAACGCATCTACATCGACCACATGGATAACACTATCTACAGCGTCAACACCCAGTACGCTGGCAACTCGGTGGGTTTCAAGAAACTTGCCTTCCGTTTAGCCATCCGCAAAGCCAGCAGTGAAGGCTGGTTAGCTGAGCACATGCTGCTTATGGGCGTGTTTGGTCCTGGTGGACGCAAAACCTACTTTGCAGGTGCCTTCCCAAGTGCATGCGGCAAAACATCCACAGCTATGTTGCCGGGTGAAAAAATCTTAGGTGACGACATCGCCTACATCCGCGACATCGACTCTGTCGCCCGCGCCGTTAACGTGGAATCAGGCATCTTTGGCATTATCCAAGATGTCAACCCCAAAGATGACGCTCTCATCTGGAAGGTACTCACAACCCCTGGCGAAATCGTATTTAGCAACATCTTAGTGAAAGACGGCAAGCCCTACTGGCTTGGTATGGGGCAGGAATTACCCAAAGACGGCATCAACTACACTGGTACATGGTTTGAAGGCAAAAAAGACGAAAACGGCAACGACATCCCAGCAGCTCACAAAAACGCCCGCTACGCCGTGGCATTAACAGCCCTAGAAAACGTTGACCCTGAACTCAACAACCCCAACGGAGTCGAGTTAGGCGGCATCATGTATGGCGGTCGAGACGCAAAAGCCTACGTGCCTGTTCAACAGAGTTTTAGCTGGGAGCACGGTATCATCGCTTACGGTGCTTCATTGGAGACTGAAACCACTTTTGCAACCGTCGGCAAAGAAGGTGTCCCCGAAATTAACATGATGAGCATACAGGACTTCATCAGCATCCCCATGGGTCGAAACGTGCAGAATAACCTAAACTTCGGTAAAAAACTCCAAAAGCAACCCATCGTCTTCGGCGTGAACTACTTCCTTCGTGACATCGAAACTGGCAAATACCTCAACACCCCCAGAGACAAACATGTCTGGGTAAAGTGGATGGAACTCCGAGTGCACAACGAAGTCGAAGCTATCCCCACCCCCACAGGCTACATACCCAAATATGAAGACCTCAAGAAACTCTTCAAAGAAGTACTGGGTCGAAGCTACGAAAAAGCAGACTACAACAAACAATTCACCATCCGCGTCCCCGAAAACCTCTCCAAAATCGAACGCGTCTCCAAATTCTACCAAGAAAACGTCACTGACAACCCTCTGGAACTCTTCGGATTACTATACATGCAACGCGAACGGCTACTGGCTGCTCAAGCTAAATACGGCGACTATATTTCTCCTGAACAGTTCGAAAAAGAGAACAAGGCTTGACTTGAAAATGCTAAATTCAAAATCTTTTTTTTCCTTTTTTTGGGACAGCTTTTTAAAGACTTCGTTACTGACTAGAGATTCATAATTGTTTAATTAACAAAACTATAATTGAAATTAGAGGAAGAACCCATGATGATGAAAAAACTGGACAAAGAAAAGGAATACAAGATTGACCTATCGAGTGTTGAAGGTGACGGTTCTTTCCCATGCCCAAAATGTGGAACGTCAATTTCGCCCGATGACTCGTCAGAAGAAACCTACCAAATCCTTGACACCCAAGTAGTTAACGATGAACTTTCAGAATTAGTCATCAGTTGCGGCAAATGCGGAAGCACCATTAAACTCACTGGCTTTCTTCAGGTCACAGGCACATAATCGAGGATCACTGATTTTTTAGTTCAAAAGTCTTTGATGATGTTTTTAGCGTTTGGAAGCAAAAACATTTAGTTTATCTTTGTGGGTATTTTCTTTTGGTTGCTATGATAGTTGAAACCTTCCCCGTAGGTATGCTCTACACTAACTGTTATGTTGCAAGTGACGCCCAAACCAAAGAAGCCGTCATAATCGACCCCGGCTTAGATTTTGTGCATGAAGCCACAGCCATCGTAAATTACATCGAAAAAAACGGTTTAACCATAAAATTCATCATAAACACTCATGGACACGATGACCACATCAAAGGCGATGACCTCTTCAAAAGAAAATACAGCGTGCCCATCTGTATCCACTCCTTTGACGCCTCATACATCGAGAGCATCTCTCGTTTCGGAAACCCCGATAACGTCCTTTTAGAGGAACACGACCAAATCGTCTTCGGTTCCGAACCCCTAAACATTCTGCATACCCCCGGTCACAGCCGAGGAAGCATCTGTCTTGTGGGCGAGAAAGTTGTTTTTACTGGGGATACGCTTTTTGCTGGAAGCATAGGCAGAACGGACTTTGAAGGCGGATCCATGCGTGACATGCGGCAGTCGCTGGAAAAAATCAAACAATTGCCCGACAACCTACTGGTGTACCCCGGTCATGGCGAAGCCACAGTGATTGGGCAAGAAAAGAAAGTAAATCCTTTCCTCACTGATGCGGATTCTTTGCTTTAGTACCCGCGTGGGTTTTCGCGAAGTTCCTGTAGCGCCCGCAGCCGCTTTATGATGTTGGGGTGGGTGGAGAAGATTTCTACGAATTTCTCTGCGCCACTGGGTTTTTGGGCAAGTGTTTCTCTGAGTAGGTCGTATTTGTTGGTGATGTTGTTGGCGTGGAGTTCTTCTGCGTCGACGTTTGCGCGGTCTGGGTCCGAGATGAAGAGCGCTTTGAAGGCGTTGTTGTTTTGGGCTTGCTCTCGTGTAGGTCTACCGCTGCGCTTGCTTTGCTCCACGATGGTGACAAGGCCAGTGGAGAGTTTTTCGGCGCCGTTATCGACAATGGATGCGCTGTGGCGATCGGCGTAGTATTCGCGGAGTCGGCTAAGGTAGAGCGTGAATAAGGTTAGAATCCATGAGAAAGCCATGAAAGCAATGCCGATTAGGGCGTTACCGCCACCTTGGCCGCCTTCACGTTGGTTGCCGCCGCCAAACATTCCCGACAGCATCATGGAGTAACCAATATAGTAGAACAGGGCGGGCAAAAAGGAAACAACCATCATGACTTGGACATCGCGGTGTTTTAGGTGACCCAACTCGTGACCCAGTACTGCTTCAACTTCGCCGTCGTCAAGGTTTTTGATTAGTCCCTCGGTTACGGCGACGCGGCTACCCGTTAAAGGAGACCCATAAGCGAATGCGTTGGGTATGGTTAGTTTGGAGAGCATAAGTTGGGGTTTGGAGATGCCGCTTTTCTTGCTAAGGTCCGCTACGACTTGGTGGAGTTTGGGGTTCTCGTTTTCAGGCAACGCTTTGGCGCGGTAGATGGCTCCGACGAGGTAAGGCGAGAGGAGCCACTGGGCAATGTTTAGCCCGACCACTAAAAGGCCAATCATGGCTAAGCTTAGCCCAAGACCCGCCCAAGTTAGTACAACCGCGAAAACTAACGTAGTTAACCCAAAAATCGCTGCTAAGGTAGCAACCATCGAAAAGTGAAGCTTCCAAGCGTTCATGCTTCTCACATTCTGTGTTTTGATGTCTTTTAGTTGACGCTTATAACTGTTATGCGGTAGAAAGCATCATACACGCCTAAAAATGCTTTAGCAGGCATCACTTGGCAGCGGCGGCAACAACGATGAGTCTCGGCGAATCCGCCCCAAACGCTTGACCGTCATAGTTGCCGAAAAACTGTTGGGAACCAAAACGCGCCGCAACAAGCAGCATCTTTAGCGCCTCCTGCTCATATAGCCGCACCCTATGCTCAAACGTCCTGGCTTCTCCTGTCTTGCCCTGCACTGTCCACAAATCACAAAGCCAAACGCCGTCCTCGCTCACTGTTCTTGTTTGCTCCAGAGTGAAATTGGGATATTGCAATCTTTTAGTCGCTGCAGGTTTACCTTTGTATTTCGCTGTGAGGTGGCTTTTGTTGAAAACATCAACCGCCAACACGCCTCCCTCTTTTAGTACTCGATGAGCTTCAACTAACACCCCTACATCATCCTTCACCGATGGCAGATAGCCAATGCTCGTATCCATGCTCACCGCAGCCCCAAACGTGTCCTTTTTGAAAGGCAGATACCGCAAATCGCCGCAGACCACCTGCACCGACTTATCCCTCTGTTTGGCAAGACGCAGCAGTTTGCCAGAAACATCGAGCCCCACTAAACCAAACCCCGCTTTCATAAGCGGCGTCATGTGGCGTCCTGTGCCGCAGGCGAGGTCGAGCACGTAGCCGCCGCTTGGTAGGTGGGTTTTGAGGAAGCTGATTTGGCGTGGGGTCTGGTTGGCGTCGGCGATTTCTGCCCAATACTTGCCCATCGCATCAAAAACGTTCATGCTGTCCCAGCTTGAGGATTACCCCTAAAGAATAGTTAGTTATATCGAGCCCAAAAAGGTCATTGTTCTCAATTAGTGTTTTCGATGCCTAAATATTATCTCAACACAGAGCACAGACACAAGTAAAGCCGCTATTGCCACCCATGAGGATTCTGGAACGGTAGGTGTAGCGGTTGGTTCTGTGTTTGAGGCGGCTGAGTTTGTGGGTTGCGGCGTAGGGGTAACTGCTGGATTTGGAGTGCCTGCCCCTGTGTCTACTGTGAAACTGACGATTTGAGACAAATCCTCCACAATAACGCCACTAGGATAGGCAACACCTGAATCCATTTCACTGATTCCAATGCTCACTTGTACCCAAAGCAAATGAGTGCCCTCAGACACGTTAACGGGAATGCTATAGAAACTACTAAGGGGTTTCTGAAAAGTACCTAACCAGAGGCGGTCTCCACCATGATAGCCTACTTGTCCATCAATATTGCCAGCGAACATAAAAGAATAGATTTCTGATTCGGGAATGTTTGTGTCACAGGTAAAATTCACAAGTATATTATTTGTTCGGTAAATCTGGTCTTGAACTGGAGAAGTTATATGTACAATGGCTTTGTATCCGGTTGTTTGACTCACAGCAAATTGCATTGAATTTGAAAAGGACAAAAATAGCAATGGTGAGAGAATCAGAATAAATGTTAGCCGTTTGTTGAATTTGCTCATGCTTGTGATTTAGGCGGTTTACGATAAAAAATTATTCGTCAAGAAACCTTGACTTATGCTGGGCTTTCTGTAAAGGAGTCTGTTTTGTTTTAAACTTACGAGTTTGTCCCCGAGCCGCTTAAATATTCAGCGCTATATTTCTAAATCATCGGAGAATCACCCTTTGACGGAAAAGCAACAGTGGCAGCACCTCTATATGCTCATAAAACTTGCCGAGTTGGGCGCCTATCGGCGAAGCGCCAAGGTTTCTACAGAATATTTAGCTAAGAAACTCGGCATATCCCAGCAGACCGCATCTCGCTACCTCATCGAGTTAGAACGCAAAGGCTGGATTCAACGAGACATCACCCCCGATGGCGGCTTAATCAAAATCGAGGAGCAGGGCACCAAAGAAATCCAAAAACTCTACAGCAACCTCAAAGTTCTCATCGAAAAATCCTACCCGCCCTCCGTCACGGTAGAAGGCACAGTCTTCACGGGTTTAGGTGAAGGCGCCTACTATGTGGGCAAAACCGATTACCGCAAGCAAATCGTGGAAAAACTCGGCTTCGAACCCTACCCCGGTACCCTCAACCTCAAATTAACCGCGGACTATGACATCAAAACCCGCACGGAACTCGACGCCTACCCCGGTATCGAGGTCAAAGGCTTCCAAAACGAAGACCGCACCTTCGGCCTCGTCAAATGTTTTCCCGCCCTGATTGACAACAAAGTTAAGGGTGCCTTGGTGACGGCGATGCGTAGCCACTATGATGCTTCGGTGCTTGAACTCATCGCGCCCGTTTGTTTACGCAAGCATCTTAACTTGAAAGATGGGCATAAAGTGAAAGTTGAGGTTTACACGCAGTCCAACTAAAACGGCGTTGCCGTCGTCGAATACGTGTATTGAGTTTGGTATTGTTCTGCTTGTTTACGTTTTGAAGCTATCCAGTAGCCTATCAGCAAGCCAAATGCGAGTCCGCCAAGGTGTGCAACGAGGTTGGTGCCTTCACCAACGTTTAGGAAGAACAGGAAAAACGCGTATACTAATGCGCCTAAGATGGATTGTCGTACGGCTCGGCGGTTATAGATGACGACTGCGCCGAAAATTGAGAATATGGCGCCCGATGCCCCCACGGAAATGAAATAGGGGCCAAACATCAACGATAGCAGGTTGCCTACTAAGCCGCCTGCTAAATAGATTAAGAGATACTCGGGTAGGCTAAACATTTCTTCTGCCCGTAATCCGAAGATTAAGAGGAACAGCATGTTACCTGCTAAGTGGAAGATGGAGGCATGGATGAATATGGAGCTGATGAGTTGCCAATATGCACCTTGAAAGATAAACAGGTTCACTTGCCCCCACATGTACACGACGTTGTCGCCTGTGGTGAATGCGTCGCCTCCTACGATGGCTCCATAAATGTAGATAGCGATGTTTATGGCGATGAGTATGTAGGTGGGTTTGTATTTGGTGCAGTTCATGGCGGATAACCACTCACTTAGAGAGTCGGTCGAGTATTTTCTGTTTAATCTTCGTCGAGCTATCTAAAGAGTTCTCTCCAAATTTGCCAATTCTAACAATATTCACAGGCAATTTATGCGAAGCCACATACGCCGCCACTTCCCGCTCCATCGCCTCTTGGTCATAGCCCAACGCGATGACGTCAGGTTTGATTTTTTCAATAACTTCGCCGATGTCGAGCCCTTCATAGCCCACCAACGCTTCATCCACAACTCGCAGCGCCGCAACCACCGCACACCGTTGCCCCTCGGAGAGTATGGGTTTTTTTCCCTTTGTCTTCTCCACAGTGCTGTCTTTAGCAACGATGACGACAAGCCGCGCGTCGGGACCGCCTGCAAGTTTGGCTTCCTCTAAAAACCGTACATGCCCCAGATGGAGCAGGTCAAATACGCCTGAGGCTAAGACAACTTTGGCTCGGGTTTTTCTTGTTTGGTTGGCCATTCAAACGTCACCGCACCTAGCAGTCGAAGTGCATCTAGTAGCCCTTCGCAGTAAGCTACACTGGTTAAGCTGGTTTCAAGCTTACCCTGCGCCTTATAATACTTTGCATCCTCCAAATAATCTCTGCACCAACGAAGAACCGTCGCGACAGCATCTTCCGTTATTGTTATTGGGGTTGGGTTGCGTTTTAGTTCCCCTAAAACCTTCTCGGCTGAACCAATATATTTCGCGGCAAGCGCCTCTAAACTCAATGGGCAAGCCTCCGAAACTCCACAGGCGCCCCAGCCAACGCGATTAACGCGTCAACCTCCATAAAATGCAACTCTCCCGGGATTATGAGGCTAAATGGGGGTTCCCCAAAATCGAACTTTGCCAGTTCCGCCACAAAATCCGCCTTCATAACAGGATGCTCGCCTCCAGCACGTGCGATGCCAACCGCAACTGCATCCCCGCTAAGCACGCCCAACTTACGTTTCTCTTCGACCTCAAGTAGCATCTTTAGCGCCTCGTTAATGGGGAGATAGCGGTTTTCAGCTGCCCGCAAATCCAAAAGACACAAAGTGTGCAGTCCTCGTTGCTTGTTTTGGGCTATGACGTTGTAGGGGGTTTCGCTAAAATTGTCGGGGAAGGGGACAGTGACGGTTTTGCCGAATTTGTAATTGTGCAAGCCCGAGAGGCTAACGATGGCGGACATGATGGATATGCCGTGGACAACTCGGGTCGGGATGCCCTTTTTTTGTGCGTCGATACGTAACGTGATGTGGGTGGTGGCGATGAAGGGGTCGCCGGGTACCAAAAACACCGCTTTACCTGCTGCGGCGGCGTTGAGGAGGGCTTGGCCGTTTTCTTCTTCGAGCATTTGGCGGGTGACGGGTTGGATTTTTTTGCCGCAGAGCTCCTCAAAGTGGGTTATGCTGAAATCGGGCATGCGACTCGTGTACGTTTCCATGAATACGGCGTCGGCGCTTCGGGTTTCCTCTAAGCCCTTTAAGGTGATGCCGTATTCGTCGTTTAATCCTAATCCTACAAAGACAAGTTCCTTCAAGCGTAGCCCCTTTCCGTGATTATTCTTTGATAACGCCCTTTTTGACTAAGTCATTGTAGTGGACTTGGCATTCTTCCATATTTACGCCGTAACGTTCGCAGAAGATGGCAAGCGTTTTTTCGACGGGTTCGTTTTTGGGTTTATCTCTGAGCATGTCTTTGAGGTATTCTTTCATGTGTTGGCTGTCTGGTTTTTTGCTCATTTCTCATCCCTTGCTTACCTATAGGATTCCTCTTCTACTTCAAAAACCCTTTTCTAACTTGTGCATTTGGTTGGAGCATCCAACCAAACATTTATATCATTTACGTTTACAAGAAACCTCAGATTAGGGGCACAGCAAGGAAAGACACACATGAATCCCATAGACAGCTTAGTAAGGGATAACATTCGAAGTCTCAAGCCATGCGTCCACGGCGCAGAAGTAATAAGTGCCGCACAACAAAGCGGAAAAGCCCCCACAGAAATTTTAGACTTCAGCAGCAGCGTCAACCCCTTGGGTCCATCACAAAAAGCCTTAGCCGCCGCCCAAGCCGCTTTTAACCAAATCGCCTCCTACCCTGACTCCAACAGCAACGAACTCCGCGACGTCCTAGCCAACCACTACGGAATAAACCGCGGCAACCTCATCGTGGGCAACGGCTCAACCGAACTCATGTACCTCTTTGCCGAAACCTTCCTAAAACCCGGCGAAACCGTGGTTATGCCTGCCCCCACCTTTGGCGAATACGAAAGTGCCGTCCGAAAAGCAGGCGAATGCCCAAAGTTCGTTAAAATGGGTAAGGACCTAAACATTGACGCTCTACGTTTTCGTCAAGAGATGAAGGGTGCAAAAATCGTTTTCCTCTGCAACCCCAACAACCCCACCAGCATGCTCATCCCCCCCAACACGCTAAAAGGCATCATAGAGGATGCACTAGCGCAGAATACGTTGGTGTTTCTTGACGAGGACTTTTTAGAATTCGTCCAAGCCGAACAAGCCCAATCCATGATTGGCAACATCAACAAGTACCCTAACCTATTCATCCTACGTTCCTTCACCAAAATTTATGGCTTAACAGGGTTACGCGTCGGATACGGCATCGCCAACCCCGAACTCATAAACGCCCTGCTCTGCGCAAAAATCCCTTGGAACGTAAACTGCCTCGCGCAACCCGCCGCCATAGCTGCACTACGCGACGAGGAACACCTCAAATTAACACGCGAAATCATCAAAAAAGAAAAAGCGTGGCTGCAGGCGGAACTCTCCAAGTTTACCTCCTTTAAGTTTGGGGAGCCAGATGCGAACTTTTTCTTCATAGACATACGCAACTCTGGTTTAACGGCTCAAGAACTCAAAAACCGAGTGCTATCCAGAGGTCTTTTGATTCGTGATTGCTCTTCCTTTAAGGGCTTAGACCAATACTATATTCGCATAGCAGTCAAAACTCACACAGAAAACAAACGTTTGATTGAGGCGTTACATGAAGCGGTTAGGGCGGTTTAGCTTACGGTATGTTCTGGTTTGACTTGTCATGGTTTATTGATTCGGTCTGCATCTTCGCCTTAGCCTTCGTTATAGACTTAGTTTTCGGCGAGTACCCCGACCGCATCCACCCAACCATAGGCATCGGCAAACTCATCACCTTCTTCAAACGCAAATCCAAACACCCAAACCCGAAACGGGAAAAAATCAACGGCGTACTAATGGCGCTCTCAATCATGCTCATCTTTGCCCTACCAACGTTCGTGCTTCTTTTTTGGCTACGCACCCTGCCCTTTCCATATGGTGAAGTTCTCTACATAGTCGCTGGCGCGCTCCTTTTCAAAGCCACCTTTGCCATTTCTGGCATGGGACAATACACCAAACCCATCGCGGCAGCACTCAAACAAAACGATTTAGCAGGCGCACGCAAATGGCTCCCCTACATTGTCCGCCGAGACCCCAACAGCCTAAACGAACGCCAAATCATCAGCGCCGCCGTCGAATCCATCGCCGAATCCACCACCGACGGCATAACCGCACCGTTCTTCTTCTATGCGTTTTTTGGCGTTCCTGGAGCATTCGCCTATCGAGTCATCAACACCTTGGATTCAATGGTGGGTTACAAGAACGTGGAGAACCGCAACATCGGATGGTTCAGCGCCAAACTCGACACTTACACCAACTACCTCCCAGCCCGCATAACCGCCTACCTCATGGTTGCCGCTGCTTTCATGTTGGGCGCGGATTGGCGTGAATCATGGCGTATTCTGCAACGTGACAAACACAAAACCGCAAGCCCCAACGCAGGCTTCACCATCAGCGCAATGGCTGGCGCCTTAAACATCCAACTTGAAAAGCAAGGCTACTACACACTAGGCGACGACCATGGTCACATTTCAGGAGACGACATCAACAAAGCTTTGCGGATAATGACTTTGTCTGCGGCGTCGTTTGGGTTAGTGCTTGTTTTGCCCATTTTGGCTGCGAGAATCTACCTTATAGGGGTCTAATTACCCTCATAATTTTGGTGTGGTTCATCTTGTTGATTCGATGCATAACTTGAAGGGATTAATTGTATCTGAAAATATTTTTCTGATTAGTTAACTATCGGCTAATGTGACTTATTGCTTCATAAAGGTTTAATTGGTCGCCCGACTAATACTAGTTGGTGCTTGGATGAAGAAATCAGCATTGACCCTTACTCTGCTCACTATAAGTCTGCTAACGATTTTAGCTGCAGCTTTCCTAGTAAATTCTGTGCAGGCAAACCCTGATTGGACCAATGAGGACGCCGTTTGGAAAGACGTAAAAACCATAACCGGCAGCGAAAACCAAAAGGTATCTGCATCTGTTCCCAATCCTTCTTTCATCCGCGTTGTAGGAACCTGCAACGCCACTGGTGAAACCTCTAAATTGTCCTTAACCTATGACGGCGGAGGCACAGGAGGCGGAACCCTATATACATTCGCAGAAGCGGGTCTTCACGAAATCACCTCAAACTCTTACTCTGTTCAAACCCAACCCGCAACCGTCACGGTCACAATCTCCGTGGAAAACGTGGCAAATTACAATTTAGTCCTACAATATGACGAAGGAGCACCCGAAAGCACCCCCACTCCCACCCCCAAACCTACATCCAACTCCAATAACAATCCAACTGCCTCTCCAACATCCTCACCCCTAAACTCTCCAACCGCCTCTCCGACTGATGCAGCAACATCATCACCCACTGCTTCTCCAACTGAAACCGAAACCCCCGGCGAACCCTTCCCAACCCTAACCGTAATCGCATTAGTAGTTCCCTTGGCACTGGTATTTGTTGGCGGCACCGCATTTTGGATGTACCGCAAAAAAAATCACCCATAACAATTTTTCATCCCTTTTCTACGAGTTGCGTAGCTGCCGTAGAGGCATTAAGCAGACAACTCCAACCCCTAAGCATATAAATCGGAAAATGGCGATTCATGCCGAGGGTTTAGGCAAACTTTTTCTTACATTACGCCTCCATTACTATTATGACGCCTAACCGAAAAAAAATTGTTCTGGACTGGAAGGGTAATTTCCGTTTTGAAGCAAAAACCGAGAAGGGCCTAAAAATAAACTTTGATGCGCCAATCGACCACGGCGGCGAAGCGTCCGCGCCTTCCCCCATGGAGACCCTTCTAGCCTCGCTGGCAGCATGCACCAGTTATGATGTGGTGAGTGTGCTTAAAAAGAAACGCCAAAACATCACCGGTTACAGCATCAAAGTCGAAGCTGAACGCGCCGCTGAACCTCCCACGGTCTACACAAAAATCGACGTTAAATACATAATCCGAGGAAAAAACATCGCAAAAGAAGCCGTAGAACGGGCAATTCAGCTCTCAACCGAGAAATACTGCCCTATTGAAGCCATGATTAAAAAAACCGCCGAAATCACCAGCAGCTACGAGATAATAGAAGAATAAATTTAACCGCAATCAGACGACTCTATTTGTGTCTATTTTAGGTAGTCTTGCAGATTGGTTTCGCCTACTTTTAACGCAGGAAAAACCTCGATGATCTGCTTGGCTATTTCAGCTAATATCTTCTTAACGCCGCCTGTCTTTTCAACCTCAAACTTAGGGTATAGCCTGACAACCAAACCATCATCCCTGCTCGATATCATAGCTAGAAAAGCCGTTTTCTTTCCCGCCTCAATAGCGAGCGAATCAACCAATATTGCATCCTTGTTGTGTTCAAGGTATAGCTCATTTGTTCGAAGAATTGTCTGTCCTTCTCGTATCATGATCGGTTTTAATTGATCAAAAACCTCTTCTAACCGAACAACTCCGTTTAAAACAACATGAGGCATACTGTTCCTCTTCAAAGTATGTTACTCGAGCAGATACTTAGACTTTTTTAACTTTTTTTGAAGGTGGTATACCCACTTAATCAGCCGATGAGAACCATTTTTGGAGCGTATTGCAAAAATACTTATGCTTCTGGCATTGATTGTAGATTATGCTCAGAGAGGTAGGAGTAATTCTTCTAGCTATAGGCTGTATTTTACTATACCTTCCCTTATCTTGGGTAGTATTTCCATTATCTGGGATACTTTTTAGTGCTCCAATATTAGTCAGTTTACCCATAATTTTACTCAGCATAATTCTAGTTTATGCCATTTACAATACAAAAAAGCTGTTTGAACGTAATGAGGGTGAATTTGCTTTGTTGTTTATGCTTGGGCTGATTGGTGCTATTGCGCTTTCAATTGTTGCCGTATCTGTACTTTACCCCATTGTTGCACCCAAATTTTCTATTTGAGAAAGTTGCTCTTTAAAGTTCAAAGTTCTTTAGTGTTTTTGAATTTGCGTTTAGTTTTACCTTTCAAGTTTTTACTTTTCAGGAGCACCATCGTTATTGCAATAGCTAAAATCGTTCCTGCCACACCAGCAGTAATGTACTGTATATTTTCTGTTTGCGTTTGAGTGTTTATTGTATTCGAATTCAGCGCCAAGGTTACTGTATGTATACTGTGGTGATATGTTAAAGAGACAAGCCATGACTCGCCTAAAGATTGAGTAACGGGCCCGAGGTTTTCTTGGTCAAAGTATACTTTTAGATTTGATACATCACTCATCAGTGACTTTGATATGTAGACATTGACGTATCCTGTTGTTCCTGCTTCTCCGCTTACTGTGAAGCTTAACTCTTGAATAGTGGAGTTAAAAGCCAGAGCGGTAACAGTCGAATTAGATGCTACTGAGAAAACGGAATCATCATCGAAAGGCAGAACCGCAAAATTTACAACAGTGCTTGCAGGCGCCAACTCTGAATTGCCTTCGTATAGGGCTCTCAAAAAGTAATTACCTGAAACCAATGGTGTCCAAACTGCTTGGAATGTCCCACCTTTATCAGTGCTTACAAATGTCAATGGTGTCCATGAGTTGCCGCCATCGACACTGTATGATAATTGAATTGCTGCGTCAGATATGCCTGAATTATCCGCTGTCAGAGTTCCCTGTATGTTTACTTTGAAGTTTGTGGCAGTTGTTGAGCTTTGGCAGTAAACGTTGAGGACTGTTCCAAGATTTGTAGTTTGTGTGCTGTTTGATGTTGGCGTAGGCATTGATGTTGGGGTCTGAGATGGTGTCGGTAGAGAACTGTCAACTAAAAATGAATTATTGCTTTGACAACCAGAGTAAACATTGCCCGCTAACGTTTCTCCTGGATAATTAAACATACATAAATATTCACCCGCGATATCGGGTGTGTAGGAAAAATAAAATGTTCCCGTTCCCGGTTGAGTGCTATTTGTTCCTACAATCTGGTAGTTCCCATTGCTGTCTATAACACTAAATCTGATTCCATGATAAGAATATCCTGCCGGTGGCTCAGGTGAAATGGTCTTAATTATCCTAATCTGTTGACCAAGACCTGCGGGGTTAGGTGTAATAGATGTGTCTGAAAGAAAAGATGTGTTTATTGTTGCAGCTTGAGCCGTAGAGATAAAAACTCCAAAGAAAAGAATAGCCATCAAAAATATTTCGAAAATAAAAACCAGTCTGTTCTCTCTCAATTGTTACTTTCTCCTTTTTACACCTGTAAACATGTGTAATAAAATACCGTATATATTATTTTACAAATACAGGTGCTTTGGCAATTATTTCTTAATTATAGGTACTCCAAGCTCCCCGCAGAATCGTTTTTAATGATGCGTATGAGTGCATCAAGGGGACGGATTCAGTATTCTTTATCGAGGTGTAAAAGTAGCCCGTGAGAGATTCGAACTCTCGTCGTCGGGTCCAAAGCCCGATATGCTTGACCACTACACCAACGGGCTGCGCGGTTTTTGTTGCTGGGTTTTAATGGGACGTGTTTTTTCCTAATAAGCGTTCCCCAAGGTGCAGGCAGGTTTTTGTTGGGTTGGGGCTGTTTTGTGTGGGTTTTGGTTTGGGTTTGTGTTCTGGCATAAAACTTTTTATTATATTTTGGGGGGTTGCCGCGCTCGCGGTTTTACACATTTTTACAATATTTCTCATTAAGCAGCCGCTGTGTTGTGTGATAAATAGAAACTATAATGTGCAATAGGTTTAATAAACCACAAAACTTAAATATGATATCAGTTCCTTTGCTTAGTTTGCGCGGGCCGAATGTACTAATTCTAGGCAGGTTTGGCCTTATGGTGACGGTTCTACGCACATTAAAAAGAGGTAGACTACAACATGAGTATAAGGAAAGATACACCCCAAAGAACAACCCAGCGCTCAGCAGACAAATGCCCAGAATGCGGTGGAGAAAATCTTGTTCACGATTATGACACTGGAGAAACCGTGTGCGGCGACTGCGGACTAGTCCTCTACGAACAGATGATGGACAAAGGCCCAGAATGGCGTGCATTCACCCAAGAAGAAAAAGCATCCAGAAGCCGCGTCGGTGTACCCACCTCTTACAGCGTACATGACAAAGGCTTATCAACAGCCATCAGCCAAGTCGACCGCGACGCCTTCGGCAGAAAACTGCCCCTCTCAACAAGGCTACAGATGTGGCGTCTTCGCAAATGGCAAATCCGAAGCCGTGTTCACTCAAGCATCGACCGTAACCTCGCACAAGCAATGGCTGAACTTGACCGCTTATCCGACAAAGTCTACATTCCTCCTCCAATCAAGGAAAAAGCAGCCGTTGTCTACCGCAAAGCTCTCGATAAAGGACTCGTACGCGGACGCTCCATCGCCGCCATAGCTGCAGCCGCGCTTTATGCTGCATGCCGCGGAAGTGGAACTCCCAGAACTCTACGAGAAATCGCAGAAGCCAGCTTAGTGGACAAAAAAGACGTTGCAAGATGCTACCGACTCTTGTTGCGTGAGCTTGAAGTACACATGCCCATCGCTGACCCTCTAACATACGTGTCTAAAATCGCAGAGAAGACAGGCATATCCGGCAAGACTCAAGGCGCTGCCATAAACATCCTTCGAGAAGCCAGACGAAAACGCGCCGCCGCAGGAAAAGACCCCATGGGCTTAGCAGCAGCAGCACTCTACATTGCATGTCTACAGAACAACGAAAAGAAGACACAAAAAGACATCGCAGAAGCCGCCGGCGTAACAGAAGTCACGGTTCGTAACCGCTACAAGACCCTCAAAAAACAACTCAATCTTGAATTGCCTGATTAAGGCGATTCTTCCTCTTTATTTTCTTCTTTTTCTTCTTCTAACTCCATAACCAAGATGCCAGTGTATCCACAGTTTTCGCAATGATAAGTTTTGGGCGTTAACCACACGTCTAAGCTACTGTTGAGATTAATTTTTGGGCTGCAACAACGGGGACAAAAAATCTGGGTAGGGCTACGATGTTTAGTGTGTTTGAATACATCTCGTAAGCCATCTAATGCTCCCATCTATGAAGGTACACCCTGATCTTAGCGGTAGGTTACTGGAGTTCGATGTTTTCTTGTGGATAGCCGATTTTTATGAGAAATTCTTTAACGCGGTCGCGGTGGTCGCCTTGGAGCATGATTAGCCCGTTCTTGTGGGTTCCTCCGCAGGCGCAGTAGGTTTTTAGTTTCTGGGCGACATTTTGCAGGTTGGTGTTTTTGTCGTCCATTCCGTCAATAATGGTGGTTGATCTTCCGAATTTTCGGGTTTCAAGGCGTATGCGTATACGTTGTTGCTCTTTCTCTATTTCGCCACAAACGCATAGGTCTTTAGGTAGTCCACATGTCGAACAAACTTCAGCCATGACACTCATCAGTGAATATTCATCGGGTGTATATAAGAGTTTCAAGGGTTAAGTAGCAAATTTTTAGGTTTTAATACTGCGAGTTGCCTGCGTTTTTTACTATAAAGAGGAAGATTCCAGCCCTGTTCTACGTTTAAGGGGCTGCTCATTGGAAACTTCCGGAAGTCGCTCGTTAAGTTTGAGTGCCGCTGCAGCTTCAGCTTCTTCAAGGATACCTAAAGCATCGGGGCTTGGACCGCCTGGATTAAGCGACATGCCACTGTCCTGATTGGTTGTAGTGCAGATTTCGCCTAGCAAGTCCCCGATGCTTCCAAGTTCTTGGCTGGCTTCAGGAAGGATACCGCACATTTCCGCGCGGACATCATTAAGCAGGGTCTTGGCTGGGCTAAGAGCCGCCACTAAATCTCCCATTTCAGAGACAGTACTCAACCGCATGGAAACGCTTTGCAATGCCAGTGAGGCATGGCTTAGCATCTTGGTTACTTTACGTATCTCGGCGAGTTCGGTTGCAAAGATGTTGGCGCGTGCCTCTTCATGATTTGCCATGGCTTTGACAACGCGGTTAAACATTTCTTTGTCCCGATTCTGGAAGCGCACGATGGCGGCGTCTAGGCCCTGTGTTTGCATGTCGAGCCGTTTGGTGACTTGTGTAATTTGATCTTTTATGCTCTCCTGTGATTTACCCACATTTGCAATTTTGGATACTATGGAGGGGTCTTTCTCGTTTTGTTTCCAGCGGTCAGTGAAACCTTTAACCAAATTAGTCGCCTAAACCCCAGCTACCTGCAGGTTATAAAAGAGTGTTCGAACCAATAAGGTAAAAACCGACAATCAACCACGCCATTTTTTAAATCAACCTTTAAACCCCCAATGGTTGCTGCGGAGTTTTTTCCATGAAAATTGCCGTTTGCCATGGGCGCCGAGGCATAAACGGTATTTAAGCACAAAAATAAAACAGGCCTGGCTCGGGTTGGCTGCATCAAAACGCACAATAACCCAGCGGCGTATATCCCCGTAGAGGCGCATTAACTTTGGTTACGCAAGAAGTCACCTGGAACCTATCCAGCCTGTTTTCTAGCATATCTGACCCCAAAATAGAACACGCCATCAAAGACGCCAAAACATTGACCGACGCCTTTGAGCAAAAATGGCGCAGCAAAATCACCAACCTAACCCCACAAGGCCTGCTAGAGTGCCTGCAAGGCATGGAGGAATTTAGGCAAAAAACCAGCGACCTCTCCCTCTACGCCAGCCTCTGCTTCGCCGCAAACATGACGCTACCCCAAACACAAACCCTCAACGACCGCGTCAACAAACTCGACGCAGAACTCGGCAAGCAGCTAGCGTTTTTCTCGCTTGAACTTGGCAAACTCCTCAAAAACAACCCCCCCTACATCCAAGACCCCGCCTTAAGCAATTATCGTCATATGCTTGAACGCGTCTACCGCCGTGTAGAGCACCAACTAAGTGAGGTAGAAGAGCAGCTTATAATTGAAAAAGACCAATTCGGCGTGTATGCATGGGAGGAGCTTCAGAGCAAGTGGCTCAACACCCGCCTCTTCGAAGTGACCGTGTTGGGTGAGAAGAAGACATTAAGCTATGGCGAAGCTAACGGATTGCTCTCGCATAGCGACCGCGCCACTCGGGAATCAGCCAACCGTGCCATTTATGGTTTGCTCGGCAAAGACGGCGAAGTTTTCTCGGCGGCGTTACGCAGCATTTGCAACGACTGGGTCACAGTATCTAAGCGTCGCAAATACGCTTCGCCCATGGCGTCCAGCTTAATAAGCAACGATACCGAGCAGGGCATAATTGATAATCTCCTCGTAACCATAGAAGAGGGCGCAGTGAAGTATCGGGATTATCTTCAGATGAAAGCCAAGCTCATGGGGTTGCCTAAACTTGGAAACCACGATATCATTGCGCCTCTGCCCGATTCGCCTGAACTAAAATACAGCTTCGCGCAAGCCGAGAAGCTGGTTGTGGACGCCTACGGCCGCTTTGACCCTGAGTATGCTTTGGGGGTTAAGGAAATGTTCCAAAAGCAACACATCGACGCCACCCCACGCTTCGGCAAACGCAACGGCGCCTTCTGCGCAAACCACTACAACGGCAAATCCGCCTACATCCTACAAAGCTTCAACGGCACCTTAAGCGATGTTTTCACATTGGCGCATGAATTAGGACATGCCACTCATGATTGGTATATGGCGCGGAACCAGACCCCCCTCAACATTAATGTGCCTTCGGTGGTGGCTGAGACTGCCTCGATTTTTGGGGAACTCTTGCTAACTGACCTCATGTTGGAGGGCGCCAAATCAGATGCTGAACGCAGCGCAGTGCTTTGTTTGGTTCTTGATGAAGCGGGGATGACTGCGTTTCAGGTTACGGCGCGGGTGTGGTTTGAACAGGCGCTCTACGCATCCATCGAGAAAGGTGAATTCCTCGATTACCCCACCATCTGCAGTCACTGGACAACCTCCCGAGACAGAATCTACGGCGACGCAGTAAGCTGGTTCTCAGAGATGGACGCTGAGTGGACCATGAAACCCCACTATTACATGGCAAACTACCGTTTCTACAACTACCCCTACGTTTACGCGCAAATGTTCGTGTATGCCCTCTACGAGCAGTACCTCAAGGAAGGCAAGGCGTTTGTGCCTAAACTGGTGCGTGCACTTTCGGCTGGAAGCAGCTTGTCCCCGTTGGGCATCGGCGAAACCGTGGGCTTAAACGTAGCGGACCCCAGTTTTTGGCGGGGTGGCATGGCAGTGTTTGAACGTTTTGTAGGTGACCTAAAAAAAGTCATTTAACCCCTTTTTTTGAGGGGTGATAAAAGAAGAGAACAACCAAAAAATGGTTAGTCTTGTTTGAGTTTGGCGAAGAGTATCTGTAACGTGTTGACGAGTGCGCTGTAGTTGGTCCAGATGGCTGCGGTTCGGAGCTTCTTTTTGGCGTCATCGTTGCCGTCGCTTTCCTTCTCGTGGAAGGCTATTAGGACTTCTTTGCTGTCTGATATCATGAAGCAGGGCAGGTTTTGTTCGTCGCTGATGTGGTGTGAGTCGGTTAGCCACTGCATTTGGCCGATGAAGTAGGCGCTTTTGATGGTGTTATCAGTGACGAGGTTAACTTGAACTTTTTTGGCTTGGGCTTTGAGGTTGTCGGAGAAGTCGTTGTAATAGAGTTCGGACAGGTACTCTGCAGAGGCGTAGATTTCGAATTTGTGTTGACTTTTTTCTAGTAGGTCGTTGGCTTTCATGAGGACTTGTTGTTCGCCTTCTAGCATTTGGAAGAGTTCTTTTTTGGTGCTTTCGACTTTGGTTTTAGGCATGGTTTTCCAGAGTTCAACTAGGCTGGGTTTTTCTTGTTCGAGGAGTCTGATGCGGATTTTCTGGGCGTCTACGAGGAGGTCGATGGCTTTGTCAAGGGGGACAGCTGTGAATTTGAGTGGCTTCTCAAAGATGCTGAAGACTATGCCTTTCTTTTCGAGGTCGCGCAGTATGCGATAGGTTTCGGTGCGGTGGAGGCTTATGGCTTCGGCGATTTCGCCGGCTTTCTTTTCGCCTGCGCGGGCGAGGTGGAGGTACACTCGGATTTCGTTTTTTAGAAGTCCGAATCTTGCGAGGGTATCCTCGATGGTGGTTAATTGATTAGCGTATGTTTGTTCTTTTTTAGCAATTTTCCAGGCATCGGGTTGCTTGTTGTAGACTTTCTTTACGTCGTCGTTTTCCAATGCAAGAGTCATTTAACTTTTCATCCTTTCCTGATTTTGAGTCTTGCTACACAATTTTGACGGACATTATATAATATCATTACGACTTAGAAATCTGAATCTCTGATACATATTTGAAATAGTAAATTATTATCTAGAAAAATGTATTAAAAAATAAAAAAAATATTAATTTTTGATTATATGCGATAGTTGACCATGTTCTCGTACAGGCCCTTGCGACCAGCACCAAAGCTCTTCACAGTTATGGAGCCATAAAGCCGCATCAACGTTGCGATAAGTCCTGTCCAGCCTGTCTGATGGCTTGCGCCAACACCTGCACCGTTGTCGCCATGGAAATATTCGTAGAACAAAATATTGTCTCTCCAGTAGGGATCATTTTGGAATTTATCTGATCCACCATAGACAGGTCGTTTGCCCTCAGAGTCCTTGAGGAAAATCCTTTCTAGCCGAGTAGCGATTTCTTGGCTTACCTCAAAAAAGTTCATCATTCTGCCAGAGCCAGTGGGGCATTCGACTTTGAAGTCGTCACCGTAATAAGAGTAGAGGTTAATGAGCGCTCGGATAAGGAGGAGGTTTATGGGGAACCATACGGGTCCACGCCAGTTAGAGTTGCCGCCAAACGCGCCCGTTGTGGATTCCGCGGGGGCATATTCGATTTCAAAGCTCTGCCCCCCTAAATCCACCTTGTAGGGCTGTTCTGCGTAGCTTTTGGAGAGCGAACGTATGCCATAAGGGCTGAAAAACTCGTTTTCGTCGAGCATCCTTTCGAGTATGCGGCGCAACTTACTCTCATCTAGCAGCCCAATCATGAAGGTTCCATTGAGTCCTTGTACGCCGGGGCGATGAATGTGAGCTACGAGTTCAGGGTGGTTACGCGTGAACCATGCGGCGCGTTCCGCAAATCTCGGCATCTTCTGAAGCGAGTCTCCGGGGAAAACGCTTGTGGCACATAAAGCAATCAACCCAACCATCGAGCGAACTTTTAGTCGTACTGAGCGTCCGTCTGGTAGCCGCAGATTATCATAAAAGAAGCCGTCTTCCTCGTCCCATAGCCCTTCCTTATTTGGTCCTCCTGTTGCCATTGCGTGGGCAATCCATAGGAAGTGTTCAAAGAATTTTATGGCTTGTTCTTCGTAGATGGGGTTGTGTCTGGCAAGCAGCACGGCAAGAGTGAGCATGTTTTGGCAGAACATCGCCATCCACGCTGTACCATCCGCTTGGTCTAACGTTACTCCCAAAGGAAGCTTGGCGCTTCGGTCAAAAAGCCCTATGTTGTCTAAGCCGAGGAAGCCGCCTGCGAAGATGTTTTTTCCTGTGCTGTCTACTCGGTTAACCCACCATGTGAAGTTCATAAGCAGTTTTTGGAAGGCGTCCTCAACGAAGGCTAAGTCTCCTTTGCCGTAGAGGGCTTCTTCAATATAGTAGTTAAAGAGTACCGCCCAGGCGTGGACGGGTGGGTTGACGTCGTTGAAGTTCCACTCGTAAGCGGGGAATTGGCCATTAGGATGAAGGTAACGTTCGGTTAACATCAGTTTTAGCTGTTGTTTCGCAAATTCGGGGTCAAACAATGAGAAAACCATCGTATGGAAGGCTAAGTCCCACGCCGCATACCAAGGATATTCCCATTTGTCGGGCATGGAGATTACGTCGCCGTTCATCATGTGGAACCATTGACGATTCCGAATGGTATCGCTTGTTTCATTGTAGTAGTCTATGTGGTGTTCGGTTAGCCATTTTGCCACATCATACTCGTAGTATTGCTTGTTCCAAAGCATACCTGAAACGGCTTGTCGTAGAACGTTTTTTTGGTCTGCGCTGAATTTTGAAGGCGAAAACACGTTGAAGAATTCGTCTGCTTCATCTTTGCGTAAATTGAATATTTCGTTGAAGTCTGCGCCAAAAAAGTTTTCCTGAGGCAAATGTTCGGGTTTTAGGTTGGTTAACCTTAGTTTGACGGTTCGGTATTCTTTGCTGGGAATAATGAACTGGTAGTCTGCGGACACTTTGGTACCTCTTTTCGCAGGGTCAACGGCGTCGACCTCTTTGTTTACGACATAATTGTTTATGCCATCTTTAACGTAGGGTGTTGCGTTTTCGGTTCCAAATAGCCGTTTATTGTTGGTTTCGTTCTCCGTGAAGAGCAGCGGAGCGGGTTCGCAGTAGAGGTAATATCTTCCAACGTTGGGCAGATGAGCTTCGACGGCATTCACATTTGGCATAGCCGTTATCTCTAAGAGGCTGGGTCGCTCGACAGGTGTGGTGCTTCCATACCAGGTGTTGCGGAACCATAAGGTGGGCAGAATATGCAGATCGGCGGGTTCTCGTCCTCGATTGTACGCGGAGATTTTAATCAAAATATCCTCTGGTGCGCCTTTGGCGTATTCGACAAAGACATCAAAGTAGCGGTCGTCGTCAAAAATGCCTGTGTCAAGGAGTTCATATTCAAATTCAAATTTGGTTCGTTGCCGATTAGTCTCCACCAAATCCAGATAGGGGTAGGCTCTCTGTGGGTACTTGTAGAGGTACTTCATGTAGGAGTGGGTTGGGGTGTTGTCTAGGTAGAAGTAGTATTCTTTAACGTCTTCGCCATGGTTGCCTTCACTGTTGGTTAAGCCGAAAAGTCGTTCTTTAAGAATCGGGTCTTGCCCATTCCACAAGGCTACCGCAAAACACAGCTTCTGATTCTCGTCGCAGATTCCTGCTAAGCCGTCTTCGCCCCAACGATACGCTCGCGATCTTGCTTGATCATGAGAAAAATAATCCCATGCTGCTCCGTCTTTACTGTAATCTTCTCTTACAGTTCCCCATTGACGTTCACTTAGATAGGGTCCCCATTTATGCCAAGGCGTCTTTTTGAGACGCATATCCGATAAACGCTCTATTTCCATATCCAAAAATGTTCACCTAAAAACGTTGGAAGGCACGGTGCATTGATCAGTTGTCATGGCAACTTGTGTCTTTTTGTCTTCGGGGTAAAGGTTCCATGCCTTCCAAGAGTTTTTACATGAACCATGGCTTAAGGATGTGTGGTTGTGCCTCAACAGCAACTCTTTGACTTAGGCGATTTCTCAAATCTACAACCGCTCTTCTCGGCGGGTCCCTGCCTATTTGTAGTTTAGATGAGGGCGGGAGAGGCTCTCTGAACAGGTCCTGGGGAGTGGGAGCTCGGCTTTGGTGTTATGTGGGTATTAACTGGTTTTGTGTGGTTGTTTTTTGTAATCATGGTTTGGGCTACGTAACCCTTTTATAGTATTATCGTAAGAGTTACGATAACAGAAGAGGTTTCCTGTTAAAGGAACACCCCAACAAAAGCTAACAAAGATCCGCAATGGGAAGAGGTTCGAATGGACAAGGCAGCGAACAAGCGGCTGCAATCTGCAGAGCTTTAACAGACGTTGAGTCTCACGATTCAAACGTATGTGGGGGGTAAGCTCAAGGGTTGCTCCCGCCTTCGCTTAACGGTTCAAACGGGCCTCTTCCTCATGCTTCTCCAAGTTAAAGTTTCCACGCGTTAAAGTTGACGATGCCGATGTCTTTTAGCTGCTCCAGCAACTGCACCGCTTCCTGCGGATGCAAATGAAGCAGTGAGAAAAGGTTCTCCACCAAAAACAAATGCAGCCCCAATGTCTCGAACCCCTCAATTTCAAAATCTCTAAGCAGCTTATAGTCACTTTTAGGCATCGCAATTCCGTAATGTATCCAAAACCCTTTCTCCTTCATGCGCTTCACAATTTTGCCGACTGCATACACAACGTTCCCGTCGCTTGCCAATTGTGCTGTGGCGGAATCGCCGACGGCTTCGATTATGTAGCTGTCTTTGTCTTTAGTTGCAGTGATTTCTTCACTTTTACCGCTGGGGCCTAGCTGAGTAGACACTGTGTAGCCTTGGAATTCAAAATAATCCCGCACGCTACGCACTACATCCACATAAGTTAAAGCCACAAAATCACAACCAAAAATGTTCAATAAATTAACTGTTGCCAATTCTTTAAACCATTCGCAACTCCCGCATGGGGCTTAGCCAGATTCGTTTGGGGATACGCGCTCATTGCTTTTGTCTTGACTGATTACCTCAAGGTGTTTTTCTATCTGCTTATAGACCACAGCGACATTGTCTTTCACAAACCCTAACGCTGCAGGGGACCTCAAAGACCCTTAGGTAGGGGTTTCTACTGGTTTTCAACATGCTAATGTGCTGTTTCTGCGTCAATAGTGACCTACCCCTCTTAGGCAGAGTAGACCCATCCCCTTTCGGCCTACTGGCACATAAACTTCACTTTTCAGCGCTATCAAATTTGCGAGTATTACGAGTTTATGCGGGCGCTAAAAAGCGACACAGCGCAATTAAGCTGGGGGTTTGGTTTTATTTGGTCTCGGCGGGTGTTCTTTTTCTTCCATCATAAGTCCAGTCTTTCTAATCCACACCCACATCAAAACACTACCCACACCAGTGGCTCCAATCATCAACAACGCATATGTCCAGAAAAATTCAGGTCCAATCGCCCAAACAGAGTTTCCAAGCATGGTGGCGATGGTGTTGGGAATCAAGATGGCGGTGCCCACAATGGTTAGGTACGCAACAACCTTTGCTAAGCGATTGTTAAATACGGTTAGCTGGTTGTTTGAGATGGTTAGTTGATTGTTTGCGATGGTTAGCTGGTTGTTGTATATTGACTGTGTCGCTTCTATGCCTGAAGCTAAAACTTCAGACATGTGCTCCGATAAGCCTATTTGGCTTTTCACTGATTCAACCATGCCGGCGAACAAGTTCACAATTTTGGGGTCATCTGTGAGCAGTTCTGCGTCTCCGAAGCGAATCGTCTGTAATACATCCACGCTTTCCCACAGCGCGTTTAGGTAAACGATTAGGGCGTGTTTCATCTGGTAAATTTTAGGCCCCAGCGTAGCTTTGTCCACGTCTTTATCCATCAAATCACGGTTCAGTTCGTCGCCGTATTCTTCGATGATTCGTAGGTGCCTAAAGTTACTGTCATTGTTAGCCTCGAGAATGCGTGAAAGCAGAAGCGTCAGTCTGTCTTCAGATTTGATGTCTGTGGGGATTTTCCTAAGAATCGTTTCTGAATATCTTCGCAGCCTTAGAAACCGTTTATCTATCATGCGGACATGTATGGTGAAAACTAGGTTTTTACGAATTAAAACAACAAGTGAATAGGGTCTAACGTCGTTTCCCCTTATTTGAATGGTCGGGAAAGTTAGCCACATTTCACTGTCAAAGTCTGAATAGTTAAGTTGGTCGCAGCTGGCTAAGTTAGTAATGATGGCATCGCTAAAACCCATCTGGGCGGCTACTATTGGTAAATCTTTGGCTTGGTCGTCGGTGATGTAGTCAACCCATGTAATGATTGAGCTTTTCATTGCCTCAAGAAAATTATCCGGTGATTCGGACTCAATCTTAAACGCACGACCTGAAGGTTCCAATCCAGCACAGAACCAACGTTTTGGCAATAACTCTAAAGAATTTGTTTGGCTGCTGGAAAATCTTGTCTGTGCTGTAACATTTTGCGCCGGTGCCGCCATCGCCATTTACCCCCTTAACCTATTAGCTCACACCATTCTGTTATGGATAAATAGCTTTTGCTTAAAATTGCCGTTTAGAGCCCTTTTTTAATAGGATAAAGTGATATAAGTGGAAAACAGATTATCACCGATACCGAGGGAACAGAATGGGTAGCGTAAAAGACCTACAAATCATCCAAAAACCAACCCCGACAGCTATGGGGCTTGGGAGATTTCTATTCTCTGACCGTTACAGCGTATTTGATTGGGGCGAAATGCCCGACCACATCGACGGCAAAGGCGCCGCGCTCTGCCTGATGGGGGCATACTGCTTTGAACAACTCGAAAAACTAGGCGTAAACAGCCACTACCGCGGCTTAGTCAACGCAGAAGGCAAAGCAGTTAAAGTCAAAGAACTCAAAGCGCCCTCCAGCATCATGGAAGTCGCACTCGTAAACGTTTACAGACCCCAAACCACAGTCACAAGCGGCAAAATCGTCCACGACTACAGCATCTACAACCAGACGCTCAAAAACTGCCTCATACCCCTCGAAATCATCTACCGCAACGGCTTACCCGAAGGCTCCTCAGTGTTTAAACGCCTCGCCCAAGGCAAAACCACCCTAGCCGATTTGGGCTTAGACCACCAACCCACCCCCGGCGAAACCCTCAAAAACCCAATCTTCGACGTAAGCACCAAACTCGAAGAAACCGACCGCTACGTAACATGGACCGAGGCGCAGAAAATCGCTGGCTTAACCGCCACAGAACTCGCAGACGTCAAAGCAGTGCTGCTCAAAGCTGACCAAACCATAACCGAAGCCGCCCAAAACGCAGGGCTCAAAAACGAGGACGGCAAAATCGAGTTAGGCTTCGACGACAAACGCAGACTAATCCTCGTCGACGTCTTAGGCACCCTAGATGAATGCCGCTTTACCCACGACGGCGTACACGTCAGCAAAGAGGTGGCGCGGCAATTCTACAAGAAAACCGCGTGGTATACGGATTTGGAGCAAGCCAAAAAGGACGCTGAAGCCCACGGCGTACAGGACTGGAAATCGCTGTGCAAGTCGCAGCCGCCACGGTTGGACGCCAAGCTTAAAACCGTTATTAGCCAAATGTATATGGCAACTGCAAATGAGATGACGCGTCTCAAACTGTTTGATGTACCCTCGCTGTCAGCAGTGATAGGCGCTTACAAGGAGTATATGAGTGAAAAAGCATGATAACCGAGCACCTAAACCAAATCCTTAGCAAATATGACCAAAGCAAAATCCGAATAGGCGTACTGGGAAGCCACTCCGCGCTAGAAATTGCTTCAGGCGCAAAACAGGAAGGCTTCGAAACCGTAGTCGTCGTCCAGAAGGGTCGCGACAAAACATACACCAAATACTACAAAAACGTATTCGACCACGTCATTGCGCTGGACAAATTCTCAGACATAACCAGCCCCAACGCCGTAAAGCAGCTAACAGACCTAAATACGGTGTTTGTGCCTAACCGTTCCTTTTCAGTCTACGCTGGCTACGAGCCCGTCGAGGACCAGTTTGCTGTGCCGTTGATGGGTAACCGTAGCATGCTCCGCACCGAAGAACGAAACACCCCCCGAAACCAACTCTATCTCCTCCAACAAGCAGGTATCAAGACCCCTAAAACCTTCAACTCCCCCGAGGAAATCGACCGCTTAGCCATCATCAAAGTCCCCGAGAAAACCCGTAGCATCGAACGTGCCTTCTTCTACGCCTCCAACCCCCAAGAATACGAAAAGGTTGCTGAGAAGCGCATAGAGCAGGGCATCATCACCCGCGAAGCGCTTGGGCAGGCGGTTATTGAGGAGTATGTGTTGGGAGCTAAATTCAACGCTAACCTCTTCTGGTCGCCATTAACCGACGATATTGACCTCTTGGGCTTTGACCGCCGCATCCAAACCGACCTCGACGGCGTGCTTGACTTACCCGCGCAAGAGCAAATGGAACTTAACATCCCCACCCAGAACATCGAAATCGGTCACATGGGCGCAACCATGCGGGAAAGTCAAATTGAGAAAATCTTTGAAGCTGCAGAAAAATTCGTCTCAGCCTGCAAAAAGGAGTATCCACCCGGCATGATTGGGCTCTTCGCCCTGCAAGGCGCCGTCACCAAAGACCTTGACTTCTACGTGTTCGACGTAAGCCCCCGCGTACCTGGTTGCCCCTGCGTCGAAGCCACCTCACCCTACATGAAATACAAGTATGGCATCGAAGTGGGTCCCGGCAGACGTGTCGCCATGGAAATTAAGGCTGCTGTGAAGGCTGGCAGATTGGCTGATGTGGTTACATGATTGAAGCCGCTGACGTTGCTCGTATCCTTGAGAAATATGATCAGTCCAAGCTTGCAATCGGCACGTTAGGCTCACACAGTTCACTCAACATCTTCAAGGGCGCCAAAGAAGAAGGCTTCCGCACCGTCTGTATCTGCAAAGAAAAAGACGCCATCATGTACCAAAAGTACCCCCTCGTCGACGAATTAATCATAGTCAAAGACTTCAGTGAACTTCTCAGCCCCGCCCTACAGGAGCGACTACGCAAACTAAACGTCGTCTTAATCCCCCATGGCAGCTTCACTGCATATCTTAGCACCGAGCAGCTCACCGACAGCCTCAACGTGCCCATGATGGGAAACCGTAAACTGCTCCATTGGGAAGCCAACCGCAAAAGCCAAGAAGAATGGCTACGGCAGGCTGGATTGCGTCTCCCCGCCGTTTTCAACTCGCCCGATGATATTGACCGCCTCGTCATCGCCAAGTTGCAGGGAGCCAAGGGCGGACGTGGCTACTTCCTCGCCAACTCACCCAAAGGCTATTACAAGAAAGCTGACGAAATGATCAAACGTGGCCTAGTCACCAAAGCTGACTTAGAAGGCGTGCATCTCCAAGAATATGCGCTGGGCGTCAACGTGTACCCCAGCTACTTCAGTAGCATCCTCAACAACGACGTGGAACTGCTCGCGATGGATCGCCGCTACGAATCAGCAGTGGATAGCATCGGCAAAATCCCTGCGCAGGAACAACTCGAAATCGACGTTGCCCCAACCTACACCGTAGTCGGCAACTTCCCCATCGTACTCCGCGAATCATTGTTGCCCGAAATCATGCGCATGGGCGAAAACGTGCATAAAAAAGCCGCTGAACTCGCTCCGCCTGGCATCATTGGTCCCTTCTGCCTCGAAACCGTCATCACCGACGACCTCAAAATCTACACCTTCGAAATCTCCGCGCGCATCGTGGCTGGCACTAACGTCGGCATCGGCACCTCACCCTACGCATACTTGCGTTACGGCGAGAACATGTACATGGGCAGACGTATCGCGCTTGAGCTTAAAGAGGCAGTGAAGCAGAAGCGTCTACACGAAGTAGTCGCTTAACCATTTTTTGTTATCTTTTCCTTGTTTTTCGAATGATAAATAGAATGGATAACAAGACGGTGATGATTAGTATAGTTAAAACAATAATTATAGATGTAACCTCATGGTTTTTTTGCTCTATAGCTGTGACATCTGGCGTTAAAGCAATAACAGCGCCTGCACCTACCCCCGTCATGCTCTTTGTAGTCACCGCCGAACCGCCAAGGTAGAGCGTATCGTTATAAACCACTGGCGTTGCTTGGAAGCGGTACGCAAGGGTATCCGTCCAAAGAACCTCCCCCGAGTAAGCATTTATTGCATAAAATTTATGCTCTGTTGTGTCTAGCCACCTCTGTGGGCCGTTCCAGCCGAAGTAAATTATTCCATCCCTCAATGTTGGGGTTGTTGGCAATAGTTCATCAACCATGCTTCCGTCGGTGGGGTTAGAATTATAGTCAATAGCTTGGTAATCCCAAATCAAAACGCCCTTTCCAGCATTAAAGCAGCAAACGCCTTTGGTAGAACTAACATACAGGAAGTCCTTATCAGTGATGAGTGTTCCGAACTGTGAGTTGCCTTCATAGTTCCAGAGTTCGTTACCGTTTGATGCGTTCACCGCGAAAACCCCCGAACTTGTGGCACCATAAACAACGTTATTCTCAACGGTAAAGTCGCTGGGAGTGCCAACGATTCCATACTTCCTAGTAACGTCCCATTTTGGGCGTCAAATGCATATACATTGCCCGAGCCAGCGATGTTTTGTGAATAAATCTTTTGAAGAACAAAGTCTGTTCCATTGGATGCGCTAATTGAATAGGCATAGCTTGAAGGTGAAGTGTTACCTAAGATTTTTTGGGTCCATACTGGTTGACCGCTGGAAGCATTTAATGCATAAACATAGTTGAGGTATGAACTGGAATTTTGGTCGTCTGTTATGCTGACTGCACAAATATATCCCACGCCAACCGAAAAGGACCCAAGCTTATTGCCTTTAGGAACCGAATAATCCCAGTTTTTTGCGCCTGTTTCAGCATTAAATGAATATACAGTGCTATCTGCCATAACGTATACGCAGTCTCCAACCACCGCTATTTTGTCGATTTTTCCATTCAGGTCGCTTTTCCACAATTGGGCACCGTTTGAGGCATCAAGACAGAGAATACTCCCCGCGGTATTGTAAACGTGGGAACCCCCGACATAGATAACGCCCTTAGCAACACTGAAACAAAGATACCATATACTATAATTCCATACTTGGCTACCCGTATCTGCATTTAGGCAGTAAAGTCTGCTACCCTCAAAGATTCCGCCTGCCGCAACATAGATGTACCCATTTTCGGTAATGACGGAGTGAATTGTATCTTCATCCCCTGCATTAGAGGAAAGCCATTTTTCAGAGAACCCCTGCGATTGGCATTTAGCGAAAACATTGCTTAGGTTTACTTCAAAAGTAGAGGCTACAAGGAGCATAATGAAGATCAACGAGATAGCGGTGTTTCGCTTCACACTAGCCACTGTTTCATCTCGGAGGTTGCAGAGTATAAAGCTTACTTGTTTCGCCCTTTGACTTCTAGTATCGCTCCATAAGCTGCTCTGAGTAGACTATATGCTTAAAGAACATCCGATAAGCAGAGCTTCATTAAGGCGTCGAAATTGGTTCGGTTTCTCTCCTTTCCATATTTCCTCAAAGCAGCCACTAACTCATCCCAGTTTTTTTCACCCAAAACCTGTGCAATGGCTTGGTGTGCGTCACTGCGGCCTTGGAAGAGGTACTGACAAACCGATGTGACATTGATGACTTTGCGGGCGGGGCTGGCGGATTCAAAATCTACAATGTAGGGTTTGCCCGTGTTGTTGATGAGGAGGTGTTTGGGTGCTTTGCTGAGTTCGCCATGGTCTAAGCCTGCTTCGTCAAGTCGCCAGCACTGCTCCAAAATGTCCCCCAAAACCCTCCGAACCTCCGCTTTGGCGGGGGCTTTTTTGAGCCAATCCACCAGCAAATCCCCATCCACAAGCTCCGAAACCATAAAGTTCCCGCTAACACCGATGAATTTTGGACCCGCACCCACCACGTTGGCGCGTTGGAGCAACTCGGCTTCCGCTTTTAGGTCTACGCGGTCCGCGTCTACCCGCCGCATCTTCACCGCTACCCGCGTTCCCTTCAGGTGACCGACCACAACGATGCCCACGTAGCCTTTGCCAAGTATAGGAACGCCAAACGCCTCCGCTTGCCCATTAAACTCGAGCGCTTCGATGCTGTGCTGCCCAAGTTCTTCTATGCGTTGCTTGATTTCGGCTGCGGTGGCTCTGGGATAGCAGACTACGGCGGCGTAGGGGGCTTCTCCAAGCTGGTCAATGGGGATTACTGCGGGTTTTTTGGGCATGTTGCTCGCACAAACATGGCGTTGAGAAGAATAAGCCTTTTCGCCTCTCCTGAGTGTAAATATTAAATTTATAGGCAGCCATTTCAAATTAGCTTTCTAAGGGGGTTTTGTATGCCGCGGTTCAAGCATATCCAAGAAATTCAGCAGTTAATGGCTAAAAAGCAAGCCATCCGAAACATCGGCATAATCGCCCACATCGATCACGGCAAAACCACGCTTGCTGATTCACTGCTCGCGGGAGCGGGGTTACTTTCGGTTCAGATGGCTGGAACCGCACGGGTTTTGGATTATTTGGCTGAAGAGCAAAAGCGCAAAATCACCATCAAAACCGCTAACATAAGCCTCCTCACCCGCCAACCCGACCAGGCCTACATCATCAACCTCATCGACACACCCGGGCACGTGGATTTCACAGGCAAAGTCACCCGTGCACTCCGCGTAATCGATGGCGCTGTTGTGGTGGTGGATGCAGTGGAGGAGATTATGGCGCAAACCGAGGTGCTTCTTCGTCAAGCGCTTGAGGAACGCGTCCGCCCCGTACTTTTCATCAACAAGGTGGACCGTCTCATCACCGAACTTCAACTCACTGAGGAACAGCTCCAAGGCAAACTCAACCACATTATCGGGGGTTTCAACGATTTGCTTGAAGTCTATGCCGAAGCCCCCTTCAGGTCGAAATGGAAAATCAGCGCTGCCGCTGGCAATGTTGCGTTCGGTTCTGCATTGCATGGCTGGGGCTTCACGTTGGGCATGGCTAAGCAGAGGGGCATCAAATTTTCCGAAATAATCCAAGCCTACGTCAACGGCAAACATAGTAAGATACAGCAGGTTTTGCCTGTTTACGGGGCGATTTTTGAGTTGGCAATCAAGCAGCTTCCTAACCCGCGGGAAGCCCAAGCTTATCGAACGGGCAAAATCTGGTGCGGTTCAGTCCACTCAAAGATGGGCAAGGCACTCTCAGAATGCAGCGATACCGCCCCAGCTGTTATGTTTGTAACTAACATCCACAACGAATCCAACGGCGACACCGTCGCATCTGGTAGAGTGTTTTCAGGTACCCTCAAAGTTGGCGACCACCTTCATCTTGTCAACGCCAACGCTGAAGTTGAGGTCAAAACAATCGCGGTTGACATGGGTTCTTTTCGGGAAGCTGTTCCAGAAATCTCCGCGGGGAACTTGGCGTCAGTGACTCTCACAGGCAAGGTAGCGGCAGGAGAAACACTTATCGACTCCTCTTACAAGGAGGGTATGGTGCCTTTCGAAGCTATAACCTACGTTTCGGAGCCAGTGGTGACTTTGGTAGTAGAACCCAAAAACCCCCAAGACATCCCCCTGCTCCTCGAGGGTCTGCAGCGATTAGCCTCAGAGGATCCGAACCTCAAAACCTCCCTAGACAAACAAACTGGAGAATACTTGCTTAGTGGCATGGGCGAGTTGCATCTGGAAGTCGCCATCAACCAGCTCAGGCGGCTCTTGGGCTTTGAGGTTGGTGTTTCTTCTCCGCGGGTGGTTTACATGGAGAGTGTGCAGGCGGAGGGTGTGGTTGCGTTGGCTAAGAGCCCCAATAAGCTGCACAGCTTCTGGATAACGGTTGCTCCCCAAACAGAAACCCCCCCTAAGGATTCAGGCGTAGTCTTATCTGTTGATGAGCACCAAAACCTACTCATAGACGGCTCAGGCAAAGCACAATCCATCCCCCCAGAGGTTTTAGACGCCGTTGTCGCGGGCTTCAAATACGCGTGCCAAGCGGGACCACAGTGCGGTGAACCCCTCCGCCAAGTCAAAGCCACCTTAACCGACTTCCAACTCGGCGAAACAGAATTAGGCGACCAAGAAGTGATGCGGGGCATCGGCAAAGCCGTCTTTGGCAGCTTCCTCACAGCCGACCCCATCCTGCAAGAACCCATCTACAAAATCATCATAACCGTCGCCGCCGAACTCGCCAGCGAATCCTCCCGAATACTGTGCACCCGACGCGGCAAAGTCACCCAATACGAACAAAAAGGTCTCCTAACCCACATCACAGGCTACATCCCCGTCGCTGAAACGTTTGGCTTCTCCAAAGAACTTCGCTCAGCCACCTCAGGTAGAGCGTTTTGGCAGTTGCTCTTTGACCACTGGGAAACCCTGCCCCCCAAACTCGCCGCCGAAGTCATCCGAGACCTACGCCGACGCAAAGGATTAGTGCCCGAGGTGCCAAAACCCGACAAATTCATGGAGCAATAGGCATGCGGCTTGATGTAGCGTTTGACTTGGATTTCTCGCTGTGCTGTGGGCAGGTTTTCCGCTGGAAGAAAATGGGCAACTGGTGGTACGGCGTCGTCGGCGACAACATCATAAAAATCCGCCAATGCGACAACCAACTAGAGTTTGAAGGCGCATCGGAGGAGTTTGTGCGGCACTACTTCGGCTTAAACGACGACTTAACTCAAATCAGCCAAAGCATCAACAAAGACCCCGTCATCGAGCAGGCGCTTGAGCGGTTTGGTGGGTTGCGGTTGGTGCGGCAGGAACCTTGGGCGTGCCTAATCGGCTTTATTTGTTCTATCCAGAAAAACATCCCTGCCATCGAACAAATGCTTTCCAAAATGGCTTTTAAATTTGGTGAGAAACGGGTTTTCGACGGCAAAGACTTCTATCTCCTTCCCTCTGCAGAGAGGTTGGCTGTGGCAAGCGAAAACGGTTTGCGGGAGTGTGGTTTGGGTTTTCGGGCTAAGTATGTGCAGGGGACGGCGCGTAAAATCTGTGACGAACACATAAACCTCAATGACCTTCAGGCTCTTCCCTATCTGCAAGCGCGTAATGTGCTGTTGGGTTTTCTTGGGGTAGGCTTGAAGGTCGCGGATTGTGTGTTGCTGTTTTCGTTGGAGAAAACCGAAGCGTTTCCCGTGGATGTCTGGGTGAAGCGTGTTGTCCTCAAATATTATGCTAACCATTTTCCCCCTGAGTTGGTGGCGAAGATGCAGAGCCGCAATTCCTTAACCAATGGGGAATACCAAAAAATCGGCGACTTCGCCCGAAGCTACTTCGGCAAATACGCTGGCTACGCACAGGAATACCTCTACCATTATGAGCGAACTCAGCAGTGACGTGGCTATTTGAGTTCTATTAGGATTTTGTTGCCTTCGACTTTTGCAGTGAACGTAGGCAGGTCGCTGATTGTTGGGTGCATAAACATGATTTTTGGCGGCGAAACGACTTTGCCATTGGTTAAGTCAAATTGGGCTTTGTGTCTAGGGCAGGTTATGACGTTGCCTTCTAGTTTGCCTTTAGAGAGGTTGCCGCCTTGATGGGTGCACACGTTGCTGACCGCATAGAAGGCGCCGTTTATGTTTGCGATTAAAACCTCTTGGGTTCCAATTTTGACTGCTTTCATTTGTCCCGCTGGGATGTCTTGGGTTTGGGCTGCTTGTTCAAAAACCATACTCTCACCAAAACTTAGTTATCGGTAGCTTGATAGTGATATACGGGGCTTATCTGGGTTCTGCATAAAAAACTGAACAACTGTTTGAGTTGCGGTGGGTGGGAAACATTCAAATCAACCCGTGAAGCTAAACAAGCCATCCCACCCTAACCGAGGAAACATGTATGGTTGATGGCAAAATCCAAGAATTAATCCAACAAAAACGCGCATTCCTGCAAGCAGCACTAAAAGACTACGCCCAAGGCGGCAACGACATGCTTGACGACGTGCAAACCGCGCTCCAAGAAGCCCAAGCTGAACTTAGCCGCAACCTCGAACTCGCCAGTTGCCTGCGCGAAGAAAGCGAAGACGCCTACCAAAAAGAGTGCCTCTCCATGTACACTGCATGGGTCCAAAAATGGTTCGGTAAACCTTAACTTTTTGCTTTTCTTAACTGAATCCCTAATGCACCTAATGCTATGAGAACTATCACTGCCATTACTGCAATAATTACTGGTTGAAGGAACGTTTGAGGCTGTACCTCGGCTGATGCTGCGGCGAACACGATTGAGACGTTATGGGTGCTGAAGTGGGTTGTAAACCAAACGTAATAGTTGTCTGCGTCTTGGGTGAAGCCTTGGGTTTGGGTTTTTTGGTTATCAATGTAGATGGTGGGCGTGGTTCCGTAGGGTATGGCGCTTCTTGGAAGGGTTATGTTACCGAAGCCTGCTGTTCCTGTTTGTCCAGTTAATGTGAACCCAACGGTTGTGGTGAGTGTTGACTCATTGTTAGTTATGGTGGTGCCTAAGATTTGTGCATAGGTAATATTGCCCTCGATGTTTAGGGTCACGTTTTCTCCGTTGTTTTTTATTGCTTGTATTATTGTTATATCGGGCGTTTGGGTTGGGGTTGGTGGTTTAGATGAAGGGGTTGTAGTAGGTTTTGGCGTTGGTGCTGGCGTTGAGGTTTTTGTGGAGGACGATGTGGGTTGGATTGTCGGGGTGGGCGTCGCCTTCGGAGGTAAAGGTTCGAGTGATCCATTTAAGGCATAGACGTTATGGTCGCCTGAGCCTATGTATACAACGCCGTTGACAACTGCGGGAGATGAATAAACCCACCTGCCGGGAATGTTATTAACCGTATAATTTGAGATTAAACTGCCGTCACTGCAGTTTAATGCGTAAACATTTCCGTCACCTGAACCTAAGTAAAGCACAGTATCAACGACTGCTGGTGACGAAAAAAGCCAAGTGCCTGCCGTTACTTTCCAGATTTGTGCGCCAGTTAAAGCGTTAAAAGCATACACATCGCCGTCTCTTGAACCGATGTATATAACACCATTCGCAACAGCGGGAGAAGTTGTAAAATAATTCTGACCCCCACTAGAGGTATAACTCCAAAATCTTTCTCCCGTGCTAGCGTTCAACGCAAACAAAGTATAGGTGTTAAGTTCATGACCGCTAATGGCTATGTAAACCGTGTTGTCGATAACTGCAGGCGACGAAGTGATAATGGCGCTTGAATAGGCGGTGTACTTCCAGATTTGAAAACCGTTAGTAGCATTTAATGCGTAAACGCAGCCATCTTCTGCTCCAAAGTAGACTATGCCGTTAACTACTGCGGGAGAACTATATTCGGCGCCGCCTTGCCCGGTAGTGAAATTCCAAATTTGAACTCCTGTGGTGGCGTTGAACGCCAAAAAATCTGGTAGGTGATAGGTATTACGTGTGCCTATGTAAACAATCCCGTTTGCCACAGTTGGCGGTGAAGCAAAATCTTCATAAATTTGTGAGCCCCACAGAAACTCTCCGTTTGATGCATTAACTGCATAGACCTTTCGTGGTCCACCCATTACATAGACTATGCCATTATCGACTGCGGGAGAAGAATCCATTGAGTTGTCTACGGGGCGATATCTCCATTGCTGAACCCCCGTGGCAGCGTTTAAAGCATAGATATAGCCGCCTGCAGTCACATACACTGTGCCATTGACTACCGTAGGCGATGTGTTTACAGTGTCTCCTGTGGAGAAGTTCCAGAGTAACGTTAAACTGTATATTGGCGCACCTGTGCCAATGCCATCTTTGGCTGGATTAGAATGAAACATGGGCCAGTCCGCGCTGGAGAGCGGCACAAACGCTATAACTACCATAAGAAGTATGCCGATTGCGCCCCAAGTTTTCAACCTTGTTTTCGCCATTTCCTCTTCGCATCTTTAATGATAAAAGATTTGTCGTCAACCTTTATTGACTGGCGGTGTCAAATTTTCTTGACTTAAGTCTTCCTTTCTAATTTATCTCTGGGTTGTTGTGTGGCTCGGAAAATGTTTAAATGTGGTTTGAGAGAGCAATATTAGGCAGGTTAGTCTTGTGGGCCCGTAGCTCAGCTCGGTGGAGCGCCAGACTCATAATCTGTTGGTCGCTGGTTCAAATCCGGCCGGGCCCACATTATATTTCACGAATAATAGTGCGTATCCTTTTTTGGGCTTCTAAAGAAAAAGCCTTATGCCTCATTAGATTGTATTGTGTTATAACAGAGGAATTGAACCATAAGTCCAAAAAAACGAGCACCAAGAAACGCCAAAAACCGCGGTAGAGGCGTAGCCTACCCAATGGATATTGGGGACGAATTTGAAGTTGACATTTTTGATGTTGCCCCCAACGGGGAGGGTGTCGCCAAAATCAAAAACTTTCCCGTCTTCATAAAGGGCGCAAAACTCAACAGCCATGTACGAGTAAGAATCACCAATCTAATTGGCGGCGCCGCAGACGCCGAAATAGCCACCTGACCCTGTGAGTAGTTTTTTCTCGATTTTCGCCGCTTCCTAGTCAGGCAGAGCGGCACATAATTCTCCTCCAAGAACAAGCTTGTTCTTTCAAAGAACACCTAACCCGCGTAGGCTCCAGCCGTTTTTCAGCTAACTTTAAACCCCACCGTTCCCTTGTTCACTTAGGCGATTTTTGGTGAGTAATCGTTGGGTAGCGGTGCTTGTCGCAGTGGTCTTTTTTGCTGTGGCGTTTTTGATTCTGTATCAGCAGAAAGTCACGTTTGGCGTATGGTTCCAACTGGGTGATATACATCATGAAACCTTCGCTATCGCTTCCGTTGCCTTAGCTGTTGGGGTGCTTGTCGGCGCCGCCATAACCCAAACCAGCCGTCGCCCTCGCAAATAGTTATTTGACTATTTCTTGGATAACCTCATAAACAGACATGACCTTCGCGCCATACACGTACTCTAGATACTTCAAGCCCTAAACAATAGCTTGTCTTTGTACTGTTGCGTTAGTCAAGAAACTTTGACGAAAACGCTTTTTAGCTTTTTAAATTAAAAGAGAAACTGATGAATAGGCATGGACAGGAAAGCCTTTCCGTTAAGCTTTGCAGTTATTGCGGCATTGACGTTTATGCTGTTTGTCGGGGTTGCTTTGGCGAATCCTTTTATGCCGAGTGGTTCTTGGTCCGATGAACCCGTCGCGCCCGTAATTATCATCGAATCGCCCACTTGGACTGGGCAGCACTGGATTGGCAGTGAGGTGTGGCTTAATTTTACGGTGTCTGTGCCTATAACTGACTGGTACAGCACATCACATCGTTTCTACCCTGAGTCTTATGCCACCACCATGGGTCAACTAACGGATGTTAGGTTTTCGCTAGACGATAACCCTGAAATTGCCGCAAACAAAATTTCAGAGTCACCACTAAAAGCAAGCCACATATACAATCCCCAAAGCGGCATCTCCCATTACTCTGTTAATCTTGGGCAGCTATCCGCTGGGCAACACAGCGTAACAATTACTGCAGAGGGGCTGGCGTATTTTGGCAACTTAACACACAGTGCTTTTTCCGATTCGTTTGGTCAAGAAATTCAAGAAAGCGACCAAATCAGGCAGGTTAACAATTCTGCACAATGCACCTTTATTGTTGTAGCTCAGCAGCCAACACCTTTGTCCTCTGTCTCCCCAACGGTGTTTATCATAGCGGCTTTTGCCACGACTCTGACAGCTGCCGTGGGTTTGCTATTTTCTTTCAGGAAATTCCGCAGATAACCCGATAGGCGCATGTGTTAACTTTTCTGCGCCATTCTCCGTGACATGCACGGTATCTTCTATTCGGACGCCGCCGTACCCAGGAAGATAAACCCCTGGCTCATCTGTGACTACGTTGCCTTCTTCGAGGAGGTCTTTGCTGTCAGGACTCAGCACAGGCGCTTCATGTACCTCCAAGCCGACTCCATGCCCCAGATTGTGTACGAAGAATTCGGCGAACCCAGCAGTTTCAATCACTTGTCTTGCTGCCATATCTACTTCCCGTGCCAAGACGTGGGGTTTGATTTTTTGGTATGCTGCTTGGTGGGCTAATTTTACGGCTTCGTAGATGCGGCGTTGTTTCTCGGTGGGGCTGTTTGCGGCGAAGGTGCGGGTTATGTCGGAGCGGTAAAACTTGATGGTGGCGCCAATGTCCACGACCACTAAGTCGCCTTCTTGAATGGTTTTCTCGGTGAATGTGCCATGAGGATACGCGCAGCAATGCCCCGATGCCACAATGGTTTCAAAGGCAGTGCCATCAGACCCCGCCTTACGCATTGCATACTCCACTTCAGCGGCAACTTCTTTGTCTTTTAAGCCGGGACGGATGAACTCCGCGGCTGTTTGGATGCCTATATCCGCGATTTTGCAGGCAGCTTGGATAAGCTCGATTTCTTGTGCGTCTTTGACGGCACGCTGGTCACGAATAATGCTGCCAACGGAATCAAGCTTGTCCGCTCCCCCCAAGATTTTCGAAAATAAACGCCAACTCTCAAAACTCAACGTGTCCACGCCGATTTTCATGTTAGGGACCTGCTGTGCGATTTTTTCATAAACGCTCTCCCCGCGACGGAGCAGTTCCACGGTCACGTTTTGGGCTTCGGCTTTGGCTTGTTCATAGTTGGTTCCCGAGACGTAGAGGATGTTTTTGCCTTCAGGCGGGATAAGCAGGGCGGTTGCGGCTGGGAAGTTGGTGTAGTAGGTTATGTTTGTGGGGTTAAAAATTGCGTATGTGTCAGGTTTGCCTTGTTTGGCAGCGGCTGTTTTTAGGCTTTGGGTGCGTGTCAAAAGGTTTTTCGCCTACTAGATTGGGAAGATTTGGGGTGGCTTTAAGTTTTCGCTTCTAATTCAGAAATGCTTTGGTTTGTTCGGAATTTTTTTAACATGTATCCCATTATATTAATATAGTTTTCAATTAACTAAGAGTCTTCTTAACTGAGGAAGCATCATGTTTGCTTATGCAGGAAAAATCTTGTATGTTAACCTCACTACTGGGCAAACAAAAACCAGAACCCTCACTAATGATTTGGCTAAAGCCTATCTCGGCGGCGTCGGCTTAGGCATACGTTTACTTATGGATAACTCTTCAGCGGGTACCGACCCTCTACATCCTGATAACCCCCTTGTCTTCGCCACAGGGCCTTTAACGGGTACATTGGCTCCAACAGGCGGCAGCTGCTACGCCGTGGTCTCCAAATCCCCTGCCACAGGCGGAGTCGGCGAATCGGTCGCTCACGGCTTTTTCGGTCCTGAACTTAAACGCGCCGGATACGACGCCATAGTCATAACGGGCAAAGCTTCCCGTTTATCTTATCTTTGGATTGATGACGAAACAATCGAAATCCGCGGCAGCGAAAAACTCAGAAACAAACCCTCCAACGAAACGGAGCAAATAATCCAAAATGAATTCGGAGACCCCTACATCCGCATCGCCACCATCGGCGAAGCAGGAGAGAAACTCTGTCGATTTGCCTCCATAGTTAATGACGGCTTCCACGGTGCCGAGCGCACAGGACTAGGCGCCGTTATGGGCAGTAAAAACCTCAAAGCCATCGCCATCCGAGGTTCACATGACGTGGGCGCCGCTGACTTTGCGGGCTTTCGAGAATTCATCAAAATCATTTTTGAACGCATGAAAGACCCTGAAACAAAAAAATACACAACCGCAGGCACCCCCGAAAACGTTGAAGTCCTCAATGCGCTTTCTGCGTTGCCGACCCGAAACTGGACCAACGCCGCCTTCGCAGGCATAGACAACATCAGCGGCGAAGAACTGACAGGCGTTTACGTCAAAAAAATTGTTGGATGTGCAACTTGCGGTATGTCCTGTGACCATATTGCGGTTGTGCCTGATGGTCCTTTCAAAGGTGTTACGGTTCGTCTCACTTCTGAGGGTCTTTGGAGTATGGGTCCCCTTTGTGGTATCGACCAATTAGACGTAATAGTCCAGGCTATTCATCTAGCCAACCTGTACGGCTTAGACGTTACCTCCACTGGGGTCACAGTGGCATTTGCCATGGACCTATACGAGCACGGTATACTTACAAGGGCGCAAACCAACGGTTTAGAACTCAAATTTGGAAACGCCGACGCACTACTTGAGATAATTCAAAAAATTGGCACACGGGAAGGCTGGCTTGGCAACATCCTCGCTGAAGGCACAGCTAAAGCAGCCGAATTAATCGGTAAAGGAGCCGAGAATTACGCTTGCAACATCAAAGGCTTAGAAGTACCCGGCTACGATATCCGAAGCCTCAAAACCGCCGCTTTAGCATTTAGCGTCAGCTACTCAGGAGCCTCACAGCTAAGAAGCAACGCTGCTACCCTTGACATATCAGGAAAAGTAAATCGCCTAAAAATCGAATCAGGCCGCGGCAAAATAGTCCTGGAAGAAACCCAAATGTACAACGTTTTGGACTCGCTTATCCTGTGCAACTACAGCCGCGCCATATACAAAGGCTACCCCGAACTTGCCGCGTACTACACGCTTGCCACTGGCATCTCGGTGACAGCCGAAGAATTAGCTCAAGTAGGCGACCGCGTAGAAAACCTTGCACGCCTCTTCAACATCCGAGAAGGCAAAGGCACCCGCAAATACGACACTGTCCCCTATAAAATCAAGCAACCTATACCCGACCGTGGTCCTACACATGGAGTCTGCGTAACCGACCCCGAACTTCAATTGGGTCTCGATTACTACTATGCAGCGCGTGGCTGGACTAAAGATGGCGTCCCAACGGTTGATCGTCTCCAAGCACTTGGCTTAGCTGATTTAGCTTCTATCGTCAAAAATGCTCAAACCACTAATAATCAAACCGTGACGGGAGGCGCATAGTGTGGTTCGACCTCATGACCGAAAATTCATAACTGCTGACCCTGAAAAATGCACAGGTTGTCTGGTCTGCGAATACGTCTGCAGCATGGCAAACGAGAAAACCTTTAACCCAACTAAATCCCGTATCCGTGCCATGCGTCTTGACCCTGTAACTAACCTCGCTATCAGTTGTCGCCACTGTGAACACCCCGCCTGCGTTGCAGCTTGCCCACGAAACGCCTTAACTCAAGAAGAAGCCACAGGCATCATCCGCGTCAACGAAGAAATCTGCAACGGCTGCGGCTGGTGCATCAACGCTTGCCAATTCGGTGCCATAACTGTTCACCCCGGCAAGCGCGTTGTTTTCCTCTGTAATAATTGCACTGAAAATGACGAAAAGGAGCCGCAGTGCGTCAAATGGTGTCCAAACGATGCATTGACTGTTGTGAATGCGGAGACGTTGGCGCAGAGGGGTCGAAATAAAGCTGTTAAGCACCTTTTTGATGCGGCAACCAAAAATAGCCAATGATTCTTTTTTTATTTTTGTTTTCGGGATAACTTTTTTAGTTTTTCTTTCTCGTGTTCTATTCTTGTTGAATCCGCCGGGGTGTACCATCGGTCATAGTAGTAGCGGTATAGAGTTTTTTGGTCGTCCCTTTTTTGTTTTTGTTGTTTGTTTGCGTGTCGGTAACGGTAGAGTGCATATATGTGGCCTGCCGTCACGGCTGCTATTAACCCTGTTATTAGTATTTTTAGCCACAGTATCGTTATGCTAAGGGCTATGCCTATGCAGAGTACATATAGTGTGAAGCCTATGGCGTTGATGCATAGTTTTTTTCTGCCGGTCATATGGTATTTTATACCTAATCAGTTTGCTTTTAAAAGCTGCGTATACTGGTAGTCTTTAGGTTTAATATTGAAGGGTATTGTTTATTCAATGTTGTTTAGGGGAATTGGAACCTGTCTTTTTTTTCAATTGCGTTTAGTTGAATAATCAGGTTAGAATGTTTTTTGTTTCAAAAACAGATTTTTCTCATAAATTCGGTTTAAAAAATAACTCAGAACGGCTATCTGAGCTGGCAACTCCAACGTCAAGGAATGCCATGAATTTCAAGCGAAAGAACCCATTAGCTTAATATATTCTCCATTCAATTGATGAATTTAAAATGTTGGAGACGAAACGATTGTTTGGTTATGCTGGAAGACTACTATTCGTCGATTTAGCCACGGGTAAAACCCGAACCGAAAAACTAAGCGAAGACGTCGCTAAGAAATACATCGGCGGCATCGGCTTAGGAATGCACCTTTGGCTAACGAACTCTAAGGCAAACGTGAGCCCCTTGAGTCCAGAAAACCCGCTCGTACTAGCCGTAGGTCCCCTTTCAGGCACAATGTTTCCAACAGGCGGAAACGGACATGCCTTTATCTCAAAATCACCCGTAACCAACGGAGTCGGCGAAGCCGTAAGTCACGGCACCTTCGGTACAGAATTTAAACGTGCCGGATACGACGCCGTCATCATAACAGGTCAATCTCCCAAACCTGTATACCTCTGGATTGATGACGACAATGTGCAACTACGTGACGCCCGCACCCTTTGGGGCAGGTCTCCGGGCGAAACCGAAGACGCTATCAAAGAGGAAATTGGCGATCACTACGTCCGAGTAGCTGCTATTGGTTTGGCAGGCGAGAAGCAGTCAAAGCTTGCTAGCATAATTAACGACAAAACCCGCGCTGCCGGCAGAACTGGCTTGGGTGCTGTTATGGGTAGTAAAAACCTCAAAGCCATCGCGGTCCGCGGCACCTATGATGTTGCAGTTGCAAACCCGACCGAATTCATGAATCTGGTGGAAGAATTCCATGAACGCATGAAGGGTCCCGCGGCACAGAAATACCGCACCTTGGGTTCCACCGAGAACCTTGAAATCAATAACAACCTAACTTGTCTACCAACACGCAACTATAACGAGTCTCGCTTTGAGAACGCTGACAAAATCAGCAGCGAAGTTTTAAACGAACATTTCATTGCCAAAATTATTGCATGTAACTCCTGTGCTATGCGTTGTGAACATGAAGCTATAATCCGAGAAGGCTATTACGTCGGAACCATGGCACGCATGGAATACGATAACCTTTGGGCGTTTGGTCCCAACTGTGGTATAGACCAACTAAACTTCATCATCAAAGCCACAGAAAAATGCACCTTCTATGGTTTAGATGCACAGAGCACAGGCGCTGTCATCGGTTTTCTTATGGATTGCCACGAAAAAGGGCTTCTCTCACACGAAGAAATTGTAGGAATCGACCCGCACTTCGGCAATGCCAATGCCCTAATCAAACTAATCGATCAAATCGGCAAACGTGAAGGCATCGGTGACCTGCTCGCGGATGGCGTAAAGGTTGCCTCAGAAAAAATCGGCAAAAAATCAGACCAACTAGCCCAGCACATTAAAGGTTTAGAAGCCACTGGCTATGACTTACGGTCACTTAAAACAGCCGCCTTAGCCGCTGCTGTATCCTTCCGTGGCGCAGACCATTCCCGTAGCGGCGCTTGCAATCTGGATTTACAGGGGAAAGTCGACCGGTTGGTTGCCGAGAAGGGCCGCGGTAAGCTCGTTAAAGACCTTGAAGACATGTTCAATTTGATTGATTCATTAATTGTCTGCAAGAACGCTAAAGGCACATTCTACAACGACTTAGAAGACATCGCAAAAGTCTACAATGTAGTTACAGGCTTTGAAGTTACAGCTCATGAAATGGCTGTTGCAGGCGAAAGGATACAGACCCTTGCTAAACTTATCAACACACGCGAGGGTTTAACCCGCAAAGACGACACTTTGCCTTGGAAAGTTATGAATCAACCCATCTCAGATGATGGTCCCGCAAAAGGTGCAGTAGTTACTGCCGCTGAACTCAAGTTGCTCTTAGATGATTACTATCACGCCCGCAACTGGAACGAACGGGGCTTACCCTCAGCATTCCACCTAAAAGAGTTAGGTCTTGAAAACTATACCAGCTTAGTTGAAGGGAGGAACTAAAACAAATGGTTAATCTGCACGAAAGAAAATTCATTTCCGCTGACCCTGACAAATGCGTCGGTTGCCAAATCTGCGAATACGCATGCTCATTTGCCAAAGAAAAAGTTTTCAACGCAGTCAAATCACGTATCCGCGTCGTTCGGGATAATCAAGTCCGAAACATCGCTGTTACCTGCCGTCTATGCCAAGACCCCGCCTGCGTCGCCGCCTGCCCAAGAGATGCCCTTTCACAGTCACCCATTAACGGCAACATCATTATTGACAAAGACCAATGCAACGGTTGCGGCTGGTGTATGGAAGCCTGCAGTTATGGCGCTATGATGATGCATCCCGAAACCAAAACAGTCTACGTCTGTGACCTCTGTAAATTCCGCTCTGATGGTCCTCAGTGCGTTAAGTGGTGTCCTGAAGAAGCTTTGACTGTGGTTACCAGTGATGTGTTGGCGCAGAAGGCTCGTATCAGCGCAATCAAGAAGCTCTTCCAAACCCGGGAAGCCGAAAAATAAACCCCTGTCTTTTCTTAGGTGAGCTTTCCTTCGGGCGCTTTTTTTGGTTTTGGGTATAGCGCTGTCTATATTTGCAGTTGATACCCTGCCAGAGCCCAAAGGAACATAAAAACGTGCATTTCACCGCGAAGAACCCATTAGCTTAATATACTTTTCACCTTCACTAAATATTCTAAACTCTCGGAGAGAAGAAAGGTTTGCTAGGTTACTCAGGAAAAATCCTCCACGTTGATTTAGCTACGGGGAAAACCCGAACCGAAAAACTAAGTGAAGACGTCGCAAAGAAGTTCATCGGCGGAATCGGTTTAGGCATGAAACTTTGGCTAGACAACTCAAAAGCCGGCGTAGACCCCCTTAGCGCCGAAAACCCGCTTGTTTTAGCAGTTGGACCAATCGCAGGCACCATGTTCCCCACAGGCGGAAACGGACATGCATTCATATCCAAATCACCCGAAACAAACGCCTTAGGCGAAGCTGTAAGCCACGGCACCTTCGGCACTGAACTCAAACGCGCAGGCTACGACGCAATAATTTTAACTGGCAAAGCTGAGAAGCCCTCTTACCTCTGGATTGATGATGACTCAGTTCAGCTCTATGATGCATCACATGTTTGGGGTAAATCTCCAGGTGAAACCGAGGATGCCCTAAAAACAGAACTTGGCGACTACTACATCCGTGTAGCATCCATCGGTTTAGCAGGTGAGCTGCAATCCAAAATCGCCAATATCATTAACGAAAAAACCCGCGCTGCCGGACGAACCGGTTTAGGCGCTGTTATGGGCAGCAAAAACCTCAAAGCTATTGCTGTGCGGGGAACCAGCGACGTGTTCGTTGCAAAACCTGAAGAATTCCTCGACATGGTTCGAGAATTCCATGAACGTATGAAGGGTCCCGCAGCACAGAAGTACCGCACTCTTGGCTCAAGCGAGAACGTTATGATACAAAATGAACTCTACTGCATGCCCACACGTAACTTCACTAACGCTCATTTCGAAGACGCAGACAAAGTCAGCGGCCAATTACTAAACGAACGCTACATCGCAAAGGTCATCGGCTGTAACTCCTGTGCCATGCGATGTGAGCACGAAGCAACCGTTCGTGAAGGACCCTACAAAGGCACCTTAGCACGTATGGAATATGACAACCTCTGGGCGCTTGGTCCCAATTGTGGTGTAGACAGGCTTGACGCAATCATTAAAGCCGCCGAACTCTGCAACTTCTACGGCTTAGACGCAACCAGCACTGGCGTTGCCATAAGCTTCCTTATGGAAGTCCACGAAAAAGGTCTAATAAACCACGATGACCTCGGCGGTATCGATGCCCACTTCGGCAACGCAGAAGCAGTTGTTCAACTGGTCGAGAAAATCGGCAAACGCGAAGGCGTCGGTGAACTTTTAGCAGACGGCGTTAAAGCAGCATCCGAAAAAATGGGTAAAGATTTCGTTCCGCTTGCCCAACACATTAAAGGTTTAGAAGCCTCTGGCTTTGATTTACGTTGCCTTAAAACTGCAGCATTAGCCGCGGCGGTCTCCTTCCGTGGCGCAGATCAAAACCGAAGCGGCGCCTACACCGTTGACTTGAAAGGAAAAGTTGACCGTTTGAAGGCGGAAGCAGGACGCGGAAAAATCGTCAAAGACGGCGAAGACATCTTTGCTTTAATTGACTCTTTTATTATTTGCAAGAACTCAAAGGGTACCCTCTACAAAGAAGTCGCGGACATGGCTAAACTCTATAATTTAGTCACTGGAGCCGATGTTTCTGCAGAGGCACTTAGCCTTGTAGGTGAACGTATAATCAACTTAGCCAAACTCATCAACCTCCGCGAGGGCTTGACCCGAAAAGACGACACGTTACCTTGGAAAGTTATGAATCTACCAGTCCCTGATGATGGACCCGTAAAAGGTGCAGTAGTAACCAAAGATGAACTTAACCTCTTATTGGATGACTACTATCAAGCCCGAGGCTGGTCTAAGCAAGGTATCCCCAGTAAAGAAAAGCTGCAAGCGCTTGGACTCGAAGAGTATTCCAGCATAGTGAAAGGCAAGGAGGATTAAAAATGGTCAAAGTTCACCAAAGAAAATTCATTTCCGCTGACCCCGAAAAATGCGTTGGCTGCCAAGTCTGCGAATACGCCTGCAGCTTCAACAAAGAAAAATGCTTCAACCCCATGAAATCCCGCATACGCGTCGTCCGAGTCAGCCAAGTAGCCAACATGGCAGTCACCTGCAGACTCTGCGAAGAACCAGCATGCGTCGCCGCCTGCCCACGTGACGCCCTCTCTCAAGCAAACGACACAGGCAACATCGTCTTAGACAAAGACAAATGCAACGGCTGCGGCTGGTGCATTGAAGCCTGCGACTACGGCGCTATGATGCTACACCCCGAAACCAAACGGGTATACGTCTGCGACCTCTGCAAAGACAAAGCCGACGGTCCCCAATGTGTTAAGTGGTGTCCTGAAGAAGCTTTGACTGTGGTTACCAGTGATGTGTTGGCGCAGAAGGCTCGTATCAGCGCAATCAAGAAGCTCTTCCAAGAGAAACAAGACAAACCATAAGGGCCTTTTTGCCCTCTTAATTTTTCTTCTTTTTAAAATTTAAAATTTCTATACTTTACACAAAAAAGGAAAAATTATTTGAGTTTTTTTGCCGACTCGTTAGCCTTATCAAGTTCCTTCTTTTTGTCCTCTTGATAAGCCTTCACGTTGGCTGCAATCTGCGACTCTTCTAGACCCAAGATTTTTGCAACAGCAATCGCTGCACCTTCTGGTTCAATGGTAACTAAGCTGCCGATGCCGCTTGGAACCCGAAGCGAGGAGTAAATGTCTGCGCCTCCGAATTTCTCGCTGTAGGGTGGGCAGGCAATGACGGGTTTGGAAGTGTTTCCGTCGACGAAGGCGCTTAATGCGTTAGAGCGTCCCGCCACGGTAACGTAGATGACTTTTTCGTTTTCAAATTCTTTAATGACTTCCAAAACGGTCTGGGGGGTTTTGTGAGCAGAAGCGATGCGGAACTCGTAGGTTACACCCAAGATTTTGAGGTATTTAGCGATTTCTCGGGAGAAATCCAAATCCCTCTCTGAACCCATAATAATTATTGCTTTGCCAGCCATTGCTCTTCACAGTTAATGCTAGGGTTACACTTGCTAATTAACATACCCTGCATGGCAAGTGGTTGTGTGTTGGTTACCACATTTGTTTATAACTGTCCTCGAAGCTGTGAAGCTTGATTTAGAGGTTAAACCATGACACAGCAAAGCACCCGTAACTCCAAACAATCGGAGTTGCTAAAACAGCTTATAGGCGAATGGGCAGTGGGCATCGCAATGAAGTCCTCTAATGGCAAAATCGTTTCAGGCTGCGGAGAAATGACGGCGCTTGCAGTAGGCGAAGATGGAATAAACTCAGAAATGAACATAGAGGTTGAAGGCTACGAGGACTACTACCAAAATGACTTTTGGAGCCTAAACCCCGACAACGGCGAAGTGCATATGTTCCGCATCACATCCGAGGGGATAGTTCATGACCATGTAGGAACCTGGGTAGATGACCAAACCCTCAAGCTGTTTTGGAGAGGCACCTTTGAAGATCAAGAACTCGAAGAACACGTCACCCTAAAATGGGTCAGCAAAGACCACTTTGAAGTCAAAGAAGAAAACAAGCAATTCGGTCAAACCAATCTGACTATTGACTACGTCTTTAAACGAAAAAGGTAACTCATTTAAGAAAGCCCCGAAGAATCTGCGTTAGCCTCTGCGCTGAAGCTTCAACTTCACAGCTTAATCCTTCCCCAAACTCCATGCTTTTAGGCTCGACCAGTAGCAGACCGATTTTTGCCTCCGTTGATGCTTTGAGGTAGTCACAGAAAATCCTTAGCGGCAACATGTGGGATGAAATCGCCGAGGATGGGTGTAATTCTTCGGTTTTTACTAAGCGGACGTCTCCTGGGTTTAAGCCTAAAATTGCTGCGTCGATGAGTAGGATGTGGGTGGGGTTGAATTTTTCTATGTCGTAGATGTAGCTTTCTGGGACTGTTTCGCATTCTAGCAGGTAAACGTTAGGCGGCACTTTTCCTTTTAGGTTTTTTACGATTTTTATGCCTACATAATCGTCTGAGCGTATTGGGTTCCCTATGCCTGCCACCACGACTTTTCTAAAGTCGGCAAACCATTCTTTGAGTTGCTTTTCGATGTCTGAGGGCATACGCGTCAATCAAAGGTCGCAGTGCACAGATAAAAAGCTTGCAACATCCGCGTAAGGGCGTCTTTTCTGGTTTCTTGAAATACCAAAAATGATAAACACCACGTCACTAACACAACATAGTTTAAGGGTGCTGAGAGAGGGGTATGACCAAAGCAACAGAGATGGCGCGGGTAAGCACGAAAGGCGGCTTCCACGTTATGTGGGGCCTGATTTTATCCACCATAATCTCAGCTGTCGGCACCATATTTATCGCACGGATTTTAGGCGCCGATAACTACGGCTTATACGGAATCGCCCTAACCGCCCCCAACCTAATCGCGACTATCCGCGATTTAGGCATCACAACAGGCATGATAAAGTACTCCGCACAGTACAATAGCGAAGGGGATGTAGCAAAAATACGCAGCATCCTCTTCTCGGGGCTGCTCTTCGAAGCTCTTGTAGGCGTGGTTCTAACATTGGTGTCTTTTGGGTTATCTGACTTTTTAGCAGTAGCCTTTAGCCGTCCAACAATCACGCCTCTTATCCAAATTGCATCCTTTTTCGTCTTAACAGGCGCCCTCATGAATACAGCGGCAGCAGCATTTACGGGTCTGGAGCGCATGCATCTAAACAGCATCGTGCAAATCGTTCAGTCAACATTAAAGACCGTGCTGATTCTTGTTTTGGTTCTCTTAGGGTTTGGCACCCCGGGTGCAGTTTGGGGCTACACCCTATCTACTCTATTTGCGGGCATAATCGGGGTTTTGCTTGTCTATGTAATGTATAAATCCCTGCCTAAACCACCCCAAGGTCACCGCAACATAGCATTCTTTAGCAACGTTAAGCTGATGATAAAATATGGTTTGCCCGTATCAATCGGTACCATTGTGACCGCAGTCCTTACTTATTTTTACACTTTCATCCTGGCGATCTACGTTACCGATAACGCGGTCATCGGAAACTATAACGTTGCCTTGAACTTTATTGTTTTAATTACCTTCTTTGCCTCTCCAGTCACAACTATGATGCTTCCCGCCTTCTCTAAACTAAACCCCGAAACCGACCGAGACCTGCTCAAAGGCGTTTTCCAATTCTCCGTCAAATATGCATCTCTACTCATTGTGCCAGTCACAGTGATGGTTATGGCGCTTGCGCAGCCCGCCATTGATACGGTGTTCCAAACCCAATATGTGATTGCGCCCCTGTTTTTGGCGTTGTTAGCTATCCAATACTTGTACACAGCAATAGGATATTTGAGTGTAGGCAACCTGCTTAATGGGCAAGGCTATACAGGATACAACCTCAAAATAACCATACTGACAGCTATTCTTGGATTCCCAACGAGCTTCATTTTGATTTCCCAATTCGGCGTAATAGGCTTAATTGTAACTACCCTGATAGTTTGCCTCCCCGGCATGTTCCTAAGCTTGCGATTTATCAAAAATCACTTCGGCGTCGGTATCGAGTGGTCTTCTTCAATAAAAATTTCGATTTCATCTGGCATAGCCGGCATCTTAACCTATCTGCTGGTTTTGTTCCTTAATCTTTCAGCGTTGTTTGAATTAATTATTGGTGTGGTTGCATTTGTTGTGCTGTTTGTCTTGGTTGCAGTTTTAACTCGGACAGTCAACAAAACTGATGTAAAAAGTGTGCGTGATATAGTTAATTCGCTTGGGCCCCTGCGGGGCATTTTGAATGTGTTTGTTAGTTTAGTTGAGAAACTCATTAACTTCTTTCAACGATGAGCCATAAGCCGTTTGCTAATAATCAGCATTCAACAGCGTAGCGGACGTCCTAATGGATGCCTGATGTTAGGCGAGTACTTGTTGAAGTGAACTCGATTCTCTATTGGGCTTTTGGCGTTTTATTAAGGCCCGGTATCTGCCACAGTATTCTCCGCCTACGTTTGTACAAGTGACGCTTGATGAGGAGTATAAGTCACATATGTTTGCATATTTGCATTTGGCCTTTTTTCGAAGAGGCAGAAAAAAATCATTTTTCAAAAAACTCAACCCTTCTACCGACTCAGCACTTTAAATTCGGTGGTTTTAGTAATAAAATTATGTGACTGCACAAGCCCAACCACAACTGTGTTAGCTCTACTCTGTTTATAGCAAGCCATTAATACCAACCTCATCTCACTATAAGATACACTATGAAAGCGCTAGTTTTAAGTGGCGGTAAAGGCACACGGCTAAGACCCTTAACCTTTACCTGCGCCAAACAACTAATTCCCGTAGCTAACAAACCCATATTAGGTTATGTGCTGGATCAAGTTGCAGCTACGAGCATAAAAAAGGTGGGCATTATTACCGCGCCTGAAACGGGTCAAAACGTGAAGGACTACGTTGCAGATGGCGCTGAATGGAACCTGACGGTTTCTTATATCCCGCAAGAACCCCTTGGATTAGCACATGCAGTCAAGACGGCTCAGCGGTTTTTAGGTAAGGACTCTTTTGTGATGTGTTTAGGCGACAACGTAACCGGGCAGGGTTTGAAGGGGTTTATTAAAAAGTTCAAGAGCGAACACCTCGATGCGCTAATCGTACTAAAAGAAGTAGATAACCCGTCAAGCTTTGGCATCGCCCAATTAGACGAGAAAGGCAACATCGTGCGGCTTGTAGAAAAACCCAAAACTCCCATGGGTAATTTAGCCATCATCGGCACCTACCTTTTCTCCAATAAAGTGCACAAAGCAATTGAGCGGATAAAGCCGTCTTGGCGGAATGAACTAGAAATCACCGATGCTATCCAAGAAATGATTAATCTGGGCTTTTCAGTGAAAGCCGAGATTCTTACCTCTTGGTGGCTTGACACAGGCAAAAAAGATGACATCCTCTCTGCAAACACACGAATCTTGGACGAATACATACAGCGAGACATCAAAGGCACCATTACAGGAAGCGTAATTGATGGCCGTGTAAAGATTGATTCAACTGCAACAATTACAAACAGCACCATTCGCGGTCCATGTATAATCGGCAAGAACGTGATTATCGAAAACTCCTACATCGGACCCTACACAAGCGTCGGCGAGGATTCAAAAATCTTCAACTCTAATCTTGAATGCTGTGTGGTCCAAACAGCTGTAACCATAAAAGACATAGAGCGGTTAGAAGAGAGCTTAATCGGCAAAAACGCCAAGGTCACACGTAACCAACGGAATCGGACCATAAAGTTACATGTGGGCGATTATTCCGAAATAGAAGTTTAAACCGTAAAAAAGGCAATCATTATAAAGAATTCGCCGAAATATGATTGAAGGTAGCAAGGTGTAGGTTATGTTACAGGGGATTAAGATTAAACCCGTTAAGCGTTTTTCAGATGAGCGAGGAGCCTTCTCCGAGGTTATGCGGCGGGACTGGGCAGACCTTTTTGGAGAAGACACCATAGCGCAAGCAAACATTTCCTCCACCTTTCCCGGTGTTATCCGCGCTTGGCATCGTCACGTTAGGGGTCAAGATGATTATTTTTTGGTTTTGAAGGGCGCAATAAAAATCTGTGCTTTCGACGAAGCCGCCTCTGAGTTAACCGAAGTAGTGTCAAGTGGCTCAGAATTGCAGATTGTACGGGTACCGGGGCACTATTGGCATGGCTTTAAAGCCTTAGGTGTCGAACCAGCAATGCTGCTCTACTTCACCACCAACCTCTACAACACAGCAGACCCCGACGAGGAACGCCGCGCTTGGAATGACCCAACACTCATCCCAAAAACAATAAACGGCAAAACCACAGACCCACGTGTTGGTAAACCTTGGGATTGGAATTTCCCTCCCCATAAGTGATGAACTATGAAAGTGTTAGTTACTGGCGGCTTAGGCTTCATTGGAAGCAATTTCTGTCGGCTGATGCTGACAAAACACCCCGATTACGAAATAATAAACGTCGACAAGGTGGGGATAGGCGCAAACCCCGCTAACCTCCATGACATCGAAAACGACAAAAACTACACCTTCATAAAAGGCGACATCTGCAACCCTCAACTTATGAATCGGCTGGTTCATCAAGTTGATGCCGTCGTAAACATTGCCGCGGAAACCCATGTGGACCGTAGCATCGTTGAACCCTTTGTCTTTTTGCAGAATAACACCTTGGGTGCTTTCACTATTTTGGAGGCTCTGCGACGCCATAATCACAAAGCCCGGTTTCTGCAAGTATCCACCGACGAAGTCTACGGCGAAGCATTAGAAGGCTCCTTCACTGAAAATTCTCCGCCTAAACCCTCTAATCCTTACTCCGCAGCAAAAGCCGCAGCAGACATGTTCGTTTTAGCCTACCACAAAACCTACGGCTTAAACGTCTCCATCACTCGATGCACCAACAATTTTGGACCCTACCAGCTTCCCGAGAAATTAATCCCTAAAACCGTCATCCGCGCATTAAGGGATCTGCCCATCCCAATTTACGGAAAAGGCACAAACATCCGCGACTGGATATATGTGGGTGACCACTGCGAAGCCATCGATGCAGTGCTTGAAAAGGGCGAACCGGGAGAAATCTATAATGTCTCGGCAGGCAACGAAGTGCCTAACATTGAAATCGCCAAAAAAATCATCAGCTACCTCCACAAATCAGATGCCCTGATAACTTTTGTTGAAGACCGCCCCGGACATGACACCCGCTACAGCTTAGACTCAACCAAAACCCGCAGCAAATTAGGCTGGGCACCCGAGGCAAGCTTTGAAGAATGCCTAAAATCTACCGTTCAGTGGTATCTGGAGAATGAACGCTGGTGGACGCCGTTTGCAACTGAAGTTATTTTGCATCCGACGCCTTGGAAACTAGGCGGTATGCGTTGAAGCTTCTAATCACGGGTGCCAGCGGGCTTTACGGCTCGAAACTGGCGCAACTGGCGCTTGCTCAAGGTTTAGAGGTTTATTCTTCAGACATCCAGAGCATATCCGCGGTAGGCACCTATGTAAAAATTGATGTTTCAGCTAAGGAACAGGTAGCTGAAGCCCTTCAAACCATAAAACCTGACTTTGTCGTTCACGCCGCCACCTTGACCGACGTTGATAAATGCGAATTAAACAAAGAGTTGGCTTGGAAAGTTAACGTTGAAGGCACCCAAAACATCGTAAAAGCAGCGCAGACGGCTGGTTCTTTCCTGTTTTATGTCTCCACAGACTACGTTTTTAACGGCGCAAAGGGAAGATACAAAGAAAGTGACAAACCTGACCCCATAAACTACTACGGGGTGACTAAGCTTAAAGCGGAAGAAATCGTTCAGACCCTGCCCGAATTCTGCATTGCTCGGCCCAGCGTCATCTATGGCTCCACGCCAGCCGCGGGAAAAGTCAATTTTGCACTTTGGCTCATCGAAACCCTCCGCAAGGGTAACCGCGTCAAAATCGTCACCGACCAATATAATACGCCCACGCTAAACACTAACCTCGCGGAGATGACGCTTGAAATTCTGGGGCGCCGCCTCACAGGAATCTACCATCTCTGTGGTGCCACACGCGTCAGCCGCCTTGAATTCGCCAACCAAATATGCGATGTCTTTGGGTTGGACAAGAGCCTAATTGACTCTGTGACGTCGGCGCAGTTTACTTGGTCCGCCAAACGCCCCGTGGATTCCTCTCTTGACACCGCCAAAGCACAGCGAAACCTAAACTGCAAGCCACTCCAAATGGCAGACGCATTAAAGCAGCTAAAACATGAACTATCCTCTTAGCTCCACCAAATATAGGGGTGCGTTTGATGCGGGCACAAAAAAGGAAACGTTGTAATTACCTTTGAGGCTGACTAAATTTTAAGAAGGGTAGTTGCTTGGTTTTTCGTGTTTTGCTTCTTCCCAGTAATGAACAAACAAATCATGGCACCACTTGTGCCCACGTTCATCTGTTGAGCCAAACCCCATGTAGTCCATTGTGCTATTCTTGTTTAGAAAAGCCAAACGTCCCTTCTTTTCAGACACAATTATAACCGAGTCAACTCTTGAGAGAGTACGCCTTTCTATCAAATTAGGGATTATAGGTAAAGGCTTGAAACCTGGCGTGGGCATAAAATCTTTAGGCAAGATAAGTTGGAACTTGACTCCCCGTCTAATGGCTTTCTCCAAAAAAGGCAAGGTACTTACAAGCACCTGATTGGAAAGAATCCAAATGTACTCTTGGGCTTCGTCAATAACTTTTTCCGTTAAATCAAAAGCTACCATAACGTCGTTAGTGTATATAGAATTCTCCAGTTCACCTATTCTGCTTATGAATTGTTGAGGCAAATGAGAAAGCGTGTGATCTTTAAAATAGTCTCTGTGCTTGGATATGAATTCAAAGCTGGGGGTCAAAGACAAAGTAAGCTGACCAAACGGTGTAAGTTCATACAGTCCTTCAGCGTTCTTTTCAAGCAGACTATTTTCACGTAGTCTATCTAAATGCCGTGACGTTTCAGCTACAGTCATGTCAAGATTTTTTGATATGTGCGATAGCTTTAGTTTTTGTTTTTCGGCTAGTAGCATTATCTTGAACCTGTCGCTATTCGCCAGTTCAAACAATAACTCGTACACTTCCATTTAATTGCACACCTTGTTGCTGATGCTGAAATTTTCGGGTCTTTAGTATTATTTGATATCAGTTCCTAAAATAACTTAATCTTTGATTTACGCCCAAGAAGTCTCATAAAGGTGTTGAAAAAAATGGTAAACTCCCAAAACTTGAGCCATTTGTTCTCCATAGAATTGACTTCGAAGAACTTTGTCAAACGCTTCGCAATATCCAGCGACAGCGATGACAAGGTGCTAATTGAGGGGTATCTTGGCGAACTCAAGGAAATAGGCATAACCGAAGGCATCATTCTGGAGATACAGGGAACCAACGGGATTCTCAGAATTGACTTAACTGAAGAAGAACTGCGCAAACTCCTGCCTTCGACCAAGACAAATGAAAAAACACAAGCCTTACCGGAGGGACAGAAATGAGTGAAAAAATAGCCGTAAATGTGGATTTAGCTGCTGCAATAGTTCTTTTTTCGTATCATCACAATAATACTGAAAAAATCGCCAAGGTTATTGCAAAAGTTCTTAATGCACAAATAAAAACGCCCCAACAAACAAACCCCCAAGAACTCGACAAGTTTGGCCTAGTTGGGTTTGGCGCAGGCATAGACAGCGGAAAACACTACAAACCCCTACTTGACTTCGCTGACAAACTACCACAGGTAGAAAGCAAACCTGCGTTCATTTTTTCAACCGCTGGAATAACAGGGAAGAAAAAACTAGCCAAGGATCATTCGGCGCTTAGAGAAAAATTGGAGGCTAAAGGCTACAAAATAATTGATGAATTCCAATGCAAAGGTTTCAACACCAATGTCTTCCTCAAATATTTTGGAGGCATGAACAAAGGAAGACCCAATGAAGAAGACCTCCAAAATGCGGAAACCTTCTCTGAACAGTTGAAACAAAACATGTTTCATAGCAATCTTGGAGGAAAGTAGTTTTGAAAATGAAAGCAGTCATATACGAAAAATATGGATCGCCAGAGGTCCTAAGTCTCAAAGAAATAGAAAAACCAGTTCCAAAGGACAATGAAGTACTAGTGAAAATAAATGCGACTACCATAGCAGCAGGAGATATACGAATGCGCGGCTTTAAAGTCCCAACGAAATTTTGGCTCCCTATGCGGTTAGCTTTAGGTTTAACGGGGCCAAGAAAAAAAGTTCTTGGGATGGAAGTATCGGGGGTCGTCGAGACAATTGGCAAGGGTGTGGAAAAATTTAGGGTCGGTGATGAAGTTTTGGCTGCAACTGGTTTTGGCGGTGGATATGCCGAGTATATTTGTCTTCCAGAAACAGACGTGGTGGGCAGAGTAGTTATCGAGGTTGCAAAGAAACCTGCAAATTTGACTTTTGAGGAAGCTGCTGCGGTTCCCATCGGGGGAATGACGGCGTTGGCTTTTCTTAGGAAGGCAAACGTCAAGAATGGACAGAAGGTCCTTGTTTATGGAGCTTCGGGAAGCGTTGGTACCTACGCCGTTCAGCTTGCCAAGTATTACGGGGCACAAGTTACTGGCGTTTGTAGCGCCGCTAATTTGGAGTTGGTCAAATCTTTAGGGGCGGATGTTGTGATTGATTACGTCAAAGAAGATTTCGCTAAAAATGGTCAGAAGTATGACTTGGTTTTTGACGCAGTAGGCAAAATTTCGCGTTCAAAGGCGAAGGGGTCACTGACAGAAACCGGTGTCTTTCTCTCCACTTGGGGGTCAGGAGACATGGAGCCAAACGATTTGTCAACCCTTAGCGGTCTAATTGAAACTGGCAAAGTAAAAGTAGTCATCGACCGACAGTATTCGTTGGAGCAGATTGTTGAGGCACACCGCTACGTTGAAGCTGGGCATAAAAAAGGAAACGTCGTCATAACTGTGGGACATAGTTTGTCTGCGTAGATGAGTGATTGGCGATACATTCAGCTGCGAGGAGCCACGGGAACCAGATTAGCCCATGATAGTTTGGTTTTTTTTCTCAAATGGGTTTCCTACTTTCTCTTTTCCTTAACATCGGATTACTTAAACGGACAGCTTTCTTTCTTCTGTGTTAGAAGAAGGTCAATAGACCTTTTTGTTGCCCTACCTAATTCAGGTTTTATGTTTAGCCCTGATTTCTTTTCTAACTACCGTGGTTAATGGGGTGATGTAGCATAGCGACACAATTACGAAGGCGGATAGCATCCCGTATTGGAGTGCAGGGTAGATTGAACCTTGAGGATAAACGATCTGCAATGCAACTCTTGTTATCCACAAGATGCTTGTTGCAGTCAGCACTATCATGACTGAGTAATTGTTGGCTTTGTTTCCATAAATTAGCAGCATGTTTACGACTCCAAACAGAACTAAAGTCAAAGAGAAGAACACGTTGATAGCTTGGACGGCTAACACTAACTCAGTGGCGTTGGGCGCGATATATGAATACCATTTCCACGCTTCGGGCACAGTGAAGTGCCAAATTCCAAAACCAATTGAGATAGTGCTGCCTATTACTACTAAAATCTTGCCAATCAAGTCCAAAGGTTAAGTGCCCAGCCTCTGGGTTTGAATTATTCTGTTAAGGAATATAAAAGCACTAACTTGACGAAAAAAGCAATCGATACATGTTTTCACATACACACCGCGACGGTTCCAACATAACGTCATGTATCGTGTATAGAGGAAAACATACTCACCACAAAGTAACTGGCGTTGAAAAACATTGTAATCCCAAAACGTAACCGTATCTATTTGTATTCTTGTGGCGCGCCGTAAACTGTCATACCAACATAAAGTGACAAACAAAGCTAGCATAAGCGCAACTATTATGCAAGCGAACCGTGCTTTTCTGCATGTTTAGGTTATGATGAAGCAAGGCAACATTAGGCAGATTGCGCGGCAACGCATCGAAATCCTCTTTGTGCAAGCCCAAAAAGTCGCCCAGAGCAACCCCAAACTGGCGGCAGAATATGTGGGTTCGGCGCGGCGGATTGCGATGGCGGCACGAATCCGTTTGCCCCATTCAAAATTCCATACTCTCTCAGAGTATGAAACCCATAGCGAATTAAATCGATAGTTCTGACCGATTATGTGTAAATTAAGTAATCGCTTCGTCAATGTTTTCATTGACGATTAAGCCTCGGATTTTACCGCCGCCTAAACGTTCTACCTTTTTATCAGGAGTTTTATACTTCATAACTCGTCACCTCAGAAGTTCGATTATTTTTCTCGTGAAACGCTTAGTTCACCAAAGTCACTTTCGTCGAGGACAAAATCTTTTAGACGTAGTTTGCCATCCGTTGTTGCCACTACTTTGTATTCTGCTTCGCAGATTGGGCAGATAACTACTTCGTCAAGTGCTATACAATCTTTCTTGAATGTGTTTCCGCACTCGGTGCATTTAAGGTTAATTTTAATCAGTCCTCACTACATTGTTAGGTAATTGTGGTTTCTAAGCCAATCTGACTGGTTCTTTCGGTACCGCCAAAATATATCGCCTCTAGTTTCGGTCTGGAAATCCCATGGTGAAACCAAAACTATGTCGCCTTCTCTTATCCAGACGCGCTTTTTCAGTTTACCTCTGATTCTACAGAGACGTTCTTTTCCATCTTGGCATTTAACCATGATTCTTTCGGCACCCAGCATTTTCACTGCTATGCCCAAAACATCGTTTGGCGAAGGCAGAACCATACTGTCTATGTTGCCTTCATTTGTTACTTTTCGTTTACCCATTTTATGTTGTCCAGTGTGGCGTTAAACCACGTTATAATCAGAATGATCTGAGAAAAAGCAACTAACTTTTGGGTTGACTCTTCCTCTAAAAATTCCAATGACACATACATGACTTCACCAACTACATTAGGGTATCGCTCGAAAAGGATTTTTCTGGCTTAAAAACGTGGAAAAAGCGTTAAAAAACTGTTTTTCAGGAAAAAACTGGAAAAATAACTTCTAATCGAAAAAACGCTGAATATTTTAACCTTTATTAGTCTGACCCAACGGTATTGTTGATTGAAGAGTCTCTATTATCCTCTTGGAATTGACTGATTGAATAATTGATTCTTTTCTAAACACAAAACAACATAGAGGTAAATAGATATGTGTCAACTCAGAGTTGGTCTAGTTAAAAACTGCCGTAGATGCAAATCATCAGTACGGCCACATTGTGAATACAGAAAGAAAACCACTAAGAAAATCTTTGCAAATAATGTCAAGAAGAAACCAACGGCATAACAATTCCTTTTCCTTTTTTAGGTGCTGCTATGAGTAAATATTGTCAGAAACGCTTTGACAGGGTAGAATGTCAAGGTTGCATGTATAAAGCAAGCACTTACTGTTGGAATCAGTGTCCACTTAACCTATGGAAAATAATTACTCAATAAATAACAGACTTATTGAGTCATACTTTTGCAGAATCAAAAATGCCTTCTTTATAAGAGGGATACTGTTCTCATAGGGCATATTAAATCATTGCTGGAATAGTGAAATTTTAAAATGTTAGCGTACAATGATCAACCGTTTAAGTGCCGAATTTGTAATACTGCTTTCCATAGCCCTGAGGAATTAAGGATTCATCGGATGGTTCAACATAAAGGACACATGCTATAGTTTAATCGTCTATGAAACACCCTTATCTTCATTGATAGAAAGTATAAGTAGTAATTGTGCCACCGCTCAAATTATCCATCGTATCGATCGTTTTTGAAATAAACTCCCTTTAGCCTCAGTTGTTTATAAGCGGGGCGGTGTATGTTATAGAGTGAAAAGTCCTTTGCTTAGACTTTAGCTAAGTGACTTACTTTTCTTAATTTCGTTAGAAGAGAGAGAAATGAAGCAAAATATTGAATTATTAAAAATCACAGATGCCGCATTTAGGTCATCTGTGAAAATCATTTTTGGTTTCTGTACGGAGGCAATCTGTAGAGATGGCGATAGCAATAAAAAAGGTGATTCAAAATGGCACGTATAGGGGATTATGCGCAGTGCCCCGAATGCACCAGAATTGGGCGCATTGTTTGGATCTCACAAAATAAACAGGTCGTTGGAATCCAATGTTCTGCGAGTCATACCCCCGAAAGTAGACCTGATTCATATGGATTTCCAAGTAAGGCTGCTAAGGCAAACAAAAACAGCGTTTTTCTTGTTAAAACCGAATCAATAATAAAACATACATAGATGCACAATGTTGAAACAAAGTTACATACTCGCCAACAAAATATCAATAGCTAGTGCCGATGATAACGACCTTAATTTGTCTATTAATAGCTTCTACCTAAAATATTCCCGCTTTACCCTTAAAGCGCTAAGTAAAAGTGTCTTTCAAGAATTTTTATCCGATATGTTGAAATTAGAAAAGATTTCCCAAAAGAGTATTGATAGCATTCGTATCGAATTTTTTCCTGCGCTAAGAAAAAATGGTTTAACTATCGCTGGAAAATGTAACACACTTAAGGGCAAAATTCGTATTTACCCAAAACCATTAAAGTTTTGTGATGCCTTCAGGAAGGAATATGGACAATATCTATTGGTTGCTTATGCAGGAAATAGGGCTAGAGCCGCGCTAATTCATGAGTTGCTTCACTTGAAATATGGGAGCGACGAAGTTGGGGTACGAAAATTAACTGAGGAATACTATTCTCAATTATTTGAAAATGAATATGCGAATAACTCAAAGGCGTTACATGTGTGTAAACTATTATTCGCTCGTTAAGTAAGTGATTCGTAGACTTTGACTGTAGGAACTTGGGGTCTATAGCCTATTTTTGGAGTATTCTCTATAGGGCATGGACATCTTTCTTTCTCAAGCAGGGCATAACCGCTAATTCGTCTTTTTTCACAGTATTTTTTGAACTGCTCTGTTGATTAGTAAATTACATAAGCGCAGAAAGGCTAACTCATCGTCTGGTGAAGCTGTGTGAAGTGGGCTTGTTTAGCGCTGGCTTGTTTAATGGTTCTTTGTTCCATGGTTATCGATACACAAACCGCTCAAGCAATCCAAGAAACTGAGGCAAACACTTGGCAAACCCTACAACCCCTACCTGAACCATTAGCCGGCCCTGCAGTAACAGTAGACGATAAAATATACATATTTTACAGCTGGAACTATACCACTAACCTTTTTGTGTACTACACTCAAAACCAAACCCTAACCCAAACAGCATCTATGCCAACATACAGGACAAGTTTCGGCATAGCCGTAGTAGACCACAAAATCTACACAATAGGCGGGGAGCAATCTTACTCTCTTCCAAGCGGAGCGGTGGGAGTCTACCCGACTAATGTCACCGAAGCCTATGATACGCAAACAGGCACTTGGGAAACAAAACAACCCACAATTGACTATAGCTGGAGGCTGGTTGCAAATACCATCGATGGAAAAATTTACGTTATGTATAGCGGGGCAAGATACTATGGTTCAAATATGGCGGGTACAGGTTCAAACATTGATGTATATTACCCAGAAACAGACACTTGGACAAGGATATCGGCCTTGCCTCAAGAAGTATCAGACCCCCTTGACTCGTGCGCCATTGACGACAAAATTTACGTACTTTCGGATAGCAGAGGCAACAACGTTGACATGGGAGAAGGAAAACTGCACATTTTCGACACTACAACAAGTAATTGGAGCACAGGAGCAACCCTGCCCACCTTCTACAAACATAGTCGCTTAGTTGCAATCTCTGGGGAGCATGCTCCAAAGCAAATCTGTGTAGTGGGTGGACTGATGGTTCTTGATGGTTTTGCTCATTATGAGGGTGTTAATGCATCTTTCAGATATGACCCTACAACGGATTCGTGGAATATAACAGCTGATATGCCCACTGCACGCTATGAGACGGCGGTTGCGGTAGTGGAAGATAAAATCTACGCCATTGGCGGCGCCACAGAACTACTAGGGATTGGGATAGGTACTCTTACGGGTGTTGTTGAGTTGTATACGCCTTTTGGTTATGGTACAGTACAGCCCTCGGCTTCGCCGTCAAACAGTACAAGCTCGCAACCAATCACCCCCGAAATGACAGCGATAATTGCTGGAGTAGTTGTAGCTTGCATGGTCATAGCGGCAACAACCATCCTAGTGCGCCACCGCCAACACGAAAAAACCGCCAAACAAACCCAGCAACTAAGCGGCTTTCCAGCCAAATTTCTTGACTTACCAAACCTGCTTTAATTCTTGTGTAGAAAAAAACGGTCTATACATGCCCCCACACGCACACTGCAGCGGTTTTAACATAGAACTATGTTGAGTGTGTGGTAAAATCTAATTATGCCACATCCAAACAGACGCAGAAACACAAAGCAAACCCAAAAAACAAACGCCACCTACGGCTATCTTGTGGCATCCCGTAAACCGCCAAACCCACACAAAGAGACAAACAAAGCCAGCAGAGGCGCAACTATTATGTAAGCGAACCGTGCTTTTCTGGATTGTTTAGGCTTATGATGAAGCAAGGCAACATTAGGCAGATTGCGCGGCAACGCATCGAAATCCTCTTCGCCCATGCCCAGAAAGTAGCTAAAGCTGACCCCAAACTTGCGGCGCAATACATCCTGTCCGCCCGACGGATTGCCATGGCAGCCAAAATCCGTTTGCCCACAGAGTTTGGACGGCAAACCTGCAAACAATGTAACTCGCTGTTTGTGTATGGCGTTAACTGCCGTGTTAGGGTAAAGCAGAAAAGGGAGCCTCACGTCGTAGTAACATGTTTAAACTGCGGGGAACAAACCCGTATAATGCTTAAGAAAAAGGTGCACAGTGAAGTTGAGCAAGATAACCACACGCATGAAACGTCATGTTAGGCATGTCCTAAAAGACGAAAACCCCACCATCTGGATTGGCAAAGATGGCCTAACAGCGCAGTCAGTTGCGGAGATAGAGAAACAGCTACAACAGAACAAGATGGTCAAAATCCGAATTTTACCCGCGGCTCTAAAGGAGCTCACAACCGCTGAAGAGATTGCAGCTAAAGCAGCTAAAGAAACTGAAGCTGCGCTGGTTGAAGTGAGAGGACACGTTTTCATTTTGTTTAGGAAACGTAGGACGCCTGAGTCTAAGGAACCCGAAAATCAACCTTAATTTTTTTGTTAGCTTATTATTTCTTTTTTTGATATAAGTCAGTTTTCGTAATATTCCCATAATCGCATGCATACTTATTAGTTGACTGGGAGTCTGCTTCTTATAACTGGTGAATTAACTATGAAGAAAAATATCTTCGTATTCGCGATTATGGCTTTACTATTCTCCTCCGCCCTCTTAACCCTCGGAGCCCCAAACGTCTCCGCGGCCACGGCGACATTGGGTCAACCAACCCAATCTGGCACAAGCGCCTCTACTCTAAATACAATAAAAGGCGCCCAATACCTAAACACAGTTACTGGCCAAGCCGCCAGCGTAAGCGCCTACTTTAGCTACACTCCCTCTACCGGCGATTTTGGTCAACATACCAAATTCAGCCTCAACTTTGTCAGCATTGACAACAGCATTCGCGGCCAAGCTTTCACTACACCTGCCTATCCCGTTGTTGCCACAAGTGTCTCTGCCCGCATATTTTGCACAATGTCGCATGATGTTAAGGCAGCAATTTATGATGCAAGCGGTAACCTCGTAGCCTACAGCAATCCAGTATCGTTGAGTGCCCCCACAACTGCAGACCGAACCTTTATGCTAACAACCAACCCTGTGCTATCTGCCTCTACAACCTACATCCTAGTGGTTTGGGCACAAGACCAAACAGCAGACGCTAACTTAGTCTACACTGAAGAAACTTCCAACAGTAGAGTTGTATCCGCGACTTACGGAGATTGGCCCTCATCAGTGAGCTTTTCAACCCAAACCAACCGGAACTACTTCATCTGGTGCAACTACGAAACCGTTGCTAACGTACAATGCGCCCTATACTCAGCAGACGGCACCACCAAACTTGCTGTAACCGAACAAAAAATCCTAACCTCCACCACCGGTAAATGGGTCACATTCAACCTCAACACCAACCCCACATTGACTGCAAACACAAAATACGTTCTGGCTGCTTGGTCATCTGACTCTGGTGCAAAACTCTTCTACAACGGAGCCACCGCCCCAGCCTTCACTGGCTCAGGAACCTTTGCCACCACTACCCTCTCCTCTTCAGGAACCAAAAACTACAACCTCTACGCTACACTGCAATACAACACCATAACGGCGTCCGCAGGAACAGGCGGCAGCATCAACCCCTCTGGAAACGTAAACGTCGCAGCCAATGCCAACCAGCAATTCAGCATCACCCCCGACAGCGGATACCACATTAAAGATGTCCTAGTCGACGACAACTCAGTTGGCGCAGTATCCACCTACACATTCTACAGCGTAGTCACAGACCACACTATCTCAGCCACATTTGAGGCAGCCCTCCCCACAACCGTAACCGTATCTTGTACTCCCGACACAATCCAAAATGACGGCAGCCAATCCACCACAATATCTGGCTCCTTAACCGCCTCAGGTACACCCCTTAATGGACAAACAATCACACTCTCCTACAACGATGACACATGGCACACCATAGGCACAGCAACCACGCAACTTGACGGTTCCTACACCTATAATTGGGCTACGCCAGATTTGCCAAATGGCTTCTACGTGGTAAAAGCCGAATTTACTGGAGATGAAAACACGTATCAATCAAGTAGCGCTGAAACCACAAGCAGCTCTCAAGGTGGCGGACTTTTCGTCGTACCTGAGTACAGTCTAGGTGTACTTGGCGCTTTAGGCGCATGTCTTGCAGGATTTGTGGTCGTGAGAGCACGCCGCAGCCTGCATAAATAAACTTCTTTTTTGTTTTTCCCGTTTTTTGGGTTCAGCAGAAAAAATATGTTACTATCTTTGCGGTATAACTTGGGTATGTAACGATGTTTCGTGGTTATTTATTAGCTTTTTAAGCATAACTACGCTTTGATGATAAACATGCAAAGCACAGCCCTAAAACTCCAACATGAACTCAACAGCCTACAAGGGCTATCAATAATCAACCTAATGTGTAGCGCAATGGCGTTTGCCTTCGGCGCGTACTTCTTGATGCCCAACCTTGTCTTAGCCGCAACAACGCTCACCATTCCGCCGCTTGACCAATTAGGGTTAATGGTGCTGGGCGGCTTGGCTTTCGCAATTGGCTTCCGATGGATGTTTTCCACAATCAAAATACTGGAATTTTCCTTCGACATGGGCAACAACCTAACCGAGCATAAAAAAGAAAAAACCCTCGACGACGAAACACTAACTGGCTTAATCGTTGGGTTAACGGCTGCTTACCGAGAAAACAAACCCACCATCAAACTAATGATGACCATAAGCAAAGTTGCCTGCGCCCTCTTCGCGTTGGGAGCCTCTCTGCAAATAATATCTCTAATCGCAGGCGGCGTCTTTGACATGTCCTTTTGGCTGGGCATCTTAAACGCTGGCGTCTGCTACGGTGTAGCCGTTGCCTGCTACATTATCCCTCATTTTTTGAGGAAATACTCCGAAATCTGGGACCAACGATTAAGCCAGACCGCAAAGGCTGAAGTGGAACTGCAAAAGGTGTTAGGGGAAGTTTAAGATGAAGCGGACGCATTACGAGATTTTCTGGGAAATCCTCACCTTCTGCAAACAGCCGAAGTCTTTCACCAGTGTCATAAACCGTTGCAATCTTAATTCCAAGATTGGGCAGATCCACATCGATTTCCTGAAGAAAAGGCAGTTTTTGGTCGAAATCGAAAAAGACGGCATGACCCTGCTAAAATCTACCGAAGCGGCTAGCCAATACATTGCGTTATTTAACAAGACGTATCGGGAACTTTTTGATGATATCCCCGAGTTCAGGCTTTAGCTTTCCTTTTTAAAACGGTAGATCAAATTTTTGATTTTTCTCTTTGTGTGGGTGTGTCGGTTTACAGGAAACCACATGATGGTTGTTGGTTTGGGTTGCTTTTTGGGGTTACAATGTGTTTTGGGGTCTGTTTGGATGTGGCATAACAAAAGGGTACCACACGCCCAACATAGAAGTATGTTGAAACCGCCGCAATGTGCATGCGGAGGCATGTATAGACTGGTTTTTTTCTCACAAGAACCAACAACGCGTACACGCACACAAACAAAAATTTTTATCTCTGTTAAAATAGTCAGCATCATTTTTTTGTATGTACCACTATGATTTTGTCGACGTTCAAGAACCCCACACCCCAACCGCAACCTTTGCCCTCACACCAATTGCAACAAATCTAAACGTCATTTGCACACCCGACACCGTCGACACAGCTGGTTCAATGAATACTGTGATTTCTGGCGTCTTAACTACTGATGGTTGTTTACCCATCGGTGGTCAAACCATTATGCTCTCATACGATGACGGCAGTGCATGGCGTGACCTCGGCTCAGCAACCACCCAACCCGATGGCTCCTATTCCTATCTGTGGACAGCGTCCGGTTTAGCTAATGGGATTCATATGGTTCAAGACGTTTACACAGGCGACGGCAACCCCTACCTGTCATCCAACGCGTTTACGGGTCAGGAAGGACTATTTGTAGTGCCCGAATATGCCTTTGGCGCGCTGGGCGCGTTGATTGCGTGTATTGCTGGTTTTGTGGTGGTGAAAAACCGCCAAGTCCGCAATCAACATCCCTGACCTTCTTTCTTTTTTGTTTTCTTGTGCTAAGCATTCAGTAGTTAAAGGCGGTTGGTTTGAAGAATGCCGCCCGCACTCAAAAATTGCAAGTACTTATGGGGATGCCCTTTCGGAATTAAAAATTTTTTACTCAATCTTTAACAGGGAGACGTATTGCCTAGAAGGTCTGGAGAATATGATTTATTATGTCTAAGGAATTTGGTAAGGCTTGTCCTTATTGTGGAAGTAGCAAAATTGAAAGCTCGGAAAAAGAAGCAAAATGTTTTGATTGTGGAATGGGCAAGTATTCGGATGGTAAACGTAAAAAACAGAACTAAACCATCCGAGTCTAAGGCGAAAGTAAGTAAATAGGTAAATTTCCAACCCGAACCACCTGATGCGGGATATGAAAAACTGAAAACTGCTTATTCACTACCGCCTCAGGCGAGAAATTATTAAAAACAGCATTTCCCTGCTCGGATGAAATCAATTCTTTGAAACAAAATTTTAGAGGTAGAAAAGAATGACGTCGAAAAAATCAAAAAATCATGACTTAACACACAAAACAGACTTCACTAAATTTAAGCCCCAAACGGGGGTTAAAAAGAAATATCAAAACACCAAACGGGTTGAGACATTTTTCCCCGTTTCAAATGAAGGGGACACTAAAAACTAGCGTTCAAAAAATTTCAATATTCATAAATCAGACAATCAACCCCATTGTGCAGACCTCAAATAGTTAGCCCGCTCATCACCCTCAAACAGGCGCTACCCAAAATTTAGCATCACTTCCACATGAAATGTCGATAAACGAAAATAGCTGCAATCACATTAGGTTGTTATTATGAATGTTTCTTTGATTGGTATGTCTGGTGTTGGGAAGAGTCGTATAGGGTTGCTTTTGGCTGAGAAGTTGAATTATCGGTTTATTGATGTTGACAGGGTCATTGAGGATGTCTCTGGCAAGAAATTGCAGGATTTGGTTGATAGTTTGGGTGATGCCAAGTTTCTGGAGCTAGAAAAGACTGCTGTCCTCAACTTAGGCGAAGTTAACGAAACAGTCATTTCTTCAGGTGGCAGCTCCATTTATTCGGAGCGTGCTATGGCTTTTTTGAAAGGTATCTCTGTGGTGGTCTTTTTGAATGCTTCTTTAGAGGAAATTAAGCGGCGAACTGTGGATTTTTCGGAGCGCGGCATTGTTGGGTTGAAGCAGAAGGGGTTGGAGCAGCTCTTTTTGGAGAGGTTGCCGCTTTACAGAAGATACGCTGACGTAACTATAGATGTGGATGGTCTTGGTGACGAGGCGGTTGTTGAGATGATTATTCAAAAAACCTTGGGAACTTTGCGGTGACAGTCGCCAATTGATGTTATTGCCTTTTGTTTAGGGCAGAAAGGTTAAATTTTTAGTGGAATAAATAGAAACTGGGGTGGGCTGTCCTGTTGCTCAAAGATGAAAACATTTTGGCGGTAGGCATGTTATCTCTGACTATTGGCATCTTAATTGGCACGTTTTCGAATTTTGAATATTTAGGTTTTAACGTTTCTTCTTTTCTTGAAGGGCTGCTGCTGGGTTTATCTTTAGTTATGAACTTCGCCTATTTGGTGCGTAGACGAAGAAAAGCATAGCCCTGCAGAGAAGAGAAAAACACTTAATATGCATCCGTGCCTATACGTCAAATAGTCTCTGCGAACAAAAATTGAGGCGGCATCATTCAAACGCTTAGTCCTTTTATTGGGGATTAAGTGTTGTATGCGGCTTAGTTGTTCAGAGAATATTTATATTAGGCTTCATTGTTTTACTGCAAGGAAAAACCAATAGGATAGAGAATCTTTGACGACTCCTCATGACGTTCCAGCTTCAAAATTCATCGATAGATTAGCAAAGTATCTTAGGGAAAACGTTGACGAAGTCCAGCCTCCAACATGGGCTACCTTCGCAAAAACAGGCACCCACGTCGAGAAGCAGCCACAGAACCCTAACTGGTGGTACACAAGAAGCGCCAGCGTTCTACGCAAAGTCTACGTCCATGGTCCCATCGGTCTTGAAGCATTACGTGCCGACTACGGCGGAAGAAAAAACCGTGGTTCTAAACCTAACCGCGTAACCAAAGCAGGCGGAAGCGGCATACGAAAGGCTATGCAGCAACTAGAAAGCGCCGGTTTAATCCAGGTTACACGTCCTAAGGGCAGAATCATGACGCCAAAGGGACGCAAAATGATGCAGGAAGTAGCTGGAGACCTAGCTAAAGAACTGGTTAAATCTGTCCCTGAACTCAAGAAGTATCAAGGCGAATAACGCGATGTCGGATGATGAGCTTGAACAAATCCGTAAACGGAAACTTCTCTCAATGCAGAATGCTCGCATGAGTGAAGACCAAAGACAAGCTCACGCCGAACAGCAATTTGAACAACAGAAACAGGCTCTGCTCAGCAAGATATTGTCGCCTGAAGCACGACAAAGAATCAATAACCTTAAAATGGTTAGAAAAGATTTCGCTGAGCAAATAGAAGTGCAGCTCATCGAGATGGCGCAAACCGGCAGGTTGCCGATTCCGCTCTCTGATGCGCAGCTAAAATCAATCCTGATTCAGCTTCAATCAAGAAAGCGAGAGACAAAAATTAGAAGGATATAGAAAAATGGCACGAGTAAAACCAACTGCGAAAAAGCTCCGATTAGCCAAGGCTGGCAAAGAATCACAGTCTGTTCCAACTTGGGTTATTGCGCGAACTGACGGTAAGGTTAGAGTTAACCCTAAGCAGCGGCGCAACTGGAGAACTAGAAAGATAAAGGCTTAGGAGAAAGCATAGAATGTCCAAAGAAGAATCTAAACAAGAACAAGTTCCTCAAGAAGAAGAACTTGAAGAATTAGAGTTACCTGAAGAGGAAACAGAAGTAGCTGAAGCCGAAGCTAAAGAGGAAACTCCAGCAGAAGCAGAAGCGCCCGTAGAAGAAGCAAAAGAGAAGCCGAAACGTAAAAAGAAAGAAGACGAAATCGTTGAAGAACGCTTCTACACCATACCCCTCCAGAAAGCCTTGATTCGTCCACCCAAAAAACGTGCGCCACGCGCCATGCAGCTTGTCCAAGAATTCATAAACAAGCACATGAAGGTCGAGATGAAGGCTTCTGACGAAGAGGAAGAAGAAGAGTTACCTCAATTAATCGTTAGCCAAGAAGTTAACGAGAAAATCTGGGGTCGAGGCATCGAGAAGCCACCACGCAAAATCAAGGTGCGTGCAACCAAAGACCGCGACGGTAACGTCACCGTGTTTTTGGCTGAAAATCAATAAACCTTTCTTTCTCATTTTTTGTTCTTTGTTTTAGGCGTAATTTTTCGTTTTTAGTAGTCTATATGAGCCGTGGCTTTCTGCTTGATTAGTTGGTTGTGCTATTTGTCGGGTTGATGCTTCTTGGATAAGGCAGTTACCGTGTTAGTGAATAATTGACCCGCGGATTGTATTTTCAAACTCAGAGGCTGCAGATTAAATAAAAAAATAAAAAGAAAAAGGAAGTTAAAGCTTCACAGAGTTTCGATTAAAGTTAATTTTACTCGCGAACTTTAGCACAGCGAATGCAGCAAAGCAGGCCATCAACACCAGCAGTGGACCCCATGTGTACTCTGGAACCACCCATATACCCGTGGGTGTGGGTTCAACAGGTGTAGGTTCAGAGTTGGAGGTAAATACTGGAGTCATGACTGCATAGTCATAGATGACTGTGCATGGGTTCCAGGGGTTTTCACTCCAATAGTGGTCACCATACTGGTCATGGAGGTAAATGTCCCAGCGGGTGAACGTGTAGCCTGGGTTTGCTGTAACGGTGATTACTGGATATCCGCTAGTTATGTAGGTGCCGGGCAGTGGGTTAGTTGTTCCACCGACTGCTGCTTCGATTGTGATGTGACGCTCAGGTGCCGGGGTTGCGGTGGCTGAAGGTGCATAAGTTGGGTTTGAAGTTGGCGTAGCTGTGGGTGCATTGGTTGGGGCGTTGGTTGGTGTTGTAGATGGGGTTGGTGTGGGTTCATCTCCTCCACCGGGGACGCCTATGGGGGTTCCGGCTAAGGTGGATGCTGGTAAGCTGGCTATTACGGTGTGTGGAGCTTCAAACTGGGTGGTTAACGCGATCCATTCAGCCTGGGATGCGTCATAGTAGTACATGACGCTTGTGCTGTCAAAGGCGTTGTTTGTTATGGTTATTTGTGCCATTATGTCGGGGGTTAGGGTCGCGGCTGAGGTGACTTTCACATCGTAATAGTAGGTTACTGCTCCGTTGACGTTTAGGGGGTGACCGTCGGCGTCTTCTGGAATTTCGGTGCCTGTGCTTAGGGTGGTTACCGTGAACTCTGTCCCGTCAGGGATGCTATCTCCTGTGATGTCTACGATGATGTTTGTGGTTGCGCTGTGGTCAAAGTGTACGGCGTTGCCTGATGCAGATAGGGTGGTTTGTGTACTTTCGGGTCCAGTTGGCGTGTTTCCTGGGCCTGTTGTTAAAAGTGATATGGTGGCAACGCAGCTTCCTACAATGATAAGTGTGACAACTAAAAGCACTATGGCTAATCTATTGCGTCTGCTGAGTTGTCTAGGCTGTATGCCTTCGTTGGTTGACATGGCTATAAATCGCACGTAGAGCCTCTCCTTATACAAGTATGAAGAAACCCTTAATTGATATATAAAATGATATGGATAACTTGTTTTACTGTTCTACATTAATACAGCAGAATTCTACGTTAATAGAGCAGCAGATTTATAGATTAAACGGGGCAATGTTCTATTTTTGTGGACCTTTTTCTGGTGTAACTGGAGCTTTTTTGGATGCTGCACAAATTTTAGTCAATAAAACACCTCAACTGTTGAATTTAACCACAAGCTAAAATAGGAAGAATGCCTCAAACATCGAGGCTAAAAGAATTCAGGAGACAACGTTTCTTGACAGTTTACTTATCCAGCATAGTTGGAAGCTCAAGCATAGGCGTATACGCATTAGCAACCGAAAACATAGTGATAATTCCTGTTATGGTTCCACGCGAGAAAGCCCAAGAATACGCCGATTGGCTCCAAGTTAAACTTGCATACACCCACATAAGCGGTTCCGTTTTGTCTGGCGCGTTAGCTTGCGCAAACTCCCACGGTATGCTGCTCCCCAATTCGGTTCGTGAAGAAGAAATAGCAAATATAAAATCCGTTTTCGACGGCAACATCACCATAATGCAAACCAAAAAAACCGCCTATGGCAACCTCGTATTAGCAAACGATAAAGGCGCAGTTGTGGATCCACGTTTCAAAGAAAATGAAATCAAACTTATCTCTGAAGCTTTAGGCGTAGAGGCAGTACCGACTGAAATTGCCGCGTTGCCCTATGTGGGTGCTCTTGCTGTGGCAACCAACAAAGGAGTCTTGGCACATCCGTTGCTTAAAGAAGAAGAGAAAAAAATCCTTGAAAACGTCTTTAAGGTTCCCGTCGATGTAGGCACAATAAACTGCGGTATCCCCTATGTAGGGACAGGTTTACTTGCCAATAGCAAAGCAGCAGTGGCAGGCTCCATGACTACTGGTCCTGAAATGTTCATCATCGAACACGCCCTAGGAACCCTATAACCAAATTTTTCTTTTTTCTATGAGTGTTTGCGGAAGAAAAATAGCCCAGCAGACGCTCCAACGGCAGCCAGTAAAATTACAATTAAGATAATCACGGGGGGTATTTGTGAAATTTTGAATAATGGCTGATTTGAGGATGTAGGCTTAGGGTTCTGGGTTGGTGCGGTGGATGGTGTGGTAGTTGGTTCAGCAGGGGTAGGGGTGGGGGTTGGGGTCGGGGTTGATTTGGGTGTTGTGGTTGGAGTGGGGGTGTATGTTGTTTTTGGCACCGTGGGGGTAACTATAATCGCTGGGGGCGCAGCGGATGGGCTAGGAGTGGGGGTTGGCTCAGCTGTCGGCGTGGGCAAGGGCGCAATGGTGGAATCCGTTTGACCTGTAAGTCCAATATACATTCTTGAGGTAGGTAACTCTGACAGCAACGTTTTGGAAACAAGAGTATTCCAGTTGCTATCAAATGTGAGTTGCCATACCCCGATACTGTCCAGTTCATACTCAAAGATGCTGGTCCCAAACATGGACAGAAACGTTCCCGGCGAGGCAACGCTAACAGTCACTGTCCTTTCAGCGATGTTTATGTTGCTTAAGCCTCCGTCAATTATGCCGTTGATATCTTCATAGACATAATCTTGCAAGGGTACCGCTAAAGAACCCGTAACTGGAACAGTAGACAGCAACAGCAACAAGACGGCGCCGTTTGCTGTGGCTTCCGTGCTAAGCCCCTTGTCTGACTGCATTCTGAACATTCCTGTGGCGTTATCGTAGAGTCTGTTTTGAAGGGTCAGGTTCCATGCTGGTGCAGAGCCTGCGGTGCCGTTTAGAAGCGCCTGAACTTTACTCTGCATAGGGGCAGTCAGGTTGCTGTAGAAGCCAATCAGAGACGCCCATGCGGTTATTGTGTTTTGTAGGCGTAGTTGTGAATTGCTGGATGCATGCTTAACCACGTAGTTGCCCCATTGAGGGCTGCTCCAGCCTTGGCTTAGCGCTCTTGTGTTCATGTCAATAAACAGGTTAGTGGTGTTTGAGAGTTGGGGGCTGCTGTTGTAGAGTTTCCAAATAATCTGGTCAAACCCGCCTGCTTCGCACTCAAATTGCTGCGAACTTAGCCCATACTTGTAAAAGTATCCTGCCGTGCTGTTGACCCAAAGATGGGCATTTGCCCAATTCCACCAGCGCTCAGCCTGAACTAACCCGTCAGGTATGCCCAGCTTCCAAAAAGTCGCGTACATATCAATGGTTTCTGCGCATTCGTCATAGTATCGGGGACCGTAACTTATGCCCCAGCCGACTTGATTAGCACCGACACAGAGGACCGGTTTTCCATAGGCGGTGACGCTGTTATTGAAGACGTCGTAGGCTTGGGTGAGATTCCATTTGGAGGTTTGATAATTTAGTTGGTCTGCCCATTGATAGGCGTATAAGTCATGTCGGTTGTAGACTATAAAAGAAGCCTTTAGCGTGTTGCTGTTGTAGAAGTTGTAGGGTAAGCCGCCGACGTCAGGAAGCATTTGAACCGCATCTAATGCGGCTTTGATTGTTGTTTCGTTGATTGGTACTCCAAGTTTGTTTAGCTGGACATACCAGTAAAACACGTTTTCTGCGCTGCTTGTGGATGTTACGTTTATGGAGTCAACGGCGGCTTGGAGTTGGCTAACTGTGGTTTGCCCTAAGGCTATGCCGTCATAGATTGTTTGTAAACTGCTATTCCAACCACCATTATCGGCAACAGTGGCTACCAACTCTTCAATTATCGCGGCAGAGCCCGTCGATTGGGTCGCTACTTCGCCTGTTTGGTCCTCAGCGCCCACAGCAAAACCGATAATCCCCACAAAGCAAACCGTAACCATCAAAGCTACCCATAGCAGCGCTGTTGCTGATTGCAGTGGCTTTGTGGCTTGTTTTGAGGTACCCTTCATTTGGGGTCTAACCTTGGGTTTGATGATACTACTTGCCCTTGGTAGCCTTTATACTTCTGTGAATCTGAAAAATGCTCAAACCAAAACCGTGCAACAACTCTTTAGAGGCTTGCAAACTCCCATTTAGAACCAGCGAACGTTTAGCTTATTTATACTTTAAATAATCAAAGGGGTAGGCTCTTTGAGAGTAGCTCCTGTCCTCGACCTGAAACCAACCAAAATCCAAATTTTACAAAATACGGTATAGAGCCGCTTTTTTTGTGAATACGTTTATAATTGGGAATGCATTGGATGTTGTGCAGGAATTAAAAATGAAAGCTTTCAAAGTAACTGGCTTAATCGCCAAACCTGAACTCAAAACTCCCTTTGTCAGAGAACTCATAGCTGACAAAAACGAGCATGCTGTAGAGAAAGTCTACGCTGAAATCGGCAGTCGCCACCGCGTAAAACGTTTCCAAATCAAAATCACAAGCGTCCAAGAAGTCACCGCAGAAGAAGTCGAAAACCCAATCCTTAAACGATTATTAAGCGGAGAGTAAACGGTTTGGCACAAAGAGCCCCAGCTGAAGAAGAACTTCGCAGACTCAGCGTCGAAATGCGCTATTTAGAACAAACAGCAGATGCCCTCCAGCAACGCATCGGCATGGTTAACGCCGCAATAACCGACTTAACCTATGCAACCGCAACATTGGAAGGTATCGAGAAAGAACAGGAAAACGCTGAAATGCTCGTTCCCATCGGTGGCAGCTCTTATGTTAAAGCAAAAATCGCAGATACAAACAAAGTCATCGTCGGCATGGGTTCTGGCGTATCAATTGAGAAAACTCTCCCAGAAGCCAAAGCAGCCCTCCAAGAACGCCTCGACGAACTTGAAAAAACCCTCACTTCTGCCCAGCAGCAATTCCACCAAGTTGCTGACCGCATAAACAATGGCAGAGGCCGCCTTGAAGCCCTACTTGCACAAGCAAGAGAAGGGAAACAGTAGTCGTGTTTGAGAAGCTCAAGTCTGGTTTTAAAGGCTTAGTCAACAAAGTCACCATGGCTGAGCTAAAAGCCGACAATCTTAATCCAATTTTATCAGACTTCAAAATGAGCCTAGCCGAAAACGACGTGGCTTTTCCCGTCGCAGACAAAATCTGTGATGAACTCGAAAAACGTTTAACTGGCACCACCCTAAAACGGCTTGATGACCGCAAACAATTCGTTGACGAAAACCTGCGTCAAGTTCTCCTCGAAGTTATGTTAACCAAAAAACGCATTGATTTGCTCCAGCTTGCCGCGGATAAGCGTGCGAAGTCGGAGCCGCTGGTTTTAATGTTTGTCGGCATAAACGGCACCGGCAAAACCACCACCATCGCCAAAGTCGCCCAGTACTTCCAAGACAAACGCTATACCGTAGTTTTGGCGGGTGCAGACACCTACCGTGCGGGCAGCATTGAACAGCTTGAAGAGCACGGTCGACGCTTAGGCGTTCGGGTGATTAAGAGCAACTACGGCGGAGACCCCGCGGCTGTGGCGTACGATGCAGTTAACCATGCGAAAGCGCACGGCATCAACCTTGTCTTGATTGATACGGCTGGGCGTATGCAGACTAACCAGAACCTCATGAACGAACTTATCAAAGTCAAACGCGTTGTAAAACCCGACCTAACAATATTCACTGTGGATTCGCTTATCGGTAATGATGCGGTGATGCAGGCGGAGGAATTCAACAAAGCCGTTGGCATTGACGCAACCATCCTCACCAAGGTAGACGCCGACGTTAAAGGCGGCTCCGCGTTGAGCGTTACGTTCGTGACGCAGAAGCCGATTCTCTTCATCGGGGTGGGTCAAACCTACAAGGACCTCGAATTGTTTAATCCCGAAAAATTCGTCAACATGGTCCTCCGATAAACCCTTTCCTTTTTAGGTATTTGGTTTGAATTTGTGCTAGTGGTTGAGTTGGTTTCGGGCGCTTTGGCGGGTGTATCTGGAACTATAACCTGTCTCTAAGCTCAGGGTTCTTGGATGTCTACGAGTTCAAAGCGGATTTTGCCCGGATAAATCCAGTACGCGCGGATAAAGTCCTCTGTTGACTGGTCTATGTCAAGCGCTCTGAAGAAGTCTATGAATTCGTCGTCTACTTCGCCGACTTTTTTTATCGTGTACACGCGTAGGTTCGCCATGTAGGGGTGGTTTAAGGCAACTTTATCGATAGGCACTTCGTTGGTGACTTCGAGGGCAAACAGCAAATTAGTTTTCACGTCTAGGGCTGCTGCTTTGTGCGCCGCTTCGCTTTTGGTTCGGATTACGATTAGGCGTTGGTCGAAAACTCGGAAGTTCCATTCACTTTCAAGCTCAGATGCCGACATAAAAACCACCAATAAAAGAAGGCAACTCAATATTTTAGTCTACTCATAACCGCCTAAAACTGGTGGACTTCTCAATGTGCTGGGCGCAGAGGTAAGCTGGGATTTCTACTGTATTTCAACATGCTAATGAGCTTGTTTTCCACCAATACTGACCTACCCCCCTTAGGCACTGCATCCACTTCCTATTAGGCGTCAATCTCAGCTTCAAACGCAGGAAAACAGCTGCAAACCCAAAAATTGTGCCGATAGATAAGGATAAATTGTCAGCATATCAATGTTTTAAGCTATATGTATGAGATTCCACGCTTCATAGTCGAGATTGTTTCGGTCATAATTTATTTTATTCTACTGTACTACATGATAAAACCCTACAAATTAACAAAAGAAACCCGTTATCTGGGTTTACCTTTGGGCTTTTTCTTTCTTGGCGTCTCCGAAATTATTTTAGCCTCACAAATCATCTACCCCATTACTCAGCTAAATGGCCTTTCCGTTACCATTAGGGCGTTTGCGTTTGTCTTTATTGCCCTGACCTATTACTTCTCAAATAAGCCTTCCAAAGATAGCCAATTAATTTGGAGCGCAACCCTTAGTGTAACAATTTTAAGTTTTACCCTTGTATGCTTGGTTTTGTTTGTTGCTCCTGCGCTTAATTTGCTGGTTCCAGTAAGTTTCAGTATCTTCCTTAGGGTTCTTAGTCTATTCTGTCTCGCCTATATCTGCATCCACATACTGCGAAGCCAACTTGATAAGACCGTTCCGATGACCTTTTGGATTCCCTTAGGCTTTTTCTTTTTGTTAATTAGCGAATATTCGCAACTGATTCGGATGGTAGACCAGAATTACGCGTATGGTTTAGCCTTTGTTGGAGGCTTAGTATTTCGCTTTTTGGCCTTTGCAGTTTTTCTATATGTTGTAACCAAGAATTTCATCCGCCCAGCGAAAACGGAGAACCCCCCATGAGGAAGACCGCTCGTAGAGACACACTAAAAATCTACAACGATCTCTTATCTATCCTCAACAGCGTTGAATATAGAAAAAATAAATTTCCCTTAACAACCATTTCCTTAAAACTCAATGTTCCCTTTGATCGCTTCAAAAGTTACCTCTCTGATCTAAACCATCTGGGATTAATTGATAATGAAACATCCCCTAATTTGACTGAGAAGGGAAGAGAATATCTTGCGGAATATAAGAAAATCATTAGGTTCATGGATGACATGGGGATAACTCACCCCTAATCTTTTGCTACACTGTTTGTTTGTGCAAGCACACACATGCGGAATGCCCCACATTTTAAAGCCAAACAAAAAACAGCCAAATAGCGAACTTGTCCAGAGGGCACAAGCCAGTTGCCTTGCTAATACACTTTTCCAGCGGGGTAAGTGCCAAAACCGAATTCGTCGCCCATCTTTTCAAGCTGTATTTGCTGTATGATTTCATTCGCGGCTGGGTTGATGACGTATTCGCTTTGGTTTCCTTGGACGATAAGCCAGCCAACTCGTTGAACAGTCACCGTCACAGTGTTGGGTGCCCCATTGCTCCAAAGGCCTAAAGTGCCATTTATGCTTGAAAATGTCCCCCCGTTTGTTGCTCTTAGGTAGTATTCATCGGTAGTTGACATGTTGAATCTGCAATACATACTTGAAAAGTGTCCCCATGGTGAATTTAGAGGCGGAATTGGGGGTGAGTGGCAGGAGACATTGTAGTTGGTGCCTAACCAACCCGTAACTGAAACCTTGGCGCCCGTGTTAGCAGTAAGGTTCACCAAGTAGCCCTCGGCGATTATGTCGTAGGGTTGGTTTTCGGGGTTGCCTCGATAAGTTAAGGTGAGTATGGCGTTGACGGGGTAGTATGTTGTTGGATAGGTTTGTATGCCCCAGCCAAAGTGGTCATGTCCTTCTCCAGTAGCGTTTGTTAGACCTGTAGAGACATAAGTCAAGTCAGCGTCAAATACCCTAGACGACTGGTCAGAGGCAAAAACACCCGCAAATGGGTCATAGAGGACAAGCACTGCTGAGGCAGAAGCGACGATAGCACAAGTTAAGACCACAGCTACGACCATGGCGTTCTTATTCAAGCGTTTATCCCTGAGGCACTGTTGATGTGATTTCGTTATATAATTTACTGTAGCGCAGCGAAATTGATTCTGAGGTTAAAAGAAATATTGAAAACAAAACAACAAGTGTAGCCGCCGACTGAAAACTAAACTCTTTCAATCTATTATACTCAGAGAACCGTCACTATCTAAGTAAATTATATAACAAAAATTTACAACTTTACCCTATTGGCTAAACTGGGTAAAAATGAAGACAATAATATTTGCGGTTTTAATGCTTGTTTGCGTTTGTTTTGTCGGCTCTGCAACTGCAAACCCTGTCTGGCTTGGTGAAGTTCCCCCAGACGCCGATACAAGCCCTCCGTGTATCACAATATTTAGCCCCCAAAATAAGACCTATGGCAACTCTAACGTCTGCCTCAATTTTACAGTCACCGACGGAGAATCAAAAAGTGCACCTCATACCATGATAAAATACTGTTGGCTACAAGCAGATTGGTTAGCTAAAAACGTCAGTGTATTTGCTTATGATGAGAAATCTATGATTCCTAACTTCCATGATATTTCCAAAGCATTAAATTTAACGGACATCCCTGCAGGTACCCACAAAATAACAATTTATGCAGTAGCAACAGGTACTTACAGCGGAAACGGCATATTGCAATACTATACTTTTACAATAAAGAATTCCGCTTCTATCACCTTTTCAATAACCGCCTCAGCTACTCCAACCCCGACGGTTCCAGAATTTCCCATCTTGAGCATCCTGCCATTGGTCGTTGCAACGCCTATAGTGGCTATCAAGCTTTTTAAAAGAAAAAGCCTCTGAACAAACACAATCTAAGCGGTAGGGAGCTCCCATTAGTTTTGTTTGAGGCGCCCTGCTAACTCAGCGATTTGTCCCCTGAATTTTTCACGCATCTTTGTAAAGCGCATGGCTGCCGAGGGATGCACAATTTCAAAGTATTCTATACCTTCGACTCGGGGAGTTTCCTTGGCTGAAGCGCCGAGGAGCACGATTATTTTTGGTTTTATGGTTTGGATTTGCTGGGTCAGGTAGGGTAGGCAGGCTTCGACTTCGTCAGGGTAGGGTTTACGGTTCTGGGGCGAAGTGTGTTTGACGATGTTGGTTATGTATAGGTCTTGGCGGTTTATGCCGTATTCGGCGAGGGTTTTGGTTAAGTATTTGCCTGCACGTCCCACAAAAGGGCGACCCTGCTCGTCTTCTTCGGCGCCGGGGTTTTGCCCTATCACCATGACTTGGGCGTTTAGGGGTCCTTCACCGGGGACAGCGTGCTTGGCGGTTTGGTAGAGGCGGCATTTTTTGCATTCATTGATTTGTAGATTTAACTGTTCAATGCTCATTGCTTGCTCCCTTGTTATTGTATAGTTAAAGGCACACAAACTTAAAAAAATCCCCACCACAATATATAATCCAGTTCTTGTCCCTCAAAGCCTGAACGACACTTCTGCATCAAAACCTCAACTGGGGCGCAAATATGACTCAAAAAGAATCCGTTTCCGAATCACTCATCAGCAGTGTTACTAAAGTGTTGCTTAGGGTTGCTTTTGTCTTTGAACCCTTAGCCCCAACCGCAATCACCGTTCTTGTGAATCAGCAGCTGCATCGATACAAAGAAGGCAACATAATCGGCGACTACAAAACACACACCAAACGTTTAGGCAAATATCATTATCGTGTAATTATCGATTTAGATTTGACGGGCAGGCAGGCTATGCATTTGTTAGGTAACATTTTTCCTAATCAATTAAGCGGATTAAGGAGGTGGTTCCATGACTGAAGGAGAAAAGAAAGGTCGCCTAAAAGTAACGATGGAGTTAGAGGTCAACGAGGAGTTGATGGAGGTCGTGAAAGATGCGATGTCTAAAGCGTCAAGTCGACTTCCCGAACTTATGAAACGGGGCAACGAAAACAAACAATAAATTTGCGGCAGTTTTGCCCGTTTTCTCTTTTTTGTTATTCAGATGCTTTATCGAACAATTGCGCTATTAACTCGTCGCGGATGTGTTCAGCTTCTTCTTCGGCTTGTTTGGGGTCTTTTATTCTTTTTTTATGTTCTTCTGCATGCGCGTCGATGGCTTCACTCATCAATTTTACGTCGGGGACTACTAGAATTTCTTTTCCACAGTGGCACCTAATCATTGGAAGACCCTTTTTGTCGCCAGTTTTTTCTCCCAGAACATGATTTGGCATTCTCGTCACCCTGCTATTAGCTATTCCCTTTTACAAGAATTAATACTCTATAAATGTGTTATTCACTACCAATGTATATTTCAAGCACAAAAAAAATTTCCCGAAAACTTAGCAAGCAAGCGCTATATAAGAAAGACTTTTTACACAAGTTAAACAACACACAAGATGGGATAACCATGAAGTTTTTAATCATCCAAAAAGTTAAACGTGAAGTACCGCTGGAGAAGTGGGCAAAGATGCTTCCGATGCAATTCAAATATTTTGAACAATTAACACAGAACAAAACATTGGAGCTTTACTATCACCTCATTGGTCAACAGGGCAGCATGCTCATCGTGAACGCTGAAACAGACGAGCAACTCTCACGCGTCATCGGTCAAGACCCCCTGTTCTTTGACTGCGACCGCGAAATCTACCCCCTAACCACAAGACAGACGCATGAGCAGCAAATCCGCGAACTGCTCCAGCCAAATGATTTAGGTATGTGACTTTATGGTATGTCACGGCGGATTTAGCCTCGACGAAGCAAAAAGACGCGCCTGGTACAACCCAGACGCCATCATCCAAGACCTACAAGCTGGCATGACCTTTGCAGACATCGGCTGCGGAGACGGCTACTTTAGCATTCTAGCAGCCAAAAAAGTCGGCGCAAACGGCAAAATCTACGCAGTTGACGTTGACCCCCAAGGCGTAAAGAAACTACGCGCTAAAGCCGCCGAGCAAGGCTTAACCAACATAGTTGCCAAGGCAGGACGCGCCGAAGACACAGTATTCTGCAAAGGCTGCATAGATGTAGTCTTTTACAGTATGGACCTTCACGACTTCAACGACGCCGCACAGGTGCTAAAAAACGCGCGTGAAATGATTAAGCCAACGGGGCAGTTGATTGATTTGGATTGGGAAAAACAGCAGATGCCTTTTGGTCCGCCCGAAGCCATTCGTTTCAGCAAAGAAAAAGCCACAGAGCTAATCACGGCGGCAGGGTTTAGGGTTGAATCCGTCAAGGCAGCAGGACCCTTCCATTACGTGGTCACCGCTAAACCCGCCTAACCGCTATGTTTCGGCGTGGGCATACAATTCAAGCAGGTCATGTCTGAATCTGTCGGGCTGTTCCTTGTAGGCGGAGTGACCACAGCCGTTGTAGATTATGAGTTTTGAGTTGGGGAGTTTATCGGCTAAAACCCTCATGTCCTCGCTGGGGATAATGGTGTCTTCGGTGCCCCAGATGATGGTAGAGGGAAACTTGAATTTGCCATAAGACGCCGCCAAGTCTGGCTCTAACGAGCGGGCAGGCGCAACCAGCAACAACCCCTTCACAGGATACTGCACCGCATATCGGAGCGCCATGTTGCCCCCGATGCTTGCGCCCACCACAACAGGTGCCACATCGCCAAGGGCAGTTTTGAGTGCTTCGTGGGCGAAGTCGATGTTTTTTTGGGGGTCGCGGCTTTTGGGTTGGCATCGGCTTTTTATTCCATACGGCATGTCAAGTGCGAGGAAGGGGATGCGTTTTTCCATTAGGGCTTCGGCTATGCCGATTTGTTGCCAGATGTCGGTGTTGTAGGATAATCCGTGGAAGAAGACTATGGGAACTCCGGGGGCATTAAAGACGAGGGCGGGGCATTTGGCGCCTGAGAGGTTGAGGGTTTTTTCCATTGGTTTCGCCTTGTCTGGTATGTTTTTGTTTCTTATGAACTCTGCGTAGGCTTAGAAACCCATAATAGCCTACCCAACAGTTTAGGATAGGTGATTTTTTGGCCCTAAACGTCGGCGACAAGCTGCAACTATACAACACCCTAACCCGACAAAAAGAAACCTTCCACCCCATCGACAACCGCCACGTGAAAATGGCGAGCTGCGGCCCCTCCACCTATCAACATGCCCACATAGGCAACTACCGCACCTTCCTCTACGAAGACATCCTCCAACGGTACTTAGAATATCTGGGCTACCAAGTCACCCGCGTCATGACCTTAACCGATGTGGAGGATAAGGCGGTGGCGCAGGCAAAAAAAGAAAACCTCCCCCTCGACGCCTTAACAGACCGAAACCTCTCGGTGCTCTTTTCGGATTTTGAGTTGCTAAAAATCAAATGCCCCACCTACCCCATCAAAGCATCCAACGCGGTAGACCAAGCTGTAGCCCTCATTAACCTGCTTGTCCGCGGCGGCTATGCCTACTGGTACACTTATCGGGGCGCCAAAAACGCCTACTTCGAGCCTTTTAAGTTTAAGGGGTTTGGTAAGTTGGCGCATCTGGACATGTCAAAATGGCCTAAGAGGCATCGGCGTTTTCACAAGGACACTTACCCCGGCACCCCCTGGAACATGGGTGACTTCGTGCTGTGGCATGGCTGCCAAACCAGAGACGTCTGCTACGACACACCCATTGGCAGAGGGCGTCCCGCATGGAACATCCAAGACGCCGCCATAATCACGCAGCACTTGGGCTTTAGCATCGACCTTGCATGCGGCGGCATCGATAATTTGGTTCGTCACCATGACTACACTATAGCCATCGCTGAAGCTGCCTCTGGGAAGCAGTTTTCGCGGTTTTGGCTGCATGGCGGTCATCTGCTTGTGGATGGCGAAAAAATGTCCAAGAGCAAGGGCAACGTCTACTACCCACGCGACCTCACCGCGAAGGGCTACAGCGGCGCAGAGATACGGTTTTTCCTAATTTATGGTCCTTATCGAGAGAAACTGAACTTTACCTTTGAGCGACTTGCGGAGACGAGCGAGAAGCTAAGAGTTGTTCGGAGGTTGATTGCGGAGTTGCAGAGCGTCTCTGCGACGGGTACGCGGGATGCGGAGGATTTGGTGGCTGGGTTGTTTGCTGATTTTGAGAAATGTATGAGTGATGATTTGGATGTGCGGGGCGCCTTCGATAGTCTCACGAAGAATCTTGGCAGAATTTTTGAGCTGCGGGGTTCTTTGAGTGGGGTTGCTGTAAAAAGGGTGTTGGATGGGTTGTTGCGTGTGGATTTGGTTTTGGGTTGTTTATTCTAACTCTCCCACGTACTTGACACGTGTCAAGTTGTCTGCTTGATGCGGCGCCATCTCCAAATCCTCAGTCAAATCTCTGCCCGCATCATGCATACCCATATGAGCGCCATCTACCCAAAACGGACTGTCCGTAACATCATAAACCTTACCCTGATAAGCAACGTAGGCAGGCTTACCGCCCTTGCCATTATTTTCTTCAAGCTGTTTACGCGATATTTTTTGTTCTCCCAAAAAATTCACCATACCTCAAACTAAAATCCTCACCTCAAGCTTTAAACATTTAGGGCTAACTAGCCCCAACTCAAATGGGTAGCTTCAAAGCAGTCATTAACCCGCCGATAGCTGCCTGCGTATCTTGGAGCCTGCCAAAGAAGCCAAGCTGATTGTAATTGTTAGGATTAGACGAAGAAAAATCAAATGTGAACTGTGTGGCAAGGTACACAGCAATTGCAACCACCGCCACAACAATCATGATAACGCATACGGCGGCTATGATTATGGGTGTGTCGTTGCGGGTTGGTGATTCAGGGGATGATGCGCGAGCAGGCGGCTTTGGTGCAACTGGCGGGGGTGGAGGTGGAACTGCAACATAGCCAGCGGCGACTGGTGTGCCGCACTTTGGGCAGAAACGTGCCTCCTCCTCTAGAGGGGCTCCACACTTGTGACAGTAACGCATGCTAAATCATCCAACAACGGGAAGGCTCGACACGATTTAAGCATTACCAAAACATGCGTTTGATGTTACAAAGAAAATGAAAAGTTGTTTAAAATGGTTGCCGCGTTGTTATTTCCAGTTACCGCGGCGTCGGGACCAGGCTTGTTTTTCGTTTTCCATAACCTGTGGTTTTGTTGGTCCACGGTTATTTTTTGGGTCGGGACGTCTGGGGGGTCTGTGTTTAATTAAACATTCTTGGCAATAGACGGGTTTACCCGCTGTTGGTTTAAAGGGAACTTTTGTAGATTTTCCGCAGTCAGTACATATTACTTCTGTTACAATATCTTGAGGCATTTACATGTTGATCCTGTTAATTTTAAGCTATGAAAAATAGCGGTGGAATTAACCCGAGCAATACTCATTTCCCTTCACTTAAACGTTTGCAGCGTATTCCGACATTATTCCCCGTTTATTTCTCTGCCTTAAAGTCGCCATGTCCGCCTAAGCTTGTGATGTTTTCAACCACACTGTCAGCTACTTTCTTAAGAAGTGCTTCTGCGGCTTTCCAGTTATCGGCAGAAACTTCAACGCGATATTTTGGTGCAGCTATGACTGCGAACTCGATTTTAGAATTTTTTGAAGAGTTAGTTTTTTTTGCATTACGGAATGCTTCTTGGATGCATCTGACGCCGTTGGGCTGCATGCACCGCACCTCCAAGACGCCTCTTAATTTGACTGATTTAATTTTAATGCGTTCATCTGCAACTTGCGCGATAACCTTTGCCAAATCTTCAGGGATTCCATATTTGACCAGACTATCAGGGCCTTCTTTTACGGCATTCTCGAAGCCTTCATAGATGCCGATTTTTTCTTCCAGAATAGCGCCGACTTTCTGCTGTATTTCCTCCTTTGATAAACCCGCCCGTTCACCAACTACGTAGAGTAATGCGTCTCCTTTTTTCCCTTTTTTCCACGACTTGACTTTTTCGATACGTTCCCGTTTGGTGACTCGCCTCAACGATAAGTCTATGTGACCTTTTTCTAAGTCTACTCGAAGAACTTTTAAGACCATTTTTTGGTTTTCACGGACAAAATCTCGGATGTTTCGTATACGGGCGCTTGAAATCTCTGAGATGTGAAGAAAACCCTTCTTGTTATATTCATCAAGGTTAGCATACACGCCGTAGTCCATCACTGTTTTGATGGTTGCGATAACTAAGTCGCCGATTTCAGGCCATTCTATGTTTTGTTCAGACATAATTTGATTCCACTTTTGTTTTTAAAATCTTTAGCGACTCAGCGCCAAAGCCATTTTTAAGTCGTTTTTCAGTAATCCAACTGTTCCATCTTTAAAATGTTCTTTTGCGCTTTTGGCAAGGTTTTTTATTTTGCAGAAGTCCTTATTTTTTTCTTCGCATTCAGATATTGCATGTAAGGTTCTTCCGCATCTTTTGTCGCATTGAATGTTGATGTAGTCCATAATTGCTAAGTATAATTGTTTAGTGTCGAATGGTGGCAGGTAGTCTTCAGAAACATACTGAATGTTATGCTCGCTCATTTCTGTAATAGCATCTTCTGTGAATTTTCTGCCAAATAGAACCGCGGAAGCATAGCTTTCGAGTTTCATGAAAACTGATAAGGTTTTGACCTCAGTGACGCCTATCAGTTCATTTCCTTGAGGCTCAATAATCCGCATGAGCACTTTTTGGTTCAATTGATCTGCAGCCGAAAAGTCCGTGAATTTACCGTTTGTTTGTTTTTTCACGTTTTTATAGCCACGTACCGCTATTATGAAATTTATCTTATTTTCACTCATTTTTTCACCTAACTTTTATTTTCAGAGTTCTCCACGGTCATTTTCGTCCCATATCGACTCTTCTAAACGCAATTTCCCATCAGTAACTATTACTTTGTATTGAGCTTCACAGATTGGGCAACATACCACTTCTCCAACTTCTCCATCAGATGGGGTTTCTTTTGTGAACTTATTCCCACATTCAGTGCACTTTATAATAATCGAGCGTATCCTCCTACATGGTCAGGTAGCTGTGGCTTCTAAGCCAGTCACACTGATTTTTCCTATAACGCCAAAATATGTCGCCTCTACTGTCACTTTGAAAATCCCACGGAGAAACCAAAACGATATCGCCGTCGCGTATCCAGACGCGCCTTTTAAGTTTGCCTCTGACTCTGCATAGACGTTCTTTGCCATCTTGGCATTTCACCATAATTCTGTCTGCACCTAACATTTTTACTGCTATACCCAAAACATCATTAGAAGTAGGCAGAATCATGCTTTCCAAGCTGCCCTCATTTGTTATTTTTCGTTTACCCAAATTCTATAACCTCAAATAACCACCGTTTAGAATAAATTGGAGAAAAAGCGACTGTTTTTTCTAAGACTCTTCCTCTAAAGAATTCCCACAAACTAAGAAAAAGGTTTACGGGACTATATTAGGCTATGGAACAAAAAGGCCTGTTTTGCCCCAAAAAGTAACTAAGAAAAAAAATCGAGGTCTTTTTGGCTTAAACGCCGTTTTTATTTTTCTATTCGAAAAATGAGGGTTTTTTCAAATTCTGTTTTGTGTATCTGTCAGCTCTGCTTTTTTCCCTGGAGCTCAATCAAACAAGAAACTGCTCATACGACAGTTTTGTGGATTATTGCTTTTTTCCGAAACCTTAAAACCTTAAGGTAATACAAGGTTATGTGGGCAGAGGCGAAGAGGATGAGTAAACAAGATCAGCCTCGTTGCATCAACTGCGGAAACTTTATCGACGACTGCAAATGTGTGTGCCCCTACTGCGGCGAAACCGCATCCTGTACCTGCTGTGTAGGCACCGATAAAGCATCTGGCGGAGGATAAACGTCTCAACCACAGATTTTCAGGGCGGAAAATGCGACATGGCAATTGAAAGCATAAACTGGATGGCCGGTGGACCACAAGGAAGCGGCGTTGACACAGCTTCCACCATATTTGGCAGAGCCTGCGGATACGGCGGATTATACGTCTATGGACGCAGAGAATACCACTCCAACATCAAAACCATGCACAGCTACTTCCATCAACGTGTCTCCAAAACCCCCACATTAGCTAACATAAGCGATGTGGATTTGTTGGCGGCGTTTGACGCAGAGACCGTTGTGCGACACATCGGCGACGTTGTGAGTGAAGGCGGCGTAATCGTTGATTCACGCGACTTAGATGTCAACGTTTTAGCTGGTATTGCTACTTTTAGCGAAGAATACAAAACCCATGTCCGAGAGTTTATGCAGCTCAATGGTATCGGCGAAACGATTAGCGACTTCTTAACTTATGCAAAGAAACAAAACATCAACGTCTATCCTGTTCCCTACACTAACTTGCTAAAAGACATAGGCGAGAAACTCCACATAGAAAAACTCAGCACGCTACAAAAAATGATTAATGTCTTAACCATCGGCGTATCTTTTGCGTTACTAAAGTATGACCGAAAACTCGTCGAAGACGCCATACGCGCCACCTTCCACGAGAAAATCGCCGAAATGAACATCGTAGCAGTAAACCAAGCCTACACCTACGCGGAACAGAACTTCGACGTAAACAACTTCAAATACAAACTTGAAAAACAGCCCATCACGGAGCCCCGTATCTTTTTATCGGGAAACCAAGCCGTCGCGATGGGCAAAGTTCTTGGCGGCTGCAGAGTCCAATGCTACTACCCCATAACGCCCGCATCGGACGAAAGCGAATATTTAGAAGCCCACGAAATCCTCAAAACCCGCAACAACACCCAAGAAGCCATCATCGTGCTACAGACAGAGGACGAGTTAGCAGCTATAAATTCAGCTTCAGGCGCATGTTTAACAGGCGCGCGGGCGGCGACCAGCACTTCAGGTCCCGGTTTTTCTTTGATGGCTGAAGGCTTAGGTTGGGCAGGTAACAACGAAGTCCCCGTAGTAGTCACCCTTTATCAGCGGGGTGGACCAGCTACAGGGCAGCCCACACATCACAGTCAACAGGACCTCCGTTTTGCGATGCATGCGGCACACGGCGAATTTGCCCGAATATTGCTTGCCTCTGGTGATATAGAGGAATGTTTCTTTGATGCGGCAGAAGTTTTCAATTTAGCTGAAAGATATCAAGTGCCCGTTGTTCACTTAATAGATAAAGGCACAGCTAACGCTTCACAAACTTACCCTGAGTTCGATTACCGCAAAGTAACCATAGACCGCGGCAAAATAGTCACAGAAAAAGACCTTGAAGGCAAACAGTACAAACGTTTTCAATTCATCGAAAACGGTGTTTCTCCCAGAGCGTTTCTGGGGACAAAAAACGCGGTTCAATGGTACACCGGTGACGAACACAACGAGATGGGCAACATTAACGAGGAGCCGTTCATACGCCGAAAAATGATGGATAAACGTCTCAACAAGCTGGCGTTAATCGATAAGGAAGTGCCGCTGGATTTGAAAGTAAAAGTGTTCGGCGACCCCCACGCGGAAAACATCATCGTCAGCTGGGGTGCACCCAAAGGCGCCATCATCGAAGCCATCAATCAACTCAAAACTGAAGGCTACAGCTTAGGTTTCATACAGGTTCGGATGATTCATCCGCTTCCCTCTGCCTACCTAAAAGAAGCCCTCCGAAACAAAAAACGCGTCATCGACATCGAAGACAACTGGACCGCGCAACTCGGTGGCGTCATAACGGAACAAACCTGCATAAAACCCAGCCACTACATCCTCAAATACACGGGACGACCCATGACCACAACCGAAGTCTACGATGCGCTCAAAAACATTCTAGAAAACAAGGCAGAAGAACGACAAGTGCTTACCCACGGGGCTTAAAAAATCCCCCACCTACTTCTCTACCTTTCCACCTTATAGAAAAAAACGAGGTTTGGTTTGCCTCGTTAAACGATTTTACGCTTCTCCTTCGCCTACTTGTTCTGTGCTTGCGGTTCCAAAGAAGCCGCGGCCTTGAGCAAAGTAGATGTTTATGGGTTTCTCGTTGCGTAGAATGTCAATTACGCTTTGGAACATCGTAGAAGGCAGGTGCATTTTTATTATGCCGTTGACCTCGCTGTCACTTTCAAAAGCCATGCCGGGGTCATTGAATCTAACGTATGCCACTGTTTGGTTTCCGTTATAAAGTGCTATTTGAGCTCTGTTTGTCTGGTATCCTTCGGCGCTTCCGTAGATCAAAATATGATATGCTGTTACAGCAACCATTTTTTTTCACAAGGGGCTTAGCGCTATCATGATTAATAAATATTGACTATTCCCAAATCACAGTGATGTTCTTGGTTGTCTGTAGGCTCCGAAACACAAAAGAAGTACCACAAGCACAATACAATGTACAATAATTTTCTCAGCAGGTGCTAAAACTATGGCGCATAAACCTTCCGAATACAAAACCGATGTCTACGCCGATTGGTGCCCCGGCTGCGGCGACTTCGGCATCCTCACAGCACTCGAGATGGCCCTAGCAGAGTTAGCGCTCGAACCCCACAACGTAGTGGTCGTCTCCGGCGTAGGGAACTCCTCAAAAACTCCACATTTCATAAAAGCCAACGGCGTCCACACCCTACATGGACGAATGCTTCCCTTCGCGATGGGCATCAAAGTCGCTAACCCCCACCTTGAAGTCATAGGCGTAGGAGGCGACGGAGACGGACTAGGCATTGGCGCAGGGCACTTCGTAAACGCGGGAAGACGCAACATCGACATGACCTATTTGCTCTATAACAACGGCGTCTACGGCTTAACTAAGGGACAAGCTTCCCCAACGCTTCAACTGGGCTTAAAAACTAAGAGTCTGCCTCAACCCAACATTAACGCCGCCATCAACCCCGTTGCTTTGGCTGTGATTGCAGGTTACACTTTTGTTGCTCGCGCCTACGCTTTTGATGTTATGCACCTCAAAGACACCATAAAACAGGCCATTCAACATAAGGGGTTGGCGTTTGTTGAGTGTCTGCAGCCCTGTCCCACTTACAATGATATTAACACGAAGGCTTGGTACGCGGGTGAAGACCGCAAAGACTCCGAGGGCAAATCGCAGTCGCGCCTCTATAAACTCGCTGACACAGGCTTTGACCCTCTGGTAAAGGACGAGTCTGAGGTGCTCCAAAAGAAACTCGCTGCCATCACCAAAGCTCAAGAAGGCCCCGACAAAATTCCCATAGGCATATTCTATCAGAACCCGCTTGAAGCTACCTTCGAGGACCGATTCACACACCGTATACCCTTCTACCCCCAAAATCCCCCTGCAAAACAGCAGCTAAAAGACCAAAACGGCACATCCACAGTGGATTTAAGCCCTTTTATGGATGACCTTAAAACAAGTTGAGCAGTAAAGGGTAGGGGGGATGAGAAGCTTCTCCTTTCTTCTCAAACACTACTCGGTAAATTTAGCATATAAGGCGTAGTTCCTATTCTGATATATGTCAACTGCAAGGCGGCTATTCGCCTTCGCTTACGTAGCATTCTTCGGTAAAGCGGGGCGTGCAGATACAATGAAAAACTAAATCGACGGTGCCAGTGTTGGTGATTTTTTGAGAAGTTTCGGGTGGAATAACTACCACATCGCCAGCCGTTACAGGTGTGGGTTTGAGGTCTCCGACGGTTACGGTTCCTTGTCCTGAGGCGATGAGGTAGATTTCTTGCACGCCTTTGAGGTGGTGAGGCACAGTGGTGACGCCGGGTTCTACGGTGGCGCGTGCGATGGATACGTCTGGGCAACTGTAGTTTTCGGCTATATAGCAGTGTTCGGGGGTTAAATACTCATGTAGGATGCTGGGTTTGATGATTTTTGGATTCATTCTTTCACCTTTTTGTGGGGGGCAGATTGGAAATGTTTGTTTTTCGGGGTCTTGTGAAGGGTTTCTTATTTAATATTATTTGCGTAAGGCTTAACTGGAGTATTATTTAGGCAGATTCGGGTTTTTTTACGAATTGAGGGCGTTTTGGGTTTTTTTTATGTTTAGTTTTTTGTTTATTTTTTATGGTATCTGCTTTGGGGGTTATGGGTTGTTTTGGCGTTTTAATGTAAAAACGACTTAAATATCCGCTAAATGTAGTGTCTATTGTAAGCTTGTCGGCACTACGAATAATAAACTCAATGAGCATGTATATAATATGAGATGCCCCTACTGCAACGCCCAAGAATCAAAAACCCTCGAAACCCGAGACTCCCCCGAAAACACCACACGCAGACGCAGGGAATGCACAAGCTGCGGCAAACGCTTCACCACCTACGAATACGTCGAAACCGTCGAACTCATGGTCCGCAAAAAAGACAACAGCCTTCAACGCTTCGACGTCAACAAAATCATCCGCGGCCTACAGAAAGCCTGCGAAAAAAGGCCCGTCTCCATGACCCAAATCAACCAGTTAGCGGAACAAGTCCGCCAAGACCTCATGCTCAAAGGAACCGAAGAAGTCCCCTCCAGAGACATCGGCGACGCCATCATGAAACGCCTCAAAACCGTTGACCGTATCGCCTACATCCGCTTCGCTTCAGTATACAAACAGTTTGAAGAGCCTGAAGATTTCAGGCGAGTACTCTCGGAAGTGAAAAAACCATGAAGTTTGTCCTAAAACGTGATAGTAAATTAGAACCATTCGATCAAGAAAGAATCACAACAGCCATTTACAAAGCCGCACGTGCTGTAGGCGGAAAAGACAAAGAAACAGCCAAACGCATAAGCGACGAAGTAATGGCTGAACTCCAAAAAACCTACGGCGACGACGGCGTACCCACAGTCGAAGAAATCCAAGACATCGTCGAAAAACGCCTCATCGAAAACGGACACGCCCAAACCGCTAAAGCCTACATCCTCTACCGCAAACAACACAACGACATGCGCGAATTAGCCGCGCTGCTTAGCTCCTCCGACATGGTGGACCAATACCTAGAGTTAGCGGACTGGCGCGTCAAAGAAAACAGCAACATGAGCTACTCCCTGCAAGGACTAAACAACTATCTTTCTTCAGCGGTTATCGCCAAATACTGGATAGCCCGCATCTACCCCGAAGACATCGCTGCGTCTCACTTCTCAGGAGACATCCACATCCACGACTTAGGCGTCTTAGGACCCTACTGCGTCGGCTGGGACCTCAGCGATTTGCTGCTATCGGGCTTCGGCGGTGTTCCTGGCAAAATCGAGAGTAAACCTGCTAAACATTTCCGCACCGCTCTAGGTCAAGTTGTCAACTTCTTCTACACCCTGCAAGGAGAAGCTGCGGGTGCACAGGCGTTTAGCAACTTTGACACTTACCTCGCTCCCTTCATAAAGTATGATAACCTATCCCAAAAAGACGTTGATCAGGCGCTTCAAGAATTCTTCTTCAACATGAACGTGCCGACCCGTGTAGGCTTCCAGACCCCGTTCACGAACCTCACCTTGGACTTAACCGTCCCTGACTTCATGAAGGATGAAGCAATCCTCTTCAACGGCAAAGTCACCGGCGACACCTATGGCAGCATGACCAAAGAGATGGAAATGTTCAACATGGCCTTCGCCAAAGTCATGGCGCAAGGCGACGCCAAAGGACGCGTCTTTACCTTCCCCATCCCAACCTACAATGTCACCAAAGACTTCGACTGGGACTCCCCCGTCTCACAAGCAATCTTTGAAGTCACCGCCAAATACGGCGTCCCCTACTTCAGCAACTTTGTCAACAGCGACATGAAACCCGAAGACGTCCGCAGCATGTGCTGTCGACTCCGAATCGACAACCGTGAACTTCGCAAACGCGGAGGCGGCTTCTTTGGCGCCAACCCCTTAACAGGCAGCATCGGCGTTGTCACCCTCAACATCCCCCGCATCGGGTACCTCGCCAAAGACGAAGATGACTTCTATGAGCGCTTAAGCACCTTAATGGATACCGCAAAAGACAGCTTAGAACTCAAACGCAAAGTGCTGGAGTCATTCACCGAGAGCGGTTTGTATCCCTACAGCCGCCGCTACTTGCGTCACGTAAAAGAAGGACATGACCGATACTGGAAGAACCACTTCTCAACCATCGGCATAGTCGGCGTCAACGAAGCCGTACTAAACCTTCTGGGACAAAACATCTCCACACGTGACGGTCAAGCTTTCGCAGTTAAGATGCTAAACTTCATGCGTAAACGCCTAGCTGACTATCAAGAAGAAACTGGCAGCATCTACAACCTCGAAGCCACCCCCGCCGAAGGCACCAGCTACCGCCTCGCACGTCTCGACCGAAAACGCTACCGCGACATAGTCTTTGCCAACCAAAAACAAATTGTCTCTGAACACGCCGAACCCTTCTACACCAACAGCTCTCAGCTCCCCGTTGATTTCTCAGGCGACCTCTTCGAAGCCCTAGAACACCAAGAGACACTCCAATCTCTCTACACAGGCGGAACCGTATTCCACATATTCTTAGGCGAACGTATCCATTCATGGAAAGCTGCTGCGGAACTCATCAAAAAAGTCAGCTGGAACTCTAAACTGCCCTACTTCACCTTGACTCCGACCTTTAGCGTCTGCCCAACTCATGGATACACCTCTGGCGAACACCGTAACTGCCCCGTCTGCGGCGCAAAAAGCGAAGTTTACAGCCGCGTAGTGGGGTACCTGCGACCTGTGGATCAATGGAACGACGGAAAACAAGCCGAATTCAAAATCCGAAACACCTTTGAGCGTTCAGTAATTCAAAACACGGCACCTCTAATTGCGTGATAGGTGAATACGCCCTCATGAAGTTCAGTGGATTACAAAAAACTAGCCTAGTCGATTACCCCGACCATGTTGCAACTGTGCTGTTCACTCCAGGCTGCAATCTCCGCTGCCCCTTCTGCCACAACTGGCGCATCGCAGTGGACCCCCAGCCTCCCTTTCTTTCCGAAGGCGCAGCACTAAAAATCCTTGAGACCCGCAAAAAATACGTCGACTCCGTCGTCGTAACAGGCGGGGAACCCTGTATGCACAAGGAACTCCCCAAATTCTTGGCTAAACTCAAAGAACGCGGCTTCAACGTAAAACTCGACACCAACGGCTTCTTCCCCGACGTACTCGAAGAATGCCTGCCCTACGTAGATTACATTGCGATGGACGTGAAAACCAGCCTCGAAAAATACCGCCAACTCGGCGCTACTGACACAGCACCCCTGCTCCGTTCTATAGAGTTACTCAAAAACGGCACTGTAGCCTACGAGTTCCGCACAACTCTGGTTCCAGAAATCGTTACCCTTGAGGACATAAAGAGCATCGGCGAGTTGGTTAAAGGCTCGAAAGTTCATGCGCTTCAACAGTTCGTCCCCGATGATACGATGGATAAGAAGTGCCAACAACTCAAGCCCTACGCGCCTGAGGTTATCGAGGAATTCGCCAAAACATTAGGGCAATTCACCCAAAAAGTTATCCTAAGAGTCTAATCTTTTTTCTTCTTTTCTTTAATGTTTATACTGTTTTAGCATACTACGATTGCATTGTGTTGTTCACTGCTTTCTTTGCTCTCAACGAACCTATTTGCAGCCTATTTGGATCCTATTAGTGGTTCTATGCAGAAACCTAAGAGGGGTAGGTCCTATTGACGCAAAACCAGCCCATTAGCATATTGAAAACCAGTAGAAATCCCGTGTCTATTTACACTTTACAATAGGGAGCGCGCTAGGTCTACTAATAGGTCAAATGCAATCGCAATATGCTTCAAAGACGTTTTTTAGATTCAACGCGCTACAGAAAAAGAAAAATTAGGCGAAAAAAATGTGTTTTTGTTGGGTTCGCCCGCTCTTTGAAGAGAAAAGTTTAAGGGTAAATGGTTTGTTTTAGGATGCGAGTATTCTCACTTTGAGGTTTGTGGCTTGAGTACTAATATGTTAACGATTGAGGAACGCAAGGCAGAAGTTCTGATTAAACTCAGAAAATACAAGCTTGTCGAGAAGCAACAATACGAAGGCGCCTACGCCTACATAATTGACATACCCCAAGACAAGGAACGCGCCATCGTTTGGTGTATCCTTGGCGAAGCCACCGTGGGCATCGCAGCAATGAACACCCTCTATAAGGTGATGAAAGAAAAAGAGCTAGAACGAGCCATAGTCGTCACCGAAGGCCGCTACACCCACGCCGTAAAATTGGGCGCAAAAAAGAAAAACGTTGAACTCTTACCAAAATCATTCCCAGTTTTCGACATCTTTGAACATGCCCTTGTTCCCTATCATGAAATTCTAAGCGAAAAAGAAAAGAATCAACTCCTCGGTCAATTCAAAGTCCAGCCCTACCAGATGCCCCAGATCCGCTCTGGCGACCCCGCAGTTAAAGCCATCGGCGCACAACCCGGCGACGTCCTCAAGATTACCCGAAGAAGCACCACGGCAGGCGAACACGTAACTTACCGTTACGTTGTAGAATAAGCCAATCTTTCTTTTTCCTATTTTACCTTCTTTCGACAAAAAATAAAGAAAAAATTATTTAGAAATCATAACCTCAGTAGATTTAACGATTGCAGCCACTTCGTCGCCGACTTTTAAGTCTAATTCATCCGCGGATTCTTTAGTAATCACGGAAGTTATTGTTACGGGCATGGTGATTTCGACTTTGATTTCTGCGGTAATGACGCCTTTTTTGACTTCAACCACTTTTCCACGAAACTGATTACGTGCACTAAGCTTCAAGCAATTCACCTCCAAACAGACAAACACAAACAAAGCAGCCTCTCACTCACTGCTGCATTTGAATCTAAAGATTAATGGGCATATAAGCTAATCGAAACAAAACCCGTACTCTGAAGCTATTTCTTGTCCTGCGCTAACTCACTTAAAATCACCAGCGCCTCGCCGAGGGGCATCCCTAACTGCTCCGCAAGCTCTAGTGGCGTCAACGCTGGATTCTGGGGCAAGATGCTGTCTCGGGTGTAGGCTTTATGGGTGGGATACATCACTGAAGCGTGCACTGACTCAACAATCAACTGCCAAAGCTGCTCTTTTGTGTATTCATCTAAATTCAAGGCGCATCACAGCCACTAAGCTCTAAGACTGTTATTAGTCTATTGCCACAGCACACTATAACAATCTTAATACGCGAAACAACTTACATAGAGGTGAGGCGAGGTTTTGAAAGCTGCAGTTTATCGCGGAACACAAAAAATTCACATCGAAGATGTAGCTGAACCCAAAGTCAAAGCCAACCAAGTGCTGGTAAATTTTAAGGCAGGCGGAATCTGCGGAACCGACATGCACATCTACCGTGGCGACTGGAAATGGATGCGCAAAGGCCGCATCATAGGACACGACGCCTGCGGAAATCGAACCGACAACGGCGAACGGGTAGTCATGGTGCCCATCGTAAACTGCGGACACTGCTTCTTTTGTCTGCGCGGTTTGCCGACTTATTGTGTTCGAGGCAAATTCTACGGGTTAACCCGCGACGGTTTCTTCGCTGAATCCAAAGCAATGCTGCCCCGAAGCATCATCCCTATCCCCCAAGAGGTTTCCGATGAGGAAGCCGCTGTGGTGGAGCCCGTGGCATTAGCGCTTCGGGTGCTTAACAGTTTGCAGCCGAACTTGGGTGATTGGGTTACAGTGCTTGGACAGGGTGCCATTGGGCTGCTAATGACACAAGTGGCTTTGATGAATGGCTGCCGAGTCATCGCTGTGGATTTAGAGGATTACCGCTTAGAGCTCTCTGAAAAGTATGGAGCCGACGTGGTCGTAAACGCTGCCAATGAAGACGTTATCAAAACGGTGCGCAAAGTCACCAAACTGGGCTCAGATTTTGTCATTGAAGCAGCAGGCACCCAAAAAACTGTGGAGCAAACGCCTTTTCTGGTGCGTAAAGCAGGCAAAGTGGCGTTAATCGGGGAATCCAAGGGCTACTTGAACTTAGAAGACGCTGACGAAGCCCATTTCTTCACGATGTACATTTCGCCTGTGGAGTATCCTTTGGCGGTTGAGTTGATTGCACGCAAACTCGTCGACGTCAAGGGACTCATTACGCATCGGTTTAAGCTTGAAGACTTTGAGAAAGCTTTGGCGGCGGTGGAGAACCCCCAAGAGAAGCCCATAAAAGTGATTGTAACCAAGTAGCCGCCCAGCCATCTTTTTGAATGCTGCAAACAAGCGTTCGCTGAGTCGAAAGGCGGTTTTACCACAAAGTATATCTCTTGTCACGCACGTCTAACCCCCCGTTCTATAACGACCCATAATGGAGCAGCAGACCAAGATGCCCATCGAAGCGGTAATATTTGATTTAGACGGAACACTTGCCACCTTTAACTTAGACTACAAAGCCCTCCGAGGCGAAGTCCGCAGCTACCTCATACAAAAAAATATCCCACCCTCCGTGCTTAAAGTTAACGAAAGCATCTTTGAGATGCTCAAAAAAACCCAGCTATACACAAGAAAAGCCAAAAACCCCGAAATCTTCGAGGAACTCCGCACTCACTCTTTGGCGCTTGCCGAAAAATACGAGTTAGAAGCCGCCGAAACCACCAGTTTGCTTCCAGGCGTTGCAGAAACGCTCAAGGAGCTTCAACGGTTGAACCTCAAAATTGGCTTATGCACTTCTAACAGTGAAAAAGCAGCCGCTTACATCCTCAACCGATTCAAAATAGCAGAATACTTCCAGGTTTTGGTTGCACGAGACAAAGTAAAAGACGTTAAACCCCACATTGAACAGTTTGAGGTTGCATTAAACACGCTCAAGGCAGCCAAAGAAGCCACAGTCATAGTCGGCGACAGCACAGTAGATATGCAGAGCGCTAAAGAATTGAAAGCCCTATCCGTCGGGTACCCTACGGGCTTTTCCACCAAAGAGCAACTTATGACAAGCGGCGCAAACTATATCATAACGTCCCTAACCGATTTGCCCCTGCTAATAAAAAAATTAAACCAAAATTAGGGGGTTAGGCGGCGGAGATAATGCCGTCTTCTCTACAGACTAGTTTTCTCTCCCGAACCAACCGTTTGAGAGCTTCTGCAAAAACGGTTTTGGCTTCGTCGCCGCCGTGATTGACGCCGAAGACCTTGGCGGTTTCTGCAATCAATGATTCATCACTTATGCCCAGAGCGTATTGGGCGATTAGCTTCATTGTTGCCTCTACTTCTTCGGGCGAGATGTATTGGGGTTTGCGTTTGGATTCGGGGACGCCGGGTATGGGCACGCGGATGGGGGTCTCTTTTTGTGTGGGTGACCAAAGGAAGCTGCCTTTTAGGGTGACTTTCTGTTCGCGGAGCAGATTGTTGAGGGCTTCTTTGACGGCATGCGACATCTTCGGCGTAACCTTCTTAATCCCCCACGAATCAGCCAATCGCTCTACAGCATAATCAAAGTGGACGGGGCCTTCGTTGGTGATTAGTTCGGATAGGAGTTTTGTTTGGTTTTCTCGGTTTTCGGGGAAATGGAACTCGTTTTTGATTTTAGTGTCCACGCTGGCTTTGCCGCGGGCGGCTTTTATGTAGGGGTTATAGGTGGCTTTTAGGGGGTACACCTTGTATGGGACACCGATTTTTTCAATGCCCGCATACGTGTTTTTCTGCACGTCGGTTTGGGGGGCGGAGGCGTCGGCGATTGGTTTTTGGGCGTCTCGGTCAAGCTGCTGTTTTTGGGCTTGCTCTATGGCTTCTTTGAGTCGGCGGATTTCGCTGTCACGTCGGGAAACCCATGCAGGTGACCAGATGCGGTGGATACGCCAACCCAGTTGGCGCAGGACCTGCTCGCGGAGGCGGTCGCGGTCCCTTGCGCTATTACTATACTGGTAGGTTGCGCCGTCACATTCTACACCGAGCAAATAGGAGCCGGGGTTAGTGGGGTCTACAACGCCTATGTCAATTCGGTAGCCGCTACAGCCAACCTGCGCGGTGATGTTGTAGCCGAGTTTTTTGATTTCCGCTGAAACATCCTCGTCAAGTGCTGAATCGAAAACGGCTTTTTTTGAGCCATTGGCTGCTTCAGGACCGTGCTCAGCATAGTCTAGGTAAGTGCGAAGGGTTTGCACACCAAGGGCTTTGACGTCTGCGTCGATATCTGCGGCTTTTATGGAGGTAATTAAGATGACTTTTTCGCGTGCCCTTGTAACAGCGACATTGAGGCGTCGTTCGCCGCCGGGTTTGTTGAGGGGACCAAAATTCATTGTTATCTGTCCCGCTGCGTCGTAGCCGTAGCCTACGCTAAAGAAGATAACGTCGCGTTCGTCTCCTTGTACGTTCTCAAGGTTTTTAACAAAGAAGCCCTCGAGGCGGTCTTCTTTAAAGAAGTGTTCAAACTCGGGGTTTTCTTGGAGTTTCGCTTCAACTGCTTCTTCGACAGCATTCATTTGTGCAATGCTAAAGGTGACCACGCCAAGCGTCTTTTTGGGGTAATTCTTGAAGTGTTCAAAGACGAGGTCTGCGACTTTTTTTGCTTCATTGGGGTTGTCACGGTTGCCTCCGCGGTCATAGATGCCGTCTGGGACATGGGCAAGTTTGACTCCTAAAGCGTCGGTTTGGGCTTTGGCTGCGGGGAAAGTGATGAGCCCGTCGTCGTAGAAGCGGTGGTTTGAGAATGCAATGAGTTCTTCATGTTTGCTACGGTAATGCCAACGCAGAGTTTTAACTGGCAAGCCGATGCCGAGGCATTCGTCAAGGATGCTGTCAAATACTTCGACGTCTTCGTCGCTTAGTTCATCCCAATCGACGTCGTCGAGGAGGTTCTTTTGGAAGAAGCTTGTGGGTGGCAACTGTTTGTTGTCGCCTGCAACCACGATGGTTTTGCCGCGGTAGATAGCTCCTATGGCGTCTTCGGGGACAAGCTGGGAAGCCTCATCAAAGAGGACTAAATCGAATTTCATGTCTGGTGGCAGAAACTGGCTTACCGATATGGGGCTCATGAGTAGGCAGGGTTTGAGTTTGACGAGTAGGTTGGGGATTTTCTGCATTAGGGTGCGGATGGGCATGAGGCGGCGTTTTTTGGCTGCTTCTTTTTGGAGGATGCTGGCTTCGGTGTCGGCGGCTTGGATGAGTATGTCTTGGGGTTTTCGGCTATTGGCCGCGTCAATAACCATGCTTGAAGTTTGGTGAAGGAGGTCAAGGTCGAGTTTCTTGAAATCCGCAATAAGCTGCTCATGGTTCTCACGGCGGAAACGCCCCATCTTTTGATCCTCGTCGTAGAGGTTGTTCATCCATTCCTGATAGACGCCTTTGCGGAAGACTGCAAGTAAATCTTCAGCTGGAATCTTCTGCTCCACCAACCGACCAAAGAAACCATCCAAACCACGCAACGCAAAGCGGTTTTTGGTATCTTTAAAGTCAATCCAGACCTGCACATCATCTACACGTTCGCGGAGTCCTTGGATACGTTCACGTATAATTGCGATTTCGAGGGCTACAAGGGGTTGATTTTGATAGCGCAACTCTGAGTCAAAGCGTGTTTGGAAATCCGCCAACGCTTTCTGCGCCATGTCGCGTTGCTGTACTAGCTCCGCGGTGGAGGGGGCTGCGTCTGGTCCTTGGGCTGCGAGGTCAGCAAACGCCTGCGGTACCGGAATGTCTCCAAAGGCTGTTTGCACGGTTTTACACCATTCCAGCATCGACACGATGTTTTGCCAGTCGGTTTGGAGTTCTTGGAAGCGGCTGCCGTATTTTTGTTGAAGTTGGACTTTTTCGCCGATGATTTGGGCTTCTTTTTTGCGGATGGTTTCGGCGTTTTGGAGGTCGTCGAGGAGCTGCTTGAAGCTGGCGGGTTCTTTTTTGGCGGTTGCAAGGATACCTTTGGTTTGGTTGCAGAGGTAAAGGAGCAGCTTTTCGGTTTCAGATGCCCATTCCTCAAGCAGAATCAAGGAGGATTCGGCAAAGGGCAAATCCAATTTAGGCAGTTTAATGGGCAAAAACGCCTCAACCTCTTTAGCTTGGGCTTCCCACTTGGTCAATGTCGCCTGCAACTCTTCACCGAGGTTCTTTATCATCGGCGAAGGCGCAGCAGGGCTAGTTAGCAGTTTAAGCAACGGTTCGGGAATAGTGGTTGCCCAATTTAGTTTGCGAATTTCATCCGTTAAAGAGAGAGCTTTTTCGGCGCCAGAGAAGTCTGTGCGGGATTTATGATAATAATGTCCCATCAAGGTTTGCACGGTTTCGGCGGATGCCTCAATCTTTCCCTGCAGCCAGTTAACCTTGCGGGCATCAATGAGGTCTTTGAGGACGTCTTTGGGGACTTTGCCGTCATTGGTGAGTGCGGCGAGGGTTTTTTGGTCGTTTCGGTATTTGCTGTTGAATAATTTGATTCCGCCTTGGTAAGGGCCGCTGTAGTTGGCTATGAATTCGTCAAGCGGCAGTTTGTATATGCCGTCGCTGTAAGTTTCATCTAAGCGGCTTTTTAGCAGGTGATGTTCTTGGTAGATTTGTCTAGCCTTGGTTACGGTTTCTTGGACTTGCTCAAGGTACTTTGCGTCAAACCACTGCGGCTCAGGCTTATCAGCCGCGAAACATAGGTACGCAATGCGGGCGAGTTGTTTGAGTTGTTTAATGGTTAGGTTGGCGCCGTCGAGTCCCAACGTGGAGGCTAGAGCTTGGGCGGTGTCTCGCCATTTATGTGCCGTCAGCGATGAAGATTTCAGGAAAGAGTAGATTTTTTCACGTTTAGACAGAAAATCGCTCTCAGACACGTTAACCGCGGGTAACTGATTGTTTAAAGCCGCTAATGCCAGTGATAGTTCGGCGGAGCGGTTGAGTGGCAACTCAAAAAGGCGTGGGTGGTACCGTTCGTTTAGGTCTAGACGGGTTTGTTTTATCCAGTGGCTGGTTTCAAGGTAAGCTTTAGCCTCAGCAAGGAGCCCGTCAAGGGCAGGGTTAGTTAACCAGTAGGCTTCAGGTTTGGAGCTCTCGGAAAGATATTTGCTCACATCTAATAGCCACTGTATGCGCGAAAATGTTTCAGGCGGAAAAACCCCCAGTTTCGAGGAAAAATCTTCAGCCTCCGCCTCAAGCGAGCGAAGAGTATCATCAATAGCCTCGAGGGTTGTGAGGAGTTCGCTTCGGACTTCAAGGTTGTATCTGTCAGCGAGGTAACCTACCCAGGGAAAATCGGTTTCCTCCACTACCTGCCAGACTTTGCTGAGCTGCGAGACCAACTGCTCAAGCTCCAGCATCTTCTGTGGTGTCAGCGTCCCCACATCCGCTAAGCCCACAGGCACAAAAGGCACCCTTTCTAGGCTGGATATGATGCTTAAAACGTCATAGACGCTACGCTGTAGGTAGGGGCGTTTTTCATGAATCGCTGTCACGTAACCGTTAAGCTCTTCACGATACATGGTGAGGCGTTCAAACTCATGCTCGGAGGGCAACTTGCGCGGCACGAGGGTTTCGTCGAGGCTCCGTTTGAGTTCAGCGACGACTTCTTGTTTGTTAGCTTTGCTGCTGTGCATTTGTAGACAGAAATGCGCCAGCCCCACTTCGCTTAGCCGCTTATACACAACTTCAAGCGCCGCCATTTTGTCGCTCACAAAAAGTACGCTTTTGCCGTTGGCAATGCATTCGGCAATGATGTTGGCGATGGTTTGGCTCTTTCCAGTGCCAGGCGGTCCTTTCATAACGAAGCTTTGTCCATGAAGGGCGTATTCGATGCTGACGCGTTGGCTGCTGTCAGCGTCAAGAACCTGATAGGTTTTGGCTGGCGGCTCGATTTTATCCACGTCTTTCTCGTCGGGTAATCCCGTTTGGATTAAGCTGTCTTCTTTGATTCCCGCAATGGCACGGATAAATGGATGCTGGGTAACTAGTTGCGCGTTGGATTCGAGGTCTTTGTAGATGACTAGTTTCTGGAATGAGAACAACCCTAAATCCACTGTAGACTCGATTGTCCATGTTTTTTCCTGCGCGACAGCCTGCGAAACCATTGTATAGTAGTCGGAGAGTTTCTGTTCTTCCCATTCATCGGGTAGAGGCGGCAAGTCAATTTTGTAGTCGTTTTTGAGCTTAGCCGCCAACGCGGGGTTAAGAACAACTTCGTCCTCGACAGGGGGCAACGCTATATTGTAGGGTTGACGGAACGTTTCCCTTGTCAACTCCAGCGGCACCAAAACCAACGGGGATTGGACTTTTTCTTTGGTTTCCGCATCCACCCAATTAAGGGTACCAAATGCTGCATACAGGATACGTACACCGCGTTCACGGTAATCCTGAAGGGAGCGGCGCTCTAGCCCTTTGAGGCTCCGTTCCAGTTCTTCGGCGGATAGTTTACCGCAGACGAGTTGGTTGGCGCTGGGGCGTTTAGGTTCCTCAGGGAGCGTGACGGTTTGGACTGGCAGTTTTGTGGCTTTTGCTTGAGCCTCCGCTTTAGCACTTTTTGTTTTGGTTTTTGCCTGTTTGGCGGGTTGGGTTTCTTGGGGTGGAGACCAAAAATCCATATGCGCCTTTTTTATAACGAGGTTCTCAAAGATTTTTTGAGCGTCAGGTTGGGTTATGGTGAGGCTGCCTCGTTTGCCTTTCTTGAAATGGAGCAGATTATTTCTTTTTGATAAATCAATTAGTCGGGCTTTCCAATCTTCAACACGCTTCATAGGTGCGGACGTAAGGGTTTCAGTCATCAAATGCCAACTCCAAAGCGGTACAGCTAGCATAATGTCTGTATCATTCTTTAATACTTACGGTAGACGCCATAACACTCAAACAAGCAGAACACAGCTACAATAACAGTTCAACGCCGCCTTCGAGGGCTTATGCGCGGCTAATGGCGTCTAAAACAACCTTGCAAACGTTGTCTAACCCGACTTTTCTTACCTCAAGAACCTCTAATCCGATGCCTAACCGCTCCAACTCTTTTCGGTGCCGCTCCGCATCACCACAGGTATCAAGCAAAACCATGCCTTTGATGCCGCTATACATCGCTGAAAACGCCGCCTCATCCATGCCCTGCTGCTTCAAATTCGCCTTCATAACTGCAAAAAACTCTATCATCCCCGGACCCATAAACATCAAATTATGCTCAGGGTCCGCCTCCGCTGATTTGCCACCGCCCCCCAATTGACAATCAATACAGTTGAGCGCATCCACTTTTACAACGCTAAACTCGTCGGCGAGTTTCTTCATTTCTCCATCCGGCCCCAAACAGAGGTCACCGTAGACCAACACGATTTTACCATAGCGCTGTTTGGTGTGTTGAAGCATTTTGCGGAGGTTACTTTCCAGCAGGGCGTAGTCTATGTGGAAGTTTTTACTGACCAACACTAAGTCGGCGTTGAGTTTGCCTTCTTTGATGAGTTGTTGGAGTTCCTGCTTAAGCACGCTGCAGGCGACTAGACAAGTTTTTGGAGCGGAGCCCAATTTATTGACCTTCAAAGGAAAGGGAAACAATAGGAGTAAGTTTTTCGTTTAACCAATCATTATTGGAGGTTCGTCAAAAAAGCAGATGTAACTACTGCTCGTAGAGTAGCTTCGAGTTGAAGTATCGCACAAGCTTAACGCCTAAGGGCAGAAGGAAAAAGGCTTGCGCTGAGCCTGAAAACTCTTTTTTGAGGGCGTTTTGTTCTTGCAAAAACACTAACTGTTCTTCCAATTCGGTGGAGTCTATACGAGTGGCATTCTGGATTTCTAAGAGTTCAAGTGGCCGCTTATTGATTAATAGAATTTGCAAAATCGCCAAATAATCTTCCAGTTTCGTCCGTTTCAATATGGCTGTGTCCTCTCTTAAGATATACAATATGTTACAGTACTCCTATATATAACCGAAAATAAATAAATGTCGGCAGTTCCCCGAACCTGCAACTTCTAAAGCACCCTAAAAAATAAGCAAAGTCACCTAAGGATGAGCATTTTTAGCAATAATACAAGCGGTAACCATTCACCATCCACTATTACAGCGGCTTGTAGTCTTGGGCGCGCAGTCTTAAAGAAGTACCAGATAAGCAAGACTTCGTAGACTATTCCGATGCCTAAAGTAAGTGAGTATTCGGTGAAAACGCCCGTAATTAGGCAGCAGATAAACCATATGACAAGTATCCCGTTGAAGCCCAAGAGCAGTTTTTTGGTATTTTTTAATCCTAATGCTAATGGTATCGTAAGTATACCTGATTCGCGGTCTCCCCGAGTGTCTAAAGCGTCAAAGATTATGGTGTTCACGAGGATTTGAATGAAAATGTAGAAGAATACCATGATTTCTTTGTAAACAGCAACAGATTGCATTGTCGCCGGTAGAAGCGCTCCCGTGATTGCCCAACTTAATGCCACAATTATGCTTTTGACGCCTAAGACTTCCTTTAGGCGTGGTATTGATTTGTTTAATTTTATGCTGTAAATGAAACCTATGATTAGAGGTGCAAGCAAGATAAGTAACACACTAAAGCCTGAAAGAGCGCCTATGGCAATGCTGAGAATCAAACAGATTATTGAAGGAACGAGGTAAAACAGTGTTTTGTTTGGGGCAGCCTCAGTTTGGTTTATAGTGTCTTCTTTGGTGTCTGTGGCCATGTTTAAACTGTAAACGGAATATGTAATCAAAAAAGCCGCGATTGCTAGAGTTAGTGAAATAGGGATTTCATAGAGTAGGCTTGCGAAGACGAAAACTAGGGTGCCGTTCAAAGCTAGGAAAATCGAGTTTGACAAAGTTAATTTTAGGACTTTTTCCAATAAGGTGCATGCGTTTGCTTTATGGTTTATTCCAACTATAAGCTCACCTTCTTAGCTTGCTTGAGGATACTTTGGAATAACTCTTCGCCCCATTGCAAAGCATTCGCATCCGTGGAGACTAAGTCCATGCTGTAGTCGTATTGGCCGTCCAAATGGAAAAGCCCCATTGAAAAAACGTTTTCTGTTACGGTTAATGCGGTTTTTATTTCGTCAAGCAAGTAAAGGTTCAGTCGTCCTTCAAGCATAAATTTCTGGAATAATTCTCCATCGCCGGTGGATATTGCGCTTTCAAAGGTTCTGCTGAAGACTTCTTCGGTTATTATCAGGTCAATAGAGCCGCCTGAGTTCAGGATGTCTTTAAAGATGCCAACGAAGTCGGGGTGAAATATCGAAGAGGTCCCCTGCACTTTTTTAGTATTCGTCATCAATTTCAAAAAGTTCTCGTGGACTTTTGATAATTCGCTTCGTTCGCTTCTTACTATCGTGGATTCTTTGAGCATGCCAATTTTAAGCATTAAATCGGGTGGTATCTGGTGTGTGTCATGAGTTAACCAGAACGCTTTGAATTTATCCATTGCTTCTGTCGTGCTGTAACACGCATCACAGAGTTGGGCTTCTATGAGCCCTAATGGCGAGAGGCTATATGTGCCTGCGTTTTTTGTGGTTAGATCAAGTTTCTCAAATTCTTTGAGGACATGGAGTATGGTTGTTTCGGTGCTTTCAACTTCAGCTTTTAAATCTGAAAGTCTTTTGTCACTTTTTAGCAAGCTGAGTAGAATTTTCTGTTTGAGTTCCGACCTGAGTAACGCTCGGTACTCCATACAAGTTCCCCCCAAATTGGAAAATATTCGTTCAATACTGTATTTAAGCGTTAAGACAATTAAGTTTACTAGAGGCTTAACGGCGAGCCGACGAATGCTGTACCCGCTTTTATTATTGCTTTAACCAAGCAATTTTGCTATGTTTTGGCAAAATTTATATGCTAAAGCAGCAAATTAGACAGGGCTGGGAGGTAAACAACAACGGACACTACGCTTCCAAAAAAAGGCGCCGTCATAAAATGCACATGCGGGTTCGAAATTCCAATTATCCCAAATGTTGAAGCAGTGGGAGGCGCCATAGATGCCCACATTGAAGAACACCGAAGGCTCTGCAAAGACCCCCTCCAACGTTCAACAGTAGCTAAACAAATACATGACCATCTCTTCAAGGCGCTTTTTGAAAAAATCATTCAAGTTTAGTGACCGCGCTCGCTACGGTTTTCACGGCGTTACACATAAATCAAACGAGCTAGCACTATATCCCTTGGTGAGGACTGCGGATGTTGGGAGTTTTCTCTCTTCCTGAATTTGAGATTTTTTCCGGCATCATGTTCTCACCAAGTTAACAATGATATTTTTTAAAAAATAGACTCCGGCGCCCTATATCTTGTCGATAACTCCCGCCTTAAAAAAATAATGAATTTTAGGCTTACGGTTTGAAGCAGTAACGGGGCCATTGAGGCCACTGCTGCGGCGAACTGCAGGTACCGAAGTCCAGCGTGAGTTCCATGCCGATTTTAAGCTGCTCCTGCCCGAGACCCTGAATCATGCCGGGAATTTTAAGGCCGGTCTCAAGTTCAACGATGCCGACGGCGTAAGGCGTTAGGCTTTGGAATTGCTGAGGCGCAACATGAATTACGGTGTATGTGAGTAGTTTGCCTTTGCCGTTGATAGGTAGCCACTGGAATTGTTGACTATAACAGTTGTCGCATAGGGGGCGCGGGGGGAGGTGGATTTTGCCGCAAGTTAAGCATTTGCCAGCCATCAGTTTGCCTTGGGATAGGAACTTGTAGAATTGCTCAATCGTAAAGGGGTCGGTTGGGTTACTCATTATTGGTCTCTCCTGTATATGTGCACAGACGCGGTAGCGCCTGAACCGCCGATGTTTTGGGTTAACCCGATTTGGGCGTCTTGTACTTGGCGCCGGTCGGCTTGGTCTGTGAGTTGCAGATACATCTCGTATGCCTGTGCGGTGCCTGTTGCGCCGACGGGGTGACCTTTGGATTTTAAGCCGCCGCTGGTGTTGACTGGTAAGATGCCGCCGAGGCGGGTTGCGCCGCTTTCAACGTATTTGCCTGCTTCTCCTACTTTGCAGAAGCCAAGGTCCTCGTAATGTATCAATTCTGCGATGGTGAAGCAGTCATGGACTTCTGCTAAATTCACCTGTTCGGGCGTGATTTGAGCCATCTGATAGGCTTCTTTAGCGGCGAGTTTAGTAGAGTTAAGCGAGGTGAAACTTTTGCGTTGATAGAGCCCAATGGTATCGGTTGCTTGACCGCTGCCAACGATTTGGACGGTTTGGTCACTGTATTTTTTGGCAAGCTCAGGCTTTGAAAGGATGATGCAACTGGCGCCGTCAGAGATAAGCGAGCAGTCATAGAGTTTAAGGGGCCACGCCACATACTTGGAAGCCATAACGGTTTGGAGACTTACTTCTTTTTGCATATGTGCTTTGGGGTTGAGGCTACCGTGATAGTGGTTTTTGACGGCTACTGTACTAATTTGTTCCTCGGTAGTCCCGTAAGCATGCATGTGCGCGGTTGCCATCAACGCGAAGAGTCCGGGGAAGGTGATGCCGTGGAATTGTTCAAAGGGATAATCAGATGCCATGGCGAGGTATTCGGTGACTTCGGCGGTGGTGCGATGAGTCATCTTCTCAACTCCCCCGACTACCACCACGTCTGCTAAGCCAGAGAGAACTGCATAGACGCCTGAGCGTAGGGCGGCGCCTGATGAGCCGCATGCGGCTTCGGTGCGGGTGGCTGGAACGCCTGCGAGACCTGCCCAATCTGCTATGGTGCTTCCCGTGTGGCCTTGGTGTTCGTAGGCTTCGCCCATGTGCCCCACGAAGAGGGCTTTTATGTCGCTTTTAGGCTGCAGTTTGGGGCAGCGGTCAAAGGCTTCTTTGGCGGCTTCGCTGAATAGTTCACGAGTTAATAAGCCGTCGCGTTTTCCAAATTTTGACATGCCGGCGCTGATTATGCTGACGAGTGGTTTACCATTCAAACCCTGTGTACCTCTCCTCTAATTCAATATGAAAATGCCACGGCGCAATAAAAACCATATCAGCCAAACGCAAACTCAACAGAACACAAAGTGTGACGGGCCCCCTTTCGAGTGTAGGTGTGTTTTGTTGCGTTTCCGATTCGCTTTACATAGCCTTCTTTTTGAAATTGGGTAATCGTTAGTAACTGTTAAAAAAGCAAAAAGGTCAAGCCGCCCAGAGGTTGTGGGGGTTTAATAAGGCTTAATAGTTTCTTAAGGTGAGTAGATGATAATATGCGTGACTAGCCATGGTTGATGTTTGGTTACCTTACGGAAAAACCGATGTTTGTGTCCGGATTCCCGCCCGAAACCTGCTAGGCACAATTGAACCTGCGGAGCGCCAAGGCGTAGCGGACCCAAAAGCCGAAGTGGAACGTGCCCTCAAAGAACCCATAGGAACCAAACTTCTACGTGAAATAGCCAAGCCAGAAAGCAAAGTCGCCATAGTCGTAGACGACGCCACCCGAAAATCTCCCAGTCAAACCCTAATATTGCCCGTGTTAGCGGAACTCGGCGCTGCAGGGGTAAAAGACGAGAACATCACGGTAATTTTTGGCTGTGGAACCCATCGGGCAGCTAAGCCTGAAGAAGCCAAAGAGTTACTCGGCGAAGAAGTGCTCAAACGCGTAAAAGCCATTAGCCATGATTGCCGCGCCCCCGACTTAGTCAATATTGGAACCACTAAGACGCAAGGTAACAAAGTCCTGGTTAACCGTGTATTCGCCGAAGCCGATGTCCGTGTGCTGCTTGGCGATGTGAACCTTCACTACTATGCTGGATACGGCGGAGGCAGAAAAAGCGTCTTGCCCGCTGTGGCTGGCGAAGAAACAATAAAAGTCAACCATGCCCTAATGGTCAACTCCAACGCCTTCACAGGCAACCTGCAAGACAACCCCGTCCACATCGACATGATGGAGGCAGCGCGGCTGGCAAAAGTAGATTTTATCCTCAACGTAGTCGAAAACAAAAAGGGCGAAATCGTAAAAGCGTTCGCAGGCGATTTAGAAGCCGCATTTATGGAAGGCGTAAAATTAGTTGATGAATTGTACCGAGTCACTGTGGACCGCCGTGCTGACATAGTGGTCCTTAGTGCAGGCGGATACCCCGCGGACATCAACCTATATCAGGCACTCAAAAGCGTTGAAAACGTTTTAGATGTCGTAAAGCGAAACGGCGTAATCATTCTAGTAGCGGAATGTACAGAGGGCGTTGGAAATCAAGTGTTTTACGATTGGATGACGCGACTCAGCGACATAAAAAGCGCAGAACGTGAAGTGCGGCGCAACTTCGTGATGGGCGGACACAAAGTCTACTATCTCCTGAGAGCGTTGCAAAATCACCCAATAATCTTAGTTTCATCCATGCCCGATTACTACGCCACTAGCATATTCAAACTAAAAACTGCCCGAGCCGTCAACGATGCCCTCAACGAGGCGCTCAAGCTTGCCGGTTCAGCTTCAAGAGTTTGGGCTATGCCACAGGGCAACTACACTTTGCCAGTGTATAAGTCGCTTGAATAAACCAAATTATAATGCCCTTTGCGGCGGCTACTTTGAAGCGACAGTAACTGTTTTAAGCGTAACCTTTATGTTGGGATGGTGAAATCCTGTTAGCAAGGCGAAACGATGCAGCAAGCTTTCACACTCCGCAAATTTGTTCCCGACGACTTACAAAATGTCATGCAGATTAACCGTGTATGTCTCCCCGAAAACTACACTGACTTCTTCTTCGTGGATCTCCATCAGAGATTCCCTGAAACATTCGTTGTTGCCGAAGAAAACGGACACATAATCGGCTACATAATGTGCCGTATTGAAGTTGGATTATCAAACTATGGCTTTGGCGGTTTAGTCCGCAAGGGACATGTGGTTTCCATCGCGGTTATGCCTCAGAGTAGACGCAAAGGCGTCGCCCAAGCAATAATCAACAAGGCGCTCCAAGGTATGGAGTATTATAAGGCTAAACAGGGCTTCTTGGAAGTCCGCGTAACCAATGAAGCGGCGATTTCGCTCTACAAGAAACTTGGTTTCGAAATTACCCGAACCATCAACGGGTACTATAGTGACGGCGAAGACGCCTACGTCATGACCAAAAAATTAGCCTAAACAGTTTTTATCCTTTTTTGGTTAATCGATGGGGATTGGGCAGGTTCCACGCTTTTTTGATAAGGACGAAAGGAAAAGGAAAGCGCCTTACCGTTTTGGCGCAGGCCTGCCCAACTGGGAGGCTGTTCTTCTATAGTCGAGTTAGAAACGAATCGGATATAAAATAATGTGATTACAGTATGATGCAACAACCAACCAAACAATTAACCCAAATATCCACCGTAGACCTCAGGTCTGGTCGGTTTTGAAAGTTTTCTTGCGATGCAACGCCTCCGACATCAAACTCAACTGCTTAACATAATCCATAAGCGCCATCCTCATCGCTTCGCTCTCACTGGTTCCCAGCCGAGTGGACAATTCGCAGAGGATTTCTCGCTGTTCTTTACTTAACACGACTTTAACTACACATTTTCTAACCATATCCATTTTCTCTCCCTAGTTTCACCCCGCCGAAGGGACCACAGGTGACCCCCCGCATGGGCTAAAGCACGGTACAACTCGCCTTTTCACTTTGACGCCATATATGCTTGGTATTAGTCGTGTGAGGTATAGCAAAATGCCATGGGAAGAAACATCAAAAACGATACAAAGCGGGCATAAAAACCCCCAAAACTTCCAGCCCCAAACCCTAAAAACAATCAACTTAAACGAGGCCGAAGGAATCCAAGCCGTCGTCGGCAAACCACTAGACAAGGATACCCAAGAAATCCAAAGCTACCTATTTAGCAAAGACAAGGGTTGGACGCTGCAAGCTGCGCAGGAATGGTTTGAGAAGCATTTCACAGGCGCCAAAGAGCATGTTTGCGCGGTTCTGCCCTTTGTGATTGCCGAAAAAGTTCTCGATAAGCCCCTTCGTATCCAAGGCATCGCCCTAGCAGCGGGGATGAGTCGCAACTTCAACATCTACACCCCCGAGGAGCTAGAGGCATTTGCCAGCAAACTACTCGAAGCACCTGTATACCTTGAACACGTCACTGCCCAAGACGCCGTGGGCAAAGTAACAAAGACCCAATGGGACGGCAAAAGCCTTCTCTACACCGCGGAAATATACGATGAAGAAACCGCATCGAAAATCCGCAACGGCTTAATCAAGCACGTGAGTGTCGGCGCAGACTATGAAACCATCGATTTAGTCAACGGCAAAGTGCCACATGGCCTCTACAACGCAGAGATGAGCCTCGTCGCCGTCCCCGGCGTCCCCCAAACTAACATTGAAATCATCGAAAAACTCCACCTAAAAGAACAAGAAACCCTGCCCATTATAGTCGGCGAATACACGCTGGGTTTCTATCAAGATATCGCCCTGTTTATGCCCGAACACTATAGCACGGTATGGCTGAACCGAGAAAACGGAATATTGGCGATAATGGGTAAACCCCGCAGCCAACCCGAACTTCAACGTACCCAAGCCATCTATTTCTCGCAAGAAAAAAGGTGGGATCAAAACAAAATCCGCGACTGGCTCCAACTACACCCCAGCTACCTGACCCCCCTCTCAGGTGCCCAGGCTGCAACACTCGCGGAGGGCTTCTTCAAAAAACCCGCCGAACCCACCATACCCGTAAGCCAAGCCATACGCCTCCTTGAGGCAGTGTTACCCAGCCATCTGGTTCAGCGGAGTTGGAGTTTAGGTCCCCAACGCATGTGCCAAGAGCTCTCCCGTGTACTCTTCAAGCTCAAAGCAATGCAGGATAGTCACAAAGTTGACCGTAAGTAACTGAGGACGAACTCGGAGAACACGCACTAAAAAGGGAGTAACACAAAATGACTGATTTTACCTCTAAAAGCTGGATGAGTATAGGCGAAACCGACGACCCCCACGCAGCCATAGAATCAATCGAAGCTGAAGCAGCCATAACCAAAGGTGACCCAGTCTATTACAGCAGCGACCACAAAGTCTCCTCTGCAGCCGCCGCTCAAACCTGCATCGGCATCGCGCTAAAAAGCGTCTCCACAGGCGAGCAATGCCCCGTTTTGACCCATGGCAGAGTCAAAGTCAAAGCTGGCGGCGTCATAACCCGCGGCAAAGCCGTTTACGCAGCAGACGCCTCCAAACGCGTCCTTGAATTGACTGAACAAGCCGTAAACGAGGCAGGCACCGCAAGCTACACCATCTACTATAACCGTCGCCTTGGAACCGCCCAAGAAACCACCGCCGCAGCAGACGACTTACTCTTCATAAAAGTTGAACGGTGACCGCCATGAAACCCCACTTGTTTGAATCTCTCCAGCAAAACGCTGAATTCAAAGAACACCTCGAAACCCAACGTCACAAAACCAATGTCCACCCCTTCCTTAAACGCTACTGCGAAGTAGGCATAAAAGAAGGCTTATTCAGTGACTCCATCTCTGCTTTGGGTCGTTTGCATGACACGCTTGTGCAAGCTGCCTACCCCGAATTAATCGGCAGAGACATAATCACAGTAATGCCCACCACAGTCCCTATGGAACGGTTCCCAATTGACCAAAAAGCAGTAGCCTATCGATATGCCGAAGGAGCCGCCACCCGTCTGAGCGGAACAAAAAACAGCACTGTTGATGTCTACACCAACATCTTGGCTGAATCTTCAGAGGAATGGACCCGAGAGTTTTTGGAGGATGCAAGCTGGAACGTCATGAACAGCATGGTCGAAAAAGTAGGCCGCGCACTAGGAGAAGACGAAACCAACCGCATCATCGCCCTCTACGGTTCAGTTGCAGACGCAGACTTAGCGGGCGGAGCCCCCATAAACCAAGGCAACGCCGCCATGAACTGGGCTGGGCTTCTAAAAATGCACAATGCTCTACGCGCTGCAAACTGGAAACCCACTGTACTCGCCGTCAACGAAATTCAACTTCACCAACTCTTGAGTGATGACAAATTCATTCACGCCCAATATTTGCCCTCCGCGCAGACCAACCTCGACGACGGAACCGTTACCAGCGTGCTTGGCATGCGCGTCCAAGCCAGCACACTTGTCCCCAACGGCACCGCATATGCCCTTGACACCCGAGTCGCCTCTGTCATGCTGCTACGCCGAGACATAACCGTGGACGACTGGGAAGACATCAAAAACGGCAAATATGGCGTCCGCGCCACCACCCGCTTCGGATTAGGCGTGCTGCGCAGCAACGCCATCGCCAAACTCACCAACATAGCCACCACCCTCACATAGGCAGGCAACATCATGACCACTCCATTTCCCCAATTTTTTTGTAATCTAAAACTCGAGGTCGAAACATATGAGAAGATTAAATGAAAGAATGAACCTGGCAAAAACCGTATTGCATGAACTTAGTCGACAGCCGCTTTCCCGAACCGCACTTGAACAGCGAACCATCCGCAAAGCAGGTACGCATGCCTCCTTTGAAGGCATATTCCGCTATCTCATTGAAGGTAGTTACGTGCAGAAAAGTGAACCCAAACACCGCTCCGACTACATCATAACTGAGAAGGGCAGCAAACTCTTGGAGGCCATCACATGAGCAGCACGCTTCGTCGCCTTTTGGAGTCGTTTGCGGTTAAGGCTAAAAGCGGCTACGCATCCCCCCAAACTGCCCTCGTCTACGAGACGCCCTCTATCCCCCTAGCGGATGTGATTAAACTCTACGAGCGGGATCCTTCCTGCAAATCAAGCGTAGACCTCTTAGCGGCATCCGCAGTTGGCTCCGGCTTCTACACCACCATAAACGATGATTACGAAAAAGCCGCCCAAGCCAAACAAGTCATAGATAACTTTAACGAAAACGTGAACCTGGACGCTTTGCTCGGAGACATGGCGCGGATGCTTATTGCATGCGGTAATGATTTCTGGCTCAAACTTACCCCCCAAAACACCCAGAACCTCCACCGCCTACCCGTGGACGCTGTAGAGCGCATTCAGCAAAGCTACCTTGACGATAAAGTCCTCAAAGTGCCCTACAAGATTGAGGGCTATAAGCTTAGGCAAACCTACGGTGGCGAAACCCTATCCCAAGACGCGTTAGTCCATTGGCGTATTAACTGCCTTGATTACTCGGGCTACGGCACGGGCGTGTTACAGGTGCTTTTGCACTCGTTAACTTTCCATGGCGACAAACGCCCCGCCTACGCCGCTATGAAAGCCAGAATCGAGCGTATTATGCCCAAGATTTTTGAGAAATATGCTGGACCAGACGTTTTGGCGCTTCTAGAACGTGCTGACGATGACACAATCGCCAAGTTTCAGCAAGCCATCAAAACCCGTAGCGAAGAAGGCGCCTGGCTTTTCTACAACGGCAAAGGCAGCATCCAACCTGTCTCGATTGACCCTCGTGCCCGCTTCGAATACTACGTTGACCATATTATCAACCAATTCTATCTTGGCTGCGAAACTCCGTTGCCCCGCCTCTTTAGTACACCGGGTTTCACAGAAGCCTCCGCTAACGCCGCGCTGGAACTTCAAAACATGCTAATTCAGCCCATCCAACGCTACATTAAACGCCAAGTAGAACGTGAACTCTTCGATACCATACTTTTGCAGGCAGGGTTGAGTCCTTCGCAAGCTCAAGCACGCCTACATTGGAGTCCCTACAAAACCCAGCAACCAAGCCTCACTGACCTTCTACAAGCCGCAAGCCAAGGCCTCATTCGCCAAGAGGAATTTCGCAAAAACGCCGCCAAATTCGGTTGGCAACTCTGGGAACCTACCCCTCCACTTGAGGTGACCGCAGATGACTGAGGTACCCTACGGGCATTACGAGGAAGCTTACAGAGCTATCCACAGTGCCTTGATGGGTTTGACGTGTCCACCGCCAGGGCGTAAACTTACCAAACTCGGTTTCACTTGGAACACTACCGGAACAGTTGCCACCCTCTCCGCATATGATGGTACATACCTGATGTTTACGTTGACTTTCACTTGGAACGCTGATGGGACTCTGCAGCAGATTGTGAGGTCTTAACGATGAGTGTGCCTTCTTTTGACTTGGGTGGAGTTATTCTGCCTTTAGGCGATGCTGGGAAGAGTCTATTTCCTCCACGAACAAGTCTCAACATAGAGCCTATAGAAGCATTTTCCTATACGCCATATACCCTGCTCAAATACGACGAGAACACTATGCTGATTGGTACTACTGACGCTAAAGTGTTTAAGGCGATTAGGTGCGGTAGCGGTCTTTACTTTGAGAAAATATTCGACGGGAGCCCATCCTCTGGCTCAACTTTTGTGCACAAGAGCTCATCAGGGCATTTGTTTGTTAGTATCGCTTCAGGTTCAAATACGGATGGGAAAGTGTGGCGAAGCACCAATCAAGGTGCGACTTGGACAAGTGTCTTAACGCTTTCTTCGACTAAACCTGACTCAACCACACAAAACAACGGGTCTGTGCCGACCTTTAACTTTGTGGACTTAGGTAACGGCAGGCACTTGCTCGGTGAATGGTGCGATTTTACGGCCCCCCTAATCTATATCTCTACCGACTACGGCGCAACTTGGAGCGTTTGGACAAACTTTACGACAATGTTTCCGCTCTATGCGGTTCCCTCGCCGCTTAGCCCGACTAACTTTTACGACATGCGGCATATTCACAGCATGAATTGGATTCCTGAAACCCACACGTTAATTGTTGCCATAGGCGATTCGGGACATAGCATGTGGAAGTATGCAGGCAACCCAGCGGATTCAACCGACGCAACCGACCCAACGAATGCCGCTAACTGGACAAATGTGTGTGGCCACAACGGATACTGTGCATTCATCAACATGGGCGACTACACAATTTACTTCGGTGACGGTTGGACACCCGCGATAAAGTACACTCATGTAACCAACACATGGGCACCCGTTTTTAATCCCCTAGTCGGTATCTGCTCTGCAAACGTAATTTTCAAACATATCGTTTTTGACTCGGAAAACGGCGTTCTATACGCAGGAACAGACAATTCGCCTAACCCTGCAGCAGGCGGCTATGACACGTACCAATCGATTATTGTGTCTTTTGATTTAGGTAACAGTTGGAAGGTGCTGACACGCCTAAAAGCTACTGCTGACCATACAAGTGCAAGCGTTGACCTATGCTTATTTGGCGACTACATATATTTCGCTGATAGAAATGCAGGCGCAACTTATCCGTTGGGAAGGTTTAAGCGTTTAACTCGTGCTGAAGCCAACTATATAATCGATGGGGCTGACAAATTTAGTTGCTCCACTTTTGGAGCCGGCGGCATAGCAGTTTCATCGCGAACGCTTTTAGACGCTATAATCACCGTTACCTCGGCATCGGTTACTAATTTGCTGGTAAATCCGAACTTTAATTCGGGGCCTTATGTGTCTACGCCTTCGGGTTGGACTGCTATGGGTTCTGTGTGGACGAGTGGTTCAGTCACGTTTAGCGATGGCGGTGCGGGTATTTTGGGTAGTCACAGTATTATGGCGACTTTGACGGGCTACGGCAGCAACGCCTACCTGTATCAAGGCTATAATAATTTGCCTGCTGGAACATACGTTGCATTCTGTTGGGTTAAAATCAATACTGGAGTATATCCTCATCTTAGGCACTCATTGTATGCTACGCATAGTGGTGTTGATTTGGGTTCCCATGGCGCCTACCTAAACGAGTATTATGTAGGAAACTTTAGGCTTTTGACTCTTAGTTTTGTGAATCCGGTGCAGCAACTTGTCAACGTCAAGTACAACTTTATTTCTTCTGGCAGTTCCTCCGCATATACAATTGATGCTGGTATGCCTCTGCAGATTACTGTTTGTGCTTTCGGACTATATGCCTATCCTGATGCAACAAGCCTTGAGATCCCCGCAGTCTCGCCTTATTCGACGGGTACAACAAGTTCTGGTGCTACGGGGACGCTTTATGTTGGCAACCGAAAAATTACTTGGACATCTTTGCCTGCAACTTTGAATTTCGGCACGTTAAGTGGGTTCCTTCGCTTAGCGTTGATTTCTGGTGGGTTGGTGAATGTTGCGGTTTCGGGTTCGGGTTTGGTGAATAAGTATTTGGCTAAGGTGAAGAGTGAAGTATAGACTGAGTGTTTATCCCTGCTTTTTTGTTTTCTTTTTTTGTTGGTTTTTGGGCTGGCAAGCTTTTTGCTTGGGTAATGGCTGGTTTTTTAATCTATTTCAAAAAAGCATTTTTATGAAATACCTTTAAAAATTAGCTTATTGTTGAAAATAGGTATTTTTCTGCCTTTATAACCTCAAAATTCTTTAAATCGCGCTTATTCGCCTGTTGTCAGCTTGAGGTAAACCCAAAATGGCAAACGTAACCTTTAGCGACGTACGCGACACCATCAATCTGACCAGCAGCGACATCCCCGACGATAAGCTGCAAAAAATGGTCAACCGCGCCGCAACCACACTCGCACTAGAACTAAACAAACCCGTCGACCCCACAGGCTGCACTGACGCAGAAAAAGAATTCATAACCCTGCTCTCCGCAGTCTACGCAATCTGCTACTTAACAGGCGGCTCCGCAGTCGGGTTAAACTTCAGCGTTGGCGACCAAAACATCAGCGTAGCAGGCAACACGCCGCCCCTCGCCGTCCTCCAAGCTGAAGTCGAACGTCTCCTCTGCAGCCTAAAAAAGCCCAGCCTCCGGAGCGCATAGTCATGCAGGTTCCCGAAGTCTACTACCAATTTGTCATGGACAACGCCCCCTACCTCTATGTAGACCCCCAAACGGGGCCCGATTTGACGTGGGGCAAAGCAGCATTTGCCGCTGGGTTTGGGGTGGATTTTCTCTATGAAGCCTACTTTAACTTGCAGTTTGAAGACCGCAGCAGTGAAATTGAAGCTAAAATCGTGGAACTCGCCGACTGGCTGCTCACCCAACAAGTACAAGACCGCCAGAAAGCGACGTTTGGCGGGTTTGTATGCACCGAAAACGGCGTCGCCTGCTACAGCGTGGACGTGGGCCGCGTGGTTCCTGCCTTGCTGAAAGCGTACGAGTTGACCTCGGATGGTGCCTATTTGGATGCGGCTAAACTTGCCGTGGGCACTTTTCTCTACAACATGCAACATCGCCCCTCCGAGCAAGGAGTGCATGACCGTTATCACGGTGGATTTGCCCGCGCCGTTGACGATTCGGGTGTGTGGCAGCCTCAGATGGATGTGGAATCTCTCTACAATTTGGTTGCGTTGGGCTTGCTAACGGAAGCTGACCCCGCAAACAAGGCAGCTTATCAGGTTATGGTCCAAGATGCCGCCAACTTTTACCGCCCCGGCATAGAAGCATTAGCCCTATTTTTTGATCCCCAACCAGCCGGCGACGGTGGATGGCACAGGGTAGGCTTAGGCGACGACACAGTCTACGATGACTCCATCGCCTATGCCCTCTTGGGTCTCAACGATTACGAAGGCTACAGCGGAACCGTCAAAAACGTCTATGAAGCATTAGGCGCCATTGCTGAATCGCCTCTATACCCCGCCTACAACCCCGCGGTCTGCTGGGCAGGTTACCTAAACGTCAAAACCAAAACCCCCGCCTGCAACTACTACGACGCCGTCACTGCGGGCATCCTTGGAAAAATCCGCCAACGCCACGACCAACCCTCCTACGCCCATAGCGCGCAGACCATCAGTGCCCACGCGGAGGCGTTCATGTTTTGGGGTCCCAGACACGCTGATTACGCGCCCGTTGAGGTTAAGCAGGCCATGGCGACGGTGTGCTGGCTTGGAATAATGTTTGCGGATTATGAGGCGCCCCTGACAAGGTTTGTGCAGGTGCTGGGAAGCAAAGGCGAAAACCTCACCCTTCACCCTCAAATCCAAACAGGCGACAGCCCAGTCTACGGCGAAGCCACCACAATAAAAGCCATCGTGTTGCCCCAGAAAACTGAAGAACTCCTCCTCGAACCCGGCTACCTCACCACCGACTACCTCACCCTACACGTCTACGCACCGCTCCGTCGACATGACAAAGTCACCCGCAACGGACTCGACTACGAAGTCACCACCACCCAAGACTTCACCCTAAAAGACCAAGTCCTGTTCCGCAAAGCGACGCTGCGGAGGCTACATCAATGAGCCAAACTGAAGACCCCGCCGTCACCATAATGCGGCTACTGCGGAATAATCTGCATGTGGTAAAGGATAATGGCAGTTTAGCGACAGTTACCGTGTCGGGTGAATGGCAAAACAGCGACGCGCTGCGCAGCGGCGATGGGCAGGTTACGGTGGCTTTGGCGGATTGCTTGGATAAGAAAATTGATTTAACTGGTAAAATCCGACAGCGCACCGCGGCTTTGCGGGTTAATGTTTGGGCAGCCGACATGCTAAACGCCGCTGAAGGCGGAAAAAGCCTTCGAGCCAAGCTTGTGGATGAAGTTAACCGCGTTATCTGCGAGAACCGCAACAAACCCCACGAGACCCTCTATAGCTTTGTCGGAGCAGGCGTCGGAAAAGAGGGCTCAAAAGCATTTTATGGCGACACAGAAAACCCCCCTACATCTGGATGGGCTGAACTCTCCGACAGTGAATATCAAGAATTGTGGTATAGCGACGACTCACGTTACCAAATCAGCATTTCAGAGGCAGACAAGTCGGCGGTTTTGCTGCTAGGATTCAAAATTGACAGCGCCCCCGACACTGTGAAGCAGTTAGTGTTATCTTTTGAGGGTTATGGCACGGCTCCTGGCGGCGACGGTTTCGTAGTCCAAGTTTGGAACAATGCGGCGGAGGCGTGGCAGCACAACCAGACTTCAGCGGCAACTGCAGCCGACTCGTCTGTTACCGTGGCTGTGCAGGCCGATTTGCCCGACCTCATTGATTCTGACGGTCATGTGTGGCTGCTTGTCGCTACCGTCCATGCAAGCGATGGTCAAACAGCCGCCAGCCTCTTCTGCGACTACGCCTCCTGCACCGCCCAAGTTAATGGCGTAACCTACTGTGACGTCGCTGGCTACCGAAACCTCGACCGAGTCGACCTCAAACCCCCAATTTATCGCACCGAATTCTCGGTGAAATCATGGTTTATTAAAAATATTGGAGTGTAAACAATTTGCCACAAACCTATGGTTCTCATGAAAGCCGCCTCTTCTACATTGAAGAAGCCACTTTCGGTCAAACCCCCCAAAACCCAGCGATGCTTAGCGTTCCCGCACAGAGCATTGAACCTCAAATCAACCCCAACAACATCAAACTCCGAGGCGTCGGCTCCATCGATCTGCAAGTCATAAAACGGGGCCTACGCGCAGCCACCCTAAAAATCAACTTTCCATTGCCCAGCGATTCCCCCATCAACTTCCTTCAATACACCAAAGCTGAACTCGACAAATCCCTGAGCATCCAAACCATCTACCACAAAGGCTCCTGGTCAACCGCAACCGACATCATCTCGCTGCTCTACACGGGCTGCAAATTCAACAGCGCCACCGTGGAATGCAGCGTAGAAGACGTTGTGAAGGCAACTGTTGATATTTTGGCTCAGGACATGGTGGTTTCTACAGCTAAAATTTCGGGTGCAACCTACGCCGACTACGCTGGTGCCGTGCCCTTTTATGAGAGCTACATCAAAAAAGACGCCGCGGCACTTGACCGCGTAACCGACTGGAAATTCACCATCGCAAACAACCTCAAAGCCATCCCCGTCATCCGCAGCAGCAACGGTCACCTCCTAAAGTACCTCCCCAGCAGGCAACGTGACCTAACCGGCGAAGTCGTGTTTGAGTTTGAAAGCAAAGAAGAATACGACAACATCATAAACGACACCGAATTTGACCTGGAATTTGGCTTAGGGGGCTCCTGCAAAGCCGTGTTTGGCGACTGCAAATGGGAAACCGCTTCTACGCCTACACAAATCGAGGAACTCGTCAGCCTAAAAGCCCAATTCGTAGCCAAAACCCTAACCCTCACATAGGTGAAACCGATGCGGAGACAAACCCTAACCATAGGACCCGAATACGGCGCAGAATACGTAGGCACCTACATCTTCCAAGAGCTGACGTGGGCTAAACGCAGCCGTATCATCCAAAAACACACCAAATACCACCCCCTCTCAGGACAGGTACAGAGCAGCGACTTCATCGCCATCCAAGCCGAAACCATCTGGGCAGCGCTGAAAGCTCAACCCCCAAGCAACCCGGTAACTTTGGAGAAGCTGCTGGGCGAAGAAAACGGCGTCCCCATCCCCTTGGGCGAATTATTCTCGCAGGTCGCCAACGGGTTATGTGCTTTGACGAGGGAAGAAACCTCTTTTTTATCCGAGCCCTCCGACGCCAAAAACCCCACCCCGCCATCACAGACTTTCGCCTCTGTAAAGAATTCGGCTGGACCCCAACCCAACTCGCCCAACAACCCAGCAGAGTCATCCACCAATACGTCATCATCCTCAACGAAATAGACCGCCAAGCCGAAGAAGAAAAACAACGAATAGAAAAAGAGGCAAAACAACATGAGCGTATCCATTAACGTTAACGTCTCGGGCGCCGAGGAATTCAAGGCGGCGATGAGCAGATTTGATTCAGCCATGCAGAACCGCATCCAACAGCAACTAACCAGCTGGGCGCAAAACGTGAAGACATATGCTGATCGGTTGGTGCCTGTTCGGACGGGGCATCTGCAACGCTCCATCTTTGTCAAGGTCCAGAATTGGCAGGTTCAAGTCGGTGCTGAAGCCAGTTATGCAGCTGCGGTCGAATTTGGAACTCTCTACGTCCCAGCCCGTCCCTATCTTGTGCCCGCGGTCAAAGCCCACACATCCAGCTTAGAACGCATCTTTAAAGATGCCATAGAAGCATCCAAAGCGGAGGCAAAAGTATGAGTTTTAGCGAAATCTCTATCACAGTCCAAGCTGTAAACCGCGCGAGCAACGAATTCTACCGTATCCAAACCGACGCCGAAAACCTTGCAGCCCGAATAAGAAGTCTATCTTCCGCAATCATCGGCATCGGCGCGGCGGGGATGGCTGTTGGCTACATCGCTAACCAATTTGGCATACTTGACGATGCACAAACCAAGGCTTTCACGTCTGCGATGATGATGGTCACGGTTATGGGTACCTTTATGCGAACCAGCGTAGGCGTTGCAGTGGCTCAAAAAGTGTATGCCGCCGCAACAGCTTTTGCTACAGCTGTGCAGAACAGTCTAAACATAAGCTTCGCCACGTTTCTCGCCCTAACTGGAGTCGGGGTTGCAGTGATTGTTGCGGCAGCCGCAGCCATGTACAGCTTTGCAAACAGCATGAACACCGCAACCGCCAGCGTCCAGAACTTCAACGCCCAAACTGCCGAAACCACCACGCGAACCCGAAGCATCACCCGAGCAGGCGAAGACGAACTCTACCGCCGAGGAGTCGAATAACATGAGCATCAACCCCCCTGCAGTGGCAATAGTGTTTGGCTATGTCACTCCGCCTCAAGGCGACGTAATCGAATTAACTATCCATTTCGGCTGCACCAAGGAGGTGAGTAGTTTTGAGGTGGTGTTGCAGAATTGGAATGGCAAATACAGTCCCAACGGAACCTACCCAATCACGGTCGGCTCTGACGGGAGCTTAAGTGTCGGCAGAGGCGCCACCTGCCCGCTAATGATGACCTGCCGCGTTGAGAGCCTCAAATATCAAGCCACACCAACCGAAAACTACCTCGCCGTAAGCGGGCGCTGCTGGGGCGAACGCCTCTTTCGACGCGTGGTATCAAAAACTTATGAGAACAAGAAAGGCGAAGAAATAGTCAAAGACCTCCTCGACTACTACATCGGTTTAAGCCACAACCGAGACGGCACTGAACTCGTCGAAAACACAGACACCACCTACACCCGACTCGAATACAAAGACACCCCCGTTATGGATATTCTCCAAGCTATAGCTGACAGCTCCGACAAACAAGGAACCATAGGTTATGATTTTCGTGTGGCGCCTGATGGCAAATTTGAGTTTTTCCCCAAAAACACCAAAACCAGCAACGTCAGCCTTAGTGAGCGTATCGAGAGCAGCGAATACACAAAGGATATCCTGCGCGTCCGTAACCGCGCCTCCGTGTATGGAGCAGCCGACAAAAGTGTCCCCGCAGATAAAGACGCATGGACCGAGAGTCTAACCCCCGCTGATGGTGCATGGACTGCTACATCGGGCACGCTTAGCCTCGACAGCGCCTCTAAGGTCAAAGGCACCTACAGCATCAAAACATCCGCCACCAACCTCTACTACGCTGCCTGCCAACTAACCCTTGACAGCGGCAAAGAAGTCGACGCAGACCTCTACCCCACCCTTAATCTCTGGCTAAATCGAGATGCGTCCTTCAACGGCAACATAACCCTCACCCTCTACGACAGTGACGGTTTCTCTGCAGTTCACGAAATTTCGGTGGGTGACGAGAAATGGTTCCAAACCAAAATCTCTGTCGGTGCCCAAAACGCTGACCTCTGGCAGATAGTTAGCCAATTCAACTGGGGTAAGGTTAAGCAGGTTCGTGTTACCTGTTGGTTTAGTAATGTGGGTTCGGGGAACTTTTGGGTTGATGGATTATTTTTTGGGGGACGCCAATACAGCAGCATCCAAGACGATGCCGCCAGCCAAAGCAACATCGGATTGCGCGAACTCGTCGAAGTTAACGAGGAACTCGGCAGCGACGTGGAATGCGAATCGCACGCCAAAGCGCTTTTAGCCAACCTCAAAGACCCCAACGAAACCCTCACCATCCAAAGCAGCGTGCTCGACTATGGCTACACCCCCGTTTTGTCAGGCGACCAAATCCACATCACCCTCCCCAACGAAGCCATAAACAGCGCCTTCCGCGTTGAATGCGCCGAATACAAAGTAGACGCCAAAACCCAAACCCTCCAAGTCACCCTATGTCTTGGGCGCGAAAAACCTCTGCTTGCCGACTACGTCTATGCCTTGCGCAGCCGAACTGACCGGTTGAGTCGAATAAAAACCGCCAAACCCTGAGGTGGAAGCTTTGAGTAGGCGTGTGGTTGTTGAGGTGCGGGCGGATTTGCATAAGGAGCTGCGTAAGCTTGCGGTTCTCAATGACCTTAAAATCTATGTTTTGGTGAATGCGCTCTTAGAGGATGCTGTGGGTGATGAGGAGCGTCTTCGGGGGTTGCTAAAGCGGCTGAAGGCGTAGTTTGGTGGGTGTTTTTCCCGTTTTTATTTAGTTTCGTTAAGACAGTTTTTTATATCTGTCCGTATATTTGGGTGCAGAAGAGCGAGGGAAAAGATTCATTTGACTCTTATTGTTGATGACGCTGGCAGCGGCGATTTACTTTTCGGCGTTGTAGTCGGCGCCTATCATCCCGAAACTGACCAATTCAAATACGACCTCATTGACGTGCGCTTCTATCAAGAGATCTTCCGCGAAAAAGAGTACCTGCAGGAGTCTTCACGGGTTGTCGCCAAACTGGTATCCCGCTTCGAACTCAAATCCGACGAGGAAATCCACATCTGTCAAGGCTGTATCTTTGATGTCGCTGCTGAGGAACTTCAAAAAGTCTACGGCGAAGACCGCGTTAAACGCATTCACGTTGACGGTGAAGCTCAGCGCTTAGTTGAAGTCGCTTACCTCGATGAAATCCGCAATTTAGGCTACGAGCCCATGGCGGAACGCGAAGAGAAGCGAGGCAAAAGTTTCTTCCACATGATGCGTTGGCTCAAAGATAACCCTCAAATGCTAAAGTACGCCAAAACCGGTTGGCCCCGCCTAAAAAACTATCAACTCTTCAAACCCTACCATGCCCACACGCAGCAAGCCAGCTACGCCGCCGTCTGCAGTGACTGCGGAGCCGAATGCCGTGTGCCTTTCCAACCTAAAGCTGACAAACCCATCTATTGCAAGAAATGTTGGGCCACTCATAAACCCGCTCGAAAACCCAAAACGAAAAAGGATCTAACAACTAGAAAAATAGGTTAACCATGATGAATGTGTTTTTTGATTTTAATGCAAGCTGGTATATTCTCCTGTTCAGCTTCTTGGCTGGATGGGCAACCTTGATGGTTCTACGCCGCAAATGGCGCGCTACCCATGAAGTGAAAGAGCAGTTGCTGCTCGCGTTGGGCGGCATGATTTCTTTGGCGCTTATGGAGTTCTTCGCGGTCTCCACGGGACTGTGGGACTACACGCCTGGAAATTGGCCCGTGATTCTGTGGCCCACCTACTTTGTGGCTATACTGTTTGGGTACCAACTGTTGCGAACCGTTGAACGTGTTCTGCTGCACCGAACTGTAGTCGCGATCTAAAAATCCTCTATCCCTTCTTTTGGGATTCAATTTTTAATCCTTAAATGAGTCTTTGCCCATTTTTTTTATAGGCGTGTTTTGTGTGTCTTCTTATAGTAGCCCTGTTGGCGAAGGCGTTATTGTGTGGACGGATAAACCCTGGATTGTGCCCTCAGCCATCATTCGAACCGCCACCGCCGTCGTAATCGCCATCATCATCTTGATGACCGAGTACTACACAGGCGTCGCCCTTGTTCTAGTCGCAGAGTTGCCCATCTATGTTTGGACGCTTTTGGTGTTTGTGTTTGTGTGGGCGTTGTGCCTTTTGGATTTGCTGCTCTTTTGGGTGTCTAACACCTATATTTTGCGGCGTAATGGTTTGGAGACTCGGCGGGGCATTGTGCGGTTGCATTCGTTTTGTGTTACGCCGGGGGGGTTTGGGGATTTGGCGGTTTATCAGTCGGTGGGGGGCAGGATTTTTGGGTATGGGAATTTGACGGTGAATTCGCAGGGGGCGCGGGAGACGAAGTTGATGTTGGTGAAGATGCCGTTTGCGGTGGCGGATACGATTCGGGATATTATGGGTAAGCCTGTGGTGCGCCTTGACGACTGCGCTTAGGGTTGTTTGGGCGTTTGTTCAGTTGATTGGCGACATTTATTGTCAATGGAGAGCAATAATTGGGATTTGTGGCTGTTTGTTGGGGGTATTCATACTTTTTATGAACAATTCTCAAAACCCTTTAAATAACCTCGTGTACAGTAGACTGGTAGAGCAAAACAAATCTGGTGGAAAACAAGCGAACGGTTGTGCACCGCAACCTTTGGCTTTAAGCGTGTTAGCTTCGCCATCACACTAATGGGGTATGTCCGTATCGCGTTTCGGCACGCGCTAAGAGCAACGGCGAGCTAACGTAACTTAAAAACAAACAAGCGGCAACTAACCGTTTCGCCTTCCCCTGCTCCCAACCAACCCCTTGTTGTATATACATGCATATTACAAATTCTTATAAGCCAAAAAAACTCTACACCACAAGTCCCAAGGAGGAGGCGAAACAATGCTAAGTAGAGACTGCGACGGCTGCGAAATGCTCCACATGTGCAGCGAACGCTACAAACGCGTCAGCAAAGACGAAAAAGTCTACTGCCCCGACGGAACAGCACACCTAGTCGACCAAAACTAAATTATTCTGTCCCTTGTTTTTCCTATATATCCTTCAACAGGTCTATTGGTCGATTTGAAGAGAGGATGACATATTTTGAACCTCTAAGGTTTTCCAAAACCATTCAAACTTTACGTTACAACTAAAAGCGCTATATTAGAAAAAGTCTCATTTTTCTAATGAAACACTTTAAACCGCGACAATACTTATTCATACCTGAAAATGAGTGCTTAAGTAGCTAATAACACCCGTTTTTTAGGTCAACAACGTATAGTTACCGACATTACCTATAACTGATACGTGTACGCAGGATTTTGGATCAACATCAATATCTTATCTTTTTAGATTGTGCAGTTAAGCGCTTTGTCTTCTTGTTTGATCTTTTTTGTTTTGAGATAATTTTCTGCTGGTAGGATAACTTTTTCATCAATATTCGCGAGTAAATTATCGAAATCACTATACCTATAAATATTGAGAACCCACGGATATGGTTCAAAAGTATCATACATGCCAAACACTCTGGCCGATGAGAGAAGTATTGGTTGAACTGGAACAGAAGGAAGATTTGGAACAATCGTTTTCAATTCCTGAGAAATACAGTTTGCATCTGTTAAATCAGCTATTACAAATTTTGCAATATGAGCCAACGTGGAAAGGGTCTCGCCAGTACTCTTACCTATCGGTTTGTCAAAATCAAATATAACTGGCAAATAATCACGTCTGCGCGCTTCACCCCTGATGGCATCCAAAACAGCCTTTCGCTCAGGAGTAAAACGACCAAGTATGAGTACAACCTTAGATGTTATAGTATCAATTACGCTGCGAATCTTGTTGCTATGGAGCATAAGGTAAATGAATTGAGCAACTTCAAGATTGTCAATTGTAATTTTAGGTTCATCATCAGGCGTAATCCTGAGATTTCTTTGGACCGCGTTTTCTAAACCTTTTATACCCCAAACTGAAACCCCGTAGACTTCAGATTCGGAAATGTCTGCTCCCGAGAGGTCTGCTCCTTTAATATCTGCGCCCCTAAGGTTTACTCCTCTGAGAACTGCCCCTCTAAGGTCTGTTCGGCTTAGGTTAGCACCTGTGAGGATTGCTGCACTAAGGTTTGCTTCTCTGAGATCTGCTCCGAAAAGATTTGCCTCACTTAGATTTGCCTCACTAAGGTCCGCGTCTCTAAGGTCAGCTCCAGCAAAGTTTGCTCTTACAAGGTATGCCCCGGTGAGGTTTGCTTCATTGAGGTTCGCTCCGCTTAGTTTTACTTCGTTAAGTTTTGCTTGGCTAATATTTGCTCTGCTAAGATCTGCTTCGCTAAGATCTGGTTGAACTGAAGAATTGCTTTCTCTCCAATTATTCCACGTTACTGCCCCTTGTTTTATAACTGCATAATGCTCCTCATTTACCAAGAAAACCATCCCTTCTATCTAAAGACCCTTTAGTCGTTTTCAGCTTATAAACCAATGATATCTAAAAAATATACCCGATACCACCTGTTGAATTTTTCTTATTATCTCAATTTTTGGCTCTTGCAGATTTTTATCACAATAATTTGTTGCAAAATATGTCAAATACCCCCTTTATATAAGGGAGGGGTAGGTCTCATACTGTCGGGTTGGCGGGAAACACAAAAATTCTACGACCTCCATATCTTTGGCGTGATTTAGTTGGATAAAGCTGATTTCTTACTTTGGAGCCGCAAATACGACAAAGCCAACGGTTGGCTGGCGCAGCGTGAACGGGAATTAGGCGCAAAATTCCGCAAAAATAAGCAGCTCACCCCTGCGGATTTAGCCGCTGTGGTGGAGTGGCGCTACCGCGATGAACCCGATAAAAAAGAGCGTCTCCAAGAACTTGTCGCTCGCAACGACCCCGAAAAAGTCAGTCGCATCACAAGCCAAGTGCTCAGCCTCCCCAACTGTGACGACGCCTACCGCCTAAACTCGCTAACAATGCTTGAAGGCGTCAACCCCGTGCTTGCCAGCATCATCTTAGCCTTCTTTGACCCCGCGGACTACGGCGTCTTTGACACCCGTATCTGGAAACCAATCCTTGGAAACCCCACCGCAAACCTCTACCAAACCCCCAATTACCTAAAACTCCTCGCTGCCCTACGCAAAACCGCCAACAAACACAACCTCGCCACACGTACCATCGACAAAGCCCTCTATAAGAAAAGCATAGACGAAGGAACCTAAAAAAACAAAGAAAGAAAAATTTTTGGGCAAAAACGCCCTTACATGCCCTGTTTTAGTCGTCGATAGGTGGTGTAGTCGATGTATTCGATGAATGGGTTGTCGGCTTGGAACTTGACTGTGATGCGTTGGCGGCTGCGTTTATCAAGCAACTGACTCGTCGTACGAAGCAGATATGCGTCGCTGCCTGCGCCTGAACCATAACTCGTCACCAAGATACGCTCATCGGGTTTTGCGATGTCGAGAACCGCGGCTAACCCAATCAGGGATGCGCCGCTGTAGGTGTTGCCGAATTTTGTCATTTGAATCGCAGGCATAAACTGCTCATCTTTAAACCCGAGTTCCTTGGCGATTCGCATCGGGAACGCAGGGTTCGGCTGGTGCGGCACGAAGTAGTTGAGGTCGCTGGCTTTGAGGTTGTTGCTCTCCATAAGCTTGGTCGCAGCTTTACGAACATGCTTATGATAGGCGGGGTCGCCGGTGAATCGGCCTCCGTGGCTTGGATGGGGTTCGCCGTCACGACGCCAAAAGTCTGGGGTGTCGGAGGTACAGCTATACCATGCCTCAACTTCCGCGATTACATCGCGTTTGCCAAAGATGTACGCTGCCCCGCCGTATCCCACAAAAGCGTCCAATTCGCCTCCAGGGCAACCACGAGGAGCCGCCTGAGAGTTGTCGGCGCCAATAACCATCGCGTAATTAATGCCTGACTTGGGATAACTTACCAATGCGCAAGCGTCTTTGAACATGCTCGAAGCCGCTTTGCACGCGAATTCAGTGTCCACTGCATCAACACCCTGTACATCGCCATCTTCCTCTCCGAGTTTGAGGACTTGCGCAACCTTGGCGGCTATGGGTTTAACTGCGTATGGGTTTGATTCGGAACCTGCGTAGACTTTGCCTATCCACGCGCTATCCAACCCTGAGTTAATCAGAGCCAATTTGCCTGCTTCAACAGCGGCAGTCACAGAGTCCTCATCAATAAAGGGCACCGCACGTTCTATGCCGCCGTCTTTTATGCGGAAACGCGACGAATAAGCGCCGTAACCGACGATGCCGGGTAACTCGTAGTTTTTAGTGGGCTGCACAACCTTGTATTCCTGATGCGGATAATACTCATCAGCCAAGGTAAAGGCTAACGATATCGTGGGCACAAGATCACTTTTGCCCACGGAGTAGCGTCTGCGGAAGCGGGGGATAACTTCTCGACCTTCAAGACTGGCTAAATCAATGTCTTTCCCGCTGCAAGCAAGTTGATCAGTAAGGCGTGCGGGAACACGGATTTTGCCATCATGAAAGGAAACGATGCCGTAGACAAAGTTCGAGAGCTTCATGAATTTGTTGGTGGGTTCGTTGATAAACGTGGCGAGTTCAAGGGTGCCTTTCTCGAAGAAGAGGTCGTTGCTTTCCATTTTCCCGTAGCTTTTTCTGCCACAGTTACTGCAGTAGTCACGGACTTCAAAGTATTCCTTGCCGCAAATCTGGCACCTGCTTCCCTTTAGGCGGTCACCAAGGTATGATACGCGGCGTTCTATAGGTTCACTGCTCATGGTTTTTTCTCTCCTAAAATGTTGACGTAGGCTTTTGTGCCAAAGCCCTCAAATTCAACAACGCAACCGTTTTTAGGTAAGCCCTCTTCAAGTCGGACTTGGCGTTCAGCTGATTCGCCGCGGAGTTGACGGAAAACCTCAAAGACTTGAGCGCCCCCCGTTGCACCCAGCGGGTTGCCATCTGCTTTTAATCCGCCATTAGTATTAACAAAGTAGGGTTTGTCGTTGAATTCGTAGCAGTTTTGGCCTGTGCTGCAGCCTTCATGTATTCCTTTCCACGCGGTTCCGGGCTGACAAAAGCCAAGGTCTTCGAGCGAAACCATCTCCATCATAGTGGATTGGTCATAGAGTTCTAAAAGCTGCAAATCCTCGGGCCTAAGCTTGGACATTTCAGAGGCTTTACCCATTGCAAGCTCAGCCGCTATGAAATGTGAGAGGTCTTCGCGAGCGGGGTAATTGAGGTAATCGGTAGCTAAACCGCAACCCAGCACATAGACCGGTTTGGCGGTGTAGGTTTGGGCGGTTTTTTCGCTGGTCAGAATTAACGCGGTTGCGCCATCCGATATGGGCGCGAAGTCATAGAGTCCAAGGGGTTTTTGGGCGGCTTTGCGTGCGCTGATGACTTGGTCAACGGTGATTTTTCTTTGGAATTGCGCGTATTTGTTTTTGGTTGCGTTTGCATGGTTTTTGACGGCAACTTCGGCTAACGCGATGTTGAGGGTTTCTTGGTCTTTGGGGTTTAGTCCGTGTTTTTTGATGTAGGCGCGGAGCATGAGTTCATGATTGGATTCGGGGGTTCCGCCTGCATAGTAGCACCAGGGGTCATCTAACAGCATGAGGTCGTCGCGGATTTTGTCCCATCTGTCCGTCATCTTCTCTATTCCGCCAACGAGTACTGTGTTGTAGACTCCTGCTTGTATGGCGTGGCAGGCGGTTTGTAGGGCGGCGCTGAAGCTGCGGGTGACTTCCATGGGTACGTGGAGTTCAGTGAGTTCCGAGAGGAAGCCCTCTTCTAGTCCGAGTTTGTTGGTTATGGGTAAGAAACAGTCGGACATGTAGCAGGCTTCGAGGTTTTTGCGTTCGATGCTGCATTCGTTGGATGCGGCAAGCCACGCTTCCTCGATGAGTTTTTCGGGTTCTTTGCCGTAATGTTCTCCAAATTTTGTACGGCCAACAGCAACTATGGCTGGACAACTTTGCATAATGTTGCTCCCTTTTTTAGACTTAAAGGTTTTAAAAAACGACTATTAAGTGTTTGCTAATTCTGGACCACTTTAGCGATGACCTAATATATTTCAGTGGTCCGATATCTATGTAGAGAGAAGGGGGACCCTTAATGTTTACTGGTCTAAAAGAGCGTTTTGACGCGTTTTTCTATAAATGCGAATACCTCAAGGAATGCGACAAAGTCACGCCTCAATGCACCTGTGGCGGAAACAGCTACTGCGGCGAATACAAAAGACGCCTTAAACAAAAATAGCGCTACTGTTTTCCGTTTGCGTGGTTAATTTCGTTTTCAGTAATTTGTCGTCTTACCTTATCTATTAACTTCTGGAGCTTTATGCTGAGCTCCACGGGGTATGCTGGGGCATTAGTTAATACTTTGTATTGGGCTGGCAACTTGGCAAGGTTCGCTTTTGCTGTTTCGCGGATTTCTTGCAGGGTCGGCGTCGCCTTAATTTGTTTTCCGTTTTCCATAACTTTCTCCAGTAAAGGTTTGGCTTCAACAGTCTCTTCGGTTAATGCGATGTGGTCTTTGCGGAAATTTCCATCATTTGAGAAGAATCGATATACCTGTTTGCGTCCGGGGTGGGTGATTTTGTCTTTGCTTAGCTTCATTATTGGGTTGAAGCTGCCGTCGCCGTTTTGGGTTTCGCAGAGTTTATAGATGCCGTCAAGGTAGGGTCGGTCGGCAGAGGTACCCATCTTTGTTCCTACGCCAAACGCGTCGATGGGTGCGCCGTCTTCGAGTAGCTGAGCGATTTTGAATTCTTCTAAGTCGCCGCTGGCAAAAATGTTCACATAGTTTAAGCCTTTGGCGTCGAGGAGTTTGCGGACTTTTCGGCTGACTTCGGCTAAGTCGCCGCTGTCCAATCGCACCCCGCCCAGTCGGTGGCCTTTGGCTTCGAGTTCTTTGGCTACGGTTGCGGCTTTTTCGGCTCCTACTATATCGTCGTAGGTGTCGATGAGTAGTGTGGTTTTGTTGGGGAAGGTTTTGGAGAATGCGCGGAAGGCGTCGATTTCTTTTGGGTAGGACATGATGAAGCTGTGCGCCATGGTTCCAAAGACAGGGATGCCATAAGCCATACCTGCTAAGACGTTGCTTGTTCCTTGGCAGCCAGCGATGTAGCTGGACCGCGCGACCTTCATGCCTGCGTCGATTCCGGGTTCGCGGCGTAGCCCAAACTCTATGACTGTTTTGCCTTTTGCTGCCTGTACTACACGTGAGGCTTTGGTGGCTATCATGGTTTGGAGGTTTATGGAGTTGAGGAGAAAGGTTTCGGCGAGTTGTGCTTCGATGATTGGGGCAGTAACGCGGAGGAGGGGCTCGTTGGGGAAGGCTATGGTTCCTTCGGGCATTGCCCACACTTCCCCCGTAAACTTGAAGTCTCGAAGATAATCGAGGAAGTCGGGTCGGAAGCCCTGTTTTGTGAGGTAGCCCAGTTGTTCCTCGGTGAATTTTAGGGTTTGCAGATACTCTAAGGCTTCTTCTAGTCCGGCGAATAGGAAGTAGCTGCGGTTTTCGGGGAGGCGGCGGATGAAGAGGTCAAAGGTTGCGGGTTCGAAGTTTTGGTTGTCGAAGTAGGCGGCGCACATAGTGAGTTCGTAGTAGTCGGTGAAGAGGCTCATGTTTTGGGTTTTTAGGAAGCCTAAGAAATCTTTCATGACTACGTAGGGGGCGATTTGCAGATTTAAGCTTTCCAGACGTGGGTCAAGAAAGTTTGACTGAGCCTATTTGGCTGGTAGTCAAGAAACCTTGACGAAAAAAATCTTAAGCATATGCTCAAAAAGGATTACTATGGTCAAAAGGTTAGCCGTTGTACTTTTCCTTCTTCTTTTGCTTATGCTATTGGTAGTTCCAAGGGGGAATTTAGCTAAGGCAAATTTTTGTTTTAGAGGACCTGAAGTTTATGTCACTGCTAATTTTGCTAATGATTCAAGAATTGAAGTTTTGCACAGCTCAACACAGGTCAAATTCAACTTTTCTGTAAGAGTCGTTTTAGAGTTAGAGGTGAAGTCGGTGACGCTTGACTGCTATGTAGATGGTTTAAAGAAGGACACAAGGAACCTCAAAAACTCTGAAGCTGAAAATTATTCCTACCAATTTAAAATAACTGATTTACGTGAAGGCTTACATTACACAGAAGTTAATGTGACAATTCATTATCTTCTCGCTTTTCCTACTCCGGAGCTCCGCGATTGTTATAAAGATGGCTGTTCTGGCAAAATGTTCTTCACACTAGAAACGCCAACTGCGGAGCCAACGCCTTCCCCTTTAACCTCGTCTTCATCAAACTTCCTACTAGTAATCTGTATTGCCGCGATTGGGACACTTGTGGTGTGCTTGACGGTGTTTGGTTTTTTTCCCCTAAAAAAATGCAGTGCCCTGCCTCCTAGTCAAAAGAAAGTTTGATCGCGTTCATTAGTCAAGAAATCTTGACGGAAACGCTTTTAACTAAAACGAAACAAAACGGCGGCTATGTGCGTCTCTACGGTTTCGCGACTTCCAAGTTGCCTCCTTTGTCCCCTAATCTGTGCGTCAACCGCCCTTCCAGTCCGTAATGGATTGTTTTCTTGTTGCCGTTTAGCTTCAAAAGGCGCTTGTTTGGTTGTTCTAATACGTAGATTTAAATGCATTTTACTCCAAAAGGAAGCGAGTGAATACTAATGCCGCTACTCTACCCCATAAAACATGTCTTTCGCAACTGGAAACTTTTCGCTGCACTTTTAATTGGAATTGCGCTTGCTGCAACATTTTTTGCCGGCATCGGCGTGAAAGCAAATGTGGCTTCTGAGCAGTCCCTAGATAAACAGATTAGTTCCGTTCTGGTTGACATGAGTTCTCAGGTTCAGCTTAACCTGTCAAACCTCAATCTTGCCTACCGCGACATTCTAGGTGTAGAGGGCGTCACACACGCTGATTATATAGCGAGTGTCTTTTCACCGGTTGGGTTGCCTTCAGATAACTATTCCCGTATGGGTTATTACGCGCAGATGGTTAGTTTTCCGAATAATTCACGAATTCTTGGCGAATGGCTCAACAAACCATCTGATCCGTTGCCAACAAATTACACCTATGTGATGGCTGGTAGTGACCTTGCTAAAAACGTCAAGATTGGCGACATCATCACAACAATGGTTACTTTTGATAGCCCCAAATATTATAATCAAACTACTTTTTACATGAATTTGACTGTGGCCGGGTTCATTGAGTTAACTGATAAAGGCTATTCATTACTTACCGGTAACACCTACTATTATGAAGACTCATATTACGGTTCTTACAAAAGTGACATTTTGGTTGTCGACTGGGATAATACCCTTGTGCCCCTTTGGTCGAAGGCTCTTGATAGCAGTACCGTTAACATCCAATTTTACATAGATGTTGATCGCGAAGGGCTCATTAGCCCCTGGAATGTGCAGGCTTCAGTAACTAAAATTCAGCAAATCGCTGATAAAATCCAAAACCAGGTTTTAGGTAAATATCTTGCTTGGGGATGGGTAAACAACCAATTGGGCAATTCCCTTTCAGGCTATCAGAGCAACATATCGGGGTTCATAATGAATTTTGCCTTCGTTGCAATCCCTATTTTATTTTTATCATGGTATCTGGGCATGACTGTCTCAGATGTATCCTATAATATTCGAAGAAGAGAGATTGGTCTTCTCTCCACTAAGGGGCTGTCTAATGGGCAGATTCAGCGGATGTTTCTCTCTGAAGCAATAGTGATTGGTTTAGTCGGCGGCTTACTCGGGGTTGTCGGCGGTTTACTTCTTAACCAGTACTATGCCGGCTCAGTCAATGTCAACAGTCTCTTCACAAGCCAATTATTCAGTCCTGAAATTGCCCTATACACGATTATCTTTGCTGTAATTCTGTCGCTTCTTTCAGTGTTCTTTTCTTCTCGCAAAGCTTCAAGAATTCCTGCGGTTGAGGCATTACGAAACGATATGTCTTTGAGCGAAAAACCTCCCCGCAAAATATTTCCCGCAATAGCGTTAATTATAGGCTGCTATCCGATTGTGATATACCTGTTTGCTATCGACGTTCCTACTGCATTTGATCAGTGGCTATACACGTCAGGTAACGTTTTCCTCATGGAATTATCCAACCCCATTTCAATCATTGACGACGGCTTGAAGTTCTTCGGGATTTTCTTTTTCTTGTGGGGATTCACTAAACTGGTTATTCGTGATTCAACAAAGTTTCAAACAGCCGTAACCAAAATTGCATCCGTTATGGGTGATTTGGGTGCCTTGGCTGCTAAGAACGTGCGAAGAAATCCTGCCCGTTTGGCGGCTTTAGCCTTCATTGTTGCCTTGGTTATGGCTCTTGGTGTTCAAGTCAGTGGCCAGATAGCAAGCCAAGAGGATTATATTGTGAGAGATTTGCGGGCGGATGTTGGCGCTGATATTTTTGTTAATTTGGCTAATGCTACCGAAGGTCAAATTGTCCTTAACCAATTATTAGCTAACGTTTCAAGCATCCAAAATGCTACTGTAGAACGCATCCTTAATCCTCCAATCGATGGCGGCAGCAACGGTTATTATTCATCCACGATACGATTAAGAACCATAGACCCGACCAGTTGGGCGTTATCTGCCTATTATGAGGACGGCTGGTTTAGCGGAAACAACCTACAAGACATACTCAAAATGATGAAAGCTGACAACAACACCATCGTTGTAAGCCGCACTTTTGCCAAGCAGTATGATTGGAAACTCTACGACAAAGTGACCATTAATTTCGAGTCTGTTCCGCGTATGTTAAAGATTGTCGGGTTCTTTGGACCTGAACCCACAGGAGACAATACTGTAATACCCTACCGGACGTCAGGGACAACAACAATATTCCAGGATGCGAGCGGGAAAAGCGTTATTGGTTCACAATTTGTGCCGTCTTACTACTATGGAGGCAGCTACGATCTAGCTACTGACTGCTTTGCACCAAGAGACCTCTTTAACGTAACAGGTGCAGACAGTGATATCTATCAAATAGAAAGCTTCTCCACCAACATCCTCATAAAACTTAAACCCGGGGTCGATGGAGCTGTAGTTGCTCAACAAATTCGAGACTTAGACCTCGACATAAACACTGTTGTCTCTTTCGACGAAGAATGGCAGAGTTCCACAGAGATGAATAACCTCTCGACATACACTAGCCTACAAACACTTGATTTCCAAAGCTTTGGGCTAATATTCGCTGTGATCTCTGCTTCCGTTGGAACAGCCCTGATCGCCATAGTTAGCCTAAAAGAACGTAGCCGAGAAGCCACTCTCATGAGCGTCCGGGGACTATCGTTGCGGCAACTAATCTGGATGTTCATCACAGAAAGCATGTCAATCATCACCTTTGCAGCTATCCTTGGTATCGTTGTAGGTGTTATCATTGTCTATGGCACAGTAGCAATCGCAAACAACTCCATGTACACGATGTCATTGGTCTCTCAACGACTAATCTTCCCTGCTGATGCAGTTGCTACAATCGGCACCTACGCCGCCTTAATCTATGCCTCAACTATTGGGGCCATAATAATCATGTCAATTCAATACGTCACAAAATTAGAAAAGATGGTTAGAACAAGATGAGCACAAATAATCAGAATATAAAAATCCGTGACCTAGTAAAAATCCACCATACCGGAAAAATCGAGGTCCAAGCCCTCCGTGGCCTAAACCTCGACATCTGGGCAGGTGAACTAGTATCCATAATTGGTCCCAGTGGAAGCGGCAAATCCACTCTGCTAAACATCATAGGCGGTCTAGACAAAGCGACCGCAGGCACCGTAACCGTCGGCGAAAAAACCGTTACCTCCTTGTCTGTTCGCCAACTCGTTGATTATCGGCGCAAAACCGTTGGTCACATATTCCAAAACCTCAACCTCATCCCAACCCTAACCGCTCGAGAAAACATTGAATTCGCCATGGTTGCCTCAGGCGTCAAACGGGGCAAACGCAAAGAACGCGTCCAAAACCTCCTAAACGTGGTCGGCTTAGAATCCCGTGCTCACCATAAACCCGAAGAATTAAGCGGCGGTGAACAACAACGCATTGCCATCGCTTCTGCCCTCGCTAACGATGCCCCAATTCTGCTTGCGGATGAACCCACAGGCGAATTAGACACAGCAAACGCCCGACTCATAGCGGAATATCTTGTAAAAATAAACAAGGAACTTGGCAAAACCATAGTCATGGTTACTCACGACCCCAGCGTTGCACGCGTCTCAAGTCGCATTCTGCGTATCGAAGACGGCATTATAAAAAACGCTCTCGCACCCTCAGAAGTCATCGTGCAGGAAAAAGCCCACTCTTACGTGGACCAAATCAAAGACCGCATAAACGAACTTGGCACCCAACTGCAATTGATAGACACAGAATTCCGCAGCGGCAGACTCAACGGGGACGAATACGTGGATAAACGCCAAACCCTCAAACACATTCGTGACAGCCTCAAAGAGGAACTTTCACGTATGGGCGTTATACCTCCAGTTTAACCTTTTTTAGAAATTCAATATTCTTTTTTATTTACATCAAATAAGGGCGTGGTCGTCTTAGAGCTACAGCTAGTGCCCTCAACACACCGCTAAGCCACCACAGAAGAAAATTTTGAGCCAAGCACTTAGAGGCGTTCTCTGAGTTTTTCTGAGAGCCTCTGCGCAATCGTTTCTTTCTCTTTCTCGATGCTTTCCCAGAGTTGCCGAGTTTCGTTGTCGGCAGCAGCATCCGCTTTATAGTTGTTTCTTATATGCCACAAACTCCTGCACTCGATGAGTAATTGCTCCATCAAGTCATACGTGTTATTGTCAAGCATACGCCTCTCCGAAGACGTTGAAACGTTGAGGTCAACGCAGACTTTTTGGTCCTTGTTTTCTTCGTTGGTTTTGCAGACAATAAAGCTGGTGTCGCCGGCACTGGTGGTGGTTGTGAGGATTTCCTCGTCTTCTTTGACCAAAACATACACCTCCAAAAAAACACACAGACTTCTGCTACACTTAAGGCTATGTGACTGCACCACCACGCAACATTTAGCTGCAGGTAAGCTTTGTAACTGATACGTTTATAAACAAAACCAACAAACAGACAATTGATAAGCATGCATAGATTTGTCTTGGTAGCAATTGTCTTAATTGTATTCAGTATAATAGTGCCCGTCGGATCGGTTTTAGGCGAAGTAACTCCCGGCGTCAAAGAAGGTGACTGGATAAGCTACAACGTCAACGTAACCGGCAACCCCCCCGGCGACCACAACATTCAGTGGGCATCCATGAACGTCACTGACGTAGAAGGTTCCCAAATAGTTCTTGACATCCAAACCCGCTTCAGCAATGGAACTCTATTCGAGGAGCATATCACATTAAACCTCGCCACTGGCTTTTTAGGCGACGACTTCTTCATCCCACCCAACCTTGACGTCGGAGACCAATTCTATGACGTCTACCAAGGAAACGTCACCATATCCAGCGTGGAGCAGCAAACCATCGCTGGCGCAACGCGAAGCGTGGTTTTGGGTTCAACCACCTACACCAGTTATGTCTGGGATCAACAAACAGGGACGCTGGTGGCTGCTGAATCCATCGAACCCGAGTATGTCATGATAACCAATACCGAAGCAACAAACATCTGGCAACCAGATCAACCCACTCAACCCACCGAAATCTTGGGTTTCTCACAATCAGTATTCTACGGATTAATAGTCGTCGTAGCCATAGTTGCTATAGCTATGGTTGTGGTTTCTGCTTTTTGGATACGCCAACAAAAAACACGTCTCCTTCAACTTGCCCTAGAAGCAGTTGGCGCCATATTTACTGCCGTATTCTTAGCAGCTTACCTTGGAGGCATGTTCATGACGCCCTCCACCACTGTGCTCCACTCCGACCCCGTCTTCCACGCAGTCCTCTACGTCTTCGGCGCCGCCCTGCTAGTCCTCATACTAACAAACACTCTCGCAGCCCTAAAACAAAAAAACCCCTCCAACAGCTTCTTTGCCGTTAAAATCGGCTTAGCCATCGTCGCCGCTGCATACTTCCTCTTTAACCTACACGGCCTCTTCACACTGGAGTGGGTCGGCGAATGGAACCGAATCGGCGGCGGCTTTTCGATGTCTGTTTTTATCCAAGACATAACCAATTTTGTCGGCATAATCACCCGCTTCATTGGCGGCGTCATCGCCTTTGCCGCGCTGATTTTCTACTTCAAAAAAGGCGCCCCAACACCGCAGAAGACCTGTCGCATTTTGCAGTGGATTTTGGTTTTGGAAGCCATCTATTGGCTCTCGCTTTTGCCCATGGCAGGCATAAACGTCTACTTCAATCTAACCACCACATGGTATGACCCCCTCAGCTACTTCGCCTGGACTACCTTGCCAACCCTAGTAGAATCCATCGTGCCAACCATCACGCTGCTCATCTTAGCCAAAAAGCTGAGCCCCAACAAGCCCCAAAATCCCGCCATCAAATGGGGGCTAATCACAGGCACCGTCTACGTCTTGGTATTCTGGTTAACCAACATGGGCAGTTGGATGCAGACCGTGCAACAACAAGGAACCGCATACCTCACCAATTACCCCCAACAACTCCTCAGTTTCACCGTGACAGTTGTGGGCTTATTAGGGCTGCTAATATACGCTGCATACTACACCAAGAAAAACACACCAGTCCAAAACTGGACGGAACTAAACTTACGCGGCGCCGGCGTCATCATCAGCTTGCTGGGACTGTTTTTCCTGTGGAATTATCTGTCTTGGATATTTTTTGGCGGCGTCTGGAGCGACTGGTACCGATGGTTCCTTGGTCACAACCTCGACCTGTGGATGCTCTCGTTGCCGCTGCTTGGGATACCTTTGATGTATATAGCTAAAAAGACAGGCAGATAACCTCTCTTTCTTTGAGTTTTTTCAGGACTTTTTTCTTATCATGTCGTAAATGTTATAAAAAGAAAAAATCAGTAATGAATTGATGTATATGCCGCAAAGCAAGGTTTCAATTTTTTGTTTAACCTTAGCGGTGGTAGTTATGGTTTCTTTTGGTAATTTGGCGCAGGCAAACCCCATCTATGAGCGGGGCGATTTGACTGTAGCTATAATTGAGTCGCCTCAAAGCAAGACATACATTACCAATGTTATCCCTATAACACTTGTAACTGGGTGTCATGTTTTTCTTTCAACAGGTTACTACAGCATCGACGGTGGTCCTGAGGTGGTAATTAACGAAAACATAGGGCAGAGTGCAACTTTTAGAACTTCAGTTAACTTCACGGATGGGGTCCACCATATCCATCTTAGAACAGGTAACATGTTGACTTCCTGTGCTGACGTGTATTTTACAGTGAATACCTCCGTTCCCTTCGTTTCTTTAGTGTCCCCCGAAAATCGCGTATACAACACTTCAACGGTTCCCCTGCATTTCTCGTTACTCGACGAATCCGTTGTCTATGTGACATATAATTTAGATGATACAGGAAATGTTACGGTGAGGGTTCTTCATCCTTATCCACCCGAGTTTCCCGAAGAATTAACCTGGTACCCCTTAGCTAATCAAACAGAAGGCACACATCATGTCACGGTTTTTGCAGAGGATGATTTTGGGAACAGTTACTCTGCGGACACCTCTTTTGTTATCGATACAAAACAGTATGCGGCTGCCACACCTACTGTTTCACCCCCAGAGATTGAACGGGAAGCGGTTGGTGCAGTGCCGATTAATGTGTCTGTCACGGTTGCTGCTTTGGCGGTTGTTGCCGCTGTGAGTTTAGTTATTTATTATCGGAAAAAAATGCGGCGATGAATACTCGCCGGTCATGTGGAGCATTGATTAAAAAGGAGAAGAAAACGGTTTTGGCGTTAAGCCAAAATTGATTCTTCAGGTTGGGATTCGAAGGTTTCGAGTTTCATTTTGCCGCCCTTCTTTACGGTAACGTAACCCATTCCGCAGAGGGGGCATGCGACGTATTCGTGTTCGCCCACAGCGTCAAATTCAAAGTTTTCATGGCATGTGGGGCACCTAAATACTATGGCGTGTAGTGGTTTGTTCATTTTGTTTCCTTCAGGGATAGTTTTTTCATCCAATTAAGCGTGTGTGAGAATAGTTTGTGACAACTACTGAGAAACAGCTTACTTGTATTACCAAATATAATAGAGCCGCCTCCGTATATCTGTTTCCGTAAACAAAAACTACTTTTTTTCACCATGTTTGTGGTGACTAAAAATACTTCAATAACCACCCCGATGATTAGATACAGAAGTGACAGGCTTGCGGGACAAACGATTCATAGCAGAACACCGCGGTGGACCCCTAAAAAAGCCGCAACACCAACAACTAATCAGATGGGCTTGCGACTGCGCCGAGCATGTGTTGCCTCTTTTCGGAGAAAAAGTAGACCCCCGAATAAAAACCGCGCAGCAGGTGGCTGAGCAATGGCGCCTAGGGCAAGCCTCGGTAGGGGATGCAAGAAACGCCGCCTACGGCATCATCGCCTTAGCCCATGAACTGAAGGATTCCACGGCGATTTTTGTGGCGCGCTCCTTTGGGCATGCCGTAGCCACTGCTCACATGGCTGACCACTCTTTAGGCGCGGCATGGTACGCTTTGAAGGCTACCAAAAGCGCCAACAAATCCGTCAAAGAAGAACGGCGTTGGCAAGATGAGCATTTGCCCCTGCAGATTAGGGAGTTAGTGCTCTCTGCAAGGTCAGCAGATAAATTTAAAAAAATTGAATTGGAGCGTTAAATTTTTTTGAGTTCGGCTATCAGTTCTTGTTTCATGTTTGGGTCGGCTGCAATTTCTTTTTTGGCTTTTTTCCAGTCTGCTGAGCAGCGTCCATAGCTTGATTTTTCGCCTATGTATTTGTGTATGACCGAGTCGATTTGTTCTTTGTTTGTTTCGTTGATTTCTATGCCTGCCTCTTTTGCTAGGCTGTTAAACCATTTCCAACAAGTCACTATAAGTCACCTACAAATCAGCATCTGACGCCCGCATATTTGTTTTTCCTAAAATGGCTGCTTAGCGATTGGTTGATGTTTTGAGCAGAATTTTTGAGGCTTCATCTAAATGTGAGTTGAACAAGATTGATTGACCCACTCGCCACCGCATCCAATCATAACGTTAAAACACACCACCAAACCATAACTTAGACATGAAAATAGGAAACGTAGACATCCCAGGCCAATTCGTTCTGGCGCCCATGGCAGCCGTTAACTGCACCGCGTTTCGGGTGCTCTGCAGAGAAAACAAAGCCAGCCTAGTCTACACTCAAATGATAGATGTCGACACAATAAAAAACAAAACCAAAACTGAAGTCAAAGAACTCCTCAACATCCAAGAGCCCGAAAGACCCGTAAGCGTCCAACTAATAGGCAACTACGAAGAATCCTTAATAAAATGTGTCAAGATGGTTGAAGACTTCGCCGACATCATAGATTTTAATGTGGGCTGTAGCGAAAAAGAAATCCTATCAAAAGGCTACGGCGCCGCGCTATTATCCAATCCCGCCGCTTTGGAGAATCTTGCAAGAAAAATGGTCAACGCCACTCAAAAACCCCTAACCGTAAAAATGCGTATCGGACTCGACGCCCAAAACATAAACGCCGTCAAAGTTGCCCAGCTTCTAGAAAACGCTGGCGTCGCCGCAGTGTGCATTCATGGTCGGACAGCGCAGCAAAAACTCGGCAAGAAAGTAAACTGGACAATCATGAAGCAAGTCAAGCAAAAACTCAAAGTTCCCGTTATGGCCAACGGCGATGTCACCAGTCACGCGGAGGGTCTTAGCCTTTTGGATCGGACGGGCTGTGATCTCGTTATGATTGGTAGGGCTGCGCGGGACGCTCCTTGGATTTTTGACCCAAAAAACGCCTCAATCGATAATGAGGGCATAAAAAGACAACTGCTACGTTTCATCGAGTTATATAATCAATATGAAAATCGGGTCTCCTCGCAAGAGGTCCGTGAACACGTGTTTTGGATGCTTAAGGATTTCAAAACTAAACAAAACACCCGGGCTATCCTAAATCTCAGATACATCAAGGAAATAGAGGCATTTGTTCGCCAACTAAAATAACTCCTTTGATTTACCGTGCGTTTAGTTCTCAAACAATCTTGAGCTATCATTAAACAGGTGTAGTTCTTATTACCTAATGTCTACAGATAGTCTGCGGGTAAACATGCAAGAAATCACAACCCTCAGCTATGCCGGCGTAAACTGCTATCTCATACAAAATCCGCGGGGATTTTTCCTAATCGACACAGGCTTCGCCAAAAACCGCGCCGAAATAGATGCTGCACTAAAAAAGGCTGGCTGCATGCCTGACCAGCTTAAGCTTATAGTTCTTACCCATGGCGACTTTGACCATGTCGGCAACGCCGCATACCTACGTGAGAGGTTTGGAGCAAAAATCGCACTGCACCCAGCAGACAAAGGCATGGTCGAAACCGGTGACCTCTTCTACAGCCGAAAAGCCAACTTTTTGATGAAGGCTATGGGCAAACTGATTCTGTTTTTCCTCAGCGGAAATCTCAAAAAAGAAGACCGCTTCACCCCCGACATAGACTTAGAAGACGGCTTTGACCTTTCAGCCTTTGGGTTGGACGCGAAAGTCCTCCATATCCCGGGGCACTCTTTAGGTTCCATCGGCGTGCTCGCAGGGTCAGGGGACTTTTTCTGCGGTGACCTGCTAGAAAACAAAAAGGTTCCAGCTAAAAACTCTTTGATGCCCGACAAAAAAGCCTTTCAAGCAAGCATCGAGAAGCTAAAAACACTAAAGATAGCGACCACTTATCCAGGTCACGGGAAACCCTTCGCGTTTAAGGACCTTTAAATTCGTCCTCGGCAAAACTTGCTTGCTTTTCTATCTCTAACTGGTAGTTATCAAGCTGTTTTTCAGAAATACCCATGGGGCTTGCATTAAACGATTTTCTGAATTCTTTGTCGCTTATTTTCACAATGGTTTCGGCTAATATGTTGATGCGTTTGCGGATTTCACGGAGCTCCATCGCTATGATTTTAAGGCAAGCTCTTTCTTCGTCGGCTAGGACATTTTTTGTCAAACGCGCCACCAAGCCAAGACGCCTCTTTATCAAGGGTTTTGATGTATTAAAATTAAGCGACTAAAAGCTGGTTGGTGGTATGTGCAGGATTTGAACTTGCAATCCTCTATGGGGAATTCTGAAAACCGCAAGTTTTTTATCTGTTTCAATAGGAATAGTCAATGAGGAGTTAATTTGCCAACCATTCAAGTCGACGAAGAAACCCTGCAAATATTAAACAAAATCATGAAAGAAAAGAATGTCAAAAGCCACAACCAAGTGATAAAATCATTAGTTATTGAACCAGGTTTTAACAGAAAATAATTTTGAATAATTAAAATGTTTTTTCGCTTTTGCGTCTCGCTCCTGAGTTATTGAATTAGTGTTGGTGCCCCGTGCAGGATTTGCCCTCCAGAAGGGTATTTTTACATCTTCATTTCCTTCTTTAGAGTTATTAGGGTATAGATTTGTTCTAATGCATCTAAGTAAACTATTTATCATTTTTCTGTTAAGTAAAATGTATGGGTAGGCTAGCCAAAATTCTGATACCTATCTTCCTGCTGCTATTGCTTGCCGTGTGTAGCTTAGTTTTGCTGTCGCCTAGACAACTAGGTCCGTTTTCAATACCTGATACTTCGCCCGATCCTTCCATACCAGAATTTCATGTTTCAGCTACAGACAACTCTTATTATGTGCCTGCCTTCGGTCATGTTGACTTAAACACCGGACAATTTGACAAGTATCCTGCCCATTTCGTTAGAAATGGAAGCATCGGCGTAAACATTGAGAACCAGCCATTCAAAGGGTATTATGACTATAACGGCTATAATATACAGCTGTACTATCATATTCGGGTGAGGGGCCATGGCACCGACGACTGGTATTATTACCCGGTTAACAACCCTGAATTGTATTTTGTAGCCGATAACTCGAGTTACACAAAAGTATTATTCACTTATCAGGGAAATGAGTTCAAATATTGCTACAATGAATCCTTCGCCTTTCCGTCTCTTAATGAGCTATTAGACTTTCAAGTTGAAGCATTCATCGGACATATAAACGCGACCAGCCAATCGCTAACCCAATACTTCGATACAATCAGGACAAACTCTTCTACCCCCCACAATCTGTCTTTTGCCTATGTAGGGCAAGCTAGTGGGTGGAGCAAAACACAAACCATCGCTATCCCTCCATCAACAGCGTACGTATTGCCTACCGCAGCGCCATAGAAGTGGCACAAGTCATCGATGTTGAGTTCTCGGTATCTCGACCAAACAATTTCATACCTGTTTAACTGGTTTTTCAAAGATTTGCCATTTGCTAATCGTTGGATGAGCATATCTGAAGTAAATGCTTATTGACGGCGGACATGGATTACTATTACACACAGTTTTAATATCCACATTGCTTGGTTATCAAAGGTAACGTTTGTATGGGTCAATCAATTCAGCTCTCGAATAATGCCCTGATTAACGTTTTGCATGTGGATGACGATGCAACGTTTTTAGAGGTTTCAAAACAAATACTGACTGACCTCAACAGCAACCTACGAATACAAACCGCCTGCAGCGTTGATGAAGCCCTAAAGCGTCTCTCAACCGAAAACTTTGACGTTGTAGTATCAGACTACGAGATGCCCACAAAAAACGGTTTAGACCTCCTAAAAACTTTAAGAGAGCAAAAAAACCAGATTCCATTCATATTATTAACCGGTAAGGGCAGAGAAGAAATCGCCATCCAAGCAATTAATTTAGGCGCCGACCGCTATGTTAACAAACAAGGCAACCCCGAAACCGTCTATGGCGAGTTAAATCACGGAATTCGTCTCTCACATTTGAGGAACATATCTCAGAAGGAAAACCAGAAAGAAGTGCAACTGCGTAAAATCCTTCTAGACAATATTCCCTGCATAGCTGTTGTTCTTGAAAAGCAAACACGGAAGATTGTTGCATTAAACAAGATTGCTCAAGATAACGGCGGAGCAATTGGGCAGCACTGCTATTCTGTCTTTGCAAAACGGGATTGTCCGTGTGACTTTTGTTTAGCTCCCGAACTTTGGAAATCCAATCAACCTCAAACAATTGAAGTCGAGTATAGCGGCAAATATTACCGTGGCGTATGGGTTCCATACAGTGAAACACTCTATGTTCACTATATCTTCGACATAACAGATGTAAAGAAAGCTGAAAACATACTCAAGGAGACCTTAGACAGTTATCAAAGTCTAATTAATGGTATGACTGAAACAGCGTGGGTTATAGATTTCGATGGACGCGTCTTGGAAGTAAACGATGCCGCAGTTAACCTTCTGGGGTATTCCAAAAAAGAATTGCAAGAAATTGGACTGACAGGTATTGATAAACATTTAACTCAAAAACAGATTGAAGAGCTAATTAACAATCTAACCAAAAAGAAAAAGAAAGCACAAATTTTTGAAACCGTCCATACAACAAAATCTGGCGTAGAAATTCCAGTAGAAATCAGCTCATCTGTTACAAGTTACTTCGGGAAAAATGCAATTTTAAGCATTGCTCGAAACATATCTGAACGCAACAAAAACGAGATAGAGATGCACTGCAAAGAACAACGGTGGATAACTACTCTCAAAAGCATTGGCGACGCTGTTATTACAACCGATGAAAAAGGCAACATTGACTTCATGAATAAAGTCGCTGAAACTCTCACTGGCTGGCCAATAGAGAAAGCCTACGGCAAGCCTTTGGCGCAAGTTTTTAGAATAGTTAACGAGAAAACTCGTTTACCTCTTGAAGACCCCGTGTCTAAAGTGATAAAAAAAGGCTGCATTGTTGGTTTAGCTAACCACACTCTGCTTGTGAAGAAGAATAACGCCGAGATTCCCATCGATGATAGTGGTGCACCAATTTTCAAAGAGGACGGTGCAATTATGGGTGTTGTACTTATTTTCCGTGACATTACCGCGCGGCGTGCTTTAGAGCGGGAAGTTGCCCTTAGCCACCAGAAGTACCAATCGCTTTTCTCAGAAATGTCTGAAGGCGTATGTCTCCATGAAATTGTAAATGACGCCCAAGGTCAAACAGTTGATTACAAAATCATAGACGTTAACCACTCATATGAACGGATCACTGGATTGGCTCGTAAAAATGTAGTAGGTAAATTAGCCTCCGCAGTCTACGGCACTAACCCTGCGCCATACCTTGATATTTACGCTAAGGTCGCAAAATCAGGCAAAAGCAATCAGTTTGAAACTTATTTTGGACCAATGAAAAAACACTTTTTAATCTCGGTTTTCTCGCCATCAAAAAATCAGTTTGCCACAGTGTTTATCGATATAACTGAAAGCAAAAAAGAACAGCAAGAACTTGAAATTATCGCCAACGAACGTAAAATACTCTTGGAGGGCGCTAGTTCTTTGCTAAAGCAGCAATCTTTCAAAAAAGCTGCACGGAACCTATTTGATACCTGCAAAAAATTAACAGGTGCCACAGCGGGTTATGTGGCTTTATTATCTGAAGATGGCTCTGAAAATAAAGTGCTATTCCTTGACTCAGGCGGACTGAGGTGCACTGTTGACAAGAAATTGCCGATGCCTATTCGTGGATTAAGAGAAACAGCATACCGCACAGGAAAAGCTGTTTATGAAAATAAATTTATGAAAAGCGAATGGGTAAAGCTCATGCCAGCTGGTCATGTTACTCTTTCAAACGCAATGTTTTCGCCCATAATAGTAAAAGATAAAGTTGTAGGGTTGATTGGGTTAGCGAATAAGCCGTCTGATTTCACTGAAAGAGATGCATTGATGGCTACTTCTTTTGGGAATTATGCAGCTATTGCTTTAAACAACAGTTGGAGCCTAAAAGCACTTCGCGAACGTGAACAGCAAGTCGAGAAAACTTTAAAGCAACTTAACTCTACCAACCTTAAACTAAGAAATCTTAATGAAAAAATGCAGGTTATCGAGAGCTTAACCCGTCATGATGTGAAAAACAAACTTTTTGTAGCAAAAAACAACGCGTACTTGCTCAAAAAACGAATAAATAACCCTGAGTTAAAAAAATACGTTGACGGCATAGACTTAGCCATTGATCAGTCGGACCAGTTGTTTGAGTTTAGTCGTTTATATGAAAAAATCGGCGCGGAAGACCTATCAGAAATCGATGTTGCTAAGAGCTTCAACCAAGCAGTCATGTTGCACAACAATTTGTCACTGCAAATAATCAACCACTGCCAAGGATTAACGGTAACCGCGGATTCTATGCTAAGTCAACTATTCTACAACTTAATTGATAACTCGCTTAAACACGGGAAGACGGTTACTCAAATAAAACTCTACAGTTACGACGCCGATAACGCTCTAAAACTGATCTACGAAGACAACGGTGCAGGTATCGCTCAAGAGAATAAAGAAAAGATTTTCTTAGGTTTCACTACGGGCGGTACTGGTTTAGGGTTAAAGTTGGTTAAGAAGATGATTGAAGCCTATGGCTGGTCTATCCAAGAAACAGGTGTATTTGGCGAAGGTGCAAAAATAGAAATTACAATCCCAAAAGTCACGGACTAAAATTAGCAAAAGCCTTACAGAGAGGTTAACTACTAGCGATATGCACCCTTTGGCATTAATATCTAAAATTTTGCCTTTGAAAGTGCAAAATCTGCTGCTTGTGACTATGCAATTCAATCCAACCTTGCCACATAGCATGCGGCTTAGGGATATACTCCGCAAGGCAGCGGAGGCGTAAAAATGCTTATCGGGATGAGTGCTACGGGCAGGATGCCCGCCGCCAGAAGCATTTTCGTACTGCCTCCTCCCCCTCTTTTTCTACCCAAACGGTTTCTTCACTTTCAAATTCTCTCTCAAAACAACTATTCTACTGCATGGACTGCCTCTTTTGGTGTGGGCGCTGCGTCGAGCCAATTCTAAAAGGAACCAGAGCAGTCATTAATCGTGTCGCTTCTTCTGAAGCATGCGGGCGGTTCTTGAAAGCGAAGAGAGACTGATTTTTTTGAAAACCCCGCCTGGAGATAGAAGTCAAAATATTTCGCGTTTAAAGTCAAAAGTCAAATTTGACTTCAATACCGTCCGCTCCCGCGTCATCCCCATACTCAAAGGTATTGAAGTAAAGATGTACCCTGCCAAGATAGGGCGAATACGTGGCTGGAAGCGGCAACATGTTGCTTATTATGTTAAGAAACTGGAAAAAGCAGGCTTAATCCGTAGATTAAAGCGCAGTAACATCATCGATTATGAGTTGACGGAGCGAGGTCAAAATTTTCTCATATCCTGTGAGGGAGTCCTCTTCAGTAGTGGTGTTTTTCGGTTGCATCGGTGTTTTTTCAAGTATCCGGTGCTGCGTGAGGGCGTTTATCCTTCGGGCGATTTTAAGCGGATTGAGATGCAGAATTGGACGGCTCTTTTGGGGTTGGAGCAGGGTGTTAAGGTTAGGCATACGACGACGTCTTGGATTGTGCATGTGGAAACGCTATATGGTCGCAGCCCGGGGGAACTGGTGACGTTGGCTAAGAATTTGGCTGACCGAGTCGCTCAGGGATTAATGAGTAAGTATGGTTGCGTTTTGGGGCAGGGAACAATTAACAATCGTCATGAGTTAGGCATCGACGACCCAGTAGCCAATTTGCTTAACCGCTATTTTGAGGTAAGTACACCGAAGCGGTTGATTGATGATAGCCCAGGCGAAGACGAGGGCGAGCTGGATCATCTTGGTCGTGATGCTGCTGTTGAGTATTTGCTGATGCCTGAACGGGTCAAGAAACTTGAAGGTCAAGTGGAAACCGCGCTTGGTGATTTGGAGCGGATTTCTGGCAGTCTTGCAAAGCTGGAGAAGATGGGTTGCGACTTGGCTAAGGTCGCGGATGCTTTGGGAAGGCTCGTAGGAAACTTGGAAGGCAGTCCCCAAGAGGCGCCCAAGACCGGTGGAGAGGGAGGAAAAAGCTATGTTTCTTAGCGGTAGTTTCAGGTTTTTGGCTGTTAAAACCTGTTCAAAAGCCTTTTTAGCACTATGCCGAGGGCATGGGAAAAGTCCATGCTTTTCAGAAGTCACTTTTCTACAGTTAATCGGTGTAGATGCCAGAGTGCTAAAAGTCCCGTGCCTGCATGGAGCGAAAACCTTGGAGTGTGCATTTTGACATGGAAACAAGCGAGGAACCCATTCAAAACAAGGCATTTTCAGCCCAAAAAGCAGCAAAAAAGAAGCGTAGCCAAGCTGACAAGGTTGGAAAACTCAAGTACCTGCTCGCCAAGGACAAGAAACTCGACCGCGATGTAGCCGAAATAAAACTAATGCTCCGTGTTATCTTTGCTGGCCTGAAGGATTCTTTGTATTTTGAGAAGTCGCTTATTGAAGCGGCAGCCTGTGAAGACGAGGTTGACAGGGCTATTCTGCAACTGTTGTTTGAAGCAGGCGCTTCTGGGATGCTGCCTAAAGACATAGCCGCCAAATTGGTTGAGTTCAAGGTTGCTCGCCATCAGGTGACCCGTCGGATTGTACGTATGAATAAGCGGCTGGCTAAAGAATTGGATTCAGCGGTTGTTGAGCGGCGCGGCTGGTGTTGGGCTATGACAAGCTTTGGCGTAGACGCCTACAAAGCATCAGAGAAGGACTTGCTATCCGAAGGCGTGACTTTACATGGCACTTCTGAAGAGGAGACATAGCTATGGCGTTGACTGAGCGGGAGAAGGCAATTTTACGTTTGAATGTTGATGGGTTGTCTGATTATAGGATTGCTCGCAAACTAAAGGTGGAAACGCCCAACGTGACCCGCTCTAGAAAGAATGCTCTAAAGAAACTGGAACGTGCGAAAGCGGATTTAGACTTTGTTGATAAACTCAAATCCAAGCGGCCCGCCTTTCTTGCTTCAGATACATGACCCGTTTTTCTTACGGAAGTTTGATCCATAAATATCGTTCTTCTATAAGAGATACTGGTTAATGTTCGAGCATGCTTTTATAGGGGGCACGAATACTTCGTACTCTATTACTTTTAGGAGTGAGTAACAATGAAGAGTATTGCTCTTGTAGCGCATGATAACAAGAAAAAAGATATTGTTGAATGGTGTGACTTCAACAAAGGAACGCTTTCCAAATACTGTCTGTATGCAACAGGAACAACCGGAAAAAGAATTATCGAAAAAACCCTGTTGGATGTAAATTTGCTAAATAGTGGTCCTTATGGCGGTGATATGGAGCTTGGAAGTATGATCGCCAATAGAAAACTTGATTGTTTAATATTTTTTTGGGATCCTCTTGAGTCTCAGCCTCATGATGTTGATGTTAAAGCTGTTCTTAGAATAGCGGTGCTATACAATACCCCAACAGCCTGTAACAGAGCAACTGCCGACATGCTGATTTCCAGCATCATGTTTTAGGCTGTAAAGCGGTATATTTCTTGGACCAATTAGTCCTATCTTGTTTTAGATGAGATTTGAATCATTAAATAGTTGCCTCGTTAAAAAAGCAACTTTTTCATCGGTTACTAAGAGCCCTGTTTTCTCAGCGACTATTTCTAAACAATCCGAAACGATAGTTTGAGCGGCTTTCCCAATTTCTTCTAAAGCTACATTTTCCTCCGTCATGACACCTTTACAATCATTTACTGCAAGCGGATTTAAGCTCAGAAAAATCTTGTTTGTGCTATAATCAAAGTCCGCGATAATGAACGGTTCTAGAATGCATATTGATGGTTTAATAGAGTTAATCTTGCAAGTATTTTCTTTGGTGAAGAAGAAGCAGCTTCCGTCTTTTTTCTGCGAATGTTTCGGTTCTTTGGGTTGGATGGGTCTTGCATGAAATTTTTGTAACCTGCAGTTTGTATTCTTTTTTGTTCTTTGAAGTTAATATCTGGCGGTTGATTTCTGCAGCATATTCCGCATTTCCTACAGTGAAAGTCTGTGGAATTTGGAAAGATGACATTGTCGTATTGCATATTAACCATAATCCATTTACAGCTATGGAAAAAGGGAAGTTAAGCTTTTCATTTCACTGCAATGATTAATCGGAAGAGTCTGGTGTCTTTTGTCAGTACCACCAATGCTTTTTCGGTTTTACAACGAGGACTTCAACATTTTGGGTTAAATCGCAAGTTTGATTAAAACCGTATCTTTCGACTTTAGCTTCATAAGACCCTTGGGGGAGCTCGGCGGTTATGGCACCATTATTATCGGTGTTCATCGAGACAACTAATCTTTTAAATAGAGCCCCATTTTTTAGATTCTCAACCCACTGCTCGGGTGTTATTGGCTCTTTTTCTATCTTGAAAACATTAACCTTTACATCAGGGATTGGTTTCTTTTGACAGTCAACTACTCGTACAATAAGCTTGTTAGTCTGTCCTGTAAGTGCCTCCAAAATAATCAAAACTTCCAGATGTTTAAGGAGCATTGTCCCCAACCGTAACTGCTTCCTTTGTATATGCAGATTCCACAATTAGGAGAATCAAAATATCTGCGATGATTCACAAAATTCCACTCAATAAACAGCATAGCAGACAAGCATTTCTATGTTGCCTTTTTTCAATTTATCACTCTTCAATATAGTCAAACGCCCTTCTTCGTAATCGAAAAACTGCACGAGTGACAAAGTGTTAAATTGTCATGGTTTTGTAGAGTAGTTGTGGATTCCACGATAAACGAATACTATTGGGTGTGGAGTATTTTTTAATCTTTAACACTTGTTGGCATATGTATATAAGCTACTGTGCACATAACAGTATATGCACATAAGTGAACTCAAATAGATCAGAAAAATAAGGGCTACGGGCTCACAGTGCACAAAAAACAAGCCGAAGATGAACTATGGGTCGAATAAGCGTAGACTTACCTGACGAACTCGAAAAGCAACTCAGAATAAAGACAGTCCAAAAATTTGGCGGAAAAAAAGGCGACCTATCCCGTGCCGTCGAAGATGCAATAAAAACATGGCTCGTCAAAAAAGAATAAGCGCCAACAATTCACACTAACTGCATTTTAGTGCCCTTTCTAACGAAGAAAGGTATTAGGGGAAGCCGACTAGCCTCAACGCATGGCAAGATTGCGTAAGGAACAAGTAGTCGCGGTCCCCCCGGTTTATAACATGTGTAGTATGTAATTAACACCCGAGCTGAAAGACATGACTGATAAAAAATTAGAGCTTGTATTCATAGACCCAGACGGCAAATTCTATCCCTAGATGAGGTTAACAGCGAAGAGTTAGCAAAAGGAGTCAAAAGCATCTCAGTAGAAATTGCAACACGACTAAGGCTCCAAAAAGAACAAAGGTAGATCCATTTCATTTATGTGAAAAAGAATCGAAAACTTCAAACAAATAATCAATAGCCAAAAACAAACACGTTTCAACCTGACGCTCAATGATTCAATATCAGGAAAGAGTTTTCTTGAAAACACAAAGTATGCATTGGCTGTTGTTCGAAAAACGCCCTACATTGACAATACCGCTCTAAAAGAGAAATATATAGAAAATCGCGAGTCGTATCACCAGAAAATGAACCGCGCGTTTCTCAGTAGAACAGGCAATATGTCGGTCGAGGCTTTCGACGACCTGTTCAGTGCAGTGGAATCAAATGATACTTCAACGCTTTGGGAAAGAAAAGCCAGCCTCGCTAAGAGCATCAACGATAACAAAATAGATGTTATGGGTGCTCTCATAGGCGCAATTTCATCCTACTTAGGCGCTATTGGAATTTTGTTCCCTATTATACTTGCAGTCTATACGAGTGGAGCGGAAGCGTTCTCTGATTTTCTTATCTTAGGCTTCTTGGGGATACTATTGTTTGGATTATACGAGGGTTACTTTAGCCAATGTAGACTTAAAAGATTGGTTAAGGAACACAAAGAGTACACCTGTGAATTTGATGAAGTTACCACCTTGCTTGAAAGAAAGAAAGACTTACGAATCAGAAAAAACTCCTTGCCGACGGATATTGCCCAAAATAAGTGCGATAGCTCGAAAATACACGTTACGTGTAACCAAGCTGTTGAAATGTTAATAAGAAAAGACTAATGGAAAGCTCTTAAACGATGAAAAATATGGTGTCTCGGGCTAAAACCACCCTAAATGGGCGCATTGATATAAAGAGACTTTCTGGTTAGGTCTTAGGTATAGTGTGGAGTATTCTTAACTTGTTTAAAAAAGGGCCGTAAAGCAGAAAGAGGTGTCTTGATTAGCGAAACTGAAACCCGCCTTCGCCGACTGCTGACAATAGACTCATACCTCGCGCCGTTTTTGAATCAAATTAAGCACCGATTGGAGAATATAGATCAAACCGAGCACCGCCTCACTCAGAGTAAAATTAGCCTTACAGGGTTTGCCTCCGGGCACGAATACTTTGGTTTGCATCTCCAAAATGACGAATGGGTTTTTCGTGAATGGGCGCAAAACGCTACAGCCATTTATTTGATCGGAGATTTAAGTAACTGGCAAGAGCGCGAAGAATTTAAGCTTAAAAAAATCACTGACTACGGAGTTTGGGAAATTCACCTAACTACTGATAAACTGGCGCATGGTGACCTTTATCGACTCCGTGTTTATTGGCCAGGAGGTGAAGGCGATCGTATTCCAGCTTACACTCGACGGGTGGTACAGGATCAAAAAACCCTGATCTTTAACGCTCAAGTATGGATGCCCCCCGAACCTTATCATTGGAAAACCAGTTTCAAACGACCCAAAGAAGCTCCCTTAATCTATGAAGCCCATGTTGGCATGGCCCAAGAAGAAGAAAAAATCGGTTCATTCCAAGAATTTACGCGCAATATCCTTCCACGAGTCACCAAAGGTGGGTACAATACTCTACAGTTGATGGCGATTCAAGAGCATCCATACTATGGCTCATTTGGATATCAAGTGTCGAGTTTTTTTGCGCCTTCATCGCGGTACGGAACCCCCGAGGACCTAAAACTTTTAATCGACACAGCCCACGCTCAAGGCCTCACCGTTCTGATGGATCTAATTCATTCCCATTCCGTGTCCAACGAGGTGGAAGGACTAGGCCGTTTCGACGGGACGTTCTTTCAGTATTTTCATGAAGGATCACGTGGAAAACACAGTGCATGGGATACACGGCTCTTTGATTACCACAAGCCGCAGGTTTTGCATTTTTTGTTGTCCAATTGCCGCTACTGGCTTGACGAATTCCACTTTGACGGCTTTAGATTCGACGGTGTCACCAGCATGCTTTATTTAGACCACGGTCTAAAGAGGGAGTTTACTTCATACAACGACTATTTCGATGGTTTTGTGGACGAAGATTCCTTGACCTATTTGGCTCTAGCCAATCGGGTAATTCATGATATTCGACCAGATGCTGTCACTATAGCCGAAGATGTCAGCGGTATGCCGGGCCTAGCGGTTTCACAGTCAGATGGCGGGTTCGGTTTTGACTATCGTTTTGCAATGGGGGTGCCTGATTACTGGATTCGTCTAGTAAAAGATTACAAGACGGAAGACTGGCCTATTGGTCATCTTTGGTTTGAACTTAACAACCACCGAAGGGGCGAGAAAACAATTAGTTACGTTGAATCCCACGACCAAGCGTTAGTGGGCGATCAAACTCTTATTTTTCGACTAATCGGTGAAGACATGTATAATCATATGTGGGTCGATGATGACAACTTTAAGGTTGCCCAAGGGGTAGCGCTGCATAAGATGATCCGTTTAATAACATTAGCTACCGCTGGTCAGGGTTATCTGAGCTTTATGGGCAATGAATTCGGTCACCCCGACTGGATAGATTTTCCCCGCGCTGGAAATAACTGGTCTTTTAAGCATGCTTATCGCCAATGGCATCTAGAAGACGATGTTCACCTGAAGTACCATTTTCTAACCCAATTTGACCAAGACATGATTGCAGTAGCTAAGACAAAACACCTGCTTGAAACAAGTACCCCTCAACTCCTTCATGAAGACTCCCAGAAAAAAATACTAATCTTCAAAAGAGCCAATCTGATTTTTGTCTTCAATTTCAATCCTTCGCAATCCTTCAGTGACTACCGATTTGAAGCGTCCCCTGGAAAATATCACATGATACTTGACAGTGATGCACCAAAGTACGGCGGATACGGTCGGTTATTACCAACACAGACACACTTTACTGCTTCCGACAATAACCAAAAAAATATGCTTAGCCTTTATTTGCCCGCTCTTTCGGCTTTTGTCTTATGCCCTGAAGCGCCCGAACTGAAAAAATATCCCCCGTTTAGTGTTCTTTTTAATTAAAACGCAATATTTGGTGGCAATATGGGTTCAAGGGCGTCGAAACTTAAAATATAGGTTAGCCCTAATAAGGAGTTGGAGATTTTATGGTTAGTTTCTCAATAACGTTATCTGCAAAGTGGGGCGAATTTTTGAAGGGTCTATCCGAAGAACACGACATTGATATGGGCAAAGTTATCAATGGATTATGTGATTGGGCTTTTTCCAATGCCGATTATAAGGGACAGTTTGAAGTTTGGTTGGATACTTTTTATCCACAAAAAGGTCAAGCCGAAGATATAGCAAAAGCCAAAGGAGAAGCTGAAAGCGTGCGTGAACAAGAAAGGCAAGATTCGGCTGAGGAAGAAGTTCATGAGGACCGAGACTACAGTGAAGATAGAGAACTAAAAAGTTAGTGCACCCTTCATTTATTGTGGGAGTTGTAAGCAGGTTTTTAATTATTCTGTAGACGAAAAAACCATTCGCCAATATGTAGAACCCCTCTGGCTAGGAATTCGAGTTTACCGTGTCTTAATCTCAAACATGCTTGGTGCAAAGGTTCCTTTCTTTTGTGGGCACAAGCTTACTTACAATTGCAACCTTCGCTGCAAAATGTGCCCTTTCTGGAAAAGACCCAGCCCCGATCCAAGCTTACCGCAAACGAAAGCCGTTCTGAAACAGATATACAATTCAGGCGCCGTTGGGGTAGCATTTGAAGGTGGGGAACCGTTGCTTAGGCGTGATTTGGTGGATATTCTTGCTTTTTCCCGGTCTCTGCCTTTGCATACAAGTTTGATAACCAATGGTACGCTGCTTGAAGCCAAAATAGGCGAGATAGCCAAGTACCTTAATGGTGTCGTCTATGTTTCCTTGGATGGGTTGGAGAAAACTCATGATGCTATCCGAGGGGTCAGTGGAAGCTTTAGAAAAGCAGTGCAAGGCATAGAGGCGGCGAAAGAAAAAGTTTCAGTAACCATCAACACCACTGTGATGGCGGAGAACATCGGTGAAACGGAAAGTTTGGTGGAGTTAGCGCGAGCGTTGGGTACAAAAATCTCCGTAGCCGTCGCACATGAATACTGCAATGCTAATGCATCCTCAGCTGCTATTGATAAGGTACCGAAAATGGCGCGTAGGCTTATTGAAATGAAGCGGCAAGGTTATCCCATTGTTAACTCAATTGGTTATCTAAAAGTTCTGGCTAAAGAGAAAAACTGGCAATGCAAGCCTTGGGCAATGATAAATATTGACCCCCATGGAAACTTGGTTTTGCCTTGCTATGTCCACAACGACTACGCGAGCAGTGTCTCGGTCTTTAAAAAAGGCGTTAAAGATGGCGTTTCAGCTTTTGATTGGAAAAAAATAGGTAGCTGCCAAAAATGCAGCCTTCACTGTTACGTTGAGCCTTCACTGGTGCTTTCGAGAGATATTAGCGCTTACATGAATTGGGCCTTTCGAGTAAACATTTAATTTTTGAATGGTTAGCGTACAAACAATTGACTGCCCAAAATTCAACAGCGTTTTAAATAAACGTCTATTGTGCCGAGCTCTTAAGCTGTGATGCGTGGCGCTTATGCTCAGGTAGCAACCGCTATTTGTTCCTGTTCTTGTGGTAGCTGGTCAGTGTATTTTCTGTTTGTCATGATGCTTTCGCGTTTTCTTCTGAAACTTTTAAACCATTCTGAAACGTTTTGTCCTGTCAAATTATCAATACAATCGTTTCCCACGCGTAGCGTCGTGCCCTCTTTGCTTTCAATAACGGAAACCTCGTATGTCGGATAATTCCCACACACATCACACTTCATGTAAGGTACTGCAACGTAATTGTCGATTAAATGATATGTCTTTTTCTTGTATTGAAACGGGCGAACTCCCAGCAGATACCTAGCGACTGTTCTATTCAACTCCAATAAAATATCATCAGTTTTTGTCAAGTTAATCCCTTTCAACTCTGAAAATTGGTGCTGCCATAAAACATTAAGCTTCTTCTATGGCGGCGCCCTTATTCCCTAATTGCCTATGCTCACGTTAAACAGCACACTATTACTTAATGTTACTGAAACGCTTCAGTCTTTTTGCAAGTTCTTTTCGAGTAATACATATGGAATTTGAGGCACAAATAGTTAGGTATTAACCAATAGAGCAATAATGGTGAATACCTTAGTACTCGCTTGTTCTCTAAACGTGTTTAAATCCCTGTATGACAATATATAACTTACAAAGTCAGCGGTTCTTTAACAGTTGAAAGTATCAAGCCTTCAGTCTCTTGCAGGTCAAACCCGTCTTCTTCGGCATGACTCATAGATAGGGGAGAGCCCCGTGAATTCCTAAAACGCTGACGATGCTAAAGAATATTATTTGAACATAATATTGAGGATAGAATAATATGGCATATTTAACACAAACCCAAAGTGGTCAACCGGTCCTCATCCTAAAGGAAGGAACCACCAGAAGTAGGGGCAAAGAAGCCCAACGAAACAACATTATGGCCGCCCAAGTCATCGGTGAAGTGCTTAAAACCACTCTGGGCCCGCGGGGCATGGATAAAATGCTGATTGACAGCTTAGGCGATATCACCATAACCAACGACGGCGCCACAATTCTTAAGGAAATGGATGTGGAGCACCCGGCCGCGAAAATGATGATTGAAATCGCCAAAACTCAAGATGACATGGTGGGCGACGGCACAACAACCGTTGTAGTGTTAGCCAGTGAATTGCTCAAAAAAGCCGAACAGCTCCTAGACCAAAACGTTCACCCAATGATACTTGTCGCAGGATACCGTAAAGCAGCACAGAAAGCAATCGAGATAATTGCAAAAAACGCGGTACCCATTGACGTAGAGGATCAAAAAATGATGCTGAAAGTCGCTTTGACCGCTATGGGAAGCAAAGCTGTGGGTGGTGCTAAAGAGCACTTTGCAGAAATAGCCCTAGAAGCGGTAAAACAAGTGACCCAGAAGGCCGCAGACCAGACGATAGCCGACATAGATAACATACAACTGGTGAAAAAGACGGGAAAAAGCCTCATCGAGACACAACTCGTCAGAGGCATAATCGTGGACAAAGAAGTCATTAATTCGGGAATGCCCAAAAAGATAGAAAACGCAAAAATCGCCCTTTTAGATATAGCGCTAGAAATTGAAAAAACCGAAATAACTGCGGAAATACGCATTCATGAACCAAACCAGATGAAAGCTTTCTTAGACCAGGAGGATAGCACACTCAAAGAGATGGTGACCAAGATTAAAGCTTCAGGCGCAAACGTTGTGTTCTGCCAAAAAGGCATCGACGACATGGTACAACACTTTCTCTCAAAAGAAGGTATCCTGGCAGCACGCCGCGTGAAAGAATCCGACATGGAGAAACTCGCGAGAGCTACAGGAGGGCGAGTGAGCTCTAATTTGAATGATTTAAAGGCGGCAGACTTAGGTTTTGCGGGTCTCGTGGAGGAGCGCAAGATTGGCGATGACAAAATGATTTTCGTCGAAAAATGCAAGGATCCTCATAGCGTAGCTATCCTCATAAGAGCAGGGCTTGAGCGAATGGTTGATGAAGCTGAAAGAGTCATAACCGATGCGTTATCAGTAATTTCAGACGTTACGGAAAATAACAAAATAGTCGCTGGCGGCGGAGCCATCGAAATCGAAATCGCCAAAGAACTACGCAATTACTCTACCAAAATTGGCGGAAGACAACAACTCGCCGTGGAAGCCTTTGCTGACGCAGTCGAAGTCATTCCACGCACGCTTGCAGAGAACGGCGGCTTAGAATCAATTGACACACTCATAGAGCTACGTCAAGTACATGACAAAGAAGACGGCAAATACATGGGCATCAACATATTCACTGGTAAACTCCAAAACAGCATCGATAACGGCGTCATCGAACCCATAGTCGTCAAAGAGCAAGCCATCAAATCAGCAGCGGAATCAGCAGCCATGATCCTACGCGTAGACGACATTATAACAGCTAAATCCCCCAGAGGCGGCCCCGGCGGAATGCCTGGTGGCATGGGCGGAGAATAATTTTCTCCCTTTAATTTTGTTAAGAAACTAATGTAAGAGTGTGCCCTAAGTCTCTTAAGCTTAGATTACTCAAGGATAATAAATAACAGTGCTGAAGTGTTTTTATGGTTAAAATTGTGGAAGATGTTTTTTCAAAGGGTTTCATACAAGTACAGGAAAATGATACGCTTTCTTCTTGTTTATCACGTTTTAAAGAAGGGATGCCGCCTGTTTTAGCAGTCTTCGATGATAAAGGCAGTTACAAAGGGATTATTTCCCAAAAATCGATAAAACGGTCAAGTTTAGATGCATCTGGAACCAAAGTTAAAACTTTGACGCAGTCAGCGCCTGCCGTTACTCTACAGGATACTCTTAGCAAGGTTGCTAAGTTAATGATCCAGAGCGAAATCAGGCAACTTCCAGTCTACAGTGAAAATAAGCTCGTAGGTTTTGTAACCGACGAGGATGTTATTCATGGCGCTATAATGGATCAATGGGGCAACACGCATGTTGAAGAAATAATGACCAAGAAGCCGTTTGTCATCGAAGAAGACGAATCATTAGGGGCAGTATTAAGCCTTTTAAGAAGTGAGGGAATCTCGCATGTTCCCATAGTCAAAGAGGGAAAACTCGTGGGAATTGTGAGCCTATCCGATATTATTGATAATATTTTTCAGCCCAAACATGTGCAAAGGTTTGGCGAAAGGGTAGGTCAGAAGGTTTCTGCTCTGAGTATTCCTGCGACGGGCATTATGGTTCAGCCTGTAGTCACTGTTTTGCCTGAATCCAAGTTGCGAGATGCTGAGGAGCAGATGCACAAATTCAACATTTCCTCTTTGGTGATCGTCAGCAAGGGAAGACCCGTCGGCATCATAACTAAACGTGACTTTCTTGAGCCGCTCGCGCAAATGGAAAAACCAGTGGAAAGGCTTACCGTGGAGTTTTCAGTAAAAGGCGTGGAAATTGATGAAATCCAGCGAGGCGCAGTTATGGATGACTTCGACTCTTTCACTCACAGATACGGAGGAACCTTAGAGGCGGGCACGTTGTTTGTTTACATGAAGACGCATGGCACTAACTTCAAGGGTGATCAGTTAATTCATTGTCGCCTGCAGTTTAGAACAAAGAAGGGTGCGTTTTTCAGTTCAGGTGAAGGCTATGGGGTTGAACAGACGTTTAAGATTGCATTAGATAGGCTTGAGGGTCAAATTGTGAAAAGCACTGAATTAGCAAATGACCATGACTTTGTACAGGGCTATTTGAGGCGAAGATTTCCGTCAATATAACAGGTAGCTGTTGTCCACAAAAGAAAATCGCTGTTAACCCGAACTTTTGCCTGACATTTGGTACGCCATACGGAACAGGAAGACCAGTGAGTACGCTGATCAAAAGTCTCTTTTGTGAGGCAAACAAAAAACTATTTTTTGTATTCAACATCAGGATCCAATTAAGATACATCAAAGAGTAAAATAGCAAAAAATAAATGGTTCTGAATCTCTGCTTGCACGCGACTCTTCAGCTACATGGTGCCTCGATGTCAGCTAGACATCAGCTCTATCGCATAGCCCCGTATATTTGGGATACAGGCAAATGTCGTGTTTGCGATAATATCGTGTTTAGGCTTCGTACACGAACTCTACGTCAAAGCAGGCTTCATAAAACCCAACAAAACAGGCGCAATGTACGACCTCCGCGTCCATAGTATACGTAAATACTTCAAAACCCAACTAATCGCACTAGGCGTTCAAGAAGACTACGCTGACTACTTTATGGGCCACACAGTAGACACCTACCACGACATCCAAAGCCTCGGCATCGACAAACTACGCACCATCTACGCCGCAGCAGGCTTAGCAATACGCAAAAAGACAGCCATCAGCAAAATCGACACCATAAAAGAAATGATACGGGCATTAGGCGAAAACCCCGAGCAGCTACTAACACGAGAAGCATTAACCAGAGGCAACATAACCGAGCAAAATATTGAAGATCACCAAGTAGGCGTGCTGACTGAGGAGTTAGTGAAGTTGATCCGCCAAACAGCGGACAGTACAAATGCTCATCGGGAATGGTGCTACGGGCAGGATTCGAACCTGCCTTACGGCTTACTGTTTTGGTGGGTTCTCTTATCTTTATGCTCATAGTCCAAACCGATTTGTGTTATTGTTGGTTTCTAGTTATAAGCTTTTAGACCAATCCTCTTCTTTAAAAAGGTCGCAATCAGAGGTATAACTGCAAACAAGGATAAGACTACGACAAAGGGAAACTCTGGAACGGTTGGAGATGGGTTGGGTGCAGAGTAAGAAACCACCCCATCAGGTATGCTTATTGTTTGTGCGTTGCTCCAATCGCTTGTTTCAACAACAGTAAAAACCCAGTAATAATGTTCACCAAATTGGCTCTCATAGAGGCTTCTTTGAATTCGAGTACTATAGCCTGTTAGTGCTTGAACTATAAAATCTATCTTGCCCCCATCAGAAACCTCGCCCAATTGATGGTTATAAATGTCAGAACCGTTGTTTCCACCTAAGCCATAGGTTACGACTGTATATTCTCCGTTAGAGCGATCGACACGGCTGTCAGGACTTGGAACGTCACTCCAATCTTGGAAATGTCCCTTAGCGAATATATAATAATGCAATTCTACAAGGGAGTTATTTACATTACGATAAGAGTTGAAGGGTTGATTTTTTATTATTACTTCTATGGATTTGTTTTCTACGTGATAACCTGTTTGAGTAAGCACATTTCTTCCAGTGTATGGGTCTGTGCTATAGGTCGATGGGACATCATAGGAATTATCGACATATTTCAAAGTAAATTCTGGCACAGAAGGCTTAGGAATCGATTGAGCATTAGCAGGGTTAGCGGCATACAGGGTGAAACATGAAAATGTGATAATTATGGTTAGGGTTAGTGCGTGTCTTTTGCCAGTATTAGCCATATTTAGTATTACGAGGTAGTGGGGTTAAAAGCATTCTTGTCTACACATCTACTAAGCCCTGTCAAGGTTTCTTGACTAACTAACGAATGGATTTTGGCTGTTACTGTGTAGAGGTTTCGTCATTGGGGTGCGAGACTCAACCCTTGCGGTTGATGTCTGCGGTGGCGTGATTCCTAAATACTTTGTTCGATTCCCCTTAGCGATATGCATACACTGTTTGCTTTGAGTCAATCTAACCGCATTTTCCCCTCAATTGCTTGCCTCTCGCTCGGCTCTAACTCTTGTAAAGCTTTATCTAAATTAATTCCATGTTTGGCTTCAAATTCGTCGTAAGGTTTTTTGATTTGTTTAAGTGTTTTTGTCAATTCTTCAACTATATCTAACCATTCAAAAGGCATGTGAAAACCCACATAAGTGGGTAGATTCCACTGTTTGTTACTTGTCTCTTTCCAAAGCGCGATAAAGTCATCGCCTATGTCTTCGTTTTCGCGTGTCTCTGGGTCACCCTTATTATTGTAGAGAAGAGTTAGGATTTCACTTATAAAATCGGAATCTCTTGCAATTGTTTGTTTCATTGATTTGTTTTGTGCATGTAGTTCTCTGATTTCTTTTTGGAGCCTTTTTTTATTGTATCTGACCTCTATTGTAATCTCTTCTTGAATTTCCAAAAAGGGTAATGCTTTCTCGTTATACATCGTTTTGAAAAAAGTCTCAGTCTCAAACCCTTCGGTATTTTTCAGAGTTTTAACATAAGACTTGGTATTTTCTTTATAAAAATTAATCAGGTCATATAACGTTAGCTTGTTTAGTTTATCTTTCTCAGCTTTGTTTGTTAAAGTGGGGATTATTTTTTTGGTTATTATTCGTTTGAAGGTTCTGCTTACGTCTTTGGTGTTGATTTCTTTTTCAGGGTTATTATGGCTTGAAAAAAGTAAGCTTTCAGAGGTTAAGTTATTTCTGGTCTTTAAGTATTGGTTTAGGTAGGTTACGGCTTCTTTTCCTACGAAGATTGGATATTTTTGGCGTTTGTCCTTTCTTAGTTCGTTAGGTAAGCTTATTTTACAAGGTATGGGCATGCCTTGTTCTATGTCTTTGATTTTGAGTTGCATTAGCATTTTTGGGTTTAATCCTGATTGACGCATAATTGTGAAAAATGCTTTTTCCCGTATTGATGCGAGTTTTGTAATCTTATTGATGGCTTCTTTATCTATGCCTTCTGCTTGCATAACCCCACCTAATTAGTTTCATTTTTAATGTAAAAGGTTTCATTAATTTCTTTATATCGCTTTCGGGTTAACGCTTGCGTGGAGTTCTATATGAATAACAAATGGGAGCTTGTGAAAATTGACGGCTGTTGCTGAAATTGAGTTCATGCAAAAACTCGGTTACCTCCGTGTTGGTGACGGTAAACAGAAGGATGATAAGTGCGGTCAATTCATGGGTCATGTCGGCTGTCTGCGTGAGGATTTACACCGTTTAATGACTCTGGACGGCGTTAACCATGCTGGCAAGGTTTTCATCAGACGAGTTTATCATAGTTGTGACCGTCCCGAGTGTCCAGTTTGTTTTAGGCGTTGGGCAATCAAGCAAGCCGACAGGGTAGAGCAGCAGTTTAAGCCCTTCTACGTCAAATTCGGTTGCCCTGAGCACATTATAGTTTCTTGTCCTGTGTCAGACTATGGCTTGCCCTACGATAAACTCAAAGTCAAAGCGCTAAAGGCTGCTAAAGACCGTGGTTTTCTGGGGGGCTTTATGATTTTTCATGCCCAACGCTACCATAGAGCTAACGAGACATATTTCGGTGAGTCTGCACATTGGTTCTATGCGCCCCATTTCCACTTTTTAGGCTTCTTAGACGGCGGTTATGGTGCGTGTCGGCGCTGCAAAAAGTCAAAGCTGGAATGCTGGAATTGCTCGGGCTTTGAAGGTCTAACGCGACGCTTAAACTTGACGGATGGCTATATCGTTAAGGTTAAGGGTGCTCGTAAGACCGTTTTTGGAACTGCCTACTATCAGCTAAACCATGCGACCATAGTTTACGGTAAGATTCGTTCTCACGTTGGCTCATGGGTTGGCGTTATGGCTTATACTAAACATAAGCTTGTAGCGGGGGAACGTAAGAAAAAGCATGTCTGCCCTATCTGCGGTCACGACTTAGTTCCCGTTAAGTACGTTGGTTTAGGCGACCCCTTGGATGCTCAATGGTGGGTAGAGGAATATGAGGATGACTTGTATGATAGCGGCGGGAATGTAAAGTGGATTGAAGCGCCCAAAGTGAGGGGTCACTATGAATGAGTGTTCCCTCTCCAACGCTCACTGTCTGGGCGAGAAAGTGTTTTCACTTACTCATTTAGAGGTGGTTATTCATTATGATGTTTATTCGCCTGTTCTTGAGTTGACGTTTAAGAAGGGTGCATTTAGGCATACTTTTTTGGTTAAACGGTTCTACTACTCTAAAGCTGTCTTGCCTGTTTGTTATCAGGATTTCTTAGAGTTTCATTTCTGCGCTGATTTAGAAATTGAGATTGAATTTTGCTCACCTAATGAACTACGGGAGAGGGGAGGTGAAATTTGAATGAGCGTTAAAGATGCTAAAAGCCTAGATGCGAGTGTTGAAGAGTTCGGTTCACTGCTTGAGGGCGAGAAGAATTTCCTTCCTAAGAATGAGTTGGTTTTCATTGTTTTGAAGCGTCCAAAGCCTGTGGACAGCACTTATAATGGTAAACCAAGCAAACTCTACGAGGTTGAAGTGATAGATTTGAAGGGTGACTTAACTACGATGTCTGTTACTTCTGGTGACTACAAAAAGATTCGTAAAGCTGCCGAGAAAGTCCTTGATGTCCAGAAGCGTTACCCTAATCTGCCGTTGATTCCTTACGTTAAGGTTTCGTCTGGTTTGCCTTTTCAACAATCTATGAATAGTCAACGATGACTGTTTGATACGGCTATTTTTATTCCCCTTTTTACGGTTAGGCTGAACTTTTCTGCGGTTTTCTTTTTTTGGCGTATCGTTTGGCTTTTGCGTGATGCACGGCAAGAGCGGAGCGAGCGCGCATGCGCAAGCGAAGCGATTGGAACTGAGCTAATGTCCCTACTCAAGTCCAAAAAATGAACTTATTATTCTAAGCCTTTCCTTTATTGAATTAGCATCATTTGAACCTTGCATTGATAATCTGTCGAATTCAAGGTAGTCAAAGTCAGCCTCACTGATCTCATGTTCAGCCACAATTTTGTTATTAAATACTAAGAGGTTGAAGTTCTCCAGCTTGTCTCGTGTTATTATTTCAGAATTATGACATTTATCGGCTTTCCTCATGAGCAGGTAGTAAATAATAACGATGCCTTGCTGGCTGAGTAATGGGTCTTTATTTAGAAACACTTTGTCAAGTCTATCTAGCCTATCCCTGACTGCATCAAGTAATATTTTTGGGTCTTTAGCTACTATTTTTTGTTGAGCTCTAACTTGTCTTCTTTTATACTCTTTTACAAACGCATCAAGAAATGCTCTCTTGGTATCGATTATTCTCCTTTGGTAATAAATAGTATCTTCAAGGAATAGTAGCTTAGCAGCAGTTTCTTTATGCTGATATCGCTTGTTTGAAAAATTAACTTTACTTGTAAAGAAGGGGTGGCCTGCAAGCTCATTAATGAATTTCGGTATTGGACCACCTAAAGCGTTTCTCTTCTCAGCAGAACTTAGTGCTACCGCTTCGTTCAACCGAGAAAACATTTCATCGATGAGTTCAGTATCATCAGTTTCAACAATAATTATGGGTAATGTATAGCAATCAAATCTTGTTTTGATTTCTGGATATTTCTTGGCTATTTCAGAATACGTCAAACCTAAAGGTTTGATTTTGGGTTCTTCATAGTAAACGAAATCGTCTGCGAGAGGGAAACTGTCAGCCATAAATTGAAGGATAGTCTCCATCCTTTGTTTTCCATCGATAATTGCGTATTTTAGTTCCTTCCCGTTTGGAAGTTTTCGATGTTGAGCACTTATGTCATGGAAATATATTTTTGGAATATCAAAATGATTCAATATTGAGTCAATGAATAATTGCCTTTTTTCTTTATCCCAAACATCGCTATTTCGCTGATAAGTCGGGGTAAATTCGATCTGGTCGGTAATAAGATTTAAACCCAAAATCGCATTGTTTTGCATAGCGTAAGTTTTCAGGCTCATTTTTCACACTCTTTTTGCAACTTTTGACCGATAAATTTGGCTTCGGGAAAAATCTGGAAATCACTGAATCCTAAAATTGCTAGCTCACGTCTTATTTTGGCTTTTGACTCCTTTGGAATAATGTACCTCCAAACATGTGATTTATCACCTATTTCCTCTATGGGGGTACTTTTGATATGGTGGATGGTGTAAACGCTTCTCTGCGCTCTCATGCGAGGAATATTTCGTGGGCATATAAACGCGATAGGGTTAATGTCAAGTTTCCTCTGTTTTTCGAGAGCCTCTCTAGGTTCATAATCGCGCATAACTTCAGTATCTTCTTCGAAAGACGGCAGACTCGTTTCAACGTTGGAGAAGTGCCTTCCATCTTGTTGATTCAATTTTTTTGGAAATAACATCCATAATGAGCCATCAACTTCTTCTTGCTCTGTTGCGAAGTGAGTTGCCACTAGCGCGCTCTCGGTCCAATCTAGAAGGCGCGTTGGCACCCCATAATGTCGCATAATAAACAACCATTCATGTGGCTGCATATTATTGTTGTTTCTATTGAATAACGAAATAGCATCCTGTTTGAAATGTTTTAATAAATGCATTTCGCTGAGGTCTTGTTTTACATTGTTTCTATAAATTGATGGAGTAAGCGACCATTTTTTATCCGATTGACCTCTATACCAGACAATTTTGCCCTGATTTTCTAAATCCTCTGATAATTTATCGATAATTTGAGCAATACTAGTAACTTTTCTATTTTGTTTGTAAGGCACAAGAAAAGTTACTAATTACAGGTACTATTAATTTTTTCGCAATTTACTCTCTTATAGGTGCCTTTTATGATGGCTACACAACTATTTTGGCTTTTTAAATATTTGGTAGCCTTCGATTTCAGTGAATTTGGTAAAGCCAGCTTCTGCGAGTTCGCATATTTCTTTTAGGGTTGTTGGTGTTCCGAGTTGCACAGTTCTTGAGATGTATTCGTCTGTTTTGAAGTTGAATAGGTGTGTGTAGATTAGGGTATGCTCTATTTTTTTGTGTCCGAGTTGCTGTTTTACCAATAAAATATCTTTGGTCTTATGGTATAGCATTGTTGCGAAGTGGTGTCTTAGGTCGTATAGTCTGTATTTGATTAGTTCGGGTCTGTTTAGTTTTTTTGCTGTGCGGTTTCTTCCTAAAGTCCATATTTTACATTGGTCGTGTGGTTTTGGAAATAGGTTTTTGCTTTTGTTTTCTGTGATGTATGTTCTGAGCATTGCTAAGGTTGAATCTGTAATTTTTAGGATTCTTGCGTTTCCTCTTTTGCACGATTTTGCGTTTATTGTTCCTTTTTCTAAGTCTATGTTTTTGAGAGAGGTTCTGTGTAACTCTATTGGTCTTAGTCCTGTTTCTTTTAGTATAGTGAATATTGTTGCCCATTTTCTGCTAAATGATGATATGATTATGTTGGCTTCTTCTACACTTGGAACATTTGGCAATCTTTCCTCTTTTTGAAAATATGGTATTTCCCATTTCAGCTTAAAGCATACTGCATAACGGTTGTATGCCATTGCTAAGCCTTCTTTGTATGCGTTGCTTGCGTTGTAATTTGTTATGTAATCTTTGCAGATTTGCGGTATTCCCAAGTTTGTATTTTTGCCTAAAAATTTCAAACGCCTAATGGTGCTTTCGATCGTGCTTTCAGCGTTGCCGTTGGCTCTCATGTGCTGCTCCACTTTCAGGATGTCCGTTAAGAGTTCTATGTTAAAAGTGGGGCAGGTAGCGGTAAAAGTGCTACGGGCAGGATTCGAACCTGCGAACCCCTGCGGGAAAGGATTTCCCATCCGTGGGGCCAGACCTGCCGGCCAAACGTTGATCTTGAGTCCTTCACCTTTGACCTGGCTTGGTTACCGTAGCGCGTGTTGGGATAGAAAACTGTCTACTTCTGTCTTATTAATCATTTCCCACCCCTTCCTTATGCGTCGAATGGACTGTGTGGTAAATTTTGTTGGGTGCCTCTTTTTGATGGGCGGTACCGGTTCTCTTTTTTGGCAGTATTTCTTTTTTGGTTTTTTCTCTTTGTGTGGGTGTGGCGGTTTTACGGCTGCCACAAGTTAGTTGTTGGTTTGGGTTGTTTTTTGGGTTTGCGACGTGTTTTTGCGTCTGTTTGGGTGTGGCATAACCGAACTCTTCCACATGCTCAACATAGGTCTATGTTAATGTCGCCGCCATGTGCATGTGGGGGTATGTATAGTCTGGTTTTTTTCTCCACACGTCCAATACCGAAATTGAACCGTGTACAATAACCCAAGTCTTAAATATTGCTAGTTGAGATATTTTGTGGGGTGAAGAGCGCCTGTGAAGCATGCCTTACTTCCCAGCATCGGAGAAAGTGATGAGAAAGAGACATCGCTGAGTAGGAACAGTCTCACCCCAATGCTCAACCCTAAACCCAATACACATCCCCCTAAATAGCTTTCTTCCCCACCCTTATAGGTCACTAAAAATAACCTTGCACTCCTAAGAGGGGTAGGCCGGTATTGACCAAAAAACTCCCCAGTAACATGTTAAAAATCAGTACTTAAGAAACCGCTGGATACACAGTTTTTTACCGCAAAGGTAAAAATGCCACTCACCGATAGTATGAGGCGATGCAGACTTACCACAAGATTATCTTTGGCAACAGCCAAAACATGCGCGAACTCACAGATGGCTCGGTAGAGCTGATGGTTACATCGCCGCCTTATCCCCTGATAGCCATGTGGGATGACGCCTTCTGCAGAGTTGACCCCGCCATCGCTGAGTTGTGGAACAAACAAAAAGAAACCCCCAACGAAGCAACAGTCCGCGCCATATATGACGCTATGCACAGCTATCTTGGGGCTGTCTGGGCAGAAACCTACCGCGTCCTCTGCGACGGGGGCATTGCAGCCATCAACGTCGGCGACGCCACCCGCAGCATCAACGGAAAATTCCAGCTTTTCCCCAACCACAGCCGCATCATCGAAGTTTGCGAAAAAATCGGCTTCACAACACTCCCCTACATTCTCTGGAAGAAACCCACCAATAAACCCGCCTACAAGGGTAAAGGCGCCTTTTTGGGCTCAGGCTTTCTTCCCCCAAACGCATATGTTACGTTGGATTGTGAGTTTATACTGCTTTTCCGCAAGGGTGAGCTGCGCAAGTTTCAACCAAAAGACGCCGCCCGATACGATAGCGCATTCACGAAAACCCAGCGGGATGAGTGGTTTAGCCAAATCTGGAGCTTCAAGGGTACCCGCCAAACTGAAGACGAGCTGCAACGTCGAACCGCTGCTTATCCTGAAGAAGTCGCTGGACGCCTCATCAGAATGTTTAGTGTAAAAGGCGAAACCGTGCTTGACCCCTTCTTGGGTTCCGGAACAACAACCATGGTTGCAATGAAGAATGGGCGAAACAGCATCGGTTACGAAGTGGACTCCAACTTGTGTGCGGTCATCACCAAAAAAACCGCTAATCTTGCCTCAAAGGAAGCTGTTGTGGAGATAATTAGGCAGTAATTTAATGTATAGTAACTGTTGCGTAATTTATGGAAGAGCTGAAAAGATTTGAGCAAAAAACCTTCGCCCGATAAGCCCTATGGATTTGGCAACACCAATCGTAGGTTTCCTCAAACTGGCAGGCGTACGCAGGGAAAAATCGCCAAAGACCGCTTCGCCTACGAGCAAGCCGTAAAAGGCAATGATTGTTCGAAGTTGCGTCGGGGCGGTGATTTTGTGATGCAGGAACGTGACTTTTTCGGCAATACAGTAGGCGACGCGAAGGTGGTTGACGTTAAGTCGGGGAACTCCAAAGTTACTGAGGCGGAGACGCAGCGTAAGCGGCGGTTAGGGCGGAGTCGCCACAAAATTGTCCGATATTAACTGTAAACTTGCTGGTTTGATTGGTTTGGCGGTTTAGGGCTTTGCTTGTGGTGCTTTCGGTTTTTTAGGTGTGGACCTGTGAATTTGTAGCGGTTTTTTGGTGTTTTGCTCTATGAAAGTTTAGGTAGTTGTTGCTTATGCCCCAATACACATAAAAAAGTTTATATGCAAGATGCGTAGCATGTGTTTGTGCTCTTAGAAAAGTTGGGAGAAGTCCTTTTTCAAGTTGGCGCCACTTCATATTGGAGGAATTGCAAGTTGAAAAATAACAGTTATAATTATCAATTAGTCATCAAAGAATTTTGGGAGAATTAAAGTTTGACGACCACACAAAAAATTCAAAAAGACGACATACATAACCTGCTCAAAACATTCTTCAACGAAAAAGGCCTAGTACGCCAGCATCTTGACAGTTACAACGAATTCATCGACCACGGACTCCAAGAAGTCGTAGATGAAGTCGCAGAAATCCCCATAGAGGTTCCAGAAAGCCCCTACAAAGTCAAACTCGGACAAATCTGGGTTATCGACCCCCAATCACGCATCACCGGCCCCTACGCCACCGAAGTGGACGGGACCAAACATGAAATTTACCCCATGGAAGCACGCCTAAGAAACTTAGCATATTCGGCGCCTATCGCGTTGGAAATGACTCCCATAATTGATGGACGCGAACAAGACACCGAACTCGTATACATCGGCAACATCCCCGTTATGCTAAAGAGCAAACTTTGCTTCCTAAGTCAACTAAGCCGCGAAGAACTCATTGCAGCAGGCGAAGACCCCGACGACGCAGGAGGATACTTCGTAGTTAACGGCTCCGAACGCGTCATCGTCGCCATGGAAGACCTTGCCCCCAACCGCGTCATCGTAGACATCGACGAAAAAGGCACCTCTCCAGTTTATCAAGCAAAAATCTTCTCCACAACAGTTGGCTTCCGCGCCAGAATAGAACTTAAACTCAAATCCGACGACGCAATCTACGTCACCATGCCCGGTGTCCCCACCGAAATCCCCTTCGTCGTCATCATGCGCGCATTAAGCATGGAAAAAGACAAAGACATCGCAGAAGCCGTATCTCTTGACAACGACATCCAAACCCACCTCGGCGCCTCATTCGAGAAAGCCATCGGCGTTGATACACCCCAAGACGCCATACTCTTCATCGGCAACCGCGTTGCCCACGGACAAGTTGAAGAATACCGTGTCCAAAAAGCCGAAACCGCGCTGGACAAAAACTTCCTTCCACACTTGGGCCGAAGCGACAAAAACCGAAAAGAAAAAGCCATATTCCTCGGCGAAATGGCCTACCGCGTTATCCAACTCAAAATGGGCAGGCGCCAACCAGACGACAAAGACCACTTCAAAAACAAACGTCTACGCCTCGGTGGACCCCTACTCGCAGACTTATTCCGTGTTTCATTCCGCAACTTAACCCGAGACATCAAGTACCAGCTTGAACGCATCGGCGTTAAAGGCCCAATAATCACCGTCTCCGCAGCTGTCCGCCCCGGCATCATCACAGAACGGTTCCAGCATGCATTAGCAACTGGTAACTGGGGCAGAGGCAGAGTCGGCATCACCCAACTTCTCGACCGCACCAACTACATCTCCACCCTTAGCCACCTCCGCAGGCTCCAGTCACCCCTGAGCAGAAGCCAACCCAACTTCGAAGCCAGAGACTTACACCCCACCCACTGGGGCAGACTCTGTCCAAACGAAACCCCTGAAGGCTCAAACTGTGGCCTCGTAAAGAACCTCGCTCTATCCGCATCCATCGCTGTCGGCGTAAACCCTGACCGCGTACGGCAACTGCTTTTCGAGATGGGAACCGTCCCAGCATATGAAGCAAGCACCGACCTGCGCATTTCAGGCGCCAAAGTCTTCGTGGACGGCAACATCATCGGCTACTGCAACAACGCCAAAGAAATGGTGGAATCCTTCCGCCAACGCCGCAGAGCCGGAGAAATCTCAACCGAAGTCAACGTAACATACTTCTCTAAGCAACAAACCGAAACTGAAGAAGTCCACGCCAACTGCGATGAAGGACGCGTCAGACGACCCCTTATCATCGTAGAAAACGGCATACCTAAACTCCAAAGCAAGCACTTTGAGAAAATCGGTTTAGGCGAATGGACCTGGGAAGACCTCGTCAAAAACGGCCTTGTCGAGTATCTTGACGCGGAAGAAGAAGAAAACGCCTACATAGCTATCGACTATGACGACATCAAACCTCAAACTAGCCACGTAGAAATCGCCACCTACACTATCCTTGGTATCTGCGCCTCAACCATTCCCTACCCCGAACACAACCAGTCACCACGTAACTCATACCAAGCCGCTATGGCAAAACAGGCACTAGGTGTTTATGGCACCAACTTCCACCACCGCGTTGACAGCCGCAGCCACATCCTGCACTACCCACAAGTTCCACTTGTGCAAACCGAAAACATGGATGTCATGGGCTACAAGCAACGCCCCACAGGACAGAACTGTGTTGTCGCTGTTTTGAGCTTTGAAGGCTATAACATGGAAGACGCCATCATATTCAACAAAGCAAGCATCGAACGTGGACTCGCACGCAGCACCTTCTACCGCATTTACGAAGCGGAATGCCGCCAATACCTCGGAGGCTTAAAAGACCGCTTCACCGTGCCCGAACCTGGCACACGTGGCTACCGCGGTGAACAATATTACCGTCTTCTCGAACCCGACGGAATCATCGGACTCGAATCACAAGTCATCGGCGGAGACGTCCTCATCGGTAGAATCAGCCCGCCCAGATTCCTTGAAGAATACAAAGAATTCGAAGTCAAAGGACCCAGCATGCGCGACACATCCGTAGACATGCGCCCATCCGAAACAGGCATCGTCGACGGCATCTTTATCACTGAATCAGGCGAAGGCAGCAAACTCGTCAAAGTCCGTGTCCGTGACCAACGTGTCCCTGAACTCGGCGACAAATTTGCAAGCCGCCACGGACAGAAAGGAGTCATAGGCTTAATCGTACCCCAAGAAGACCTCCCATTCACTGAAGACGGCATAGTCCCCGACCTCATCATTAACCCACACGCTATCCCAAGCCGTATGACCATCGGCCAGTTCATCGAATCACTCTGCGGCAAAGCAGCAGCTGCACGAGGCAAACCCGGCGACGGAACACCCTTCGCGAACGAAGGTCCCGACGAAGTCCGCAAAAACCTCGTCAAACTCGGCTTTAGCCACACTGGCAGTGAAGTCTTCTACAACGGCGCATCAGGCGAAAAATTCGTCGCCGACGTCTTCGTAGGCATCGTTTACTACCAGAAGCTACACCACATGGTTGCAGACAAGATCCATGCTCGTGCTCGCGGTCAAGTCCAGATGCTCACTCGGCAGCCAACTGAAGGTCGCGCTCGCGGTGGTGGTCTACGTTTCGGAGAAATGGAACGAGACTGCCTCATCGGTCACGGCGCTGCAATGCTACTTCGAGACAGGTTGCTGGAAGAATCCGACAAGTACACGCTCTATATCTGCGAGAACTGCGGACAAATCGCTTACTTCGACATGAAACAACGCCGCTACGTATGCAAAATCTGCGATGAAAAAGCAAAGATTTCCCCAGTTATCGTGTCTTACGCTTTCAAGCTTCTGTTACAGGAGCTTCAAAGCCTCTGTATTACACCAAAATTAAGACTAAAGGAGAAGGCTTAAGATGGCACAACAGGAAGAATTAATCCACAAAGTAGTAGATGAAATTTCATTCGGACTTATCTCACCCAAAGACCTCAGAAAACAATCTGTCGTAGAAATCCAAACCCCAGACACCTACGACGAAGACGGCGCACCCATAACCGCCGGACTCATGGACGGCAGACTGGGCACCCTTGAACCCCGCCAACGCTGCAAAACCTGCGGCAACACCGCCATCCGCTGCCCAGGACACTTCGGGCACATCGAATTAGCTGTCCCAATTGTCCACATTGAATTCACAAAAATCATCTTCGACCTCCTCAAATCCACCTGCCGCACCTGCGGACGCATACTTCTAAGCGAAGACGCATCCAAGAAAGCACGCCAAAGAATCGAACGCTTCAACGAACTCCTCGGCGCCATACCCGACGAAGTCTACAAAGAAATCATGGCAGACATCAAAGCCAAACAATGTCCCTACTGCGCGGCGCCTCAATTCAAAATCACCTTCGAGAAACCAACCAAATTCATAGAACAAACCGAGGCAGGCTCCGAGCCCCTAACACCTAGCATGATACGTGAACGTCTCGAACGTGTCTCTGATGAGGATCTTGAGATTTTGGGTTTCAACCCCAAAGTTGCACGCCCCGAATGGATGGTTCTCCAAGTTCTCCCTGTCCCACCAGTGTATGTGCGTCCCTCAATCACTCTGGAATCAGGTATCCGCAGTGAAGACGACTTAACCCACAAACTGGTCGACATTATCCGCATTAACCAGCGTCTAAAAGAAAACATGGAAGCAGGTGCACCTACCCTGATCATCCAAGACCTCTCCGAACTTTTGCAGTACCATGTTACTACTTACTTTAACAACGAGGCATCAGGCATTCCACCTGCAAGGCACCGCAGTGGCAGAGCTCTAAAAACCCTCAGCCAACGACTCAAAGGTAAAGAAGGTCGTTTCCGAAGCAACCTCTCAGGCAAACGTGTAGACTTCTCTGCGCGTACCGTCATTTCACCTGATCCTAACCTTGACATTAACGAGGTTGGTGTACCCCAAGATGTAGCCATGCGCCTATCCGTACCAGAAAAGGTAACGGCATGGAACATTGAAGAAATGAAGAAACTTGTCGTTAACGGCCCCGAAAACTATCCGGGTGCACTCTACATTATTCGCCCCGACGGCAAACGTATCCGCCTTGAATTCGTCGTGGACCGCACAAAAATCGCGGAAGCCGTTGAATTAGGCTTCGTCGTAGAACGTCATCTCAAGAACGGCGACATCGCCATCTTTAACCGACAGCCCTCACTCCACCGCATGTCCATCATGGCCCACTACGTACGCGTCTTACCCTACAAGACCTTCCGTATGCACCTCTGTGTCTGCCCACCCTACAACGCAGACTTTGACGGCGACGAAATGAACCTCCACGTTCCACAGAGCGAAGAAGCCCGCACAGAATCCTTGCTGCTCATGCAGGTGCAGGACCAGATTCTTTCACCCAGATTCGGCGGACCCATCATTGGCGCCATCAGAGACTTCATCACCGGTGCATACTACTTCACTCGAACAGGCAGCTACCTCACCCGAGGACAAATCGACCGCTTACTCACAACAACCAACTACCAAGGCGACCTACCTGAACCAGAAATCAAAGAACCCGTACCCATGTGGAGCGGCAAACAAATCTTCAGCCTCTTCTTACCCAAGACACTCAACTACGTCTTGAAGGCAAACATTTGCCAAGGATGCGCAAAATGTGAAGAAGAAGAATGCAAACACGACGCCTACGTCGTTGTCCGCAATGGTCAACTGGTTTCAGGTATCATTGACCGCAGAAGCATCGGCTCTGAACAATCAGAAAGCTTACTCCACCGCATCATCAAAGACTACGGCACCCAAGCAGGACGACAATTCCTCAACAACGTTACTCACCTGCTCAAACTCTACATATCCATGAGAGGCTTCAGCTACACTTACGACCAACTTGTCCTCTCACCACGCGCTCGCAACCGCATGGCAAAAACCATGGACCGCATCCAAAAGAAAATCGACGAACACATCCAAAACTACCGCAACGGAACCCTCCCACGCCTCCCAGGTCAAACCATGGAGGAATCCTTCGAAATCTACGTCATGCACGAACTCGCCGTAGCCCGAGACGAATCAGGCAAAATAGCAGACGACGACTTCACACTGGAAAACGCAGGCATCGTTATGACTCGTACTGGCGCAAGAGGCAGCAGCCTAAACATCGGTCAGATGGCAGCTTGCGTTGGGCAACAGTCAGTCCGAGGCAAACGTATCCTTAGAGGCTACGCAGCCCGAGCTTTGCCCCACTTCATACCCAACGACCCCTCACCAAGAGCCCGAGGCTTCGTCTATAACTCTTACCAGACTGGACTTGACGCAATCGAGTTCTTCTTCCACGCTATGGGTGGCAGAGAAGGTCTCGTCGACACAGCCGTGCGTACTCAACAAAGCGGTTACATGCAGCGTCGATTAATTAACGCGCTTGAACACATCCGCCTTGAATACGACAGCACCGTACGCGACTCCGCTGGTGACATTATCCAGTTCCGCTACGGAGAAGACGGCGTGGACCCCGCTAAAAGTGACCACGGTAAAGCCGTCAACGTCAGCCGACTAATCGACCAAGTTCGGCTCGGTGAAGAAAAAACCGTGGAAAACGCATCTGCTGATTACATCAAGAAACAACTAAAGAGCGTAGAGGACCAAATCACTCCTATCCTGCTAAACCAGCTTAAAACAAACTTAGCCAAGACAAAACTATCTGAGAAGGGCGTCAAAAAAGCAGTCACCATAACCGCTGAACAATACAAACGTGCCCTAATGGAGCCCGGTGAAGCAGTCGGCATTGTTGCAGCTCAATCTATCGGTGAACCTGGTACACAGATGACGCTTAGAACCTTCCACTATGCAGGTGTCAAAGAACAAAACGTCACCTTAGGTTTGCCTCGGTTAATCGAAATCGTTGACGCACGCAGAATCCCCTCAACCCCAATCATGACCATCTACTTGACCGGTGACCACGCGAAAAGCAAAGAAGGCGCCGTCGAAGTAGCCCGAAACATCATTTACACCAGCGTAGAAAACCTCGCCTCAGCCATCTATGAAGACCCCGTGCGCGAAGAAATCATAATCGAACTCAACAAGCAAATGATGGACGACCGCAACATAACCATGGACGAATTAAAAGACCGTCTCGAACTACAAAACGCAACCGTCACAGTCACCGACACGACCGTCGAAATTAAACCCAAGAAAGCTGAACAAATCAAACGTATGCTCGGCAAAATCCCTGACTTCCAAGTTAAAGGTGTCCCAGACATCAAACGTGTCCTCGTAACTGAGGAAAGCGGTGAATGGGTTATCCGTACTGATGGCTCAAACCTCAGCAAAGTCTTAGAAGTCGAAGGCGTCGATACCTCACGCACAACCACCAACAACATCCACGAAATCGCAAAAACCCTGGGCGTAGAAGCCTCCCGAAACGCATTGGTTAACGAAGCCAAAGGCGTGCTCGAAGACCAAGGCTTAGACGTCGACGTCCGCCACGTTATGCTCGTAGCAGACATGATGACCACCACAGGCGATGTCCAGCAAATCGGTCGCCACGGTATCAGCGGCAAAAAGGCCAGCGTGCTTGCTCGCGCCGCTTTCGAAATCACTGTTCCCAACATCGTGGAAGCCGCCGTTAAAGGCGAAAGTGACCCCTTGGCTGGTGTAACAGAAAACGTTATAGTTGGGCAATCTATACCAATCGGCACAGGCCTAGTTGAATTGTACATGTCAACTTTCGAAAGACAAGAAAAAGATGGAGGAAAAACTGAATGATAGACATAGATAAAGCATTAGCGTCAGCAGTGAAAACTGGCAAAGTCTCTTTCGGAGCCAATGTTGCATTGCAGAACGCCAAAACTGGCAAGGCTAAAATGATTGTTTTAGCCAACAACTGTCCACAAGACATAAAAGAAGAAATCGAATACTATGGAGAAATCTCAAAGGTTCCCGTGATAACCTACAAAGGTGGCTCAATGGATCTCGCTGAAGTCTGCAGCAAACTCTTCATTATCTCTGCTCTTAGCATCCGCGAAACTGGGGACTCAGATATTCTCAAGATAGTCGAGACAGCACCAACAGAAGAATAAAAATTTAAGATAATATAATATTGGAGGAAAAAAACTGACAACTGGCATAAAAATTACCTGCGACGAAATGCGGTACATAGCATTGTTTGAAAGCATCAGCGGCGCAAGCGTAAAAGACTGCATCATAGACGAAGAACAAGAACGGGCAATATTCATCGTCAACCAAGGCCAAGTGGGCGTCGCCATAGGAAAAGGCGGACGTAACATCCACACCCTCGAACGCATGACCGGCAAAAAACACGAAATCATCGAATACAGCGAAGATCCCGTTACCTTCATGAAAAACGCTCTCAAACCCGCCACAGTCCGCGAAATCCGCGTCACCGAACGTACTGACGGCAAAAAGATGGCTGTCATAACCGTTAACCCCAAAGACAAGGGCGTCGCAATAGGTAAAAACGGCAAAAACGCCGAACGTTTGCGCTTTTTAGCAAAGCGTTACTTTGACATTCAGAACGTGAGCATTACCTAAGTTATAGCCGCATTGTCGGCTGACTAGGCGATGAGCCGTCGCTGATTCGATACGTAATGTTACCTATAGTCCTGTAACGGGTTGCCCGTTTAGCCTCCAGCTTCCCTCTACTTCTCTTAGTCAATTTTTCTTGACTTCTTTTGTCAGTAAACTTGCGAATAATCTTTATGTAGACAATTCTCTTCAACGCATCCGAGTGTGATGCGCCATCTCCATATGCAAACTGAGTTCTTCTCGGGTGCTAAAGGTTTCGCCGCAGGTTAGACATGTAAACTTTTCTGGGTTAGGACGGTTTAATGGTTTAGGTGAAGGCGGATTTTCAGGCGACGAGGGGGAAACAGCAACTCTTTTAGGGTCACGAGGTTTTTTTGGAGCGGGCGAATCGGGTTTAGTCATCAATTACACCACTTTTCACAGAAAACTTGGTTTTCATAAGGCTTTGTGGCTACGTAAAGACAACAACACAAAACCGTGGTCTTAGCTTACAGCGTCTTACCACTAAATGGCTGTTTGACGCTTAGCAGGCTGTTAAACAGCAGTAAGTAATCGCGGATATGGCTAATAATCAAAAAGTGTTCCCGCACCCTCTCTTTCCCGCTGGCACCCATCTGCTTAGCCCTCTCCCTATTCTTCAACAGGTACAAGGTTCGCTCAGCAGCCTGCTCCACACTACCGACAAGAAAGCCATTCTCGCCGTCCACGATTTGAAGTGGAACTCCGCCAACCCTTCTTCCCACCACCGGAACACCCTTCCAGAGGGCTTCAGCCACTGTTAAGCCGAAACCTTCACGCGTGGACATCTGAAGCGCCACTTGCGAGGCGCGTTGAAAAGCGTTAACCTCGACATCTTTGATGCCTTTTGAATCCGTCAAAATAAGGTGAATGTCTGGGTCACCGGCGGCATGGCGTTGGGCTTCTTTGAAGTATCGCATACCTTCGGGGTCATCCGTTGCCATCCCCCCAATGAGCAAAAGCTGAACCGTTTCAAACTGCTCTTTGACGCGCCTGTAAACATCAATTGCGCCGCAAGGGTCCTTCCAAGGGTCGAATCGTCCTACCTGCGTGAGGATTGGCTGGTCAGGTTTCACCCCGAACCGCTCTAACACCTCTAGTTTCTCTGATTCGGTTAGTTCTCTGTTTTTTTCGTTAAGGGGGTTAATGGATGGCGGTCTTATAGAAAGCGTAGGAACAACCAAGCTGGGCATGACGTATTCTTTGGATGTAAAAACCGTGGCGTCATAGCGTGCGACGTAGGGTTCTAGAAAGTTCCAGACAGATAGATTGGGCGTGGAGAGGTCAACATGGCACCGCCAAATCCAACAGTTGTCTCTGTTAGGGCAGAATGCAATAAGCGCAACTGGTTGAGCATCATGCACCATGACGATGTCGCTGCCCAATTCCGTTGTCTCGCTGTTCATCCTGTTGACCTCCAGATATGCCCTTTTTTCTTCTTTGCTGAGGTCAAGGTTGGCTCCTTGTAAGGCGTTGTGAATTTTCTTTGTTATATTAAAAAAATCGGGGTCGGCTTCTATGACTTCCCACTTCACATCCAAGCCTGCCTCCCGCATAAGCGGAATCATATTCTGCAAAATCTCTGCTACTCCCCCGCCAAATGAGGTTGAGTTCACGTGCGTGACTGATTTGCCCTTTAGCTTTTCGCCTAACGCGTGTACGCTTTGAATTTGGTCTTCCGGCACAATGCCTTCAAAATCCTCAAGTCTGATTCTTGTTTTCAAATCAACCTCTAACAAACGTAACCCTCAGGACAGGTGAATCCCCAAAAAGTTAGACAGAATATAATATTCCGTTTCGTCCTCAATAAGGTGTTGTTCCCAAAAACAATTAGCCAACAAAAATGGCCTTTGGCGTGATGGATTCAATCACTTTGCTAGACTGGGTTAGCGAATTTTTTGCCCTGCAAGAAACCTATTAACTGGATAACTAGTAAAGTTGGATAATAGATAGTCAGTGATGGATTTTTGGTGCGTTTAACAATTTTGATAGAGGTTAGGGGAGATTTAACCAATCGGAAGAATGTTGAACCAATTGGCGGTTCAATATTGAATGGCTGCAAAATCTCAGACATGGTGGTTGCATACCATTTTTGATGTCGTAGCTCATTGAGGTAACTGTTAGGTCGCAAATGCACCGAAATCACGTTATAGTTGACTTTCCATGAATAGGCGGTTCTTAGAATTTTTTGGCTTAAGCGGCTGTCCTGTCCTCCCCCACTTCGAAGAAAATCAAAGCCCCCCATGTTTGTCAAAAAAGCCGTTCGATAGATTGTATTATCGATTGTTCGGGGGAAATGTCGTGTATCAATTAGTCCCTTAGAGTAATTTGAGCATAAATCATTGTAAATATATATTTCTAAGTCTCTTGCTGCTCGTGGTGCTGAGAGAAATCGAAGACCAGACGCTACCACCGTGTTTTCTTTAAATATCAACGGATAGACGCCTTCAAACCAATTTGGCGCGAGTAGTAGGTCTTGTTCAAAAGAGCAGAAAACATCTGTTTTAACCTTTTTAAGAGCAAGGTTGGCTGCGTGCCCTATTCCATGCCCCTCATTTGGAATCACGTTCCAGCCGAACTTTTTTCCAATAGCGGGTGTGTTGTCAGTGCTGTGGTCGTCAATCATGATTTTTTGATGAATCATTTCGCGTGGAATTACCGAGTTAATCCGTTCTAAAACAAAGGGCAGCGTTCTTTCTCCATTTTTAGCCCACATGCAAAGATCAACGGTTCGTGTCATCTCTGCCAAACCTAGCCCAGAACAACCTTCCACTTTGTTTGTTTCGATTATCTTTATTTAAAATTTGTGAATTGCCACGTAGTTAACGGTTGATTTCTTCGTTTTCCCTGACAAAACTCCTCCACAGGTGCGCTTTACGTTTCAGTGGGTATTCTTTTTGCTCATTCTGAAAACCGCTAACAGAACAGTTATAGCTGCTGCAGTGCAAGCGATGACCACCAGCAACACGTAGTTCTCGATTTCGCTGAAGTCAAAAGCTTTAGGTTCTGCTGATGTTAAATCTAAACTTATAGTGACCACGTGGCTGCTATGGTGGTATGCAAAGAAAAGAAGCCACCCATTATCTTGCTGGTTAACGGTATAGTTAATTGGGCTATTGTCCAATTGCACGGTTAATTCGTTGCCGGGGGTTAGTAGAGCGTTTGGAATGAAAACATAGGTGTAGCCGCTAGTTCCGCCGTCTCCTGTAACATTGAACTTTAGTTGTTTGCTTTCTGGGTTAAAGGATAGAGCGGTTATGGTTGAGTTTGACGATATTGAGAAGACATTTTGGTCGGCGGATGGCTGTATGGCAATGTTGATGGTGTTGACCGCGCCTAAGTTGTTTTCGTCTCCTTTGTAGATGGCTTTTATTTGATAATTGCTTGTCACCGTTGGTAGCCAAAGTGCTGAGTAAGTGCCGTCTGCGTCGGTGTATAACAAGGTGAGGTCTTGCCATGATTCTCCATTTGTGACACTGTATGAAACATAAACAGGCGCATTAGGAATTGCTATCCCATCAGAGGTTAAGTCGCCGCTAATCTTGAAAACGTTGAAGACTTGCTGTGAAGTTTGACTTGTGCATGAAAGGGTGAGCGATGGTGTATGCAAAGATTGACCAAACTGGCTGTTGAGCGTTTGTATTTCCTGATCAGACAAAGCCTTACTATAAATCATGACGTTGCTCATTTGTCCCTTGAAGTAGTCTATTTGACTCCATAGATTTTGACTATATATCCCAAGTGAGTTTGGAAATCCGTAGCCTGAGTTAAACAGACCCAAATTTGCTACATCATCAGTTTGGGCAGCTAAACTGCCGTCAACATAAACCTTCAAAGAAGTTCCTCGAACCCATACTCCTACAATTTGGTGCCACGTATTAGGTTGCATGGGGACTGGAGAAGAAACTCCTACCCAGTGTCCATTAGATAATTTAACGCTAAAGCCAGCATGGTCTGGATTGAGGTTTAACCTTTGTGTTTCCTCACTCAAATCCCCGTTGCCCATTTCTGCGGTCCCTGAATCACCAAGAAATACTATGAACCCGACTTTGGATAAATCTGAGTTTATCCAAGAGACTACTGTTAATGAATCTATGTTTTGTAGGTCAAATGATGGAAGGCTGACAAAATCTGATTGGGCGCCATTGAAACCTAAAGAAGTGATTCCTCCATTTTTCACCCATTGACATCCAGTAATTGTTCCGTCATAATTATTGCCCGAAGAATCCGCCACTGTTCTTCCGCTGCCCTCATCAAGTTTCCACCAAGCCATCAAGCCATCAGTGCGGGGGTTCAAGACGCCCTGAGCTTCTACAATGAAGTTTTGGGTACATGCGGCTAATATAGAAATTGAAAGGATAACAATAATGAACATGGCGGAAAGAGATTTCTTCATTATTTTTTTACCTTCAAAAGTGTTATTGCTTGAGTGCATTTAAAAGACTGTTCGTAAAGGATTCTTGATTAGTTTAGTCAAAGTTTCTTGACTACTTCCATTTCTTGAAAATTTCAGAATTGAAAAGAATCATAACTCCCTATATTTGTTACAAACCTATCCGTTTTAGTTAAATAAGAGAGTTCTGCACTACTATTTTCCGCAAATAGAGGCAAATAGTTAGTTATGCTTATTCAGGAACTTATCGTTGAAAACTTTATGAGTTACGAATACGCCCGCGTCCCCTTCAAAAAAGGCGTTAACGTAATCGGCGGTCCGAATGGCGCAGGAAAATCCAGCCTACTCCTTGCCATCTCGGTGGGGCTGGGGCAAACCTACACCGAACGCAGCCGCAAACTCAGCGACCTCATACGCTGGGGACAAGACCAAGCCCGCGTCACCCTAATTTTAGACAACAGCAAACAGGGCAACCGCCGCCCCGTCGCAAAATACAGCAAAGATCAACTTTTCCTTACCCGCGTCCTACGTCGAGACGGCAAATACTGGTTTGAACTCGAAAACCGCGCCGCCAGCAAACAAGACGTAGAGCGCCTGCTGGGCAAATTCGGCGTTGACCCAGACAACATGCTTATCATCATGCATCAAAACATGGTTGAACAGTTCAGCGTCCTTAGCAACGTCGATAAGCTCCGCATGGTGGAAGCCGCCGTGGGGCTCGAACCCTTCCGCGTGAATGTGGTGGAAGCCAAAACCAAACTAACCCGCATCCTCAGCCAAGAAGAATCAGTGGGCAAACTCCTCGAACAGGCGGAACAGACCCTCAACTACTGGCGAGAACAATACGAGAAGTTCCAAGAGAAAAAGCAGCTTCAAATAAAACGTCGCTTCCTCGACCGCGAACTCGTCTGGGCAGACGTCGAACGCCGCGAGAGCACCGTTAAAAATCTCCAAGCTAACTATAACAAGAATCAACAGGCGCTGGGCAAAATCGAAGACCAACGCCAAGCCCTCATAGCCGAGTTGGATGGGCAAGCAACTAAGCAGCAGACACTTCGAGACGAGTTAAAAGCGATTTTTGATGCACGGGTTGAATATGAGCGGCAAGTTGCGCAGAGCCAATCTGCCCAAGACTTGCTCAGTCAACTGCTAACTGAAGCCCAACTACTCGAAACCCTCCCCGCAAAAAGCCAGTTTAAGCTGCTGCGAACAGAAAACCTAAAAACCCTCCTACAAACCGCGCAGCAACAAATCCAAAAAGCCACCCAACAACTGCAAGAAAACCAAACCAAACATCTAACACTCGAGCAATCCACCGACCAAAACTCTAACGCCGCAATCGACAAACGTGTCACCCTCGCGTTGCTGGAGTTTAAGCGGGCAACAGCACAAAACGACCTTAAAAACATCGAGAAGCTTCTGCGTGAAGCCCAAGAAGCCCTCAACGTCGCCACCCAAAAAGCATTGGCGCTGGGCGAACGTATCGCCGTCATCAAGAGCCCAAGTGATATTCAAGATGAAATAGGTCAAACTGAGGGTCACCTTGCAGCGTTAGCTTCTGTGTCAGAGGAGATTGAGCGACAATACGAATCCTACTCTAAACTCTATCTCGAACTCAAAGAGAAAGCGCAGTTAGTGGCTGAGAACCGCGAAAAAACGCTTGAGGAAGTCAAAACGCGGCTACAATCCTGGCGTAGCGTCATGGAAAACCTGCTTAGCCGTGTCAACATGGAGTATCAGCGTATCATGAGCCAAACCCTTGCAACAGGCGAAGTGCAGCTTTCTAACCCACAGGACATCGAAACCGCGGGGCTGGATATCTTCGTGGGTTTCAAGGGCAGCAAACCAGTTGCGTTAGATGCTTATACGCAGAGCGGCGGCGAACGAACCACCGCAACGATGGCGTTTTTGTTAGCACTACAGCAGCATGTGCGGTCGCCTTTCCGCGCCGTAGACGAATACGACATCCACATGGACCCCAAAAACCGCGAGATGATAGCCAAAGTCCTAGTAGCCCTCATAAAAGACGCCGCGGCACAGTATGTTGTTATTACGCCTAGCCAAATCACGTTTGCCCAGCAAGACGCCAACGTAATTACAGTGCAGAATTTGGAGGGCAAATCCGTCGTACGGGAGGTCACCAAATGACTCCGCCTCACGAAAGCAAAAAACTGGGCAAAGAACGCCTAGAACGCATCATCGAAATGTGCTTAGCCATCGAAACCCACCAAGTTGACCCCTTCACCCTAAACGTCGACGAAATCATCGGCATAGTCAAGCAATACTTCCCCAACTGGCAACAACCCGACGAACTCAAACTCGACGCCGAAACCCTCAGCCACCTTGCCACGGTCATCAAGATGCAGAGCGAATGGGTAAAACAACGCTCCACCTCACTCTACACCGACCCGTTTCTGCTGGAGGAAAAAATCCGCCAGACCAGCCGTGAAGGCATGGTGGATGTGTTTCTTGGCGCGTGGAGTCCGCTGGTAGAGTTCGAGCAGCTTAGTCTGCCTAACATTGCACAGGGACTGCTGTATTGGGAGGCGTTGGCTCCATTGGGGGACCGCTGGAAAGACATAGACGTTTCAGAAGTCGCCACTGGCGCAGTTAGCCGCGAAGAATTGGTGAAGCAGCGGGTGCTTAGCGACAAAGAATTCTCCGAAGAATTAGAAACCTACTGGCAAGAACTAAAAGTCACAGTCAACGAAAAAGGCGATAGCCAAAAAATTGCCTATTGGAACTTCATCGGCGCCGACACCTACGAGGAAACCGTACAACGTGCGTTTCTTACCAGCTTCTTGGTTACCTACGGTTACGCTACAATGGAGATTGACCGCCTCGAAGAAACCATATTCATCCTTCCCTACACGCAGCCTCGCACCGCCGCCTTAGACGTGCAATCTATCTCGGTTCCGATTGTTGTGTCGGTGGAGGACTGGCAAAAATGGAAGGAAGGAAAACAGCCATGAGTGCAAAAAAGAAAGGAGCCTACGCAGGCAAAGTAAAGAAAGCCACACAGATGCTCTTCTATAAACGCCACCAGAAGCCCGGTGTGAAAGGCTGGGAACTCCACAAGGCGCTTGGCGCTGATTACCCCAAGGTGCTGGATGTTTTGGAGGATTATTTAGAGCCCATGGATTTGCAGGTGAAAGTGGTGTTTGAGGAGGAAACTGCTCCCCAGAAGCCCACTATCGAAGAGCTTGACAAGGCACGATTCTTTGTGGCGCTGCGCAATGGGTCAGTGACTAAGGACAAGTTGATGGGTTGGCGTATTGATGACCTTGCAGGTTTAGCTATTACCATAAGCTTTGTTGTTAGCAAAAAGGGGCAAGCCGCACGCAAAGACGTCGAAAAGCTGCTATCCGAGAAGATGCCTAACTGGAAGGTCAGCTTAAACGTGGACCGCTACATCCGCGCAGGCTACCTTATGCAAGATGATGCGGGGCAGTTGTATCTGGATTGGCGAACAAGGGCAGAAGTGGACCAAAAAGCCCTTATTGACATGTTGCTTTCGGCTGAGAAGCAGAAGGCAGAAGCCCAAGACGCAATCTCGCAAGCTGAACCTGATGAAGAAACCGAAGAACCAGACGATTAACCCTATTTACTTTACCAATAGATCAATTTTTTTTGTTTGTGTGCGGGTTGTGGTTTTTGTGGAGAAAAAAACCGTCCAAACATAACTTTACACGCACATTGCAGCGGTTTCAACATACTTCTATGTTGAGCGTGTGGTAGGGTTCGGTTATGCCACACTCAAACAGACCCCAAAACACACTGTAACCCCAAAAAACAAACGCGATCTACTGCTAACTTGTGGCATGCCGTAAAACGCCGCACCCACACAAAGAGACAAACCAAAAATTTTAATCTACTGATAAATAAGGAGGAGCTATGTACCCACTATCTGAGGTCTCTAAACGCAACAGCCTGTTACTGACTTTTTGGTAGCCGTTTTTTGCGTGTCTTGAAATAAACCAAAACAACAGTGCCGATAACAACGGCAACAAAGGCAACCATTAACCCAAACACGTTCACAGCAAAATGTTGGATTTGTTGTTGTGCCTCTGGGCGTAATGTTCCGTTTAATCGTTGCTGTGGTGTATGGGGACGATGGGTAGGTGATTCGTAGGGTAATATTTTGTAGTATGCTGTTTGGGTGGCTTGGTTTCCGAAGGTGTCTTTGGCGTGGAGGGTTAGGCTGTGGCTGGTGATTGGTATGCTTATTTTAGTGCCGTTGGTGGCGGCTATGATGTTTGGGTCATCGTCGAAGCTGTATCCAACCGATAAGTGAATATCGTCGGATCGGTAGCGTAAACCCACATAATTCACATGTTCCGAATCTGGGTAGTAAACGGAGTTAACGAAGTAGTAGTACGTCTTGTTCGAGGGGCTTACTAACGTGAAGTTGGGCGGCGTGGTTGGGTGGTCTTGGTTCACTGTAAAGCTGAGTTTTATGCTGTTTTGGAGAAATTTGGTTTTAGTGCTCTCTTGGATACTGTGGTTTGAGCCACTGTAGAGGTCATGGGTGAGGTTGCCATATCGCCCAGAACCTTGGGCAGTGATGCGGATTGTGTGTTGCCCCGCCGATAACCGCCCAATATTAACCGAATATGTTTCAACGCTTTGATATTCTGAAACCTTGTTGACCGCGGTTTCTGTTTGTCCATCAACTGAAAACCCGACATAGGTAATTTCGCCAAAAGAGGTGGCGTAATGGCTGGGGTAGGAACTCCTGTCTGGACTATACCAATATGTCAGCGGCGGCGTAACCGTGAAATCCAGCCAAACATCGCTATCAACCCAATAGCTGAGTTTTTCATATGGCGATTGCACGTTAAATGAAGGTGGAGTGGGCGGATTGGACCATGAATTGGCAGGCATGAAAGGGTCAGCTAACGTAACCCCCACAAATTCTCCCACAACAAGAGAAAACAACAATAAAGCTGTTGAAAGGATTAATGCTGTTTTTCTCTTCATTTGACTTTCCTTCTATGTCTGAAATAAACTAGAAAAACCACAACTAACCCTGCGGCACCCAAAATAGATAGTACAATAGTTCCAGTTACTGGCGTAGTCGGAGAAGGCTCGATAGGTTCATGTTGCTCTTCGATTGGTTTGACTGGGCTGATGTACATTTCTGGGGGGGCATCGGTTGAAGGCATTTCTATGGTGTTAAATTTGATTGGTCGTAACAGAGGATAATTGTCTTTGTTGTTATCGTCAATGACGTATGGTTCATTGCTAAAGGATTGGTTTTCTACCGCTTGGGCGTAAGGATAGAGGAGATGGTAATTGCTCCAATAGTTACCCACTGTCCCATTATCCCATGAGTTGTATGCCCCCGCTACATGCTGGGGCGGCGGATGGTCCTCCTCGGAAATTGTGCTTAAATCGAAAACCCAATAGCCCTTGATTGATGCCTGAAGTTCACTGCCATTATTCAGTATGAAGTTGTTATAGTAAATCAGGTTGTTTTCAGTTTCACCTTGAAATCTGCTGCCCCAGTCATCGTTCTCGATTATGCTGTTTTGTGTGATTATGTTTCCTTGACCGTTGTTTGTCATAAGTCCGATTTGGTTTTTGGAAATGTAGTTATCAGTTATTAGGTTGTTCGACCTAAAAATTATCCCCGACGCGCTGTTTCGGGTAATGTTGTTTCTTGTCACTTGGCAGGCTGACCCAACTGTTATGCCGCCGCCGTTGTCAACAACAAAATTATGAGTTATTTTGGAGTAATCTGAGCCCCCCAGTATACCTGAGTGTTTGTTGTTGATAATCAAATTATCAGATATCACTTCGTTTTTTGCTTCTGCCCGGTGATAAATGCCGTTTTCGTTGTTGGCAATGAGGTTATGTGCTATTGTAGTGTTCTCAGAGTGATAGATTTCGATTCCATCAAAGGTGGCGTTTGTTATATGATTGTATATTATGCTGTTGTTGTGGGAACGCCATAATTCAAGTCCTTTGTAGTTTTGGGCGAGCTTGTTCCCTATAAGTACTGAATTGTTAGTATTGTATAACGATATGCCGCATCTGCTGTTGCTAAAACTTAAGTTTTGAACCCTGATTTCGCTACAGTTTTTGAGAACCACCATCCCAGCGTCATCGGGCACGATCTGGTTGTGCTGATTAATCCAATAGTAAACAGGCTTACTGTTGATTTTATTCGACGAATCTACGTCATTGATGTACTCTGCTGATTCCACGAAATTGTATTTGTTCTCTTCTATACGGTTTAGTCTAAAGACATTATTGGAGCCCGACAAGTCTACTCCGTAGGTGCTATTCGCTATGTAGTTTCCTAAAACACTGCAGTTGCTAGCAAAATATAATGAAATCCCATAATCGTTTCCAGTGATATTGCAACTTTCGACACTGCAAGAGATGGTGAAATTAGGATTTTGTCCTGACCGCCAATAAGGTGCATAATGGCTAAACCTTATTCCATGAGTAAAGTTTACAATGTTGAGGTTTTGTATCGTCACATTGCTTTTGTCCTGTAACCAGACCCCAATCGAGCCACCATTTCCTCTGATGGTGTGACCATTGCCCTCTAGCGTTATCCCGTCGCGTTCTATCACAACGGTATCAAAAATATCGCATGTTAAAGTGTAAACGACTCCTTGGCGCTCAACGCCTGGAATGTCGCAGGCGCCATCCTTTTGGATTCTGAAACCCGCAGGTGCTTCTTCGGGCGCAATATATGGGTCTGCATCGTTAATTTCGACGAATTGCAAACTCACAGAGGAGACTAGCACTGCTACGATGATTAGTGCCAAGATTTTTTTCTTCATTGTCTTATGCACTTTTTTATTTTTTGGGTTTGCGAAAATACAAAAATAACCCAATAGTTGCCACCGACACCGAAGCAATGATCGCTATGAATTGCCCCATAGGAAATGAACTATTCGGGGTTGCGGTGGATGTAGGCGTTTCGGTTGGGGACGGCGTGGTTTGGGGGATGTCAGCGTTTACGGGTGCTGAAGGCTGAGGCGTGGGTTCAGTCTTTTCCGTTGCGACTTGAACGGTAGTAAAGTCATCTGGGGAAACGGCGGCTTTGAAGGGGTGTGCAGCGGCACATAAAGCAGTAACAAACAGAACCATACAGGCTAAAGCCGTCACTTCCGTTATCCACTTGTTCATGCCGCATCCGTCAAGTCTCCTACCTTCTAAAAATGCTAAAAGCTTTTTCGTCAATAATCCTTGACTAAGCGACGTTCATGTTTAGTCAAACTTTCTTGACTAACCACCAAGAAACCCCATTTATATACTAAAACCAAATTTTAACGCTCTGAAACTTTGAATAATACGCCAAAACGCGTCTGAAGAACGGATATTTGGTAAGTTTTATACACTGTCTTAAACAATACCTCTTAGGTTCATTCGCATGGCCAGCACTGAAGAAGAAATCTACTCAATAATGTTTACGTCCCTTAAGCATCCTGTTCGCCGCAAAATTCTCCGTATGCTCGCCGACAAACCCATGACTTTTATGGAGATGGTGGAGCAACTTGAAGTTTCAAGTTCTCATTTGACTTATCACCTTGAAAGCTTAGGCGAACTTATTTTTAAAATGGAAAACGGCAAATACAAACTCTCCACCTTCGGGTTAGCAACTGTGAGCGCCATGAAGGGTGTTGAGGAAGCCCCCAAAGCCGAACCGGCCAATGCGTTAAAGTTGCCGTTTAAATGGAAAACTCTCTTCACTGGTTTAGCCATCGCAGTTATCCTTTTAGCCTCAGTTTCTGGAGTGCTATTTTACTCAATAAATGACCTCTCAGCAAAATATTCAACGATAGCAGCCGAAAATGAGCAACTGCTCTCGTGGGGCATGGATACAAACCGCGCTGCCGAAGTCATCCGTGACATAACCCAAATCGACACCAACAAATACGAAATCACTATGCTTAGCAACAATTTAGAGTACCGTAATGACTTTAGAGCTACAGAAGAAAATCTCAAGTATGCACTCTCAAACGACTTCAGCAACCTTGACGTGGATCTGCGTTTCCGAGCTAACCATCTTTCACGCTACGAATTAACCATGATTGAAAGCTCACCCATATTCTCTAATCCCCAACCCAACGATGTCTTGCAAAACGCAAAATACATCCTTAACCGCTACAAAACCATCTCCGGAGACACCTATCTGCAAGAAATGAGTGACCTACTAGCTACCGTTAACCGAACCCAAAATCTAGAAGTCACTACGGGAAACATAAAACTTCAAATCACCGTAACTGGACCATCCGTCGAGTTCCTCTGGCTCTACACCGAGAATGGAGTGGACTTCAACGCAAAAAGCCTCCGCATGACCTTCCAGAACAACATCTTAACCGAATTAACCGACGGCTACTTCCTCTTCACGGTAGCCAACACCAACGTCAACATCAACCAAGAAGAAGCTGTAACCATCGCAAAAACCTATGCAAAAACCCTTAGCTGGGACTTTAACGGCGAAAAAGTCACAGGTTTTGGCATTCAAGACCAACCTGTTTCGGTTCAGTTTGTGCCTCATCCTCGGGGCAGTAACAGCGTCGCGTTGGTTCCCTACTGGTACATTATCCTTCGCCTCGACAAAGTATACGCTGGCGGCATAAACGAAGTCACAATCGGACTCTTCGCTGATACTGGTGACGTGGTGGATGTTCAAATGTTAAGCGGAGCCGAAGTGGCAACATAACAGTTAATGGAATCTTCATCCACGAAACTTGCCCATTCCAATCCGCTGTCCTCTAAAATATCCATAAATCGCTCGAGCGGTAGCGCCTTCTTAAGCCCCGTCGCCACCACTTGACCGCCGCATCCAACCACTCGCTTCAACTCTTTGAGGGTCTCTTGGGGTTTAGGCATATTCTGCAGCACGGTAAACGCAAACGCCGCCCCAAATACGCCGTCTCGAAATGGCAAGTGGTCTGCGTCAGCCTGCAATAAAGCCACGTTTTCATACTTTGCCGCTTGTTGTTTTGCTTTCAGAAGTAGTCCGTGAGAGACATCTACCCCCACCACGAGTCTGGCTTCTGAGGCAATTTGGTCAAAAAACATGCCTGAACCGCAACCCACATCCAAAACCGCCTTGTCAGCGACCGTGACGGTTTCGAGGGCTTTTTTGTATTTTCGGTTTTGTTCTTCACTGTAGCGTTCATCATACATGTCTGCGGTTACGTCATAGCGGTGCATGATTGAGCGTTTGCTTTTCCAATCCATAGCGGCGGTTCCTTCAAGAATTCTTATGTACCTTTGCCTTACCTAAATAGGTTGGCTGAACATTTAATGGCGCAACCCAACAAACTCGCAGTCTTAACCCACCCCAACCTAGCGGAAGCCGCAGTTCTTATCGAGAAAGCCTTCGCACAAAGAAGAACCCTTGTAATAGCAGGCGACTGTCATGTGCACTATTCGGGCAGAGCAAGCTCCACCCTACAACCCGGCGAACGTCTCCTCATCATCAAATCCGACGGTTCACTGCTTGTGCATCGTCCTGTGGGTTATGAGCCTGTTAACTGGCAACCTGCGGGGGGCGCTTTTCATGTTCAAATTAAAGAGGAAGGCTTAGAAATCCATGGCGTACGCCAAAAACCCCGCGAAACCGTACGCGTAACCTTCTCCGAGATTTTCTTGGTCTCCGCGATGGCTCTCAATGACGCAGGAGAATTCCTCTTGCACGCAACAGAAGATGACATGCACCGCGCAATTCTCCTAAAACCTGAACTCTTTGAAGAAGGCTTCAAACCCATTAGCTGGGAAAAACATGTCGAACCTGGCTTTGTAGACATCTATGGCGAAGACAAAAACGGTCGCCTCGTCATAATCGAAGTCAAACGCCGAACCGCCAGCAAAGAAGCCGTCCTGCAACTCGCCAAATACATCGAACCCATCAAAGCCAAAATTAACCGCGAAGTCCGAGCTGTACTGGTCGCGCCGAGTTTAGGTAAAGACGTGCAAGTGCTACTGGCGACTATGGGGCTTGAGTTTAAGGCGCTAGACCCCAAAGACTGTGCGCAGGTGCTCAAGAAAGCAGGAAACTCCAAGCTGGAACACTTCTTTGATGCATAACGACAGTGACCAGATATCTCAGATGGTACCCCTCCCTTTTTTGGCGGGGCTTTCTACTGGTTTTCAACATGCTTTTGGGCTTGTTTTCTGCCAATAGGACCTACCCCTCTTAGGTTTCTGCATAGAACCTCTAATAGGCACCAAATATGCCCGCTTAGCCCCTCCCCCTCTATCGTTTCAGCATTGATTGAATATTAGCATCCAAATAGACGCCAAACAGATTCATTGAACGCGATTCCTGAAGCATTAACTTTGGACAACAATAGAGTGGCTATTTTATGCTTCTTTTTCGCAGATAGAAGACTACCCTAACCAGCAGAACAGCAATAACACCCAGCAAAACAAGAATGCCTATTTGTTATCAAAAAATCGCTTAGTATTAGGTTACGATGAGCTTTTTACAAGGCAAAATGCCATTCTGGAGACGGATGCGGCGTTAATGCAGAGCTAAAATCTAAACAATAAAAAGCGGGCAAGTGCGAAAGAAACTTGCTTGTTTCTTTTTTATTCTTTGCCGTTGCCGTTCTCAGGAGGTACTAGTACTGCGGCTGAGATGGTTGTGGTCCAGAGACCGTTTTTGTCGCCTGCAGCAGATTGGGTAGTGTTGGCGGTTTTTATGATGAGCCCTGTGGTTTTGAAGATTTTTTTGCGTTCATCCCAGGCAGTTTCGGGGTCAAATTGTATGCCCATGGTGGTGGCAAGCATGGTGGCTGCAAGGTCTTCGGCGTAGTCGCCTGCGGCTTCGTCAGTTTGTCCAAAGCTGTGATGCTCAGAGAGGTAGCCGTATTGGTTTTTCTCACTGGGTATAGCGACGCCGATGCTGGATGCGACGAGGCGATGAGGTTCGTTGGTTGCGTTGCGGGCGATGACGACAAAGGTGATTTCGCCAGGGTGTATCATTTTGAGACCTTTTTCCCGGGTTACTAGTTCACATCCGGGTGGCACGATGCTAGATACGCTGACGAGGTTGCACATTTGGATTCCTGCATCACGGAGGGCTAACTCAAATGATTGGAGTTGCTCTTTATGTTTGCCAACTCCCTTCGTGAAAAAGAAATATTTTGGTATCATGGAGTGTCGGAAAATATGGATTGCACTATTACTTAATTAGTCTTGTGTTTAGAAAGCAAATTTGGCGTGCTGAATCCAATGAGAATCGACGCATCGAAAAATCATGGAAAAAAGGCAAGTTGGCTGGTTATTTGTGTTCTTCTTTGCCAATTTTATTCATAACCAGCGAAAGTAACTCTGGGAACCCTATAAGTAACAACACCACAAGCGCTTCAATCTCTTCGCCTATGATGAACAGCACGGTGCCCGTTACAGCAAGCGCCCAAATCGGGAAATACATAAAGCAGAATTTAGATTTTGACACAACCTTCTGATGGTAACCAATAACCAGCGCCCCAAACGTAACCATATACACCGCAAAAAGGCTAACAATCACTGCCTCCTCAAAACCAAACAACTCAGCAAAATAGGCGGTACCGATTAAGCCCAGACCTAACGCGGGTATCATCATCATAAGAAACCTACCGCTCGCATACACGCTACTTGTACGCCTAAGCGGCATAAGGATAGGCATTGATTTTAGCATGCCTGCTTTCTCGATAACCTCAACTTTTTTGCCCATCACTGCGACGTACTCGTCGAGGTGTTCCTGTAGGTAAGACTCCGCTTCGAGCAGTCCACGCAGGTACTGCACAGACGCCCAAGGACGAATGTCTAAGTTGCCGCCTATAGATATGTCCGTAACATCTTTGCCCTCATAGGCGGCGTCAAATTTTTTGAGAGACTCAACCCCATCAATTATTGGCTTTATCTCAATGCAGCCGGGCACGCACCGCGCATACGTGACAAGCATCATAACCATAAACGGCGCATTAAACCATGACAGCCGCTGATCCAGCCCTTCGCCAAAGTATTTGAGCGTATACGTTTCGTTTATGGTGCGCCATCTGCCTTCAGCCTCAAATTCCGCCAAAAACGACTTCAGAGCAGGCAGATACTCCTCTAAATCCTCGCCTAAACTGAAGAGGGTGTAAACAGCCATGCGGGTGGTGGCGTTGTTGGTTTGCGCAACTGGCAAATGCCCATTAGGCGTGAAACCCCATAGGCCATTTTTGGCTTGGGCAAGCTTTAGCCAAGTGGCTCCTTTTAGAGTAGCGCACTTTGCGTTTTCGTCCTCGGGGAACAAATCTACAATTTGGCGAAGCGCAAGAAGCGCCCAACTGGTGGCGGAGACGAGGCTGTCTTCGTATTTCCATATGCTCCAGCCGCCGTCTTCATTTTGGTTCTCTATTAGCCAGTCTTTGGCTTTTTTTATGGCATCTACGGCTTCGGGGTCGTCGGGGAAGAATGAGAGGGCAAGGATTGCGCGGGAAGTGGTGTCTACGAAGCTGTTGCCGCGGTTGATGAGGGGCCAGCCGTCGCCGTAGTCGCCGCCGAGGTTTCGGTGGCGGATTAGCCAGTTTTTGGCGCGTTGGATTCGGCTGTCTGAGGGGGGTAGTGTTTTGTATTTGAGTATTGTGAAGAGGACTTCTGCGGTGGTCCAGACTCCGCCGATGTCGTTGGGTTTTTCTGCTTGGAATCCGCCGTCGTCATCGTCGTTGGGTTTGTTTATTTGCCAGCTTAGGACTTCGGTTTGTTTGCGTTTTACCCACTCTGAATATACCACTATTCTCACGACTCAAGTCTTGCAATTCATGAAGCTTAGCCTTCAATCAGCCGAACTAGTTATAAAGCTTTATAGATTCCAACTTCTGTTTGGAAAACATAAATTATCCAAAAAACAATAGCTACCTAGGCGTCAAAAGTGTCGGCAAACAGCGTATTCAAAGACGAATCCAAACTAGACATAAACTACATCCCCCCGCAGCTGCCGCACCGTGAAACCCAACAACGGCTCCTCTTTGAATTCTTTAGCTTCATCCTACGCTGCGCCGACCGCATGGCCCAACGCGTCATCATAACCGGCGACGTCGGCACTGGCAAAACCGCGCTATCCCAGCACTTCGGCGCCCACCTGACCTCTGAAGCGAACAAACGCGGCATCAAATTCCGCTACGTCCATGTCAACTGCCGCGAATTCCGAGGCAGCCTCCAACCCATCCTGCACCGCGCGGTCTTGGCGTTTCGTCCCAACTTTCCCGCCCGAGGCTACGGCGCAGAAGAAATCCTCGCCACGCTAATGCAGGTATTAGACGAGGAAGAAACCCACCTAATCCTGTCCCTTGACGAGTTTGACAGCCTCATAGAAAAGGAAGGCTCTGATGCCGTCTACAAATTGACCCGTATCCATGAGATGCGCCAAGGCAGCCCCCAACGCCTCTCCTTCATATTCATAATGCGCGACCTAAAAGCAATCGCGCCACTCGATGAAAGCGCGCGCAGCACCCTGCAACGCAGCATCATCCAACTGGAACGCTACGGCAAACCCGAACTCATCGACATCCTCACGAAGCGTGTGGGCTTAGCGTTTGAGCGGGGCGCAGTGCCTGAGGATGTGGTGGATTTAGTGGCGGAACTAGCGTATTCAGAGACGGGCAACGCTCGGTTTGGGATTGAGTTGTTGTGGCGCGCAGGAAAATACGCCGATGCCCAAGATGCCTCCTATGTGGCGGCTGAATGCGTCCGCATGGCAGTCTCCAACATCATCCCCAGCATGCGCCGCAGCGAACTGGCTTCACTGGGCTTCCATGAGAAGCTGCTCCTGTTGGCTATTGCACGGTACTTTAAAGAAAACGACTCCGCCTACGTCTCACTCGCGGAAGCTGAACAGGCATATGGGGTAGTCTGCGAAGAATACGAAGTGGAACCCAATAGCCACACCCAACTCTGGAAATATATCCAGTACCTTGCGTCTTTGGGGGTTCTCAAGACGGAGGTGGCGACGCTTGAAACGCGGGGTAGATCCACGCGGGTGTCGTTGCCCACAGTTCCCGCAGGCGAACTGGAGAAGGAGATGGCTGCAAGCCTCCAAGCGGAGCGATAAATATGGAGCTTGAAGATGTTTTGGCGTCGAAGCCGCGGCTAAAAATCCTCAAACTCATCAACCAACTCGGCCAACTAAACGTGTCTGACATTGCGCGGCGTATAAACATGAACTACACCGCAACCGCCAACCACCTAAAACTCCTCCAAACCGAAGGACTCCTCCAAGAACGCACCTACGGACGCGTACGGCTCTATCGGCTAAATCAGGACTCACCAAAAGCAAAGGCGATTGCTGAACTGATTGAAGCATGGGAAAAACCATAACCCGTCGAAGGCACAGGTTTTTTCTGCGATTCTCTAAAAATTGTTTACACCCTCCTTGTCAAAACCAATTTTTTGTCTCTTTGTGTGGGTGTGGCGGTTTTATGGTTGCCACATGGTGGTTGTTGGTTTGGGTTGTTTTTTGGGTTTGCTTTGTGTTTTGGGGTCTGTTTGGGTGTGGCATAATCGAATTTTACCACACGCCTAACATGGGGATATGTTGAAGCCGTCGCGGTGTGAGTGTGGGCGTATGTATAGACTGGTTTTTTCTCCACAAGACCAACACCACAATCAGAGGACAAACAAAAATTTTGATTCACTGATAAACTATTATAACCCAAAATAAGCAACCGACCAGCAATTTTCCCCTTCACCCCACAGGATGGACTCAGGATAGCCCACCCAAGGAACCACACACAGCACAAAACAACCTATCAACAAAGCAACCTTGATGTAATCAGTGAAAAACTATGATTGTGAACCTCAAAATTATAAATTTCTTAAAGGTTGAAAACCAAAAACCAGCCATTTTGGAGGGCAGGTATAGATGACAGTGCTTTTTAGTGATGACTTCGAAAGCAATGATTTCGGTGCTTGGTCGGGTCATGGCGCCAACGTCTCCACTGTTTCTTCGCCAGTAAAACAAGGCGCTTACGGCATGAGAGCAAATTCAAATGCTTATGGCTCCACTTTGAAAACTGGGCTGAACAGATTAGGTAACACTTTTGCACTTTGCTACCTTTACATGGAAAATTTACCGACATCAGGGAATTACATTACTTTTCTTAGATTGTCTGCTTCAGGTTTCAATGACGGTGTAGCCGCAAGAATATATAACGATGGGTCAAATTACCGCTGGGTGTTATGTACGCCTAGTGGAAATCAGGTATCCGATCCAGTCTCCCTTTCAGCCGAAACGTGGTATCGCGTGGAAATTCAAAGACAAGTGGGCAGCGGCAATGACGGAGTGGCTAGTTTGTGGGTGGATGGCACTTTAATTTATTCATCAACCACTGAAACAATGACTTCTGCCACCGATATAATTGATGTCGGTATTATTAATGGAGAAAACAACCCTATTTGTATTGATTCGTTGGTGGTTTCAAGCGACCGACAACAAGATGTTGAAGGAACCCAAGTTATTGGAGGTGACCAAGTCGTTGAAGGAAACATGACAGTTAATGGCAATATAACTGGCAAAGGCATGCTGGATATAAGCCGAAGGTCTTTGTTCAGATATGACGTTGGCTGCTTTGGGTTTTTCGGTTCAATGACTGATCCCGCGAAGGGTACTGGCGGTGGAGCAGTACAGATTGGCCATGGTTTCACCAGTCCGTCGGATCATCCGCAGTTAAATTTGACTGATACGATTAGTGGCGGATCAGGAGCGCACGCATATATAAACGTGGTTGATGGAGTGATACAAGATCCGGTACCGGTCGATAATCAGGGAAGCGGTTATCATTTCGCTGATGTGGATATACAAAAACCGACCAATGGCGCTGGAGCACGGCTTTATCCCGTTATAAATGGACCAATCACGAATATACTGATACTCGATCCAGGCAGTGGTTATTCGCAAGGAGATCCCATAACAATTAGCGCTCCTACTCAAGGAACTAATTTAGCATCTGCAGAGGTAAGTTCCGTAGATAACTATGGAAAAATAACGGGGATTAGCATTACGCAGCAAGGAGACTATTACGACTCAATATTTACGGGCGCTGAGATTAGAATCGAAGATTCGAGTGGTCGCGGAGCACAATTTCAAGTTGTCGTTAACGGCAAAATAAGAGAAATTCATGTTGTTGAAGGTTTTGGCGGGAAAGGTTATACACCTTCAGATGTTGTGACGATAACCAATAATCCACATAGTACGCTTTACTTGCAGCAGTCTATTTGGGGTAGTGCATCACCTGCTCATTTGGATTTAGGTAACTTGAATGTTCATGGAGCCTCCGGGTACTCGGGCATATTTCTTGACATAAACGAAAACCACCCAGTCATCCAATGGGGAAACACCTCCGAGGTAGCATTACGGTTGGCTCAGGCTCAGAATAGTGTTGGCGAATATCTTCCAGCGTTAGCCTCGCAGTACTACAATGAAGCGACTGAACACTGGGTTCTTGGTGACCTATACACCAGTCAGCTCCACACAGATCATCTGATATCCTCTCAAGGTGAGGGAATTTACCTGTTTGATTCCCTACGGCTCTACGGCGGAGCCCCTCAGGCAGTAGGACAAAAACTCTACGACTCAACAAATGATAGTGGTTCTGCTGGAGAGGTTTTAACTATAGATTCCTCTACGCTTCTACCACAATGGAAAGCACCCGCATGGAATGGCGGTACAGTAACGGGTGATATTACTGTAAGCAAAAGTGGTGCTGCTCTTAATTTGGACAGCCCTTCTCTGGCGCGTCTACGGTTTGTGGCTCATCCAGAGGGCACCAATTATATTGAAAGCGCTATCAATGGTTCAACTGGTTCTTCGGCTCCTCTACTCTTCACAAATATGTATGCACAACAAACGTGGATGGTCATAACAACGGCAGGTCAAGTGCAGATACCAACGTTGGGTTCCAATGCAGGTTTGTTAGTTGGAACCGACTGCCAATGGTACAGAAATGCCGCAAATGTTTGGCGCACACCCGACTCTGTAACGATTGATAGTGATTTAACCCTTGGTGGTGGACTTTACGGTTATGGCGGCGCTCTAAACATAGCGACTGACACAAATGTTGTGCATGCTAATAATGTGTTTTTTAACGTGAAAAGCACTACCGGTAGTCCCGTTATTAACTTGGCTTACGGTGATCCCACACCATCGACTCGGGGCACATTCGGTTATGACCACACAAACAGCCTCACTTACCTAACTTCTAATGTTAACCTTAAAATTGCTGTTGCAGCTGGATATCACATCGATTTCAACAACACACCATTCACTAACTACCTATCCAGCCTTGGTAGTGGCACGCCATCTTCAAGCACTTTCCTCCGGGGAGACGGAACATGGTCAGTACCTACATGGAACGGCGGCACAGTAACCAACAACATAACCATGAGCAAATATAGTCCTATGCTACTTTTGATGAATACTACAGCTACTACTTCACAACTGCGGTTTATCCCCTTTCCAGACGGTACTAACTACATAGAGAGTGGACTTGAAAGTACAACTGGTTCCGCGGCTCCAATTAAATTCACAAACATAGACGCCACATCGACATGGATGGTTATAACAACTACTGGGCAACTCCAGCTTCCTAAAACTGGCTCAGATGCTGGAATACTTGCAGGTACCGATGTACAATGGTACAGAAACGCGGCAAACGAATGGCGTACACCCGACGCTGTAACAATTGATGGCAATTTAAAAACTGGCGGTAGCCTTTCTGGTTCGAGCGGAACATTAAACGTATCCTCTGACACCAATATTTCGCATTCTGGAGCAGCGTACCTTAACCTCAACAGCACAAATAACAGTGCGGCAATCAATGTTGCATATGGCGGCAACACTAAGGGAGCATTTGCCTATGACCCTGCAAGTGATTACACATACATTACTGCGGCTGGCGGCACAACAAACCTAAAACTCGCGTCGGCAGGCGGGTACATTTACACTGATAATGTGTTCCATGTTAAGGGGTCAGGTCAGGATTTCGCAAAATGGATCGAACTTGATTCACCCACATCTTTGACTTCACCCCCAGGTGGTTGGACTGCTGGTTCTGTGCGAGTTGTTTGTAGCGCGGCAGGCGTTTTGCAAGTCCAAAATTCCGCCGGCGGACTAGCAACTTTAGACGCAAGCACTGTATTCACTGATCACCTAAATAGTGCATCGGGTGACGGAATCTACATTATTGACACTTTGAAGCCCTACGGTTCATCTATCAACATTTCGGGTAGAGTAGACAGTGACAGCGTGATCCATGGCGGTGGAAGCAACGGAGACGCATTCCAAGTCGGCGACGACATCTACATAGTGGACATAAACAACGCAAACAGATTATCTTTACAAGGAGCCGGAGACAGAAGCCAAGCCGGCATACAATTCGGTTCTGGTGGACCTTACATATACAAAGATGGCTCATACATGAGAGTTGGATCCAACTGGGTAGTTGACGGCCTCATCGTGGCATCATCTTGGGCAAACACCACACAATATGGTCCCCTCTACAGAAATTCAAATGGACAGATTGGATACAACACCTCATCCATTCGATTCAAAGACAACATCTGTAATGTCACTGACTGCTCATGGGTATACAACCTCAGACCGGTGAGTTTTGACTGGAAAGACCAAGAACGCGCGAAAACCGAAGGTACACAATTAGGCCTCATAGCCGAAGAAGTCAACCAACAATGCCCACAACTCGTCTTCAAAGATAAGGAAGGTACGCCCGAAGGCGTGCACTACGAATGGCTTGGCGTGCCTTTGCTGGTTGAAATCAAAAAACTCCGCAGCCGCGTCGAAGCACTAGAAAACCAACTCAAACTGACCCAAACTGCAGCCTAACCAACACATTCAAACGCAACATAGGGAGGTGAATCACTTGACACAATCCACACCAGAAGCCTCACCCATCATGCAGCAAATCGGCATGCTCAACCTCCGCATCAACGACATGATGACACAACTCAACGTCGTCATGAAAGCTATGTTGGAGGAGAATGCGGCGCTCAAAAAGGAAAACGCTGAGCTAAAAGCTAAACCGAACTAAGCAGCAGTAGCTGCTCTTTCTTTTTCTTTTTTTTAAAACATTTTTTTGGTTTTTAGGTTTGGGTTTGTTTTTCGTGCGCCTTGCCTTGGGCGATAAGTTGTTTGACTCGCTGTCCGCCGAGGTGCCCGGCTTCTTGGACGGTTATGGGTTTTTTGGTTTTTTGGGGGCTGTTTTTACTCACGGTTTCACCTCCAGACCGCCGCTGATACGCCGCTTCTGCACAAATAAAGCTATGTGGTTGCTTCATGGCAAAAACATTGAGTGGCGCTTAATGCATAAAAGAGACCCTTTACAATGTTATCGACAGGGAATAACGCTAAGGAAGGAAAACTGTTGGCTATGATTGATGTTTCCAGTAAAGCCGAGGTCAACCGCGAAGCCACCGCAGCCGGCACCATACGCCTCAAAACCCAAACCATCACCCTAATCGAGGCAGGCAAAATCGCCAAAGGTGACCCCCTCTACACCGCCAAAATCGCAGGCGTCCTGGCAGCGAAAAAAACCAGCGACCTCATCCCCCTATGCCATCCCCTCCCCCTAACCAACGTGGAGGTTTCGGTGAAGGTTTTGGACAAAACCACGGTTGAAGCCACAGCCACCGTGAAGACCCGTGCGCAGACAGGCGTAGAAATGGAAGCCCTCACCGCGGTTTCCGTGGCTCTTCTCACTGTTTGGGACATGACTAAGCAGTACGAGAAAGACGCTGGCGGGCAGTATCCTTCCACGGCAATTACACAGATTCATGTTGTGAAAAAGTTTAAGCAGGCATAACCATGAGCGAAAGTAGCAAACAACACAAATCACATGCACCCAAAACCCTAACCTTCGGGGTATTTATCTGCAGCACCAGCCGCGCCCAGCAGCTTGCCTCGGGCGAAAAAAAGGTCAGTGACGTGGGCGGCGACAAAATCGTAGAGTTGCTCCAAAAGGCTGGGCAGAAAGTGGTTTTCAAAAAAATCATACCCGACGACGAAACCGCGCTTCAAGACGCCGCCATGTATGCGTTGGGCGTAGAAAATCTTGATGTTGCCATTTTTTCGGGCGGAACAGGCATAACACCAACAGACATTACCATCGAAACCGTAACGCCCTTCTTTGAGAAGACTCTGCCCGGGTTTGGCGAGTTTTTCCGTCGCATCAGCTATGATAAGGTGGGTTCGCCGGCGGTTTTGTCTCGGGCTACCGCGGGGGTTGCGAAGGGACGCGCGTTTTTCTGTATTCCAGGTTCGCCTGATGCAGTGCAAACCGCGTTGGAAACTCTGATTTTGCCTGAGGCATCTCACATCGTTAAACATGCACGTGAACAACATTGACCCTAAATGACAACTGCGGCAGACCGCTCCTAAACATCCGCATATCCGTTACGCAACGCTGCAACCTCCACTGCACCTACTGCCACCGTGAAGGCGAAGTGGAGCTTGCGAATCGGTCTGCGGAGAGGATGTCGGTTGAGGAGATTGTTCGGATTGCCCGTGTTGCGGTGGGTTTGGGGATTTCGCGGGTGAAGTTGACGGGTGGGGAACCGCTTATGCGCGAGGACTTGCCTGAGATTGTGGCGGGAATTTCGGCTTTGCCGGGTCTGCGTGATTTGTCGTTGACTACGAATGGGTTGTTGTTGGCGGATGTGGCAAAGAGGCTGCATGATTGTGGGTTGCGTCGCGTTAACATCAGTTTGGCATCACTAAACCCTGACACCTATAACAGGTTAACTGGCGGAAACTTGCCTGACGCCTTAAAGGGGGTATCGGCTGCGTTGGAGGCTGGTTTTAACCCTGTGAAGCTCAATATGGTTCTGCTAAAAGGCGTCAACGTGGGGGACGTTTCGGATATGATTGAGTATGCGGGACGCACAGGCGCGATTTTGCAGCTCATAGAGTTGGATCCAGTGAACGTCGGTGACCATTACTATGAGGTGCATCACCGCAGCTTAGACGAGCAGGAAGCCATGCTTTTGGAGAAAGCTGTGTCGGTGGAGAAGCGTCCCTTTATGCATAACCGCCTCATCTATCACCTACCAAACGCCACTGTGGAAGTGGTGCATCCCATCGAAAACACCGACTTTTGTATGCACTGCACACGGATACGTGTAACCAGTGACGGCAAACTCAAACCCTGCCTGATGCGCAACGACAACCTCACCGACATTTTAACACCTCTCCGACAGGGAGCAAGCGACGAGGAACTCAGAGGGCTATTTGTGAAAGCTAATTCGTTGCGGGAACCCTACAACAGAGATTAGCCTATCAAGAACCCGATAAATAGAAAGCTTTTGCATTTTGTTCAAAGTATAGGCAATTAACTTTAAGTCAAGAAAAATCGACTATCTTAGTCAAGGAACTTTTACGAAAAAACTTTTTAACCGAATCGATTCAAGTTTAGTTGCGGGAAATCTATTGAAAAACAGCGTTTGTTTGGCTTTAATCCTTTTAGTCGTGTTGGCTTCAAGTTTCCCTCTAGTTTCTGCGCCTGACAGTGGACAAACGGTAGTTCCAACTTCGATCTCGATAGCGCTCAAGCCTAACCCTGTTGGAGTCGGCCAGTGGGTGGCCTTTGAATTCCAAGTTACTCCTGCTCCCCCCACCTCCAATGACCGGTTTGTCAACCTTTCGGCTGGAACGAACCTCGGATGGAATTATCCTGTCTCAACCAATGCCACAGGAGGCGCCACCCTTTTTTACGCGTTTTACCCAGCAGGCAACCGTACTTTTTTCGTAGAATTTCCTGGGCAATCATTCGAGAATGGCCAAGTATATGCACCCTCAAGAAGTGAGATGACGCTATTCATTCAAGCTGAGCCAGTCGATTATCCAATTGCAAATCCAACACAAAACCCTGCACACACAAACCCCCCGCCCCCAATTTGGCCGATATGGCCAGAGTTCACGGCTACCTTTAAGCGCGCCTCCTATGATATCGTTAATTATACAACCGGTGAGACCCAACAGGTCGATAACAGCACCATAGAATTCAAAATTACAAACCAGCCCCTAACCGGCTCACTCACCTCGATATATTATCTTTTACGCATGGCCGAACCGGACTATACCTGTGATTATTATACAGACAGTACTTGCAAACGCCAGTCAAACACAACCTACACGATTTTGACGTTTCCGCTTTACGATCTGCTGCCATCACATTTGCGAAATGCCACCTCCCTCAAGTTTCAAATACAAGCCGACACAAATTTGGGGAAAAGCGAGTGGAGCCCCATACAAACAGTGTACCTGACCGAAACGCCCAGTCCACCCCCAACCGCTCCCGTTGCCATGCCGCCATCAGCCACGCCAACGCCGTCGCCCAGACCGACTCCAAGACCCGTATTGACCCCGCCGCCCAGAATTGAAACAAACTCTAGCGGGTCAATAGTGAGAATGTCGTTAGCTGGAAATGTGACTCCTGCCCAGTTTTCAGACATTATCCTAACAAGCGAATCCGCACAAGCTGCCCAGTTGTCGTTTGTATTAAGTGGGCAGGCTGGAAACACAGGCTTTGGCAACATTACGGTTCCGAAAATTGCAGTGCCGAATGCATCTTCAATTGAAGTTCTGATTGATGGTCAACCAGCCCAAAACCAGGGCTACAGCCAAAACGCAAATTGCTACTACGTTTGGTTCACGACACATTTCAGTAGCCACCAAGTATCGATTGTTTTCTCTTTAAACGCTCTACCAAACGTAACGGCGACGCCTAATAGTTCACCCGTACAAATCAACCTAATACAGATACTTCTTGGAGTAGCGGTAGCAGTGGTGGTTATTGGGATAATTATAGGGGGGTTATTGGCTCTAAACCGTGAGAGGCGACAAAAGCCAACCAATGCATAATCGCTAATGCCCTTTTGAGCCCCTTAGCCTTGATGGGGCAATGTGTGCTGCTGCAAAAGGTTTTATTTTTGCTGTTGATTCTAGAGGTTGGTGATTTTTGGCGAATTTTGTTGTGTTAGGTAATTGGACTGAGCAAGGCATCAAAAAAGTCTCCGAAGCTCCCCAACGAATCAAAACTACCCACTCCATGATTGAGAAAGCAGGCGGCAAAATGCAACTCTTCTACACCATGGGCGTATACGATTTTGCGATGATTGTGGAGGGCCTAAGCGATGAGGACATGGTTGCTATATTGGCGTGTTTGGGCAGCATGGGAAACGTCCGCTCACATACCCTCAAGGCTTGGACCGAAGAAGAAGGAGCAAAAATCCTAGCCGCCGCTCCTCATCCGTAGGTTTAATTGGTTAACTTTGGTTAAAGCGGTTCTTGAATTTCTCTTGAGCTACCTTAAAATCGCTGCGTATGGATTCGTTTTCTGACTGAACAGAAGCGGTTTGCGGCTTATCTTTGGCGTTGGCGCCTTTAATTTCGAGGATTTGGTTGGCTACTGCTTGAGCTTCCTCTTTTCTGCCCAGTTTACCCAGCATGATGCCTTTTGCGAGCATTGCATCCAAAAAGTCAGGTTTTAGCTGCAAGGCAGCCTCGAAGCAGGCGAGTCCTTTTTGGTAGTCAGCGCGGTTGCCCCACATGACGCCCGTGTAGTAGTCCACTCGCGCATCGTTTGGCCAGTACTGTTTTGTTTGAGCAAAGCACGCCTCTGCCTCTTCGTAGCGTTTGAGTTTTTGAAGTGTCGCTGCAAGGGCTAGCCGAAACTCTAAGCTGTCGGGTTTGATTTTTATGGCACAGAGGAAGCATTCAATCGCTTTCTCATGTTGGTCTAGGGAACTGTAGGTAGCTGCTTTGAGGCGCCAAGCATCTGCAGATTGGGGATTGTACTCGAGGATTTTGTCATAGCATTTTTGGGCTTCGCTGCATCGACCCTGTTTGCCTAAAAGAACGCCCTTGATTAGCCATGCATCTGAGTTATCGGGTTGAATTGCGAGTGCTTCGTCGAGCGCCATAATTGCGCTTTCGTATTTGCCCATGCTCTCGTATTTTACGGCTTCTTTGAGTTTAAGCGCTGCATTGGTGAAGGCTGTAGAATTATTTTCCATAATTATCAGGATTAACCACGGGCACGTGAAGGGATTTATATGTAATCGCCTCAAAAAATGCAAAACCGTCTCAGGCGAGCGGTTGATTTTGAATAGAGATTGACAAAGAAGCCCCCGTGTTACCCCCTAAGCAACGCTTAGCTATTATGGAATGTAGGGTTTTGGTTTAAATAGCGTCTTAGAGTTCGAGTATTTTTGCCTCGTTTCTGGCAGTGTCTATGATGGCGAGGGTTCCTTTTCCTGTGAGGTAGCCGCAGACTTCGCCGGGGTTGACGAGCAGGGTTTTGCCTTTGGTTTGGATACCTTTCATGTGTGAGTGTCCATGGACGATGGCGTTGAAGTAGCCGCTGTCCACTAACGAATCGAATAGTTCGGTGTCATCGCCATGTAGCAAAGCAACCCTGTAGTCTCCACAGGTTACGGCGGCGAAGCGGTCGTGAAGAGTGCAGTTGCTGGTTTGACTGAACCGTTTTTTTAAAAGTTCATGGTCGCCGTCGTTGTTGCCAAACACGCCGATTAAGGGGCATTTTAGCTGGGCAAGTTTAGGGACAACAAAGCCCGCCACGTAGTCGCCTGCGTGGAGAACGAGTTCGACGTTTTGTTGGTTTAGGGTTTGTATTGCTTTTTCGATGAGGGGAAGGTTGTCGTGGGTGTCAGAAATTGCGCCGATTAACATGGTTTGTGGTTGGGTTTTGTGGCAGTAAAGGTTTTCTGTGCTCAACGGCTTGTGCGGAATCGTGGTGTTTTTTGTGGATTTTTCGCTTTTTTCCGAATCTATATATGTTTAAATAAAAAACTTATAAGGAGAAATAAGACTAAAAAGTTGTGTGTTGACTCAAAAGATGCTGTATTCTAAACAGAAAAGACGCGACCATTTACGAATAATTGCGGACATACTGGACATAACCCAAGAAGGCGTCCTAAAGACACAGATAATGTATAGAGCAAGCCTAAGTTTCACTCAACTAAACGCCTACGTCACTTACTTGCTAGAGCACAACTTGATAATTCAAACCAGCCAAGACAAAAAAGACATATACCTCATAACAGCAAAAGGCATGGATTTTCTTCGATGCCACCGAAAACTAATCCTGATGCTCAAAAACTCGGGCAAAACAAAAAAATCTGCCTCGCCGCTTGAGGAGTCAATCTTAGCAGCGTGTGAGCGCCAAGGGCAACTCGCTTAGGCGCTGGATTGTTTGGTCGGGACAAAACTTTTCTGAAGGCGTTTGAGGCCGCCGTTCAATATACACCGACTTCATGCCCACAGCTTTTGGTCCTTCAACATCAGCGTCTATAGTGTCGCCTACAAAAACAGCATCTGAAGCCTTTACTTTTAACATATTGAGAGTGAGTTCAAAAATTTCGGGGCTAGGCTTGCGCTTATTCACCGCAGCCGAAACTGTTACAACATCAAAGTACTCGTCGAGGCCGTGGATTCGGAGCAGTTTTAGGACGCATTCGGGGATAGCAAAGTTAGATACGACGCCTAAGAGGTATTTGCCTTCTAATTGGCTGAGTAGCGCTTGAGCGTCGGGGTCCACTTGGACTACTTTCATGAATTCCTCGCAGAACTCGCTGGTCGCTGTCGACACTACGGGACTTGAGAGGGGGTAGTTGTAGCCTAAGGCTTTGAGGGTCTCCACAACGCGGACGTTGAAGTGGGGTTCTTCCCAGTTGGCGTCGGCTTGGGCGTAGATGCGGTCCCGTTCCTGAGTGTAGGTGTCGTTGAATTTCTCAAAGGGCACGTCTATGCCGTTTTGGTTTAGGTAGTTGTACATTCTTTTTACGGCTGGGCTGTAGAAATCGTGATTCTTGTTGATAATCACGAGTGTGTCGAACATGTCAAACAAAATAGCTTTCGTAGGCATCTGCGTTCTCAACAGTAAAGCTTAGCTAGCCTTAAAATCCTTATCGCACAAAACCCGACGACTCCAATAAGCAACAATAGACTATTTGTCCCAGTATTCGCGGGTCCGCAGAAACTGAATCTTCGCCTTTAACAAATCCATGTAGAAGTCGTCTTCGTCGGGATGCATTTTGCCCAAAATACGTGACGCCGTCTCAGGCCCCACACCCTTCACCTGCAACGCCCTAACCGCCTGCTTCCCATAGCTTAAAATCAAATCAGCCTTACGCCGCGCCACACTAAGCTCCTTGAGTTCCTCAGGCGACAACTCCCCGCCGCTTCGCCGCCGAGCCAAGGCTTCTTGGAGTTGAACATGATTTTGATGCCGATAAAGGGGCGCCAAAAGTCCCGAGCCGCAGTTTCCACAAGTGGGCTGTTCAGGTAGGTCTCGGATTTTCTGAACGGTTTTCCATTCACCGCACTTCATACACAAAAGCGTCACATCGCGGGCGTCGATGGCCATTTTGAGTTGGTCGATGTTGCCCACCAACACACGTTCAGGTGCCATGAGTTCGGTTACGTCGCCGAATTGTGAGAGGATGTGGTAGGCAAGAGGCGTGGGCTTCTCGTAGCTGATGTAGGTGGAGACTTTGATTTTACCTTCCGCTACTTCATGCATGATTTGTTTGGCGTGAGGTAAGTCGACTTTTTCCATAAGGGCTTCGCGGATGGTTTCGCGATAGATCGGAGTGTTGTCGAAGCGGGCTTTGAGTTCGGCTTGCCGCTGGTAACTCATCGTTTTACCCCGGGGCAACACGCCGAAGCGTTCCGCCACAAACTTCATTTTGTAACCAAAAGGAAACTTTGAGTCCAAATATCGTTTGAACGCGTCATCCACCGCGTCATCGCTTAACCCAAAAAGGGTCTTTGGCAAGTCGGCGAGTTCGAGTTTGTTAAGTTTGCGAGGCGCCTCAATAAGGATGCGATACCCATCCGCCCACCAACCACTGATAATTTCCCGCTCCGAGAGCACGCTGTCAAAGACTCCACCCAACGTCTTATTAACCAACTCGCCAAAACACGCATGCACCACAAGATAGCGGTCATAAACTTCTAGCACGATGTGGTTTTCGGTGGGCAGGGGTGCGCCTACTTTTATGTGCTCTTCGATTTCAGTGATGGCGGTTTGCATGCTGGCTTGGTCACTGCCTAACTCCTTCGCCAACACCTCAGCCGCCACCGTTGCGTCACCTGTTTCGCGAAGAACCTCGGCGATTCGTCGGCGGTTCACACCTGACTGCTGCGCTAACTCGTAGGGCACAGGGAGGATTTCTCCGTCCCAGCCGGGCACAGACGCCATCGGATCCTCAGAGGGCACCACATGCACCGTACCCGCCTCGTCCTCAATCTGTACAATCCGCCACACTTTGCCCCTCATGATGAAGCTTAAGCCGACTCGGGCGTGGAGCGCCATGAATTCATCCCCGAGGCTGCCGATTTTGCGGTCAGAAATGACGTTGATGACGGGGTAGCGACGTTCGTCGGGTATCATGGATAGGTTTTCGTAGTAGTAGGGGCGGGTTTTTCGGGTTTTAGTCACGGTGGTTTCGTCTTCGTTGAGTCTTATTTGGTTGAGGCTGTCTAAAAAGCGTAGCAGGTCTTGCAGCTCCGTTTTTGGGAGGTGGCGGTAGAGGTAGGCGCGGTGGATTAGCCGCGTCAAATCTTCAACGGTGACTGTTTGGTTATCCATCAGAACCCCCGCGATTTGATGCCCCAACGCATCCAACGCAGCAGTATGCATCGGAACCGCCTCAATACGCCCCGCCTTAGCGTTTCTTATCGCCGCCAAAGCCTCCAACGCATCATCAGGATACGCGGTGATTATGGTGCCCTCAGATGCCCTGCCCAAACTGTGACCGCTACGCCCAACCCGTTGCACAAGGCTGGTAACCTGCCGCGGCGACATGTACTGCACCACCAAATCCACCTGCCCCACATCAATCCCCAACTCCAACGTACTCGTACAAATAATGGCTCTAAGCTGCCCCGCCTTGAATGCGTCCTCGATGGCGATGCGTTCCTCCTTTGAGATGGAGCCATGATGCACCGCAACATCCTCTCGCCCCAGCAATGCCAGCTTATGCCCCAAAACTTCGGCGACGGTGCGACTGTTCACAAAAATCAACGTTGACCTATGTGAATCTACAAGCTCAAGGATGCGGCGGATGCGTGCAGCAGCCTCAGGCGAAGTGTCGAGTTTTCCCGCCACATCATAATCAACTTGGCTGGGGCTGGGGTGCTCGACGTTGTAGCGGTAGCTTTTCTCCAGCGACGCCTCGATGATGTGGATTTTTCTGCGGTTGCCCGCAAGGTAGCTTGCGACTTCTTGGGGGTTGCCGATGGTTGCGGATAAGCCGATACGCTGAAAATCTTTCTTTGTCACCAGTCGGAGCCGCTCCAGCCCCAGTGAGAGTTGGGCGCCGCGTTTGCTGGCAGCCAAATCATGCACCTCATCCACCACTACGGTCTGGACGTGTTTGAGGTGTCGCCGCATCTGAGTTCCCGGCAAAATCGCCTGCAACGTCTCAGGCGTCGTCACAAGAACTGTGGGGGGCTTTTTAGCTTGCATCCGACGCGTCTTTAGTTCCGTGTCACCATGCCGCACCTCCACCGACAAGCCCAACCGTTCACCCCAATAGAGCAAACGCTTGAGCATGTCACGGTTCAGCGCTCGTAGCGGCGTGATGTAGAGAAGTCGGATGCCCTGTTGCTCGGCGGTTTTCTGCTCGACTAGCTTGGATAGGATTGGTAGCAGCACGGCTTCGGTTTTGCCTGTGCCCGTGGGTGCAATCAAAAGCACGTTTTCGCCAGCCAACACCGCGGGAAACGCAAGCGTCTGGGGCAGCGTGGGGTCTGTAAAGCCCTGCTCAGCGATGACGGCTTGAACCTGCGGGGCAAGTAACTTGAAAACGGATGGGGCGGTTTGTGGCTGCATCTGGTTAACCTATGCGTTTAGAGCATGTTTTAACTCTTTAGCTAACCCCTGTCCTGAACATCCTGATATTTGCGTTTTTGAGTTAAACAAGGAATCTGACCTATTTGGATGCTAATATCCAAGCTATGCAGAAATCGATAGAGGGGGAGGGGTAGGCGGGCATATTTGGTGCCTATTAGAGGTTCTATGCAGAAACCTAAGAGGGGTAGGTCCTATTGGCTCAGAAATAGCCCAAAAGTATGTTGAAAACCAGTAGAAATCCCCTGTTGAATAAGGGTGTGGCTGGGTGGTCTTTGAGGTGTTGGAGGCAGAATCCCAGAATTTTCCAAGTTAACGTCGGGTTTTGGATGGCTAAGTAGATAAATACGGGTTACGCATTGTTGAAAGCAACGGCAGGAGCCATACTTCATGAAGTATCTACTGGTTATCGGAGACGGAATGGCTGATTATCCCATACCTGAATTAGGCGGCAAAACGCCCCTTGAAGTAGCCTACAAACCCAACATGGACGCCATCGCCCAGCGTGGCAGAAGCGGCCAAATCTGCAACGTCCCCCCAGAATGCACAGCCGGCTCCGACGTAGCCATATGCTCCGTGCTAGGATATGACCCACGCATTTACTGCCCAGGAAGAGGACCCCTCGAAGCCCCCTCCAGAGGCATAAAACTTGGACCAAACGACACCGCCTATCGCTGCAACATCATCACCGAACGCGACGGCGCCATCGCCGACTACTCCGCAGGACACATAACCACCCCCGAAGCCACAGAACTCATCGCAGCATGCCAAAAAGCCTTCGACCAACCCGGCAAAATCGAATTCTACCCCGGGCTAGACTACCGACATTACCTCATCCTACGCAACTTCCAATACCCTGAACAAATCCAATGCACCCCACCCCACGACGTAAAAGGCACAGCTGTCAAAGAGGTACTGCCCAAAGCCCAAACCGCCCAAGCAGAAAAAGACGCCCAATTCCTCCGCGACCTAATCGCAAAGTCAAGAAACATACTCCCCAACCACCCCGTCAACATTGCTCGGCAAAAGGCTGGCAAAAACCCGGGCAATCTGATTTGGCCTTGGGGCGGCGGCAAAAAACCCAGCATGCCCACGCTTAAAGAAAAGTTCGGCGTGAAGTCCGCGGTGATTTCTGCTGTGGATTTGGTGAAGGGTCTTGGTTGTTATGCGGGTATGGAAATAATCAATGTGGAAGGCGCCACTGGTCTCTACAATACCAATTATGAGGGTAAAGCTGACGCCGCGCTTAAAGCGTTTGAGACTAACGATTTGGTGTTTGTACATGTGGAAGCCCCCGACGAGGCAGGTCACGTGCAGGACGTCAAGCTAAAAGTCAAAACAATTGAAGACCTCGACAAACGTATGCTTGGCAGAATCCTTGGGGGCATGAAAGAGCCCTATGCAGTCGCCATTTTACCCGACCACCCCACCCCCATAGCACTCGGCACCCACTCACGCGACCCCGTGCCCTTCGCAATCGCAGCTCCCTCCATGCAGCCCGACGGTGTCGAAAAATTCGATGAGGCTTCCGCGGCAAAAGGCGGATACGGATTGGTTACAAAGCAGTATCTGTTGCCTCTTCTGCTTTCCATCAAATAACTACTAAGTCTACGCTGCTTTTCCATTTTTATTACGTTTGTTCATTAAAAATGAACTAAAATTTGCTTAAAAAAGCCCGAGAAGGTAATTGGCTTGTTGTTATTGCGCCGGTTTGGGTTCGGCGTATTCTTTTTGGTCAATGTCTTTTATGCGTTGTTTGATGACGGTTTGGATTTCGGGGTCAGCTTCTTGGGTTGAGGCATCTTCGAGGAGCCGTTTAGCGGTGGTGAAGCTTTTGTCTCCGAAGAGTTTGGCGAATTTGCTGCTGCGTTTTTCTAGGATGCGGAAGTATCGGGGCAGGACACAGACGAAGTTTAGGGGGTAACGTTTGCTTTTGTCAAGGTCGACGACGACAAGTTGGATGCGGTTACAAGGTTGCTGGTTTAGATTTTTTATTGCGTAAAGTTTTAGGTTAATGTTTCCCCACCTTCCCTTAACTTTCAACCGAGTTTAATTAACTGCGGTTGCGCTCTTGTTATCTGCACTCTTCACAGCGGCGTCATATTAACCTTGTCCAAAATTCTTCCCCAACGTGCCTGACAAAAGAAACAACAAAAACAAAAATTAAAAGCCCAAAAAATGGGTGGGCAGGGGCGAGATTAGCTGATGTAGGGTATAGGGTCAGGTTTTGGCTCTAATAGTTCGTTTCCCCAGGTTAGCATCCACTTGTTTGGGTCATCTGAGAGGGGGTCATGAAACATAGTTACCTGCGAATATTGAGCGTCTTTTGCTTCCTTATAATTCGCCATGAGGCTTTTTAGCAAATCATCATTCCAATTGCAAACAATTGACGCTTCACTACCCTTAGGGTCTATAGCGACAAGATGCAAAAAGTACTCGCCGATTTTGAGGCCCTTTACAGGGCAAGTTTCATCAACCTTCTGCATAATCTCGATAGTGTGGACCTGAAATTTGGCTTCCTCCTCTTGAATAAAGAGCCGGATGCCTTTGCCGACGTAGTTCTGCATGAATTTTTTCATTAGAGTGAGCTTTTTCACACGTTTCGCCTCGCTTGAGAGTTGCGATGATTCTATTTAAGGTATATTACGAAACTAGCAACGTGTTTTTGTGTTTTTGTAGTCAAGTTCAACAGGAATGCGTATTGAATATTAATACAGAATACTTAATAAAGCGAACTTGCAACGATAAATGACGGGGGATTAAATATCCAAAACGAAGAACAATATCCATATCAAGAAGCTCCATTCGTGGAGACACAAGAAGAAAAAATAGAAAAATTTGCCAGAATGGCAGTACCAACCGTAGTCGCCGTTGGACTCGGCGGCGCAGGTTGCAACGTGATTACCTGGGTTAAAGAAAAAGGAATCACCGGCGGCAAACTCGTCGCCGTAAACACCGACGCAACTCACCTAAAAATATCCAAAGCCGACAAACGCATCTTAATCGGTGAAAAACTCACCCGCGGCCTCGGCAGTGGCGGATATCCTGACGTCGGCGAAAAAGCCCTATACGAAAGCGCCAACGAAGTCATCTACGAACTCAGCAAATCCAACATTATCTTTCTAGTTGCTGGATTAGGCGGAGGCACTGGCACCGGCTCCATAATCGGCTTAGCTGACCACCTACGAAGAAAATTCGCAGGCAGCCCACTCTCGCCTTTACTTGTCGGTGTGGTTACCTTGCCTTTCGAAGTTGAAACCGCCCGTATGGCTGCAGCCAAAAAAGGCTTAAACCGCCTCAAGGCTGTGTGTGACACCGTAGTCGTTATCGACAACAACCGACTCGTCAAAGTCGCAGGCAACCTGCCCTTCCGGGAAGCACTCGGCGTTGCAAACACCACTGTCGGCAAATTTGTCAAAGGCGTAACTGAAACAATAACCACCGCCAGCCTCATCAACATGGATTATGCAGACCTCAAAGCAATCATGAGCGGCGCAGGCTTAGCATCCATCGGCATCGGCGAAGGTACCGGCGAAGGACGCGTTGAAGCAGCCGTAGAAAAAGCACTCAACGGACGCCTACTAGACATCGAAGACGTCACCAAAGCCCAAGGCTTACTCATTCATGTCTCTGGCGGCGAAGATTTAACACTTAGTGAAGTTAACCGCGCAGCCGAAATCATGAAACGCAGCCTTCCACCCAAAGTAAAAATCATTTGGGGCGCAAGAGTCGACAACGACTTGAAGGGTGCCGTTTCCGTCATGGCGGTTGTCACTGGTGTTGAGAGCGCGTTCTTGAAAAAGAACGAAAAGCACCTCGGAATCTTGAAGTTCCGCTAAATCTTTCTTCTTTTTCTATTTTTTTGTAAAATCTTTTGGCAATAGTAATCTGTATTATTAATACTCTGGATTTAAATAGTTTAGACACTAAACAAGGGGTCAGTTATAGCGTTAATCTTGGATGGTGTCTTTCATGAATAATAAAAAACCCCTAGTTTGCACCCTTGTTATGCTCTTAACTTTAGCATCGATGTTGGGTTTGTTTGTGACTGTGAAGGCTGATGTGTGGACAGACATAACCCTTCCCTATGTGATTTCGGAGGCTGGTAGTTATCGTATCATGGGTGCTTGGAGTGGCTCAGGCATTGCTTTGACTATTAACGCTAGCGATGTAGTTGTTGATGGGCAAAACTTCCTCATAGAATTAACTCAAGCAGATGAGGATTGTGCGGTTTTTATCGTTTCTGGAAGTCGTAACGTCCTTTTAGATAACATTAACGAGACCTCTTCGTTCTATGGGGTTTTTGCTGAGGAGGTAACCTTTACTGCGCAGAACTGTATGTTTACTAATAACACTGGGGCTGGCATTTTTGCTTTTAGTGCCAGTGATTTTGCATTGCAGGATTCACGATTAAGTAACAATAGCTATGGTTTAGTAGCATTGTACGCAGGGAACTTTTCGGTTTTAGGTTGTCATGTCAAGAATAACACTGTAGGCATTGAAACTATTGATAGCGCCAATTTTACCCTAAGCCACCTTTACCTAAACAACAACTCACAAAGTTTCATGGCGCAAGACTGCCGCAACTTCAATGTCACCGACTGCACCATACATGATAGTCAATATGGTCTGGGGGTAATATCTTCTGGGCAAATTAACGTCCAAAACTGCGAATTCAACAATACCGCGATGGGTTTCTTTATTGGCCTGAGCAACTGTACCTTCACTGATAGCTCCATCACTAATGGAAATGCAGGGGTTGAAGCACTGTTCTGTGACGATTTCTCAGCCTCTAATGTTAGCATCACTAGATGCCAGCAAGGTTTCGTGTCATTTGGCAACAATTTTACGCTTCAAGATTTTAGTTTCAACCAAAATTACGCTTACAACGCGTTAGTTCTGTCATGTAACGCCACCATGAAACAAGGACTCTTAGCTAACGGTTTGGTCGGTTTACTTGCTGAAGGTGACAACCAACTTACCTTAGAAGACTGCATTATAAGCAACAACACTTGGTTTGGCACGTTTTTAGAATATGAAACCAACACCACAATTAACAGCAACCTTTTCAGTAATAACGGCTTTGACGAAGAAAATACTGCCCCATTGTACGCTTCAGCGTTAGCTATTTTAGATTCTAACTGTACGGTATCGGACAACCTCTTTGAAAACAATAATGAAACATTGTTTTGGTCAACCAGTACTGACGATGTTAGCACTACTAATGTGTTTAACAATAATCTTCAAAACAATTCCTATACGTTCTGCATGGGTGATGAATTATCAGAACATTCCACTCAGCAATTCAACTTCTACAACAACCTAGTCAATGATACCGCGTACGTTAATCCCCAAAGCATCAACTTAACTGGACCTTCTGCGGTTTCAGAAGTTTTCCACCTAAACACCACGCTGCAAGTTGGTCACAGAATTATTAATGATGGGGGACGCATGATTGGAGGCAACTATTGGGCGCATCCGAACGGTACTGGACCAAGCCAAATAGGCGTCGATGCAAACACAGATGGTTTTCTTGATGAACCCTTTGACTTCTTAGGTAACCAAACAATCTACGATTATCTGCCCTACAGCAGCAGCTTCATAGAATTCATAGACCATCTAGTGATTAGTCCTCAAGCGGCAACCATGACAGTTGGCAGTTCCATAACCTACACGACAACTGCTTATGACCAGTATGGCAACTCATGGGAAGTTGACGCCCAACACAGTCTCAATGACATACTCGTTAGCGGAAACGCCATCTTTGGTTTCCTTCCTGTCGGAGTATATGTTGTTGGGGCCTCCTATCAGGATGTAACAACTGCAACCTTCTTAACGGTCATGCCGGGGTCAACTGTTCGCTTCATGGTTTACGTACCCCCCTCAGCAGCTCCCGGTGAACCCTTTAACATTCGAATCACCGCCCTCGACGTAGCAGGAAACATCGCAGCCTTTTCAGGAAAAGTCACTATCAGCGTAAACAGTAGCTCAATTACACCCGCCACTTCAGGAACCTTCTCATGGGGCACCTGGCTCGGAACAGTCTCCATACCCGAGGAGGGCACATTCACAATAACAGTCGACGACGGCAACGGGCACAAAGGAACCAGCAACTCTATCACCATCGCTGAAATAATCCAGCCCACACCTACCCCAACTCCCACACCTAAAACAACTCCAACTGCAACCCCTGACATTTCTGAGGGACCATCGCAATTGCCCGAAATACTATGGTATGTACTCATCATAATTGTAATTGCTATGGTGTTCGCAGCAATTTTCTGGCTGACAAAATATCGCCGCAAATAGCCCTTTCTTTGGTTTTTTCTTGTGTAGGGTCAGGTTGAAGATCTACCCCATCTCTGTTTAAAGCGGGGATATTTACTGGTCTCCAACATGCTAATGAGATTGTTTTCAGCCAATAGTGACCTACCCCCTTAGGGATAGCCCCCTCCTCTATCGTTTCTGCATACCTTGAATATTAGCAACCAAATAGACTACAAATAGCTTGGTGAACCGCATACCCAGCATCAGCACAACAAGTCGTTACTCGCCCTTAGGCTTCTTTTTGACATAAAAGTTGAAGTAGCGATGGACCGCTGCGGTTTGACGCCTAGACTCCGCATGGGAACCTCAAACCCTACACTCATACCCGCACCCCCTTGAGCGCATAACGTCCAAACTTAGGTTGCTCTCTCCCGAGCCTAGCCGGGTTCGCCTGCTAAACGATGAAATAGCTCCCCTACGGAAGCCACCCATCGACCGCCAGCCCCAAAGGACGGATAGTCACTGGTTCGGAAATGAAACCCCAAGCGGCCTTTGACGCCTCATCCGCAGATGTCAGCCCGTCATAGAGGGGATTTACGGTGATAATGGACCCCTAACCCACCGCCTAAGATCCATCGCCGCAGATAAAGAGAGGTATCAGACTTTAAAACTTTCGCACGCCGCTGACTTAAGATTCGTGAAGTATTCTTCTTGGGTTTTGGATGATAAGTTCTATTAAGTGGAAACTGCAAGCAGATTAATATGAGCGCAAACAAGAAACCCCGCTGCAAAGCGTGCGGTCGAGAAATAACAAAACAGGACTACGAAAACTGCGATGGCATGTGCCTCGAATGCTGGGACGACGACAGCTAAGGTACCCAGTAAATCAATTTTTTTAATATAAGATAAAGGCAGAGGTTCACTTGCGCATCATCTTTGAGCGGTCGATGTAGCGGCTGTTTTTTGTGGCTGCGTTTAGTTGAGTGCAGGTTGGTTGTAGAATTTTCTGCAAAATAGAGGTTCATGATATCTGAGGGCTAGATTTTTGTTGTTGCTTCACGGCTTTCGTCAAATCTCAACTTCAGGCGCCGCCTGACGCCCAATTTTTCAAAGTAACCCTAGCAAGCATTCCTCGCACCGTACTTTCTTGTGCCGCCAAACCCAGCCGCTCCAACGCCACGGGATGCCTCCTAAACGCTAACGTTAACTCCTCCGCGCATCTAACACACCAATCTTCAGGTTCACTTACCTTAGCCTCCATGGGAGTTCCAGGAAATGGCTGAAAGGGCAAAAACACCGCAGAATCCGCAAGCTCAACCGCCCACTCAACATACTGCGCCCTCATTGCTTCAGTCTCAGCGGGCAACCCGACAATAAATGATGCAACCGAAAAGATGCCTGCTTTCCGTAGTTTGTTAAAAGCCTGTTTATGCTGACTAAAATCGATTGGTTTCCCAATTGACTTGGCGATTTGTGGCACAAGCGTCTCCACGCCTATGGTGGCGCGCAGAAAATTTCCTTCTGCAAGAGCTCCAATTAACGCAGGTTCCTTTAGCAGGTCGTCAGTACGTGCAGAAAACATAAAAAACAGCGGCAAAGGCTGGTCTTTTAGTAGGCGGCATATTTCGATTACTCGTTTGGGGTTAGCTGTGAAATTGTCATCTGCAATCTGGATAGCAACCGCGCCGTCGTTAACTATTCCTTTGATTTCTTCAACAACTTTGTGGGGCGATTTTCCCCGCCAAGTGCAAAAGAAGAAACGGCTTGTTTCACAAAAGGAACATGAATGCGGGCAGCCTCGGCTTGTCTCCAAAAGAAAAATGTCATCGTCAACTTTAGGACAGAGATTTCTCGCGGGTGCCTTTAGCTTCTCAATATCGACGAGGTTTCTGGGCGGGGTCTTCTGTAAGGTTCCGTCTTTTAAGAAATAGATTCCCTGAATCTGCTCTGAAAACCCATTCTGTAACAGTTCTCTAAACGTCTCCTCGCCTTCTCCATAAACCACAACGTCGGCTCCGCTTTGCAGAACTGGAAGCGGCAGCATTGAGGCTCCGTGTCCACCCGCCACTATTTTGCCCATGAACCCTTTCTGTCGAATGCTTTGTACGAGAAGGGCGACTTTATCGACAGATTGTAGGCTCATCGTTGTGATGCCCACGACATCGGGTTTTTGATTCAAAATTGCAGCTACCGAGTCCTGCATTGAGAGGTATGTGGCGTCCAATATGTTGACGTCGGCGATGTCTGTTACGGCTGAGGCGAGAACTGCTAGACTGAATGTTCCAAAATTGAGCCTTGCCTGTTCGGGTGGCTTAACAAGGGTTACCCGCAAACGTTACTCCTCATCAACTTGGTAATCCATTAATTCGACTAGTCTTTCAATGTTGTTCGCCCGAAGGTAGTCGGCAAGCCATAGCGCAGCTTCTGCCTCCATTTTTACTATTTCACAGTAGGATGGCAAGGCTTCGCCGTTTCCGAAAAGTTCTGCAACTGCATAACATGGTCCACCACAAAGTGAGGAAGCCCAGCAGCTTTGGCATTGGCTTCTCTGCTCGTAGGGTCGTCCCGCCCAAGCCGTGAACTCTTTGGCTTTCTCTATGCTTAAGCCCGATAGGTCTCCTAATGCATATTTTGGTAATCCGACAAACCTAAAACAGGGGTAAATGTGTCCGTCTGGTCCAACGGCGAAAAAGTTTCTTCCAGCCCCGCATGGAACTCGAGTGTTGCCGTATCCTAACACTTTGAGTAGCCTTTTGTGGAAGCGTATGTTCACTGGGACTTTCTCGCCTTTAGCAAGCCGTTGAACGTAGTCAAAAATGTAGTCGCGGTATGCCTCTAAATCCTCTTGACGCAAAGCATACTTCGATGACTGCGTTGTCGCTATGGGTACCATCTCTATGTTTCTAACACCCATTGTGGCAATAGCGTAGAAAACATCTTTGGGATCTGTACCGTGACAGAGCACGGATGTAGTGCTAAACTGTTGGGGTATCTTTTTTGCTAATCGGCAAACGGAGGGGTTAACCCTGTTAAAGGTGCCTGTGCCGACGTTGTCTACGCGGAAGCGATCATGGATAGCTTGGTCTCCGTCTAAGCTTATTTTGACGCTCCAGCCTCTTTTGACTAGCCACCGCTCAATCTCTTCATTTAGCAAAGTCCCGTTGGTGGTGAGGTGCAGAGATAATTCCCTGTTGCTTTGTTTTGCTCGCAGGTGGGCTTTTTTATCGATTTCTTTGACTAACGGGGGATTAAGGAGGGGTTCACCGCTGCCTAAATGAATTGATACGCCGCCTTTGCCTGACCACTTAAAGAGGCAATCAATGCTTTGGTTAAGTGTTTTAGCCTGCATTGGTTCTCGGTGGGGCATTGTGGCATTCTCGGCGCAGTAAACACATCTCAAATTGCATGAACCCGAGATATCTAACGCCAAACTACACGGTTTAGGAAACAGCCCCTCATTAATTGTCGGAGGCGTAACAACGTTTGGGTCAAAAGCCAGTTTACGTCCGAGAGCAGTTAATTCAACTGTCATTGTTTTCCAAAACCTCCGAAAGAACAAGCAAATCCTGAGGATGATCCAAGAAAGCAGCGTATATCTGAAGGGCAACTTCGCAGTTCATCCTGACAAGTTCACACTCGTCATCTCCACACACCGAAAGCATAGCAGGGCAACCTCCGCCACATAGGGGCAAAGCCCAGCATTCAAAACATTCACGCCTTGGCTTATGCTTTTTAGCCCAAGTCACCCCATTTTTTGCCCATTCTCCGCCGTCACCTATGTTGCCCAGCGCGGTCTCTTGTTTGCCGGCCAGCAAGACGCAGGGCAGCATTGTGCCGTCTGAAGACATCCCAAATGTTCGGGTGCCCGCCCCACAAAACGAATCACGGCTCATTTTGCAGAGGAGTTGCAGAACTCTGTGGTTGAATCGGTCGTCTCTTGGAACCTTGCCATTTTTTATGCTGTCAATTGCTTCTTGACCTATCTGCTGTAAATGGCTAAAATAGTCAGACCTTTCGGATTCGCCTAAACTCAGAGGGTTTTCGGGTGGCAATCGAACAGCTTGAGCTTTCACCGCATCCACTGGGAGTGTGTCAAGGTAGGCACAGGCTTCTTTAAGTGACCAGCCTCTTCGGACCACACTTGAACCCCTCACGTGGAGACCCTCTGACTTTGCTTTCTGGAGAAACTCCAGAACCTTTGCATGGGTGGGTTCACCATGTTTTGTTTTTCTGCACTCGTTATGAATGTGGCTTGGACCATCGATGCTTAAAACCACATTGAAGTTTCCCCGTTTTAGCGTAGTCATCGCTTTTTTGGTTGCTACGGTGCCATTTGTCGTTACCGCAAAAGAGAACTCAACCCCACTTTGCGACGCAGCGTCTATGGCTTGGTCTATTGCTTTGAGGTTAAGCATTGGTTCCCCGCCATAGAAGTGGATGCAAAAATGCTTAGCCCACGGAAGCTTTCTCGGCAACTCCTCAACCAGGTGCTTTGCCGTCTGCGGAGATAGCGCTTCGCATCTTTGGTCGTTATAACTGAATCTTCCTTTGTCAACAAAGCAGTAACTGCAGTTTAGGTTGCATTTTTGAGTTGCATTAACCAAGACTTCGACATGATCACTATTTCTTGTGGTCTTTCTCTTCGAGGGCTTCGGTTTAGATAACTTATCTTTGCCTGTCTCATTTTGAGTATTTTCTTCAACTTGAATCACTTCAAGTGAGTCGGAGTCAAACCTGTACTGTTTGCTGTTTAAATAAAAAAAGTGGAAAATAGCGTTTAGCCTCATCGGCGTTTTGCTACGTCCAATTTGGCTATTCCACATGGTCCGCCGTTTGCACATAGAAGCTCGTCAGCGATTGAGCCAATCTTGCTCTCTAGTTCGTTGATCGCAGACAATGCTTTTTTAATCATAACTTCTTTTTCGGGGGACAATGTTGATACGCCTAATGCTTTTGCTGGTTGAGTAGAAAGTTGCTTGCGGAAAGCGGGGTCGGTAAGAGCCTTGTAGACAAGTGCACGGTTTTTTTCTTTTGTTGTAGACACAATGATTCTCCGATTCCAATTTGGGTTGAATATCTATTTAAAACTACCCACTCAGCGCTTTCTCCGGCGTTTCTTACCAATCTGCGGGGTCAAAAAAAGACATACCACCTTAAGCTTTGCCAGTAAACGGGGTAGCCCCTTGTTGCAGAATAAACTTGGCTCTTTTATCAGCTGACTCCACCTTTTGACTTGAAAACTTGCGGTTAGGGCGCTTGTATCTGCCACAGTGTTACCACAAATATTTTTATCACATACCAAAGTTCTGGTTCTTTGGCTTTTAAGGAGTTAATTGCTTTGAGACTTTGCCCTTTAATGCCCAAAGTCACTCGTCAATTGACTGTTCTGCTTTTAGTTGCTACCCTTGCTTCCTCAATGATACTCCTCCAACCTGCTGCCGCTGCAAATCCACCCCAACCCACCTATGCTCCAGCCCAAATGAACGGCGACCCAACACAATGGAACCTAAACGTCGGCGGCGACTTCTTTTCCTACATGTACCGTGCAGGCAACCCTTCTTTTCCCGTACTATCAAATGCATCTTTGCGTTATGATTGCAGCACAAACACAATGTATGTTCTAGTAATGACTGCACCAGGAATCCCTGCAATAGTTAGCCCAAATGATGCTTGGGGCGCCATCGGTTCAGTCTCCAACAAAGTATACACCGGCAATGCAGGCAACGGAACTTCCCTTCCTGCCTTTGTTTGGGTAGGTCAAGGCTACGATGGCAACAGCACTCACGCACAAGGATACGAAGCGGCTTTCAGTATAACACCCGGCACCTATACCATAATAATTCACATAAGAGTCCTCGAAGGCAGCACATTAGCGACTTCTGCGACTCCAGGATTTCCACTAAATGGCATTTCCTTAGTCATCGTGTGCACAGCTAATCCCTCGATTGCAGTAACCAAAATGATCTCAACCGACAACGCCACATGGATTGACGCCAATACGCCGCCTGGAATAACCGTTAACGCGGGCTCAAACGTCTACTACCGATTTAACGTCACCAACACCGGCAACGCAACCCTCTCAAACGTAACCTTAACCGACAGCCTCTATCCCATCAGCCCAACTCTACCATCAACCCTTGCTCCTAACGCTTCATACCTATACTACTATGGTCCAGTAACCGCTCAAATAGGCGTTCACACGAACACGGCAAATGCTACGGGCACGTTCAACAACACCAAATATAGCGACACCGACGACGCAAACTACAACGGAACGGTGCTGCCAAATCCTGTGATAGACTTGATAAAGTTCATTTCTTCTGATAATGCCACTTGGATTGACGCCAACACTCCACCGGGGCTAACTTTGCCAGCCGGGGACAACGTTTACTACAAATTTGAGGTAACCAACATTGGTAACGTTGAACTCTCCAATATAACCCTCACAGACAACACCTACAGCTTACCTGCTCCGATTCCAACTACGCTTGCGCCCAATGCTTCTTTCACCGTTTATCTGGGACCCATAACCGCTTTAGCTGGTCAACACACCAACACAGCCACCATAAATAGCCAATACAACAATGTCAACTACACTGAAAGTGACGACGCCAACTACTACGGCTGCGAACCCTCCTTATCCTTAGTCAAACTAGTCTCTGCAGATAATGCTACGTGGGTGGAAGCTAATTCGCCGCCTGGTCTTTTGGTACTTGCAGGTTCCAACGTCTACTTCCAATATGTCATCAATAACACTGGAAACGTAGAATTAACCCATCTCTCCCTAGTCGATAATGTCTACACCCTAAGCGCAGTACTCCCCTCCTCCCTTGCAGTGGGTGAATCATTTAGTTACTATTATGGCCCAGTTACTGCCTTAATTGGGCAACAAACCAACACCGCAACAGCGTCTGGTCGATGCCCAAGTGGCATCTACTACAACGCTACAGACACCGCCAACTACTTCGGCGCAACACCCGCCATTCAAGTCATCAAAGAAATCTCAACAGACAACTCTACTTGGCTTAACACAAACACGCCACCCGGCATCAACGTCCCAACGGGCTCCAACGTCTACTTTAGATTCACAATAACAAACACAGGCAACGTTGAACTCACAAACATAACCTTAACCGATAACCTCTATCCTCTAACGAATCTATCTTTGCCCGCCTCTTTGGCGCCAAATGAAGTGTTCATTTACTATTTAGGACCCGTTACCACACAGGACAACCAACACACCAACACAGTTACCGCTACAGGCACATTCGACAACACCACATACAGCGATTATCACAACGCCAACTATTTCGGTTCAAACCCCCAAATCAAAGTTATAAAACAGATATCATCAGACAACAGCACATGGATAGACGCTGACACTCCGCCAGGGCTTGAGGTCTATGTCGGCTCAAATGTTTACTACAGATATGTGGTAAACAACACAGGGAACGTTGAATTATTCAACATCACCCTAACCGATAATGTATACAGCCTTGGTGCTTCTCCCCCGATGTTCTTAGCGGCTAATGAGATATACACCTATTATTATGGTCCAACCTCCGCTTTGCTGGGTCAACACAAAAACACCGCCACCGCTACAGGTCAATATTACAATACTACCTACATCGACTCAAATGACGCGAACTATAATGCTACTGTTGTGCCAAAGCCAGCAATCGATGTAATTAAACAGGTCTCATCTGATAACAGCACTTGGTCCGATACAACCATTGACGTTCTAGCTGGCTCAAACGTTTACTTCCGCTACATAGTAAATAACACGGGTAACGTTGATTTGTCTAGTTTAACCTTAACTGACGACACATACAGCATATCTCCATCTCTGCCCTCAACGTTGTCGCCTAGCCAAACTTACACTTATTACTTTGGACCAGTTACGGCCCAACTGGGTACACATACAAACGTCGCAACAGCAACAGGCACATACAACCAGACCATATACAACGCTACTGAGAGCGCTGCATACAATGGACTCCAACCCCCTAACCCAGCAATCAAAGTGATAAAACAGATTTCAACCGATAACAGCACCTGGGTAGACGCTGACTCGCCACCCGGCATCTCCGTTTTACCCGGTTCAAATCTGTACTACCGTTTCAACGTAACAAACATCGGCAATGTAGAGTTAACCAACATAACCTTGACCGATAACGTCTACGATTTAAGCGGCGTAAGCGTGCCCTCAAGTCTGGCGCCTAATGCATCTTTTGTTTGCTACTATGGACCCGTTCAAGCACAACAAGGACAGCACACAAACACAGCCACAGCCACAGGAAAATACAACAACACAACCTACAGCGACACTAACAATGCAAACTACAACGCCATCGTCAAACCCTGTCCCTCAATCCGTTTAATCAAGTGGGTTTCGTGTGATAATGTCACGTGGGTTGACGCTAACACACCGCCTGGACTTATAGTGGCTGCAGGTTCAAATATCTACTTTAAATTTGAAATAACCAACACAGGCAACGTAGCCCTATCAAGCATTACACTAAAAGACAACACCTACAGCCTATCCCCTATCAGCTTGCCATCCACTTTAGCGCCCAATGAAACCTTCACCTACTATCTGGGTCCAGTAACAGCGCAATTATGCCAACACACCAACACCGCCACCGCCACAGGAAAATACAACAACAAAATATACACGGCTACAGACAAAGCCAACTACTACGGAACTCCCCCGCCTAAACCATGCATAGACGTAACCAAATACGTGTCCACCAATGGCTTCAAATGGGTTGACGCTAACTCTGCGCCCGGTCTAGTGGTTCCCGCCTACAGCAATGTTTACTTCAAAATAGTCATCAAAAACACAGGAAACGTTCCACTCAGTGACATAACGCTGCAAGATTCCCAATACGCAAACCTGCTAAAAGGCTCATCCATCCCAAGCACGCTTGAACCTGGCAAAAGCTGCACAATAATAATTGGGCCCGTTCAAGTAACTTCGGGACAGAACTTCAACAACGTTACAGCCTCAGGAACCTATAACACATTAACCTATTCCGACAGCGACGTTGCCTACTATTACGGAGCACCCCCCTCCAGGACCACGAATTATGGTAGCCGAACCATGAGTAACCTACTGTTTTCCTTCTTCAACAACTTTTTTGGCAATCCATTCACACGCTACACAAGCGGCGCAGTATACAGCTATCTATGGACAAACGTGGCCAACACCCGACCCTTCCCCTTCAACCTCAACAGTGGACTAACGGCTTTAATCACTTAGTAAGGAAAACTATTTGCAAACAGAACGAGAAACAACTTTCTCTTTTCTTTTTTTTTAAAAAAAATCCCAAACAAAATTAGATTTTTTTGGCGGTTGCAGTTTTTAGGTTTTGAGCTGCCGCTTCAAGGTCTTTTAGCATCGATTTTTCTTGTTTGGCTATGATGTTGATGAATGCGCTGCCGACGATGGCTGCGTCTGCGCCTGCCTCTATGACGCGTTTGACGTGTTCGGGTTTCGAGATGCCAAAGCCCACTGCCAAAGCCACTTTGCCTTCCGTATAGGGCTGGACTTTTTGGATAAGTTCCACTGTTGTGTCTGCAACGGCTGTTTGGGCGCCTGTGACTCCGAAGCGTGAGACGAGATAGAGAAAACCTGAGGATGCATCGACGATTTTAGCAAGACGTTCCTTCGACGTGGCGGGGGACGCAAGGAAAATCGTGTTTACCTTTGCGGTTTGGGCTGCCTCTCTAAACTCATCTGCTTCTTCAACTGGCAAATCTGGCACAATGAAGCCATCAACGCCTGCTGCTTTAGCTTCTGCGAGAAATTTGTTTACGCCGAATTTGAAGACGGGATTGTAATAGGTCATGATTACCAGTGGAATGTCGTGTTGGCTCTTGATTTCGCGGGCAATTTCTATTACCCGTTTTGGTGTGGTTCCCGCTTTGATTGCCCGGAGGCTTGCGTTTTGGATTGTGGGGCCATCCGCGATGGGATCCGAAAAGGGCAATCCCAATTCAAGGATGTCTACGCCGCCTCGGATGAGCGCATCAGCGATTTCGGGAGTGCGCTGTGGGGTTGGGTCGCCGGCGGTTATGTAGCCGATTAGGCAGCCGTTTCCCTGCTGCTTCTGCTTTTGGAAGACTGATTGGATGGTGTTCATATTTTTGCACCTGTGTATTTGGCTATGGTTTCTACGTCTTTGTCGCCGCGTCCGCTAAGGGTGACGACTATTGACTGGGACTTCTTGAGGGTGGGTGCGAGTTTGATGGCGTGCGCAACTGCATGTGAGGATTCCAAGGCTGGGAGGATGCCTTCTTCTTTACAGAGCAAGAGAAACGCGTCGACTGCTTCTTTATCGTTGGCGTAAACGTACTGTGCCCGTTTTATGGTTTTAAGGAAGCTGTGTTCAGGTCCGACACCGGGGTAGTCTAAGCCTGCCGATACGCTGTGAGTCTCCGCTATTTGCCCATTCTCATCTTGGAGCACGTAGGTGTACATGCCGTGGAATATGCCTTCGGAGCCTGCCGCGAGGGTGGCTGAGTGTTTGCCGGTTTGGATGCCTTCGCCTGCCGCTTCTACTCCGTAGAGAGCCACGCTTGTATCGTCTTCAAAGGGGTAGAAGGTGCCCATGGCGTTGCTTCCGCCGCCCACGCAAGCTACTAAGGCGTCAGGTAAGCCGCCTGTTTTGGCTTTGAATTGTTGCTTGATTTCTTTGCCGATCACGCTTTGGAAGTCCCGAACAATCATCGGGTACGGGTGAGGTCCCATTGTGGAGCCGATGAGGTAGTAGGTGGATTCGAGGTTGGTTACCCAGTCACGAAACGCCTCATTAATCGAATCCTTAAGGGTCTTTGAGCCTGAATCAACGGGGTAAACTTCGGTGTTGAGCAGTCTCATGCGAAACACGTTAAGACGTTGACGTTCGCAATCCTCGGTACCCATATAGACGACGCCTTTAAGACCCAAAGCGGCGCATGCGATGGCAGTTGCAACTCCATGCTGTCCTGCGCCTGTTTCGGCGATAACGCGGGTTTTACCCATTCGTTTGGCAAGTAATGCTTGACCGAGGGTGTTGTTGATTTTGTGGGCGCCGCCATGGGCGAGGTCTTCGCGTTTTAGGTAAATCTTTGCGCCGCCTATCTTTTCAGAGAGGTTTTTGGCGTAGTATAACGGCGTTGGGCGTCCGACGAATTCGGCGAGATAGTAGTCTAATTCTTTTTGGAAGTTGGGGTCTGCTTTAGCTGCTGCGTATGCCTCGTCAAGTTCGTTGATGGCTTCCATAAGGATTTCTGGGACGAAGCGTCCGCCATATTTGCCGTATTTTCCGTTTACAGGGTAGTTGCTTAGATTCATGCTTGAGTGAACTCCTTGACTTTTAATTCGATATCCTGTGTTAACATGATGCTGGAGCCAATGAGGAACCCATCTGCGCCGCAGCCCCGAAGAAACGCCACATCCTGAGGCGTCTTGATGCCGCTTTCGCTGATGACAATTTTGCCCCGCCTGTCCTGTTTTTGGAGGATGGTTTTGGTGGTTTCTAAATCGATTTTTAAGGTGTCAAGGTTGCGGTTGTTGACGCCCACGAGGTCCGCATCGGTTTTTATTGCAGCTGCAAATTCTTGTTCTGTGTGTGTTTCAAGCAGGACTTCTATCCCGCGGGCATGCGCGAAGGTTATGAGTCCGTTTAGTCCCATTTCGCCGTAGCCTCGCTCGAAGAGGCCTTGGATTAGGAGGATGGCGTTGGCGCCGATTTCTGCGGCTTTCTCTATTTGGCGGGGGCTTAGGATTATGTCTTTCATGAGGATGGGCAGTTTGGTGGCTTCTCGGGCTTGAATCAACGTGTCCAGTGAGCCGTTGAAGTGTTTGGGTTCGGTTAATACGGAGAGTCCGGTTGCGCCGCCGCGTTCCATGGCTTTTGCTACTTCTTTGGGGTCTATTTGTTCTCTGATTGTTCCCAGCGAGGGCGAAGCAGTTTTTATCTCCGTAATCACGGCGCGACCTCTGCTTTTGATGATAGTTTGTTTTAGGCTAACCTGCACCTGTTTAGCAGATTGGGGTGTTTGGTAGTATCCTGATGCGATGGTTCCTTTGGCGTTCAAGGCGAGGGTATCAAGAAAATTAAGCAATTTTAGACTCTAACTCCACAAGTTTTTCCAAACTGCCATTAGAAGCCCCAATCAAGGCTTTAAGCTTCCTACGAGCACAACCCGACATAACCGATTTTCGGGCTAACTCAAGCCCCTCAGCAAAGGAACCCGCTTTTCCACCCACCATAATCCCTGCAGCTGCATTCAGCAGGACGATGTCAGCTTTTGCGTCGTCTAAGTTGCCGCAGAGGATTCGAACAATGGTTTTCGCGCTCTCCTCAGGGGTCGATGTCAGCAACTCCGAAGGTTGAGCGGTTTTTAACCCGAGACTATCAGGTGTTAGCTCTTTGATGGTTACTTTGGCGTGTTTTAGATGAGCAATCAGGGTTCTGCCAACGGTTGAGATTTCGTCTAAGCCGTCGAGTCCATGCACCACCATCGCCTCCTGGCAGCCCAATTCGCCTAATGCCAGAGCCAACGGCGCCGCGAGCTTTGCATCATAGACACCTAACAGTTGGGCGGACGCGTTTGCGGGATTGGTGAGTGGACCTAAGATGTTGAAGACGGTGCGGATGCCGATTTCGCGGCGAGGTTCAGCTGCGTATTTCATGGCGGGGTGGAAGGCTGGGGCAAACATGAAGCCGATGCCCACTCGCTCGATGATGGTTTCTACGGTGTCGGGATCCAAATTAAGGTTCAATCCCAACTGTTCAAGCACGTCCGCGCTTCCGCTCTTGCTGGTTACGCTGCGGTTTCCGTGCTTTGCTACTGGTACGCCTGCGCCTGCTATTACAAAGGCAGCGGCAGTGCTGACGTTGAAGGTTTTAATTTTGTCTCCGCCTGTCCCGCATGTGTCGACGAGGCGACCTTTTACGTGGGGGTGGATTTGGCGGCAGTTGCTGCGCATAACCGACGCAAATGAAATCAGCTCCTCAACTGCTTCGCCTTTCAATCTAAGCGCGGTTAAAAACGCGGCGGTTTGCGCGTTGGTGGCTTTACCCGACATGACTTCGCCCATGATTTGTGCGGCTTCGTCATGGGTTAAATCGGTGGATTCGATGAGTTTTTGGATACCTTCACGTATCATGGCGTTTTGACCTCGAGGAAGTTTTTGATGATGATTTTGCCGTCTTCGCAAAGTATGGATTCAGGATGGAATTGTACGCCATAGATTGGGTATTTGAGGTGTTTGATGCCCATGATTTCGCCGTCGTCTATGGCTTCGGCTGTGATTTCAAGGCAAGCTGGGATGGAGACGCGTTCGCCAGCCAGTGAATGGTAACGGGTAGCGTTGAATGGGTTGCGGACGCCGCTGAAGAGGTCTTTTTGGCTGTGTTTGATGGTGCAGGTTTTGCCATGCATCAGCTTCTTGGCATGGATGATTTTGCCGCCGTAAGCGTTGATGATGCCCTGATGCCCCAAGCAGACGCCCAAGGTAGGTATGTTGGGGCTGAGTTGCTGCAGGATTTGGGTGCAGACGCCAAAGTATTTTTCGTCATCAGGGCTTCCGGGACCGGGTGAGATGACTATGCGGTCAGGTTTGAGTTTGGCGACTTCTTCAAGCGTGATTTGGTCGTTGCGATAAACTACGGTTTGTGCGCCTAACTCGCCGATGTATTGAACGAGGTTGTAGACAAACGAGTCATAGTTGTCGATGACTAAGACTCTGAGGGGTTTTTTGCCCGCAGCCAATTCTAATGCGCGTATCAACGCCTTAGCTTTATGGTCAGTTTCAAACCATTCCCTCTCAGGCACAGAGTCGGCAACGATGCCTGCCCCCGCCTGAAGATAGGCTTGGTTCTTGTCTGCGAATAGGGTGCGTATTGCGATGGCGAAGTCTGCGTTGCCGTTATAGGAGAAGTAACCCACAGCTCCCGCGTAGGGTCCTCGTCTGCAGCCTTCAAGTTCGTCGATGATTTCCATAGCCCGCACTTTAGGTGCCCCCGACACGGTGCCTGCGGGGAAGACCGCGCGGACTGCATCGTAGCTTTGCAGTTCATCTTTTAGTTCACCCACAACCTGCGAGACAATATGCTGCACATGGCTGTACTGGTGGACCTGCATGAACTCGGGCACGGACACTGAGCCATATTTTGAGATGCGCCCTAGGTCGTTTCGGGCTAAATCCACCAGCATCACATGTTCGGCGCGTTCTTTGGGGTCGGCGAGGAGTTCGGTGGCGAGGCGCTTGTTTTCCGCGCGGTTCGGCGCGATGGGTTTGGTGCCTGCTATGGGGAAGGTTTCGACCATGCGGTTGTCGATGCGGACCAGCATTTCGGGGCTGGAGCCGACGATTTGGTGGTCGCCGAATTTGAGATAATACATGTACGGTGAGGGATTGATGCTTCGGAGCGCCTCGTAGAAGGGGATGAGGCTGCCTTTGAAGTGGAATTGGTAACGTTTAGAGAGCACGACTTGGAAGATGTCGCCTGCCGTGACGTATTCTTTGGCTTTCTCCACTGCGGCTTCATACTGCTGCTTGTCCGTTTCCACTTTGGGCTGCGAATAACTCAACATCGGGGTTTCTGTGGATTGTTTGAGTAGTTCCTCAAGTTCTTCGATGCGGTTTTCGCCGCGGTAATAATAGAACACTTGTCCCTCGATGTGATTAAAAATCAAGCCGTCGTCGAAGACGCCCATTTCTACGTCTGGGAAACGGTCATCGTTGCATTTTTGGGGTAGTTTTTCGCAGTAGCGCACGGTGTCGTAGGAGAGGTAGCCGACTGCGCCTCCGATGAAGCGGTATTCGTTGCTTTGGGGCGTGTCGGTTTGGATGAGTTTTTGGATTAGGCTGAAGGGGTCATGGGTGGGTTGGGTGGTGGTTTGTCCTGTTTGGTTGTTGGTGGTTTTTGCGGTTCCGTTGGTGATTTGTAGGGTGGTTTTGGGGCAGAATCCGATGAAGCTGTATTGGGCTAGTTTTTGGGGGCCTTCGATGGATTCTAGGAGGTAGGCTGTTTGGTAGTGGTTTTGTAGTTTGGTGAAAACTTCGAGTGGAGTTTGGGTTAGGGTTATTTTTTTGATGTTTAGGGTGTTAGTTGGTTTGTTTTGGTTGGTTGGGTTGCCAAAGACGATTCCCCATTTGTGTCATACTCCATTAGTTCACAACCATACAACAGTGCGCTATTTAAGGCTTGTCTGTACATAAATGTACCTGTTACTTTAGGGTTTCCTCCAACCACGTCAAATAAGTAGCCGAAACCCCCACAACCGGCAACGCCAAAACCTCAGGAACCTCATAACTATGCAACGCTCCCACACGCTCCGACACCCTATCAAACAAATCTCGCCGCGTCTTCAAAATCAAAAGACACTCCTCAGCATAGTCAACGTTGCCCTTCCAATGAAACCAAGAAGACACCGACCCAACAATATTCACACAGGCAACCAACTTCTCCAAAAGCAGCGCCATCCCAATCTTCTCCGCCTCCACCTTATCCTTGGCTGTAACTAAAACAACAATAAAATCAGTCATCAAGCATCCCACTATGTTTTAGGTTTAGCAGGGTAAAATACTTGCCGACGAAAACAGTGTTTCGAGAGGAGCGCAGCGCCAACTCTATTTTAAATCCATTTACCGATATGCATGCATTCGAATGTTTCCTCTTTTGATAATCAAAACGGTAACTATAACGATAATTAGGGCGACAACGGCACCTATGGCGATTATTGAAATTGTACTCAAAGTGTTAGGGGTGGGCGTAGGCGTAACAGTCGGAGGAACGGGCGTTAGGGTAGGGATTGGATTAAAGTTACCAAACCCAAAAGGAACATACTCATAATTAACCGCTAGGAAGGGAGGCGGCGGATTATCCATCGGATCAGCAAGAGGGTTTGTCACATATAATTCTTTGTAAATTCCTCCAATAACATACAGCCTATCGTTAAACACAACAACGACAGCCGTTAAAGGGCTTGTGGGCATGGACGTGCCATTGGTCCAACTCTGGCTTTTAAAATCCAAAACTTGGATAAAATAAGGACCATTCGTATCCAAAACATAGATCCCTTTAGGCGCCATCTGCCCAGTTGTTGCACCAGCAACAGCGGTAAAAACAGGTCGAGGCAGAGGAGGCCCAAGCGTCCAGTTACCCGTTGTTGGATCATAAATCTGAGTAGCATTAACCGCTCGATCATATACCCGACGTCCACCATGCCCGCTTGGTTCAGAATATTGCTCTGTCCCACCAATAACATACAATTTGCCATCTAATGCTACCGAAGCAAATTTACTAACCGTAACTGGACTGCTGGCACCTATAGACCAAGAATCTAATTGCGGATCATAAATCTGCAAACTCGCGCTAGTCCCACCCAGAAGAAAGATTTTATCGTCAACAACAAAGGCTTGCACATTTGTGAGAGGTGAGTTTAGAGGCGCCGCTTCAGACCACTTATCCGTGGCAGGATCATAAATTTCAACAGTGTCTAAAGCGGTCGATAATCCGAATGTTTGACCGCCTATAATGTAAACTCTATTCTGATATGCAACTGCTGCAAAGTTGATACGTTTTGTAGGCATAGCAGATTTAACGGTCCACTTATCTGTTGTTGGGTCATATTCCCCACAAGTACTAAAAGCTGGGTCAGCAGTTGAATTAGGGTCACCAAAATATTTGTAGTCTCGATAGAAATAACCGCCAAATGCATAAATTTTCTCTTTAATAACTACAGCTCCATAAACGGCTCCGCCCTGAGGCATAGATGTTTTTTGAGTCCAACTATCCTCTGATGGCACAATGGTTGAGCTAGCATCAGCGAAAAAAAGCATAAGGATACAAAATCCACAAAACAAAGCAGAGCTAACTTTCTGACGCATATACATTCGTTTAATTAATTAAATATAAAATTTTAACGGATAATAGCGGAAAAGTGTGTCGCATTTTTTTACAAACGCTATCTTAGGTTTTAAGCATCCATTAAAAGATGACCTATTATTTTTGCCGCGTTGGTTTCTTAACACATTTAAATTTCGCTGCACTATTCAATTACCTGATTGAGGCGTTTTTCTTGAACGACGAACAAATCCGAATTCTAAAAACCATGAATGAAGCCACCAACCGTATGGACATAAACATGTTCGCACAAGCCGTAAACCTAGAACCCAACCAAGCCATCAGCGAAGTGCAGGAACTTGCCCACAAAGGCTTCCTACGAAAAGTCGGCGCAGGATACGGCTTAACAGAAAAAGGCAAAAACGCCCTCAAACTCGCCATCAACATCCCCCCTGAGAAAGCTTTTCAATTCTACGTTGACATTGACAAACCCCTCGGTTTTAGCGCGCAATCGCTCGAGGAGTTCTACAGGTTACTGCGACAGGTCACCTCAGACTCATTAGAATTCCACCTCTACCGCGGCGATTTCGAGAACTGGTTGGCTCAGGTTCTTGATGACTCTGAGTTGGCGGCTGAAGTCGGCGGATTTAAAGCCTCCGAGTTGCATGGCGAAGACCTAAGAAGAGCCCTCCTTAAAGCACTCGACGACCGTTACGGCGTGGCAGAGTTACTTTAGGTTTTCTTCTGCGAGTTTTTTCCACCACCCCGCAACACGGACATTTTGCAGATCGTCCCAAGTGTCATAGGGCTTAATGTCTAGAACAGGCGTGCCATCATAAGCGTCTAAGCCCTTAACCGTCAAAGTTGTGCCTTCCACTTTTTGGAGTTCGACAACAGTTATGCCGATGGGGTTGGGGCGCATCATGGTGCGGGTTGCAAAGATGCCCGTCAGGGGCATGTCACGTCGGCCGCGTGGATAGACCTTTTGGGTTTTGCGCTGTTGGGGTGTGACTTGGTTTAGAAAGAAGAGGACGTAAATGTGCGAGAACTCAGTTATGCCTGATAGAGCCTCGACATATTCGGATTTGAGGATGATTTGGGCACGGTTTGTTCGGTCTTTGACTTCGTCGCCGACTGCCGCGGTTTTCACGTAGCCGATGGGTTCAAAAACAATTTTTTCAGCTGGATTCATAGGCTTCCACCTTCGAGTAAAATTCTACGCTAATAAGCCTTCGCTGAGCTGTTCAATGCATGGCAACTTGACCCTTCAAAACGGCTTCGATGCGCTCAACATCGGGTTTTGCCTCAGCGTTTAGCGCTGTTAGATGGATTTGCTGGGCTGATTGCACGCCAAACCCCAACTGTGCGGCTCGCTTTAGCTGGTCCTGCTCAAACACACCTTCGTCGCCTATTTTGCCTTTGGCACCATAGAGTTTGAGCAACGCAACCCCCACAGCATCCAGCGCTACCCTGTCGCGACTCGCCAACATGACGCCAGGCTCCACAAGACCGCCGCTTTCGGGTCCGCCTGATATGAAGGCTTTAATGCCGTCCATGATTGCGAAGTCGAGGGTGTAGTAGTTGTTGATTTCAGTAATCATTTGCCGCTGAAACGGCGACCCATGTAGCTCCCACATGTAATCAAACAAGCCGCCCGGCACCCTCTTAGCCACCATCCCCACCGAATTCTTCAAGGAGAGCGTGAAGTTGCCGCCGAAACGGTGAGTTTTAAGGCAACAGGTTTGCACGATTTTGTCGGCATCATGAAAGACTCGGGCAAGGTAGAAGCCTCGAAGCCAATGGGTGTCGTCTCGTTCATATTTTATCCAGCCGTCACGTTCCAACTCATCTAAAACAACCACTTCAAAGCCCAACTCAGAGGCTAACGCCAAGATGCCCATGTGTTCGAGTACGTTTCGGGTGTTGCCCATGCCGCTGCGTTCTGCCAGCGTGATTGATTCTGCGCCAGCGGCTTTGAGGATGTTGATGAGGGTGCGGAGGGTGTCAAGGTGGGTTGAGGCGGGAAAGGGGTCGGCGCTGTTGAAGTTGGCTTTTAGGGCGACTTTTTTGCCTCGATAATCCGCTAAATCAAACTTGCCTGTGAGGGCTGCTACGCCTTTGGCGCGGTTGGTGGTTTTTGTGATGTAGACTTCGCCTAACAAATTAGCCATAAAAACGCCAAAACACCTTAGGCGGGGGCGGTTATATGGTTTGGCTGCATCAGGCTGCAACAACACTACCGTAAGCTCTATATTTCTCAATGGAACCCTTTTTAAAAGCACACTATGTGGGCCCGTGGCTCAGTCAGGCTAGAGCGGAGGACTCTTAATCCTTAGGTCGCGGGTTCAATTCCCGTCGGGCCCGCCAACCTTTACGCTGCTTATAGAAAACCAAACCCGCAACTATGGTTACAGCTAGTATTGCGGAGAAAATCATCAAGCCAGTTGTCATTAACGTGCGGTTCCCTACGTCTCTACCTGCAATGGGTGTGGCTGCGTCGGCTGTGGGTGTCTGCTGCGGTGACGCAGAAGGAACAGTGCCATCGTCAGTTTCGCCAAAAAAGCCCATAGGCGAGAAAAACATTATCTCGCCAGTGTCCGCCCACATTAAAACATGGAAAAAAGTTACTCCGCCCGGATACATTCTATCTAGGGGCAGCATGATATTCCAGTAGGGGTAGAGTGTGTTGTTTTCTCTGGCTGATAAGTATGCAGTTGCCTTGGCATATTGTAATAGCACAGTAAAGTTAGACGCGGTCACTCCCTTGTCAGTATAGGAATAGTTACGTGTACGTTCAAAGGCTATTTGAATTGCCTGTGCCTCTGAGACTTTAAGCTCCAAGTTACCGAATTTATAAACTCCCAAGAAATCGCCATAATGCGTAAGTTGCCCCTCCGTAAATTCAAGATAGAGTTGATTTTGGGGGTAGCTGAGCCCATTTGCATAAGGTTCCCACGCTATTGTAGTAATATTACCCATCGAATCGTGTTCCATCGCTATTTTTTGAGTCCAATTAGCGTTCGATACCTCTGAAGGTTCTATTGTTGCTGTTTGGCTAAGCATGCTTTGAAAAGTTGACAGATAATCCTTGTCTGAAAACTCCTGTAATCGTGTTAAGGTTTTTTTAACAATCGCTGAGCTGTCTTGAGGTGTCGGTTCATATTGGATTATGGACCCTTTTACAGGATAGATTGCGCTCAAAAAAAGTGTGCCCCCTCTAAAAAATACCCTTGCATCCACTTGACTGCCGCGTGTTGTTAGGTTAAAGTGAAACATTTTTCCCGTCATCGGTAGAGGTACGGGTGCCTCATTGCTTACTCGCACAAATTTATGGTAGCTTGAGACGTTAATGTTTGCAACGTCCTTGAGAAATTGGAGTGCTTTAGCCTCTAATGCCTTGTTTTCTTTAGACCACGATGGCGACGATGCTGTGACGGCGATTTGGGCTGAAGACGCAGCTATTGTTAGTAAAAGTAACAAAGCAATAAGCTGAACAACAAGTACCCGCTTCATGCTTATCAAAGTGCTATAGCCTGTGATGTGTTTATGTGCTTTTTCGTCAAGGATTCTTGACTATCTTCGCAACAACTTTTGGCTGCAAAAAGAAGCACATAACGATTTATTTTATGCTCTACGTAGTCCTATTCGGCGGTCTTCTCCTTCGTACCAGAAGTTTAACGCTAAGATGACTGCTATGGCTATGGCGGTTGGAACGAAGAATAAGCTGATTGTGGCTATGGTTGATCCGGCAAAGGCGGTTGTGGCGATGATTGCCCAGATGATTGGGGCTAAGGCGATGACTGAGCAGATTATGGCTAGGCGGTAGTATTTGTTGTATTTTATGAATCTGTTCGTTGTTTACCCTCCTGCCTCTTGTTTGGTTGAGGATATGTAATGTATTGTTTTCCGTTGTATTAACTGTTATGTTAAGTCTCAATATATCAGTAACTGTTGCTTGCTGCGGTGACTCCGAAAGCTTTAAAGCGAAATCTTTACTATATTTTGGTAAATAATTGAAGTGTGCGAAATGGCAACACTACTCTCAACCGACGAATCAATAGTGTGGCAAGAATTCCAAAAAGGCAAAAACACAAGCACAATCGCCGAAGAACACCAAACCCAACAATGGACCCCCGCCTACGTATCCCGCGTCCTAAACCGCGCCCGAGAAAAAATCGCCAAAACCCTCAAAGAACACGCCAACAGCCACCGCCTCGACATCGAAACCCTACTCGACTACAAAGGACTCCTAATAGGCTTCGACTACCAAACCAGCAGCCAAGTCTACATAGTCTACACCGAAAAACTCGGAATCATAATCTGGTACGCCCACGACTCCTACGGCGGAAAACTCTGCCCACAATGCCCCAAAGAAAAAGACTGCCAAGAAACCCTCGACACCATAATCCAAGAGTACGACCTCACCCTGAGGCCTGACGAAAAGCAGCTATGCATGACCAAACAATCAATCGCCATTTTCAACAAACTTGCAGCTAAAGAGACGCCCCGATACAAGCGGAAGGGAGGTGAATAGTTTGGGAAAAAACGTTGAAACAATCATTAGACCACCTACTAAATCCATCACAAGCGGAACCCTCTTCAAACCCTCAAAAGCCTTACTCTACAAGCTGATAATTAAAAGCGTCATAGTTTTCCTGTTCTCTTTCGTAGTGGTGCTTCTGTCTTTCATCTTCGTTGCTGCGATGGCTGCCTTAGACCCTGCCAGCCCCAGCATGATGCAGTTAATCAATGACTACTGGGCTCCTGTTAACCTCTGGAATCTGATAACTAATCTTGCGTGGTTTATTCCAACTCTAATCTTGCTACCCTATTACGTTAAAAGCATCGAGTATTCCGTGAAAGCAGAATCCGGCGACACCATGCCCGAAATCTACTCCAAACGAGGCATCTTCACCGTTACTCGACGACATGTCCCCTTCCGAACCATAACCAACATCTCCAGCCAAGCAGGTCCCTTCGATAGGCTCTTCAGGATCGGGTCAGTTCATATTGAAACTGCCGGGTACTCGGGTGCGCAGAAGGGTCCTGAGGAGAACCTCAATGGCATTGTTTTCTATGAAGAGGTGCGGGATTTCATTTTGAGGGAGCTTAGGAAGTTTAGGGAGCCTTATGTTACGGGTACGGAGGTTGTTTATCCTACTGAGGAGCCTGTTCCGAAGTTGGAGGGGTTGGATGATGATATTTTGGTGACTCTTCGGGAGATTCGGGATTTGCTTCGTCAGAAGTTGTAGTTTCTATTTTTTTGTTGTTTTTGTTTTATCTATTTTTTTGTTTTATCACAAAGCATTTAAGCTAGTAAATGTTTACTGTATTTTGGTAAATGTTTGGAGGAAGTGTGTGTGATAGAAACAGAAAACCTAACAAAAACATTCGAAACCACCACCGCCGTAAACAACCTCACCCTAAAAATAAAAGAAGGCGAAGTCTTCGGCTTCCTAGGCCCCAACGGCGCAGGCAAAACAACCACAATACGCATGCTCTGCTGCCTCATAAGCAAAACCAGCGGCAACGCCCGAATAGGCGACTACGAAATAGGAAACAAAGCAGACACACAAAAAATCAGAAAAATCACAGGCCTCCTACCCGAAAACGTCGGCCTATACGAAGACTTAAGCGCCTACAAAAACCTCGACTTCTACGGAAAAATCTACAAACTACCCGAAACCCAACGCCAAGAACGCATCCAACGCTACCTAACAATGCTTGGACTCTGGGAGAAAAAAGACCGACCCGCAGGCAGCTTCAGCAAAGGCATGAAGCAAAAACTCGCCATCGCCCGCGCCCTCATCCATGACCCCCAAGTAATCTTCCTCGACGAACCCACCGCCAACCTCGACCCCGAAGCAGCAAAAACCGTCCGCGAATTCATCTTAGAACTCAAAAAAGAAAAACGCACCATATTCATAAACACTCATCTGCTTGATGAAGCCCAACGCATCTGTGACCGCGTCGGTGTGCTCAAAACCAATCTGCTCTCTGAGGGCACTCCTGAAGATCTGCGAATGTCGCTTTGGGGCACAAAAACCGTTATCGGGCTTGAAAACATCAACGAAACTATTGTCGCTGCAGTCAAGCGGGGGCAGTGGAAAATTGAGATATCCGGCAACAAACTAATCGTCTCTGTCAGCCTCCCCGAAAAGGAAAACCCAGAGATTTTGGATGCAATCAGCAAAGCAGGCGGTCGCATCCAATCCGTCACACAAACCACCCCGACCTTAGAGGATGTTTACCTAAAATTAGTTCGGAGTTGAAAAACATGGACTTTCAAAATGTTTGGACGATCGCAAGCAAAGAGTTAGGGGCATACTCAAAGAAAAAGAGCCTCCTCTATTCAACCATCCTATTTCCCGTCTTGGTAGGCATAGGATTTCCTCTGTTCCTAGGCGTGCTGGGGCAAACCATCTCGGGGGGCATTCCAGACTTTGCGCTTCCAGGCGTAATCAACTCTTTCATGTTCTTCTTCATAATAGGCGTGATATTCATCTCGGGCGGCATCGCATCCTACAGCATCATCGGCGAAAAAGTCGAAAAAAGCCTCGAACCCCTACTGGCAACCCCAATATCCGATAGCGAAATCTTGCTTGGAAAAAGCATCGCTGCCTTCCTTCCAGCCCTACTTGCAACCTACGGAGGCGCAGCCATCTTCGCAACACTAATTGATGTCACAACAGCCCCCACCTTAGGCTACCTCTACTTCCCAAACATCAGTATGGCAGTAACCCTCTTTGCGGTGGTGCCTCTGGTGTGCCTCGTCAGCGTGGAAGTTGCCGTCCTAATTTCAGCCAAAATCAACGACGTCCGAGCCGCAAACCAATACGGAGGCGTCCTAGCCTTTCCATTCGTAATCATCTACGTTGCAGGCGAAACCGGCATCATAAACCTAAACACAACCAACCTGCTGCTCATCTCAACCGCAATCTTGGTAGTTGACGTGCTCCTCTTCTTCCTAAGCAAAGCTACCTTCCAGCGAGAAGAAATCTTGACAAAATGGAGATAACCCTACCTCCATTATCTTTTTGCCAAAAGAAGGTTAGGCGTCTTCTAAGAGTTTCTTAAGACGAACAATGAGGGCGTCGCGGTCGCTGGGCTGCAGCATCCATACCGCACGGTGCTCACGGAACTGTTCCCCCGTGATTTTTTGTCTTTTTTGTAATTCGCCGAGCAGCTTCATGAAACCCTGCATGTCCAGTTGTTCGTTAGTGACTGCCATACCCGCTCGTCTGCCTTCATGGGCGTTGACTCCGACGGGTTCACTGTCCGGCGGCGGAAAAGTGTTGTACAGAAAGCGAGCAAAATATGAAACACCCCACCCCCGCGTTAGTGAAACACTGTTTTTGGCGGTTAACAGCTCAGCAGTGAAGTGTTCATATTCTTGGCCCAGTGAAAAATACTTCGTCTGACCATTGGGAGCATCGGAGACGCGGTTTACAAAATGCCTCAGATGGTGGTTGCTAAATATGGGCAAGACGTTGCCGTTTTCGTAGTTGAAGCAAAATATGATTTTTTTCGCAAGCTGTTTATCCTGCCCCAGTCCGCCGATTCGTTCCCAGGGCGCATCAACTTTTTGCGCTAAGGTTTTTCTTTCGTCCACCGCGACGCGGAGAAGGTTGCGTAGGTCGCTAATTTGGAGCCTTGCATTGCGGTAGACGTTAGTGCTGTTGGGCACTGCATAGCCCAGCGGTTTAAAATAGGCTTCTAAGAAACGGAAGAATTCACCTACTTCGTCAGGGTTAAGTTTGAAGAGTTTGTCAGGGTCAAGCCACTCGATGGAGGCGCGGTTTTCCGCGAAGGGGTATTTTTGTCTAAACTCTTTTAGGGTTACTACGGCGTTGTCGACTTCACGTTTGATGAAACCGTTTTTGTCATATGCGATGGCTTTTTCCTGTAAGGCGCTGCTTTTAGACATGCTGAACCGCACGTGTATTTTTGTTTCTCCTCTAAATAAGATTCGGCTGTCTCATCGATTTTTTTATTATATCAGCGGCTGGTCTGTAGCATGGCTTATTTTGTTTTGAAAAAATGCGTTGAGATAGAGGCTTTAAAAATATGTAAGCGCCGCTAAGGTTACATTTTAAGCCTGTAGGTTTAGCCATGGCATAGAAGAAGTGGATCGACGGTTCTTTGCCCTCCCTGAGGGGTCGGGAGTAGACTGATGGGTTTAGACTGATTTTTGGGTTATCCGATCGGTTTAGAGGCTTACGTTTATGCGTCGTCGTACACTTTTTGTTGGGCATTCTTTTATATCTGTGGTTGCAGCGATGTCGAGCAAGGTTTTGTTTATAGTTACCACGTCGCCGATGGATGAAACTAACTCAATTGGCATGCATACAGTGTAACTGCCGATGGTTTTTTTGAAACCCAGCGAAACTGCTGCTCTGCTACTTAGTTTCATTTGGAGGTGAGTTACTTGCCATTTTAGCGGATCAACCTCTACATCCCTAACTTCGCCGATTTCGTCTCCTTTTAGGCTGACGATTTTTTTTCCAGAAAGTTCATCTGCACTAACCAAAAAAATTCCCCGAAAATTATCAAAAAATAATTCTCGTTCAAGGTAATAAATTTTCTGTAGTAATATTTAGCACTAAAAAAATTGAATATTAGACAATAAAGCGGTAAACTCTTGCATCTTAGCGCACTTTGCTATGCATACACTTCTATAGGTAGCTACATTTTGAGGATCTGGCTCTTCTTAGCCTCAAACTCCTGCTCGTTAATGATACCTCTATCCTTCAAATCAGCCAACTTCTCGAGCTGTTCAATATCGGTATCACTCTTGGGCTCAACGCCAGTTTTCTCCATTGCAGCATTCAACTCATCCTCACTCATCTGCTCAGGGTTCTTGCCCGTTTGCTTCTGAATCTGCTGCTTCTGCTGCATAGACATCATCATCAAAGCGGTTCGTCTATTCATTCTGCGTCGGGTTCTTCTTCTTGCTCCGCCACGACCTAAGGGTCCAAAACTCAAATTTTTCACCTCTTGAAGGTTAAAACCGTTAACTAAAAAAAGAGAAAATACGCCAAAGGCTAACAAAAAAATTTAGAACTTGATTTCCTGTTTAAGCTTTGAGTGCTTCGCCTATTCTGACAACTAACTCGGGAGTCAACATACCCTGAGCAAGCATGACGCCGTTGGAGTTTACTAAAGCTTCTTTGACCTTCTTTGCCCACAGATGCTCAACAATCATCATTAACGCTGAACTGTTGTCAGGGATGTTCTCTGCGATTTCCCTAATTTCACTTTCTGAGAGACCCCTGTCGTTTTCGCTAAACTTCAACCCTGCTTCCATTCCTTTCTTTGCGCCTTCTTTGCCGCCTGCCCCAAAACCTAACAACGCACCAATTACAGAGTCTAATTGCCTGATTTCTTTTCTGCCTAAATCTGTGCCTGCAAGGGTTGAAATGTTGCCTTGTTCATCTTTGCTGATGAAAAGATAGTCAATCATGCGAATGAGGTTCTTGTCTCTTGCTTCGTTTAACGCTGGAAGAATCTCGCCGCTAAATTGGTTGCCCGGAAAGCCAATAACGAAAATTTGCATCGGACCATACAAGACTGTTTCACTGGACATAACCATTTTTATTCACTTCTTGATTTTTTAACATGTGACTGTTGGGGAAGTGCATATTAAATGTCTGTGACTGCGCAGCTGTGCCCACATCGCCATTTTTCCTACATTTTCATGTTCTTCTGGGTTTGGGTCATTTCGGTTTCCCGTTTCTCTTTTTCTTCTGCCTCGATTTCTTTGTTAAGGAAGTGATTTAGAAACGTTCTAATCAAGGCAATCGCTGCAAGTTGACCAATATGTTCCCAGCTGGGTAAAATAGCGGTCTCAATGATGTCAGCGGCTAATTGAAGCTCTAGGGCAACAACAAGAAATCGCCCCAAAGACAACCTAAGTCTAATGTACTGCCTTTTTTCTTTCGTAATCAGGGCTCTGACCAAAAAATATAGTGCAACCACTAACCCTACAGCAATTAGGGCAACACTAGACATCTCAGCAATTAGTTTAATTCCAGAAGCGACGTTTGAAAATACCTCTTCGACACTCAAAATACCAAAACCAGACGTATTTTTCACTGGGTCTGCGGTAGGTCTCTAACTTGCCGTCTTAGTAATCGTGTTATTGTCGAGCCATGACGTGACGCATCTTCGCATTAGCGTCCTCGACGCTTTCACCGCTTACATCCACGGTTATGCTGTAGATTTTTCCAGTAAACTTGAAGGCTCCACTGTAATCGGGGGTTACGGGTGCACTGGGGGCTTCTCCGACGGTGAATTTGCCGCTCAAACCCATTATGATGGGGATAGTTACAGGTATCTCACCTTGCCCAACAAGTTCGCTGTCTATGTAGAATTTTCCTTGCCCAGGGGCGCCTTTTCCTGCGGACGGGTCAGGCTTTCCTGTTACTTCAAACGCAAAGCGTAGTTTGTGGCGTCCAATCGGGATTTGTTTTTCGGATTCAACGTGGTATATGGCTTTGCCTAAGTAGTTGTAGGCGTAATTTAGTTTGCCCTCCCTCACATACAACGCGTAACCGCCGTCGTTTGCACCCTGTGACAATAGAAGCCCCGTAGCGTTAGCGGTTATTTCTACATCTGCCGTTATGCTGTGAGTTCGGTTGAGCACATTAACCGCCACCTCCGAGCCGATTGGCTGCGTTTCAGCATAGTACACGTAGGTCGAGCGTTCTGTGCTTATCTGTGGTCGCTGTTCAGCGAAACGTTGGGTTCCCCTGCCATCGACCGGCAAAACGTTGTATTTACCTGCTTCAACATACCACTGGGCAATCATTTCGATAAGGAGCGGTCGGTTTTCGTTTGCGATGTTGTGGTTTTCCGCAATGTCTTCGCTGATGTGATAGAGTTCCCAGCTTTTAGCGTCCAACTGGGTGAGTTCTTCTGCAGAAATAGGCATACCGAACGGTTTTCCTGCCTCCGCAAACGAGGGACCAGGCCAGGGGCAGACTGCGCGCCAGCCGTCTTGATAAATAGAGCGATGTCCCAGCATCTCGAAGTACTGTGTGTGATGTTTGGTTTCTGCGTTGGCGTCGTTGAAGGTGTGGGCGAAGCTTACGCCTTGAATTGGTGATTGTGTGACACCTTGAATCGTTTCTGGCGCTTCCATTTCTAATGCTTCAAGTACTGTGGGTAACAGGTCGATTGCGTGGGCGTATTGGGTTCGGATTTGCCCTTTTGCTTGGATGCCTTTTGGCCAATGAACAATGAAGGGGTCGCTTACGCCGCCTCGGTAGGTTTCGCGTTTCCAGCGGCGAAAAGGCGTGTTGCCCGCCCAAGTCCAGCCCCAAGGGTAATGGTTGAAGGTTTCGGGGCCGCCGATTTTGTCAAGCATTTTTATGTTGTCCGCTAACTCTTCGGGAACGTTATTGAAGAAGAGGCTCTCATTTATGGAGCCTTGAGGTCCGCCTTCTGCGCTTGCACCGTTATCAGAGAGCACCATTATGAGGGTGTTGTCGAATTCTCCTATGGTTTTTAAGAAGTCAAGCAGTCTGCCGATGTGATAGTCGGTATGGGAGAGATAACCCGCAAAGACCTCCATCATGCGCGAATACACCTTTTTCTCTTCAGCGGAACATTCGTTCCAGGGTTTGACGTCGGGGTCATGGCGGGAGAGTTCAGCGTTGGAGGGCATTATGCCGAGTTCTTTTTGTTTTTGGAAGACTTTTTCTCGATAGGCTTCCCAGCCATCGTCGAATTTGCCCTTGTATTTGTCTGCCCACTCCTTGGGAACATGATGGGGCGCATGCATGGCTCCAGTGCAGAAATACAGGAAGAACGGTTTGTCAGGGGCAACCTGCTTAGCATCGGCAATAAAGGATATTGCGGTGTTGACGAGGTCTTCGGTTAAGTGGTAGCCTTCTTGGGGCGTCTTGGGAGGTCTTACGCTGTGATTGTCAAAAGTTAAATCGGGGTAATACTGGTTGGTATCTCCCCCAAGGAACCCATAGTAGCGCTCAAAACCGCGGGCAAGCGGCCAACGATTGTAGGGACCTGCACCAGAGATTTCGTTAGCGGGGGTGAGATGCCATTTGCCTACTGCGTAGGTGTTGTAGCCTTTCTGTCGAAGAATTTCGGAGATAAAACCGTTCTCAAAGGGAATGTAGCCATTGTAGCCAGGGTAGCCAGTGGATATTTCGGTAATTCCAGCCATGCCATTGGCGTGGTGGTTGCGACCCGTTAGGATACAGGAGCGGGTAGGAGAACATAGAGCGGTTGTTTGCATGTTTGTGTATAGGAGCCCGTTTGCAGCTAGGCTGTCAAGGTTGGGTGTTTCGATTGGGCTTCCATAGCAGCCTATCTGGCCAAATCCTGTGTCGTCGAGGATTATGAAAAGCACGTTGGGGGCACCTTCTTTGGCTCTTAGCGGCATAGGCCAAGCCGGGCTTGATTGGTCAACGGTGCGGCCGATAAGTCCAGAGAATCGGGTACCTGGTTTATACTCATTTAGGGGCATAAATAACACTCTTTTTCTTAGAAACCTGTTTGAATTGAGGTTAAAAAGTGAAAATAAAGTTATGTGGTTGTGACTAGAGGCTTACATACCCCAGAATCGAGTATCAATAACGTTATACTCTCAGTAAATATAGCAGTATAAAGAACGCAAAAAGTACCAGCAACGAAATAACAAAGCCCCAACGGTTCGTCCGCTTTGTTTGTCTTTCGTTTTTATAATAGAACCACTGCACAAACCCTATCACCGTCACAACCAAATTCATGACCATAAAAATCAAAATCGACAGCATAAACAGGCTATAGAGCGTAATTGTTGAAGACGGCGGAATCGTCGCGTTTACTGTAAAGTTAAACAGCAAGGTTGTTACCAGCATCGAAGTATCCAAACCCAACCGCAACCCCACAGCCGCCGCGTCACGGAGACTAAACAAAAATGAAAACGCAGAAACTAACGCAAAAATCAGTGGGGGGATGAGCGCTTGGATGCCCGTCCAGAGTTGTAGACGATACTGAGTTAGAATCATCTCTGCGCGGGGTAACTCCACACCTAAAGGGTACACACGGTAAGAACTTATTAGTTCTATATTGCTGGTCACCCACCCAGCGTTATCAAAGCTTGGGTCAACACCTGTTTGATTCTCTAACCAGACGATTTCGGCATGATAGCCGCGGGTTATCAGTTCGATGACTACTTCCATCTGAATGGGGTCAAAAGGGAAAGATGAAGCATCGGGAGTGGTGCTGCAAACTGCGGTTATTCTAAAAATCTGATTTTTTACTTCGCCTGTTGTGTCGTTGTTTAAGGTTTCGATGGTTGCGGGATTAACAGGGTATCCATTCATCAAGTACCAGTCGATTTCTTTTATGTTTGGGTCTATCCAAAAAAAGTACAAAAAAATATCAAGAGTGTAGGTGCCTTTGGTGTATTCATAGCTGTATATGTTGTTTAGCCAAACTCCCATGTACACCTTATTATTTTCATACGTTTCATTTGTTGTTTGAGCCAGCGTGTAGGGTTCAGGCGCGTCTGGTTCGATGAGGGTTTCTTTGCTTGAGCTCCCTGCGCAGGCAGTGATGACTAAGGTTGCCACTATCAAAGCCAAAATGAAGGCTAAAAAGCATGATTTCCAAAAATGTGGTTTAAACAAGACGTTTCTTCCTAACCAGCATTTGTAGGTGGAGTGGGTATCAAGCGGAAGGCTACGCGGTTTTTTGTTAGAGTCTTGAAAGTAACCCAAGTATTCCGCCGATAGCAAGAAGCCACGCAGCGAACACTGCCCCAAATAATCCTGCGATTACTGCAAGTAAAAGCATCCAGATTGCAGCGCCTGGGTTATACACGAATCTTGAAGAGAGCACTCCAAGTATCCCAACGATGAACATGACAATGCCGTAAAAAAATGAGCCTAAAGCAAAAAAAGGTGCAAAAATTAATACAAAAATCCCCAGCATACCCGCTATGCCAATGATTATCAAAAAGAGGCTGCCTATGAGCGCCAATATGAATCCAATGTTTGCTAAAGTCCTAGAAATACAGTTCACCTCCACACGTAGCAAGTGAACAAATATCAACAAACATGGCGTGTTCTTAAGCGTTTGTGGTAAACAGGTTATAGCAACAGCGACAGGCTAAGCTCCCTGTTTTACTGTGGGTTGGGCTGGTTTTTTGTTAAGCACCCAAAAGTTGCATTTGTGCCCTTAGACGTGTAAGTAGCCCTTTGGCTGTAGTAGTTTTAGGGATGCTACAAAGCTTTTTAATCGGGGCTGAATTGAAAATATTTAGGCAGCTAATTTTAGGTGGTGATAATTTTGGTAAAAATTGAGGAAATAAAAGGCAAAAAGGTGATTGCTAAAAACGGCATGAGGATCGGCGAAGTAGAAGACGTCGAATTAGACGACAACACGTGGACTGTGACAAAAGTAGACGTTAAGTTAACTGATGAAGTAGCAAAGCTCTACGGAACTAAAAGCGGATTTATGTCTAAATCTGTAGTGCCGCTACCCAGCAACGTAGTAGGTCCAATAACCGGCGACGACATAGTCTTAAAAGAGCAAGTAACAGACATTAATTCGCTCCGCGAACAAATTGAAACGTCGCGGTGGTAGAAGATTTTTTCATCATCACACTTATGAAGGCTTCTTACAAACCCGCTATCTGTTGGCTTAAATCCCCTTTTTCACGTTTTTTCCTCCGATCCCTTTGATATGTAACATGCGTCGTTTGGCAGATCGCTGCAGTCGTATCGAGGCTCTGTTTCCAGGTCTACACTATGGGGCTTAGGCTCCCAAATGTGCCGTTCTGGGCATCCTTCCACGGTTTGCAGAGTGTCTGCCAAACGGCACCTCGCCCTCACAATTAATCTTTTAGTAAGTTACCTGTTTTTTGGTCAAATTTGGGCTAATTAAGGGTTTTATTGGGTCACGATTAGGCAGATATTCTGAAATATTCTTATTTACTGTCTAGTCGACCGTTGTTTTAAGGAGTTGAAACCTTGAAGCAACAACACAAAAACATCGCGCTCTTAATCATGCTTTGTGGAGTCCTTGCGGTCGCATTTGTATCCACCGTAAACGCGGCAACAACATCGATTACTATCACTGACATCGATGACACCAATATGATTAACGTTACCGGCACAGGCTTTGACGCTGACGAAACCGTAACATTAACCCTCATAAATCAAACGGATAGTTCTACTGCGTACACCTTTACTGAAGACGTAACCACTGACAGCGAAGGCGCATTTGACACAAACCTAACTATACCAAGCGGTATCTATGGAACCTTTGATTTAACCGCTGAAACCTCCGATGCTTCTGCTGACGATGAATACACCCTCTCTGGTTCTGCAACTCTAACGGCGACACCTGACGACAGCAACATCCTCGCAGTTACCGGTACAGGATTTAACGCTGAAGAAGACGTGACCCTCACCTTAAACGACACCTCCGAAGTAGTTTACACCTTCTCCGACACTATAACCACAGATGAATATGGCAACTTCACCGTGACAGTCATTGTTCCCACAAGCCTCAGCGGAGACTACACACTCGGCGCCGAAACAAGCACAGCAGACGCATCCGTTGACATAAGCGTTCCAGACCTCACTGGACCCACTGGAGCAACAGGCCAAACTGGCGTAGCAGGAGAAGTAGGCGCAACCGGCGCGCCAGGAACACCAGCAGACCCAACCTATGAATACGTAGCAGTCGCATTAAGCTTGGTCGCAGTCGGCATCTCGATAGCTACAGTCATGAAAAAACACTAAACAGCAATCCGAGCGCCTCTTTTTCCCTTTTTATTTTTTTAGCCGAAGCTATGCAGCCTATTTTGCAGGATTTAGAATCGCCGTGGCAAATTGATCTTCTTGGAGATATCGGTTAGCAACACGCAAAATATCCGCCTCAGTCACCGCCTTAACTTCATCGATGTATTTTAGAAGCGCGTTTTCGTTTCGGAAATGAATCTCCATATACGCCAAAATGTCCGGGGTATCCTCTAAACTATCTAGCCCCCGTAAGGCGGCGCCTACAATCATGTTTTTGCTCTTTTCCAACTCTTCAGCGGGTACGGCTTGCGTGCGAAGTTTAACGAATTCTTTGCTGATTAATTTGCGGGCTTTACCTACATTCTTGGCGGCTACTGCGCAGCTAACGCCCAAGTACCCATAATCTAAGCCTTTGACGTGCGTTGCGTTAACATCATAGGTTATGGGGTGGTTTTCGCGTAACTCCGCAAACAGGCGAGAACTGGTTCCGCCACCAAGAATTACACCCGCCAAATTAAGGACCACCGCGTCCTTGTGACTGCAACATACCGTTCGGGCGCCGACGTTAAGGTAGGACTGGGTTAATCCCGCTTTTTCTTTGACCACCAACTCTTTAGGCGCTTTTGTCTCAGGTTTCCTTTCAGCCCTTTTAGGCGCCTGCCCTTTAGCCTTGTCACTGAATACGCCCAGAGCTGTCTGCGCATCTTCCTCGGCGTAGTTACCTGATAAAATCAAAATCATGTTCTCCGCGACGTAATTGGTTCGGTAGGCTTCTTTGAGTTTTTTTAGCGTGATTTTCTTCACGGTTTTAGGGTAGCCGCCGACGGGTCGCTTAACGGGGTGATTCTTAAACAGCGAACTTAGAAGCATTTCTTCGACTTGCTCGTTAGGTTCATCGGCGACTTCTGCGAGTTCGTTGAGTATGATTTTTTGTTCGCTGTCAAATTTTTGTTGTTCAAAGTCTTCATCAAAAAAGACCTTTGACAGGATGTCGGCTGCCTCGGTTAGTTTGTTGGGTAGGACGTCTATGGTGCTCATCATGTATTCGTGGTCAGTGAAGAAATCCATGACGCCGCCTGAATCTTCGGCTTTTCGTGACAGGGCAATACGTTTTTGGGAGCCGCCTGCTAGCATGTGCTCGATGAAGTGGGCTACGCCTGCGTTTTCTGGAGGTTCATGGTTGGAGCCATACTCAACAGCGAGTGATAGTTGGGTGGTGTTGGCGGATTCTTTGGGGTAGAGCAGCACTCGGAGGTTATTGTCAAGGAGGCTTCGGCTCCAAAACATGTTACTTGTCATAGCCCAACACATTGAATGCCCCATATAAAAACAATCCAACAGATGATAATGCGGATTTTTGATTTTTTTGGCGAGGATTTTAATACGTTAACTGTGTAGGAGTTTCTAATTCGTGATTGCTATGACTCGGGTTAAATGCAAAAAATGCGGTGCAGTCTTTGAGCAAGGATTAGGCGGAGCAGTTTTGGCGCCCCATCTTGGGCCTCTTCACTATATCCGTTGTCCTGCCTGTAAAAAACACAGTTGGCTAAACGTTTACTCTTCTGTCAAAGACCCCCTTACTTGGCCGCCTGAAGAAGCTCAAAAGCAAACAGCTGCGCCACAGGAACTCTCAGAAGAAGAACTAGAGGCTAAGCGTATAGAAGATTCTAAATACGAAAAACCCTAACCTTCTTTGTGTTTAGGCAGATTTATCTTTGAGGAAACAGTTAACCAGCAATACATCTTGCAGGTGGTTGCATGTCTCAAACTATCACTGACGCTTTAGACAGCCCCTACTTTGGAATAGTAATAGTGGTCATTGCAGTAGTCGTAGTTGTAGTTTTTCGTCTCTACATGATGCGCAGCGGTGGCATGCGTGCGAAATGTTCCAAATGCCACGCCGTCTTTGATGCTTCACACAGTTTTAGTGGAGTTCATATCGGGCCTTTCAGGATGTTGCAATGTCCTGCCTGCGGCAAATCCAGCTTCATGAATAGCTACGTCAAAGACCCCCTCACTTATCCAAAAAGTGCCTCATCAGCCGAGCCAGCCCAACGGTTAAGCGACGAGGAGCTGGAACGCAAACATATCGAAGAATCCAAATACGAAAGCTCTTAACTGCTGGGTTTGTAGCCGCCTTGTTCTTTGAATTTGGTAAGCTCGCGTTCTAATTCGACGATTCGTGCTTGGACACGGGGTTGGCCACAGATGTCCGCGAACACCACCATGTTGGCATAGAGCGAGTAGTCCACAGGGTCGGCGTCTTGTGGGACCTCGTTGTAAGCAGCCATTTTAGTCATGAGGATGTTTTGGATTTCTGAGTAAATTTCAAATGCCGTTGTTAACTGGGGATTTTTGGGTTTGAAGTTTAAGAATTGTTGTGGCGCGAAGTAGGTGGCGGTTGAGCGATATAGTTTTTTTTCGAGGTTGCCTTTTTTTTGGGTGCCGGTTTGTTCGATGAGGTTCGCTTTTTGGAGTTTTTGGATTCTCCGCCAGAGTTTGAGTGTGGGAATGTTGAGTTTTACGGTGAGGTCGGAGACGGATTGGGGTTGGTTGACGAGTTCTTTGAGGATTGCTTGGTTGATGACGTCGGTGACGAGCTTGGCGCTTTGGGAGTCCAAAATTTTAAGGAGTTTCATATGATGAAAACGGTTTCGTCTAACTTAAATACTTACTTACCGTATCCATAGTAAATATCCTCTGAGGAGGCAAAAGGCATGATTGACACCCAAAACCTAACCCGAAAATTCGGCAACCTGACCGCTGTAGAAGACCTCACCCTACACGTAAATGACGGCGAAGTCTTCGGCTTCTTAGGCCCCAACGGCGCAGGAAAAACCACCACGGTGCGCATGCTCTGCTGTCTCATAGGCAAAACAAGCGGCGAAGCCACCATAGGCAACTACAACGTCAGCAAAGAAGCGGACTGCCTAAACATCAGAAAAATGGTTGGCTTCCTACCCGAAAACGTAGGCCTATACGACAGCCTAAGCGCGTACCGCAACCTCGACTTCTACGGACAACTCTACGAAGTCCCCGAAGCCAAACGAAAAGAAAACATCCAACGTCTCCTCACGCTTTTAGGCATCTGGAACCGCCGAGACGACGCAGTGGCCACCTTTAGCAAAGGCATGAAGCAAAAACTCGCCATAGCACGCGCCCTCATCCACGACCCACAGCTCCTATTCCTTGACGAACCCACCGCCAACCTCGACCCTGAAGCCTCAAAAACCGTCCGCGACTTCGTATTAGAACTCAAAAAAGAAAAACGCACCATATTCATCAACACCCACAACTTAACCGAAACCGAGCGCCTTTGCGACCGCATTGCCATCCTCAAAACCAAACTAATCACCGTGGATTCTCCCCAAAATCTCCAGCATAGCCTCTACAACCGAAAAACCATCGTGCACTTAACCAGCGTTCCAGCGAGCGTGGTGGCTGCGGTGCAGGGTTTAGGTGTTTCGGAGAATGTTCGGGTCAGCGATAACAAGTTGATTTTAGACATTGAGAACCCTGAGCGTGATAACCCTGCGGTGGTGCGTGCCATCGTGGAAGCAGGCGGCAGCGTCCAGTATGTGACGGAGCTGCGGTCTACGCTTGAAGATGTCTATCTAAAACTCATTCGGGAGGTATCTGCATGAGACTTTGGAAATCGTGGATAGTAACCAAAAAAGACCTAAGCGTAATTAAACGCAACAAATACGTGCTCTACAGCTTAATAGCGATGCCCATAGTGTTAGGTGTCGTTTTGCCTATAGCTTTCATTTTCAGTTTAGGCGCAGGCGCCGATCAACTAAGCGGCACAGAAATGATGCAGGCCGTGGAGCAAGTTGTGAACTTAGGTTCAATGTACTTCGTGCTCATACCCGCCATCCTGCCCTCAATCATTGCCTCATACAGTTTTGTGGGCGAAAAAATTGAGAAAAGCCTCGAACCGCTACTGGCAACGCCTACAACCGACGGCGAATTGCTCCTAGGCAAAAGCTTAGCCTCGTTTGTGCCCTGCATGGCAGTCACCTACTTAGCAGCCGCCATATACGTGCCCATCATGGACTACTGGACCTACACAACCCTTGGCGTCATCTTGCTACCCAACCTCTACTGGGTGCTACTAATGTTTGTCATCACACCCTTGGGTTGCGTCATGAGCGTCTTAGCCAACGTCATCGTCTCCTCCAAAGTCAGCGACATCCGAGCAGCCCAACAACTCGGCGGATTAGTCGTGTTGCCCCTGATATTTGTCGTCCTGTTTGGCTCCATATTCACCGCCGCATCACTGTTGCTAGCCGGAATCGTCATCTTTGGCTTGGCCCTCGCCGACGTCGCACTTTTCTACTTGAGCAAAGAGACGTTTAAACGCGAAGAAATCCTCACCAACTGGAAATAGCGCTATCAGAAGCGCTTTTCTTTTCTATTTTTTGGTATAGTCATTTGCGTTTTTGATTTTCAAGCGGTTTTGTGGGTGTATTGTCAATTAAGGATTTGGGGTATGGAAAAATTTAATTACGTAAACATTTGACTATTTACAAATGTTATGGAACTAACTCGGAGTTGAACCCTTGAAAATCATAACCGCCCTAAAAAAATCAGTCCGAGGATGGTTTCCTAAAGAAAACGACAAAGTAAGCGTAAATACAAAAACAGTAATCACAACAAACACAAAAAAACAAACGTCCCCATTTCCATGGCTAGGTCTTTCCGCAACAGTTGGCTTCTTTTTTATATTCCTGACTTGGCTGGGACGCTACCGCTTGCTCTGGCAATTTATGACTGGAGGCGCTATAGCAGGTTTCATTTTGGGTTCACTCATAGGGATAATAGCCGCCCGAATGTCTGTACGACCAACAAAAGGAGGGTCACGACCTTGGTTAGGTTCCGCCATAATCATCGCTTCGCTGCTGTGCAGTGGTTTTGTTGCTTTTCTTTCCAATGCGCTAATGCAAGGAGGCTACATTGAGGCTGACATATTTCTTCTATTGATGAATCTTTCATTTGGTTTTTTCGCAAGTTTCTGCCTTGTAGCAGGCTTGACTGATAGATACATTAGGTCACGCAGGGCATGAATAACTCATCGGTGACCAATTTTATAGTTCACCTTATAAGAGCCGTTTTTCCTCCTTCTTTTTTGTGACAGAATATGGGTAACACGCAGCCTATTTGTTGTCAAAAATGCGGAAAACCCATCGGCTACGTTTCTGTGCTTGCTGAAGGATTGATGGGTATGCAGCAGCGCCTAGAACACGTGAAAATCGTGGCTGTCTGCATGGATTGCCACCAAAAAGGGTAGCCACAAGCAGCACTCTCTATGCATACGTTTTTGGTGGGTTAATGTGCGACTGGTGAGAAACTCCTTTAAAGGCAACGTGTTATTGTACGGTTTAAGGCGGGAGCGTTCATGGCAAAGGAACCAAACGGCAACGGTTCATACAATGCAGCAGTTGCCCCCCTGCAGCCTACGCTGACATCGGAGGAAATCGTAACTCTACCAGCGGAGCAACTCTTAAGCCGCCTACAAACCTCAGCACAAGGCTTAAGCGCCCAGCAAGCCACCGAACGCCTCGAAGTATACGGACCCAACGAGTTAGCAAAAGCACACAAGCACTCCGCCATCAAAGAATTCATACTCCACTTCAAAAGTCCCCTTGTCATCATCCTGCTTGTTGCGGCTGGAATAACAGGCGCATTAGGCGAATTAGCCAACACAGGCATAATCTTAACAATCATTTTCATCAGCGTAATCTTGGACTACTACCAGGAGTCTAAAGCTGAAAAAGCCGCAGAACTCCTAAAACAAAAAGTCACCACCACCGCCACGGTCTTACGCGACGGCACCAAACAAGAAATCAAACTCCCCGAAATTGTCCCCGGCGACGTCATTTTCCTCTCCGCGGGCGACATCACCCCTGCAGACTCGCGCATTATCGCCGCGAAAGACCTTTTCGTTAATCAATCTGCTTTGACTGGTGAATCTTTTCCTGTAGAAAAAATCTCTGGAGCCCTCAAGGGTAAAGGCGGCGGTATGGTTGACTGGAGCAATTACTGTTTTATGGGCACCTCCATTGTCAGCGGCTCCGCAACTGCGGTGGTTGTGAAAACTGGCAGCGCCACTGAATATGGCAAAATCGCCAAAAAACTAATCGAGAAAGCACCCGAAACCGAATTTGAACGGGGCGTCCGCAACTTTGGCTTTCTCATCATGCAAGTCACCTTCTTGCTTGTCATGTTTGTGTTCTTCATCATCTCACTGCGCAACCCCACCACAAATGGCGTAGTGCAGGCACTGCTCTTTGCGGTGGCGCTCGCAGTGGGGTTAACTCCTGAACTGTTACCCATGATTATCACCATTAACCTGTCCCGCGGCGCCATGGCGATGTCTAAAAAAGGCGTAATCGTCAAACGGCTGTCAGCTATTGAGAACTTTGGCAGCATGAACGTGCTCTGCACTGACAAAACAGGTACCCTCACTGAGAACAAAATCAAGCTTATCCTAAACGTTGACCTCGAAGGCGAAGAAGATGAAAAAGTCTTCCTCAACTCGTTCCTTAACAGCAACTTCCAAACAGGCCTCAAAAGCCCCCTAGACGAAGCTATCCTCAAACACAAAGAAGTAGACGTCTCCAACTACCAAAAAATCGATGAGGTCCCCTTCGACTTTATCCGTCGCCGGGTCTCCGTCGTTGTAGAACTAAACAAGCAACGCTACTTCATTGCCAAAGGCGCTCCTGAAGAAATCCTCAAAGTCTGCTCCTACTACGAGTTACGCCGAACCGTCGCTGACCTAACGGATGAGATGCGCCGAAAAATCGAGTTGAAATATCAAGATTACAGCGCTGAGGGTCTTCGCGTTTTAGGTATCGCCTATAAGCGGCTCAAAGAGGACAAGGCAGTTTACTCGATTAACGACGAAAGCGACATGGTGTTCTTAGGGTTTGTTGCCTTCTTGGATCCGCCTAAAGAAACCGCCAAAGAATCCATACAGTTACTGACTAAAGCGGGCATCGAACTCAAAATCCTCACCGGCGACAACGAATTGGTCACCCGAAAAGTCTGCGACGTTTTAGGCTTCGAAATAAAAGGCATCGCGGTGGGCAATGACATCGCCAACATGTCCGATGAAGCACTCACAGCGGTTGTTGAGGAAGCTAACGTATTCTGCCGCGTCAACCCCGTACAAAAAGACCGCATAATCGCCCTGCTCAAACGCAACGGACACGTCGTGGGCTACATGGGCGACGGCATCAACGATGCTCCATCACTGAAAACAGCTGACGTAGGTGTCTCCGTAGATAATGCAGTTGACGTTGCACGGGAATCCGCCGACATCATCTTGTCCCAAAACGACCTTACAGTCTTAGCAAAGGGAGTACTGGAAGGACGCAAAACCTTCGGCAACACCATGAAATACGTCCAACTCGGCGTTAGCAGCAACTTTGGTAACATGTTTAGCGTCGCAGGGGCATCTCTGTTTTTGCCTTTCTTGCCCATGTTGCCTGTACAAATCCTGTTAAACAACCTGCTCTACGACATGTCCCAGTCCACAATCACCACCGACAAGGTAGACGAGGAATACGTTGAGCGACCCAAACGCTGGGATATCTCATTCATTAGGCGATTCATGGTTTCGCTTGGGCCTGTTAGTTCACTATTTGACTTCCTAACGTTCTTCACTATGCTCTTTGTGTTCCTACCCATAATACCCGCAGCGCTCTTAGCCGCTAATCCGCATTATCCTGAGCAATTATTCCAAACCGCTTGGTTCACTGAATCCCTCGTCTCGCAGGTACTGGTAGTTTTCGTCATCCGAACCCGCCGCACCCCCTTCTGGAAGAGCAAACCCAGCAAGTACCTTGTCATCAGCAGCATTGCCATTGTTGCGTTTGCTTTGCTGGTGCCCTTTACGATGTTGGGTGAAATCTTTGGTTTCGTTCAGCCTCCGTTGCTATTCTATGCGCTTTTGGCGGTTCTGTTAGTTTCCTACTTGGCAGTTACCGAGTTAGTCAAGAACTGGTTCTACAAACGCAACGCCTACCGTCTCGAACAGGTATTAGTTCCTAAACGGACGCTCTACGTAACCAAAACCGCGAAGCTCATGCAAGATATGATTGCTACCATCAGCCTCCGCGGAGACGATGAATTCTCTGTTGAATCTTTAACTGAGGACCTCAAAAGCGTCATCGCCTACCCCATAAGCAACAACCAGATAGCCCGCAACTTGCAATATCTGCGGCGCTCTGGCCTAATCAATGTCGACTGGAACAAACGCGCCATAAAACGGGCACCAGCCCTCGACGAATACGTCAAGAAAAGCGTCATCGGCGGTCCAATGTGGGTAAACATTGCTGAGGACTGGCGCAAAATCCACAACACACTCATCCAGAGACATGAACAAATAAACAAAGAATACCATGACCTATTGACAAAACAATAGGTTAGGCTCTGCTTGTCATGAACGAAGCGGAATTAACAAACTTGTTTAGCCTGCTTCCTATATTGGCGAATTAGCGTTGACCCAGCGGGCAAATTTGGTTTCTCAAAAACTCTTTTTTTCCATGCAGTTCAAGCAAGAAAACGAAAACAGGGCGAAACGCATGGCGAAAACATGTTGGGAATGTAAACATAATAGCATAAAAATCATGTTTCTTGTGCCGCCTCACCGTACCATCAAAGAATATGTGCATTGTACAGGCGGCTTCTGCTTGGACCTCGCCACAGAGGCACCTAACCAAGGGGAACATGATGTGTGGCTTCGCGTCAACGATGCCTTAGAGCAAGTTAAATTCAAGACGATTCACACCTGCAAAATAAACCAAGATCAAAACGTCGCTTCATGTAAAAGCCACGAAAAGAAGCCAGAGCAAAACCCCATAACCAACGTAATCTACCGTCGTATACTTCCCGCCGAGGTGACCCCAAAAATCCCTCGACATAGAATCCAAAAGTCCCGAGTGGTCGGTTAAGCAGTGGAGGTCAAATCGGTCAACTGCTCTTTAGTTAACCCTAACCCCGGGCTAGCATCTAGACGTTTTTCCACATTACCCTCCTTGAACAGCAACACCGTTGGGTAATAGTTGATGCTGTATTTGTCGCAGAGCTCCGCTTTGAAGTCAACCATGACCGCCAAGCACTCTTGGGGGTTGGTTTTGGCGTAGGCTTTAAAGATGGGCAAAAACCGCTGCGAATGGGGACACCACGATGCATAAAAAAGCACATACGCTTTCGGTTTGGTTTTTATGGTTTCTTCAAAGTTTTCGGTATCTTCTTTCATTTAATTACCTCTCGGTCCTCTTCGGGATAGTGGCTGCTGTCACAAAACGGCTTATTATATGATTTGCCACAACGGCATAACGTCACGCGGTTTCGTACCTCATAGGGTTTCCCGTCAGCGGAGAAAATGGGGATGCCACCGCGAATCCACAAGGGTCCATCGCCGCCTATGGCGGGGTCCAAAATGAAGCCAATGCCCCTCTCAAGCGCGGGCTCCACCGTTTTTCCCGTTTCTTTATCTTTAAGCACCAAGCGACCTGAAGGGCAATCGCAGGCGTTTGTCACTGCATTCTGCTTCCATTTTGGGTCGTCGGTTTTGGGGATGACATCCCATATGTCGCCGCCTCGGTGGCAGAATCGGGCAGAGGCGCATAGGCTTTCGGCGTCTAGAAGCGTCAGGGTGGGGCCATCGATGGTTTTTGCCATTTCTTTGAAGGGTGTATTTTTGTTGGTCTCGGTGCCGTCAAAGTGGATTTTTGTGTGGGTGCCATCACAGAAGGGCTTGTTGCTGCTGTGTCCGCATCGGCATAACGCGTAGGTGGGGGGCGTTTGGAGTTTTTCGCCGATTACCCAGCGTGTGGGGATGCCTTTGTCGCTGTCGCATTCTATGGTCATGGGCATGAGTGGTATGTTTCCTGTGACGAGGTAGGGCCCGTTTTTTTGGATTCTGATTTGGGGTTGTTGAGTTACCAAACTAATCATCTGTGTGGCGTGAAGCCGTGTATATTTTGTTAAGGTTGCGTGTGGGATTAACTTTTTGATAAACCCTCGTAGCGTGTTAACGGTGAGTTGTGGTTGTGTCGTGACAGTCACAGAAGGTTATAGCTTATTACCGCTAAAACTACCTTCACCAATCAGGTGGAATACATGAGTGAAACCAAACAATTTACCCTAAGCGAACTAAGTCAATATGACGGGAAAAACGGGAAACCCGCCTATCTTGCCTACCAAGGCAAAGTCTACGACGTTTCCGAATCTGACCAGTGGCTCCAAGGCGACCACATGGGTCACGAAGCAGGAAACGACCTAACCGAATCAATGGAGATTGCCCCCCATGCCCCCGACGTCTTGGGACGCATGAAACTAGTCGGCGTGTTAGTTTAGCTGCTGCGGACAAAGTTCAAATATGCTTATGACCTAAAATGATGGTGGTGTTTTTGTGGATTTAAATGGTGCCGTGGCTATCGTGACTGGCGCGGGTCGCGGAATAGGCAAAGAAATCGCCCTATCCATCGCTCGCGCTGGCGCAAAAGCCGTGGTCATAACCGACATATCAGACGCGATTTTTACTGTAGCCCAACAAATTGAAGCACAAAAAGCAGAGGCGCTCCCCCTAAAATGCGACGTTTCCAACCTTGAACAAGTAGAAAACGTCGCAAGTAAAACTTTGGAAAAATACGGCAAAATCGATTTACTCGTCAACAACGCTGGCATCTACCCCCTAAAGCCATTCTTGGAAATGACTAATGAGGACTGGAACAAAGTCATAGACGTCAACCTTAACGGAGTTTTCCACTACACAAAAGCCGTGTTGCCCGCCATGGTTAAGCAGAAGCATGGAAAAATCGTAAACATCGCCTCCATTGCAGGAGCGGTGGTGGCGTTTAGTAGTTTGGCGCATTATTCTGCAAGCAAAGCCGCCATCGCTGGCTTCACGAAGTCCTTGGCTTTTGAAGTGGCGCAGTACGGCATCAACGTTAACGCAGTGGCTCCGGGTCCCACAGACGTCTCGGAAGGTAACCCCGCATATCAAGAAATGTACGCGCAGGTAATCAAAACCATACCATTGGGACGCATAGGCAAACCAATCGACATAGCTAATCTGGTCGTTTTCTTAGCCAGCGAAGAAGCAAGCTTCATCACGGGGCAATGCATCGTCTGCGACGGCGGCTACACGCTGCCCTAACCCCCCTTTTGATGCTAGCATAATTCAATCACATATGTTAATCAACCAAACCCTTTTTTTGCTGTTTGGAGGTGAAACTTTTGTCTGAAGATAAGAAGAAAATGTATTATTATGGTGGAAGCGAAAAGAAAGCGGGCGAGCTAAAACGTTCCGATGAGTATGCTTCTTATGGTTTTGGGGAAATGCAGCGTGACTTTGACAGCATGATTGATCGGTTCCAGCGTGATTTTCAGAATTTCTGGGATAGATCGCCTAGGCTTAGGCTGGAAACCCGAAGACCCACCGTGGCTGCTGAGTTTAAGATGCCTACGGTTGATTTGGAAGATAAGGGCTCGGAGTATCGGTTGACTGTGGATTTGCCGGGCTTTAAAAAAGAAGAAGTCGATGTCCAGTTAACCGAGGATTCTGTGGCGATTAGAGCAAGGCGCAGCCAAGCCGAGGAGGAGCAAACCAAAAACTATGTGCGCCACGAAAGATCCTACCAAACCTACTCCCGAAGAATCAGCCTACCCGAACAAGTACGACCCGACGACGCCAAAGCAAACCTGACCAACGGCTTGCTCGAAATTAATTTGCCTAAGAAGACGCCCAAAGAGACCAAGAAGCTCCCCATTTCCTAGTCGCCTCCCTTTTTCGGGGGCAGTTTTTTCCCCTTTTTAGATGACTTTTTGAGCCTATTTGCTGTCTATTTGGATGCTATTAGTGGTTCTATGCAGAAACCTAAGGGGGGTAGGTCCGTATTGGCGAAGAAACAGTCCTAAAGCGGATTTTAAGCAAGCCTTAAAAGTCGATGACTCTAATTAGCGAAACGTGACGTTAGATTGCGGCAGCTTGAACTCCAAGACCTAAGCGCAGGCTACGGTTTAGAAGAGGTAATTCACAAAATTAATCTAAAGCTAACTGAACCCTCAATCTACGTCGTGCTCGGACCCAACGGCGCGGGGAAAACGACACTTTTTAGGGCTATTTGCGGAATTTTGCAGCCATCTTCAGGTCAAGTTAAGTTAGACGAATTTGACCTCTTCAGCAATAAAGAAGCAAGAAAGAAGGTAGCGTACCTTTCTCACTTAAATGCGCTCCCTGAGGAAATGACCGTCTACAACGCTCTGAAATATTATGCCGATATTGAAGGCGGCGATGTGGAGCATGTCATCGACATCTTAAACCTTCAAGAACTTCGCGACAAAAAATTTACTTCCCTATCCCAGGGGCAGAAAAAGAGGGTCTCAGTCGCCAAAATCTTTCTCCGAGAAAGGGAACTCTACCTCCTCGACGAGCCCACATCCAACGTGGACCCAAAAATCTCCAAAGAAATAAGACAACTCCTCGCCGAGTTAAGCAAGGACAAGTTTGTTCTCTACTCTTCTCATAATCTCTATGAAGCTCGAGAAATCGGCACGTATTTGATTGTGATAAAGAATGGTTCCTTGAGCTTTTTTGATAAAATAGAAAACGTCAAAACACGCCAGTACCGTGTGGGTTTCAAGGCGTTAAATGATATTTCAAAGATGCTTCCGCATTCCAAGTTTGAGAACGGCTATTTTGTGGTTACTGTTCAAAGCCCCGAGGAAGTGGCTGAAATCGTCAACAAGCTTGTGGCTGAGGGCGCTAAACTGATTGAGCTTCGCGAGTTGGATAACCCCTTGCAGGAGTTCTTTGAGGAGGGATAAGGGTGGGTTTGTGGAAAGTCACCATGAAGAGAAGCACCAGCCTAAGCAAAAGCTACGCCATCATAGGCTTATTCACAACAATCTATGGCGTAATTCTCTCCAACCTCATGACCATAATTCCCCAAATAGTTCCCCCCGAAGTAGGTAACCCGCCCTCCATTGATATAATGGGCAGCTTCCCCCTCATCGCAGTAGCCTTGCTGTCTCTTTCAGCGGTTCTCTTCTCTTTACCCGTAATCATGCTCTTTGTATATGACAAAAACAACGGCGTCTTAGAATATCTCCTCGCAACAGGTCTTGACCAATTAGACATCTTCAAAGGCTACGTCAAAGCCGCCTTAATCTTAGCATCCTACCTGCTTGCCTTCGCAATCATACTAAACACAGCAATCGGTGTCCTGCTAGGAACCAGCCTAACCCTGCTGGCTACCATAGCAATCCTCACCGTCGCAATCGGCATCTCGGAGGTCTTTCTTGTGAGCGTCTGCATGGTAGCGTTTAGTTCGCTTCAAAAAACCCCCACAGGCGCAAACCAGCCCTTAGGCGTCATCATAGGCATCATCCCCATGTTTCCCACCCTGTTGCTTCCCATGGTGTTTCCCACATACGCCATAATCGCTGACTTAACAATCGCCGCCATCACCATTGCCGCTTCACTAGCACTGCTGCTGTCTACTAGCCGTCTTATCCGCAGAGAAAAACTACTACCCTAACTAAGCAAGAAGAACACAGTAGAGTCAAATAGAAACAACGTTGAATACAAAATTTGGGGGATTTAAGGAGGATTAAGAGTTATCCATTCTTCTGAGGGCGGCGGCATAACACTAAAAGAGTAAGTTTGCGACATCTCTTTGGCAACGTCGGCTGACCTAATAAATTCGCTTCGATCACTGGCGCCTCTTGCCTGATAATGCGCAAAAACGCTGTCTGTTATGACATCAAAATAAGAGTAGAGCCGATCGCCAAAAATAACGGATTTCCGAACCGAAATATCTGTCCCTTGTGTTGCGCTTGCTGTTCCGATCTGTTGACCAGCCTCAACGGATTCACCGACCATTAAGCTTTCAGTAACGTTGATGTGAAAAATGTTTATGGTATATTCTGGGTGGTTTGTAACTCGTATTTGGACTTGGTAACCGACTCCGTTTTGTTCCTCGAAAATATTGGAGATAGTGCCATCCACTGGGCAATAGATCTCAACTGACTCAACAGTAGAGTATGGTGTAAAGTAGTGCTTCATAGAAAGGTTATCTTCATAGGAATCGGAGTAGTCGTGCCCTTGGAAGGATCTAAAAAGGGATATTTGTTCTATTTTATCCAAGTTCACAAAGTCTTTTGTGCAAAATTGAGGTGGCGCTACCGAAGAGTTACCCTCTTGTATGAATTGGAAGAAAATGATTGCTCCTGAGGAAGCAACTGCGATTATTGCTATTATTGTTATGATGGTTGCAATTTTTCTTTTTGAAACCAAAGGGGTCACTTAAGACTCAACAGTTTGTTGTACGGTTTAATATGCCTTCGCTCAAGATTTCAGCGAGATTGTTTCCCTTTGAATTTTGTCGCTACTTTGGCTTTGGGCGCGATGTTTGTCTTTTTGTCGGCAGCTTGGTTCTGCATGTAAACGCGAGAAAAGCCCTGATACGCCAAAGCGCAGAATCAGCGAAAATGCTTAAAAGAAATCCCGCCTAATTCACCTTCGGAAAGGAAAAATGAACACCAAAAAAACCGCAGGTATAATCTTAACCGTAATTGGCATAGTGGCATTAGTGTATGGCGCAATCGCTTACACCTCCACAACCACCCAAACCGAAACCAAAACCATCCCAGTTTCAGAGGACTTAACAGTTACCCTTGAGCTAGGTCAAGGCGATAAGGTCCAAGGCGCTGTTACCCTGCTAAACGGAAACGAAGGCATTAGTGTTAAGGTAGAAAACCCCGCCAACGAAACTGTCTATAACGGGGGAGCCGTTTACAGCGCCGTTGAATTCTCCTTTAATGCACAAACATCGGGGTCATACACTGCCACTTTTCACAACCTAAGCAGCGATAACGGGCAAACGATAGAGTACTCTTTTACTTACCCGACTACTCCTATCCTAGTTAGTTATGCTAATTTTGCAGTAGGCGCTTTGCTTGTCGCCGCAGGCGTTATACTGGTTGCTTTAAACAGAAAGTAAATTGCCCTATGCTAAACAACCCCTCATCCACTTTTTGGGTTGGGTGGATTGAATGGTGTTTTGTCGATGAAGTTTTAGACGGGCCCTGATAGTGCCCGCTGCATTGTGTGATGGCTTTGCTTTCTTTTGCTATCATTGAACCTATTTGGCGTCTATTTGGATGCTATTAGGGGTTCTATGCAGAAACCTAAGAGGGGTAGGCACTATTGGCAGAAAACAAGCTCAATAGCATGTTGAAAATCAGTAGATATCCCCGCCAAAAATAAGGGTTGGCGGTAGGTCCCCTATCAGGTCACCTCTGCAACACACAAACGAGCCCGAACTCCATAAAAAGCCCCCCCGTATCTGCTAACCAAAAAATATAACTGCGCCGCAAACACTAGACCATTTAGGGTTTTTGTTTTGTCTTCTCGTTCTGATGGTGCCGTTCTGAAAAATCTGATGCTATATCTAAAAACTAAGTCTTTGACTTCTGAGAATCTCTTCAAAAGGGAAACCAAAGAGGTCGATGACATGTTCATGGATTTGCTAAGCGTTTTTCAACGTTACTATGATCATGCCGCGGAAACTGACAAACAGACCCTGCGTAGTATGTTGGATTTGGTGATTTTGCTCTCGGAACAGGTGCATACATCGCATCGGCGGGCTGAGAGCACCATAGACGACTTTAAAATCTACATAACCGCGCTGGAAGGCAGCTACCGCAATGTAGATGGCGACTTCGACAAAAACGTGGCAGAACCCGCCGAGAAAGAAGCCGAACAAAAAGACCGCGAAGAAGCCGAACGCGACAAAGCCATCGAAGAATACACCAAACGAGGACGCCCCCGCTTCTACGAATAACCCCCTGCGTTAACCAAATTATCTTAACCTATTTCTCGCCTGTTCATCCAAAGTCTTATTCACAAGCTCATCAGCACGCTGAATCTGCGGATTCTCACGCCGAACACCCACAAACCTGATTTTAGCAAACACGCGCTTCTGCTCCTGCACACGCCGCCAAAGCTGCCAGAGCTGAGCATTCTTCACGCTGTATTCCCCGTTGACCTGTTTGGTGACTAGTTCGCTGTCAAGATGACAAACAACTTCTACTGCTCCTTGCTCCGCGGCGTAGGATAGGGCTAAAAGAAGTGCCTCGTATTCGGCTTGATTATTGGTGCGCACGCCGAGGTAGCGGGTGTCTGTGTGGACTGTTTCGCCTTGGGCGTTTTGGGCTACAAAGGCTATGGCTGCTGGACCCGGATTGCCCCTTGCGCCGCCGTCAGAAAATAATAGAAGCTCTTGCGTCATCGCTAACCACTATCTGTGTATTTGATTGCTTATTTAAACCGTTAAGAATTAACCGTAGCGTCGGTTGTTTGTTGTTGCTGAGTTACAACCACATGCGTTTATCAACACAGAAGCGGTTAATCCAGTTGATTTATGGGGAACTTTCCTTGACTAGCAACACCGTTGGGGCAGCCAAGCTCAATTCTCATGAGCTCCAATTTGCTCTTCTAAAGCATGAACGGGAATGGAGCAACCTCAAAGGAGTCAGACGAGGCAAACTTGACATAATCGCTGAGATCCTGCTTTTTTGTGAACAACAAAAAACCAAAACCAGCATAATGTATAACACTAACCTCAATTATTCTCAGCTAAAAAACCATATGGAAGCCCTCACCGCGCAGGGGCTCTTAACAAAAAAAGTAAACAAGTACCTCACCACCGAGCGTGGATACCGCTTCTTGGAGCTATTTGCCCAACTTAACGATTTACTTGACACCTTTTCATCCTAACCTTTTAACCCTGTTATTTCTTGGTGCCAGTTGGCAAATACTGGTTATACGCAACAACAAACATTAGCTAACTCGTTAAAGGGGCAATTTGAGGTCTGATGGTATATAGCGCTTGATTTTTAGCTTTAAAAGACAATCTGGCTTATGATTGGGCTCTTTTGGCTTTTCCTCGCCACTTAATTAATATGCGTCGGAGACGAACCATAAGGATGAACGGTGCCGTGTGGTAAATCCACTATCGACGCCTAGCCGAGAGGGAACAGTAAACGGTCTTGCGGGCGCTGTTCGTTCTGGGCGCCACAACGATTGACAGAAAGGTGACTTCAACTGCGTTTACTTGGACGAAAATCCCTTGCCTTCATGGTTATTGGTTTAGTAGCCTTCGTCCTATACTTATGGTTATTCGTAGGCTTCGATGGACTCTTCAGCCTGCTAAGTAAACTCAACGTCTACCAATACTCCCTCTTCTTCTCTCTAGCAGTAGCCGCACTATTCTTGGGCGTCGTTTTCGACTCAATGATTTGGCACAGCCTGCTAGAAACCCTGTCCATAAAAATCAAGCTCCGCAAAATAGTCCTCTACAACTGGATCGGAAACTTTGTCGAATTAATTATCCCCAGCGCCACCATCGGAGGCGAAGTCGCCCGCATAGCACTAGCCCAACGCGAAACAAAACATGACACAGGTCTCGCCGCAGCCACCGTCATAGGATCCAGACTCATCAGCACCTTTGTCTATACTAGCGGATTATTCATCGGTGTTATGCTGTTGCTTTTCATGCATCAGCTCCCCGTTTACCTCATCACACCCGTCATATTGGTGGCCATCGGAACCGGCTCCATCGTTGCCTGCATCTTCGTCATCGCCTACAAGCAGGGCGCCGCCGACAAAATCGCCAACGGCATATGCTGGGCAGCAAAACGCCTAATCAAGAATCCGCAAAAACTTGAAGCATTTGACCAAAAAATACGCCAATCACTAACTTCCTTTAGCGGCGTATTCCGCACCTTCAAAGACCAACCTCGCCAACTCATAAAACCCACCCTCTACGCCATAACCGCATGGGTCTTTAACCTCGTCGTTTACTTGATGATCTTTTACTCGCTAGATTTCACGGCTATCTCAATTTTTGATTTAGCCACAGTATACTGCATCGTAACAACGGTTGAAACCATAACTGCAGGGTTACCCGTCGGCGCCGTGGAAGTAACCATGGTTAGCCTATTTTCTCTCTACGGTGTCCCCCTCGCAATCGCGGGTGTCGCAACAACTCTCGCTCGCCTGTTAACTTTCTGGTGCCAAATACTCGTCGGCTATCCTTTGGTGGAGTGGATAGGCGCAAAATCAATAATCAAATTCAACCTAAACTCGCTTAAGCCGTCAGGGCTGCTGAATCAGGTTCATAGGGATACGCTTGACACTTCAGCGCCCGCTCAAGTCCACTGATTGAGGCTTCTTCATTGAGGCGGCACAGCACAGTTTTAGGTTGGTTTGCTGTTAGGTCAAAAAAGTTGTCCTTAAACTCCCCCTTCAATCCTTCCAGTTCTAAGTAAACTGCCTTCGCATAAACAGATGCTTCAAGGGTGATTTCAAAAGTTTTTGCGCTCTCTTTTTTTATGTTTATCTTTATTTGAGGCAAAGGAAACCGAGTGCCTTTAGGTTCGGAAACTATTTTTGTATCTTCAAATATTGTCTGCTCCTCTTTTTTGAGCGTCAACATTAGGAAGCTGTCTTTAGTTATGGGCAAGTTATCCTGATCGAAACTAAAAATTTGAATTGCAGTGTATGGCGGTAATGTTAAAGTTTGTTTTTGTTCAAACAGGACTTCGCCGCTGAATCGTTTAACCTTAAATTCCCACTTTGCTTCTAAAGTCTGCGCTGTCTCATTAACTGCATGTCCATAGACTGTATTGTCTTTAATTATTATGGGGGCTATGATTGGTTGACAGATTTTTTTAACCATGTAATAGGCGGCTTTGGGGTGCAACCCATAGTCGATTATGCTCCAACTCACGACTGGCCAGCAATCGTTGAGTTGCCAAATTAGGCATCCGCTTGTTTTGAACATGCGGCTCCGCCAATGTGTAATTCCCGTTTTAAGTGCGTCGGCTTGGTTTAGTTGGCTGTAGAGAACGAATCTGTGCATATCTGTCGGAACAGGGTAATGCGCTGCGAGGAGGGCTTTTAGTAATTCTAAGCCTCCTGTTTGTTTTTCGTGTGCCCGAAACGCGAAGGAATTGGGGTTTAAGTCCTCTTTTTCGAGGTAAATCGAGAGGAGATCCATGCTGGGCAGAGCTTGCCACCCGAATTCGGATATGAATCGTCCGTTGTCGTCGAGGTAGGCGGGGTAGTCCATGCCTTGGCTCCAGACTTCCCAGTTATGTCGGTCGCCTTCATGTCTGCCGCTTGAATCTGTCCCGCCAAAGGGTGTGCTGGGTCGATAGGGTCGACTGGGGTCTAAAAATTGTGACACCCGCAGCAGCAGGGACTCAAATATCTGTGACCCGTAGAGTCTGTCTACTTTATCGCGGGTACGCCACAAAACTGAGTGGAGCCATTGGTTTTCGTTGTTGCCGCACCATAAAACGATGCTGGGGTGACCTCGCAGCCGTAGGACGGCTTCCATGGCTTCGCGTTCTGCTTCTCGTAGGAACCATTCTTCTTCGGGGTAACCTGCGCAGACATACATGAAGTCCTGCCAAATCATAATGCCGAGTTGGTCGCATAGGTCATAGAATTCGTTGGCTTCGTAGACGCCTCCTCCCCAGACGCGGAGCATGTTAAAGTTAGCTTCCGCGGCGTAGCTGAGAAGTTTTTTGTAACGTTCATAGTTAACTTTGGGGAGAAATGAGTCGGCAGGTATCCAGTTGGCGCCTTTACAGAATATGTTTTGTCCGTTTACTTGAAAAATGAATGTTTTGCCTTCCTCATCAGGTTCCTGCACAAGTTTTATGCTTCGCACCCCAACTTTGGTTGTTGCTTGGTCAAGCAATTCATTGTCCGTGTAAACTTGAACTGAAGCGTCGTAGAGGTTTGCTTCTCCGTAACCGCGGGGCCACCACAGCTTTGGTTGCTGCAAATCGAACTCGCAGTCAACAAAGTTACGTCCCTTAGAAACACTAGATTCGACTACTTCTTGCAGACTTTGTCCGTACCCTTCAAGGCTGAATTTAATTTTGAGGTCTGCTTCTTTAGTGGCATGAATCTCTGCAGTAGTTTTCAAATGTGCTCTTTGAGCAGAAACCTCAACTGGCAGACCCGACACATACCCCAACCGTGCCACATTATAGGCAACAACTTTGGCTGACCGCCAAATCCCCGCCGTTGGCAAAGTTGGTCCCCAATCCCAACCAAACGAATACTGCGCTTTTCGGACGTAGGGTCGCGCGGAGAAGTTGTCTGCGCTTAGGCAAGCGTATTTTTCTTTATGTTGTTGTTCAAGTTCGCCGGCGACTTTGGTGACTGGTTTGAATCGGATGGCGATGAGGTTTTTGCCTGGTTTGGCGGCGGTTTTGATGTTGAAGCGCCAAGGGGTGAACATGTTGTTTGCTTCGCCGACTTTGACGTCGTTGACCCAAATGGTGGCATACGTGTCAAGGCTCTCAAAGGCAAGTTCTAATGCATCCATGTTTAACTCGTCGGGGGTGAGGGTGATTTCTTTGCGGTACCACCATTCGCTTTCGTTTACCCATTGGACTTCACGTTCATTGACACCCATAAAGGGGTCGGGGATGACTTTGTTAGCTAGCAGGTTGGTGTGAGCCGTAAGAGGTGCCTCAGCTAAGAGCCAGTCATCAACCTCGGTTTGGGTTGCGTATGCTTTTTGTTCTTCGCCATCGCATCCTTTGAATCCTTTAAACTTCCAAAGACCCGTTAAGGGTTGCTCATATATCACCTGCGCTCAACCCCACAAAAATGAACCCTTCGAAGCTAATATCTCTAGCTATTTAAACAAAAACTGTTTAAAAAAAATTGGTAAAAATAATAATTTGCGTAAATTATATGCTTAAACTATCGTTAATTCTGCAAGCAATTTATCGTTTGCTAATGCAGCAATAGCGCCAAAAACATCTCAAAGAAGCCACAATTATCCGCCCATTCGCTTTAACGTTTCCCCCGATTCGAGGTCTGCTCCGCCTCGGTGGTGCCACATACAACACCTCCCCAACCCTAAATCCCCTCCGCTTAGCCCAAACCAGCAACTCACCCCCAAATGTTTCTCCACTTTTCAATTCTTTTATGAGTGCTTCACGCTTAAACAGCCTAAAATTTGAGTAAAAATCATGCACTCCACATAGCCGCCCTAAAGTTTTAGCTGCCCAACGCTCAGAGATTCGCGGCAGAACGGTTCTCGAAGCCACCACAACATCGAATGAGGTTGCTTTTTCCAATAACGCGGGGATGAGTTCGGGGCTGTTTTCCAAGTCAGAATCAATGGTAACAACAATTGGGTATCGAGCGAGTTTTGCGCCGTAGAGTAAGCCTTTAGTTTGCCCTTCGCGGTGTTTGCTGACTGCCACATCTGCAAGGGGTTTTGCGGCATCAAGGGTTCCATCTTTGGAGCTGTCATCAACCACAATAATTTCATGTTTTACGTTACGCAGTGTAACGCGGATTCTACTAATCAGTTGTTCTATGTTTTCGCGTTCATTCCAAGTTGTTGTTACAACTGAAACGCCGTTTGATGCTGCGCTGTCACTGCTCATGTTCAATCTTATTTGTTTAGCTGTTATATTCTATTTTTGCTCTATAGAGGCGCTCAGACTTTGATTTCTGCCTGTTTTTTGCGATGGGTTGGCTGTTTCTTAGCCATATTTCGCTTATAACCATCATCGCAATATTAAAATAATTGGAAGGACTGATGTGTTAACGAATTTACAAAATTAGGTAAAATTAATAGAAGGAATGAAAATGAGTAAAAGCGATAAACCCCACTTAAACATCATCATCATGGGGCACGTTGACAACGGCAAATCCACCACTACTGGACACTTACTCTATTTAGCAGGCGCAATCGACGAACGAACAATCAAATCCTACCAAGAAGAAGCCGAAAAAATGGGCAAAGGCACCTTCGCGTTCGCCTGGGTTCTCGACAACCTCAAAGAAGAACGAGAACGAGGTGTCACAATTGACCTTCGATTCCTCCAATTCCAAACTAAGAAATATAACATGACCGTTATCGATGCACCCGGCCACAGAGACTTCGTCAAAAACATGATTACTGGCGCAAGCCAAGCAGACGCAGCCGTTCTCTTCACTTCTGCCTCAAAAGGCGAATTTGAAGCAGGCATCGGCCCCGGCGGACAAACACGTGAACATGCATTCTTGTCATTCACTTTAGGTATCCGCCAACTTATCGTTGCAGTTAACAAGATGGACACTGCCAACTGGAGCAAAGAACGATACGAAGAAGTAAAGAACGAAGTCAGCCGCATGATAAGAATGGTTGGCTTCAAAGTTGAGAAAGTCAACTTCGTTCCAGTTTCAGGCTGGACAGGCGACAACCTGATTAAGAAAAGCCCCAATATGTCCTGGTATAATGGTCCAACCTTGATGGAAGCCTTCGACCTTCTTGAGGTCCCAGCGAAACCAACCAACAAACCAGTCCGCATCCCAATTCAAGACGTATACAGCATCACCGGCATCGGCACCGTCCCAGTCGGACGCGTCGAAACAGGCATTCTCAAACCCGGCGCAAGCATAGTCTTTATGCCATCTAACAAGACCGCTGAAGTCAAATCTATCGAAATGCACCACACCAGCATCCCAATGGCTGAACCAGGCGACAACATCGGCATGAACGTCCGAGGCATCGCCAAAAACGATGTCCACCGCGGAGACGTAGCCGGACCAGTAGACAACCCACCAACCGTTGCAAAAGAATTCATCGGACAAATCATCGTCATCTACCACCCAACCGCAATCGCAGCAGGATATACCCCCGTTCTCCACTTCCACACAGGCCAAATCGCATGCCGCTTCACTGAACTCCTAAAGAAGATCGACCCACGCACTGGCCAAGTATCTGAAGAGCACCCAAGTTATCTCAAAACAGGAGATGCAGCCTGGGTACGCATGGAACCACTCCACCCAATCGCTATCGAAACCTTCCAAGACTACCCCGAACTCGGCAGATTCGCAATCCGAGACATGGGTACCACCGTCGCAGCAGGCGCAGTCAAAGAAGTAACCAAAAAGGGTCCATAAACCCTTTTCACTTTTGTTTTTTAATTTCTTTTAGCATTTATTTCGGTTATTAGGGCAGTCTCTGTTTGTATTGTTAATTTTTATGGTGTTGGTGTTTGTGTGCAGTCACAATGCCATATATCCAGCTTTTACAAGGTGCTATTGAGGTGGTGTAGTCCTTGGGTACTAAACACTCTAAAACCCCTTGCGAAAAATATGGTCCAATCAGCCCAAGTGGCGGAATAGAAAATGCTTCTTTAAATGATGTACCCCCCGAAGTCCGGCGTCGAGAGGCTCAAAAGCCCCTCTTCCTAACTCGATATGAATAAACTCTGTTTGATTTCGAGAAAAAACCACTCAATTTCATGCAAGCAAAGACTCATCCTCTTTTTAGTCTTTTGTACTTTTGTAAATTCAATAAACCTTAAATTCAGACCATCCAATATCACGGAGATAACAAACAAGTGATAAATTGGGTGTTTCCATGACTAAAAACAACCTTTTAGGCTTACTTTTCATCGTTCTCTTCGCGTCAAGTATAGCCTTGTTTGCAGGCTGCTACGCAGTTAATGCAGCTGATATTTCCTATACGCCTCTGGCGGATGATTTCAATCCCTTTGCTACTCCTTCACCCTCCCCTTCCCCTACCCCCGAACCAACCCCCACACCTGTACCAACACCACGACCTGAACCCAGCGCTAAACCCAACATAGATGTATCCTGCAAAAACACTGCCTCAGCAGACAACCTCAAAGTAGAAGTATCTGGAACTCTCTTCTACAACAAAACCGCTATCCCTAACGCGTCAGTAATCCTCAGTTACAGCAACGATGCTGGCCTCAACTGGACGAGCTTTTCGTTGGTCCAAACACGCAGTGACGGCGGCTATAATGCTGTTTGGCTTCCTAACGCATCAGGTAACTATCTTATCAATGCTTATTGGGATGGAAACTCGACGTTGCACTGGATGAATGCCACCTTAGGCTTGGCTTTAACCCCTGATTCATCAGGTAATGTCTTCTCTGTCGTTTCCAACTCCACCATAACAGGCTTAAACTACAACGCGGAAACCCAAAAACTAAGCTTCAACACCAATGGAACCACGGGCACAACAGGCTACCTCTACGTATTTATCCCTAAGACGCTCGTAAGTGATGCCCAATCCCTCGTCTTAAACATTGACGGGAAACCAACAACCTTCACCAGCGAATCCCAAGATGACGCATGGCGCATCTCTTGCACTTACACTCAAAGCACGCACGCTTTCACGGTTCAGGTTCCCTTTATGCAGGTGCTAACTCCTGACCAAACCCCATTGATTACCGCCATAATTGCCGTAGTCGCGCTAATTGTCGTTGTAGCCGTAGTGGTGGTTGTCAGACGAAGACGCAAAACCGCTGCAAGTGTTGCCGCCATCCTAAAAGAGAACCGCCCCACCTACTCGTAGGGCCCTCCCCCATTTCTTTTATACGCTTTTTATCCCAAGTCCTCGGTTGTGTAGACGTTTTGGTATTGCTCGGGCAGAGGATACCGCGAGTCTTTGACTACGATGTCGATGTTGTAGTCGTGTTCTTGCAGTTTGTTCTGCATGAAATCCCATATCTGCTGGGTTTTTTCGTCGGCAACAAATATGCCCCAAATTTTATCCCATGGCGCTCGGGTGCCCCATCCATAATTTTGAGGCAGCACCAGCACCGAATTTGCTTTAACTGAATTCCACGTGTCCTTAGGGCTTTGGATTACATCGGTCCAGAATGTCTGTAACGCTTGAAAATGCTCTTCCGTCATGGTTCCATAGGGGTTATTGTCTTCTTCAAAATAGTAATCAAAGAAAACCAGATACTTCGCGCCGCATTCATAGGCAGTGCGTAGCTGGTTTAGAATTTCGGTGCCATTCGCAAGGTACGGCGGCTGCTGGTACTTCCAAGTTATCACTATACCCCACTCTTTATTCTGAACGGTGGCTGCTCCCCTCATAAGCCCAATTTGCTGATTTAGGGTTAAGTTCCAGCCGACTTGCCCCAAAACCACATCGTAACCCGCCAAATTATCAAACCAATAAAGCGTGTAATCAGAAGTGAAGACTTTGGTGCCATTTACTTTTAAGGCGTCAATGTTGGCATTATCGCGGGCAAGGAATTGCTGCGCGGTGTCTTCTATGGTTTTGAAGGGCTTAATGTTTTGGAGTTCTTGATAGCTCTTGTATGTAAAGCCGTTAGGGGCAGGTTTGATTACCTGTATTGTGCCGTTAGGGTAAAACTTTGCTTCACTCATGTATGAATCGCTGCCCTGCGCTGTTGGCTGGTCTAAAAGTATGGTTCCTGCCACTTGATAATTAATCACTATGCCGTTTTGTTTCTGGAACACTAAATCTCCATAGGTGGTCTTAGTTATGGTGTCGCCTGTGTTGTTGTATCTGAATTCTACGTAGCCGTCAATCATTTTGCCACCCGGTTCATCGGCGTAATAGATGCCCACCAAGTGGTCGCCCCATCTCTGTTTGGCTTGCTCCAGCCATGCAACACGTGTGGAGGTAACTTGACCAAAGTATGGTAAGAAATCTAATCCGTTTGCAATCGCGTAGTCACCTAATTCTTCTACACTTTTTAGGTCTCTTTGCAGCAGCCCTGAATTCAAAACAAAGAGGTTTGTGTAACCTTTGACTTTGTCTATCATGGCTTTTCCGTCTGCCACCGTGTTGCCACAGTAGGCCACGCCAACATACGCTTTGGGTGGTCCAGCAGGTGCTAAACTTTGAGTTATCAAGACTCCGGCAAAAACCGCGACAACGACTATTACAATTGTAGCTGCTGCGACTATCGCCTTTTTCATTGTTTGCCCCTTGTATGCTATTTCGGCTGTTTAACATAAGATTTTCCTACAACCATGCCGGCCCATCTACGTTTTCCAGCTTTTTGCCGTGATTTTTTCATTTTCTAAACTATTTTAAAAAAGCTTTTTCAAAGGAAAACCAATAGGTCCTATTTAGGATATAATCGAAGAATTAATAAGCGCTCGAATCCATACTCCTTTGAGGGTCAACCATGTTGAAACGTAGGCTATCCTTACTTTTTATTGTAGCTCTTATTGTGATGCTTGCTATTCCAACTTATTTCTCATCTGTTTCCTCCTCGACGGGAAACATCCGAATCAACAGCACCACCACCAGCCCCACGGGGCAAACCGTGATGGCTGGAGGCAACATTAACCTCTACTTCGGAAGCGTAACTTGGTCTTACGAAGCATTTTACATTTTTATAAGCCAAAACCACGATAATCAATATTCAACTTCGGATATTGTTTGCACGCCAAGTATCTTAGCATCTGACCTTGCAAACACTACCAAGGTATCTGTTTATAACTTCAATAACCAAACTTGGCTTGTTGGCAGTAACTGGGTAAACGGCACTCTGCCCCGAACAATCGCTTTAGGTAACTATTACATCAAAGCAGTTGACCAGTTTTACACAGTGGCTGTAACTGATACCTACATTACCGTCAACTCCCAATATTATCCAGCTGTCCTCAATATTTCCCCTGACTCTGGACCTGGCGGAGTAAACGTCACCTTTAGCGGCTACAATTATCCAAACAGCACTGATTTGTCTATTTTCTACTATGACCCCGACTTTGACCGATGGAACTTTTTAACTAACGTTACTTCAGATGAGTCTGGGCAAATTAGCGTCCCCTTTGAAGTCCCTGACCTAAAGAAGTCCGTCGGAACAAGCGGAGTTGAAAGCTTCAATAGTCTTTCCTACAGAGTCACTGATATTTACGGCAACACTGTTTACAGTACTGGCTTCTACAACCAATACTTAAGAGGCCTAAATCAAGTTGGTTCGGATGCAGAAATTTCTCCTTTCTATGGAAATGGAACAAGCATATACACCACTACCTTCATGGTTGGTGACAATCTTCCCATTTCAGGCAGATGGTTCCATCCCGGCGTGATTTATATCAGATTTGACGGCGTTAACGTTGTTGATACCGTTACATCTGATGAATGGAACAACGCACAAATTATCGGTACTACCGCTGCAAACTCCAATGGTTCCTTCAGTATCACAGTACAGATTCCAAACGCGGTTGCCGGTCTACATTACATAGCCATTGAAGATTCCCAAACCCGCATAACCGTCCAAATCTTTGTTTTTAACGCAACCCTATCGCTTTCGCCTTCTAGCGGCACCGGCGGAGCGACCGTCCAATTCACTGGTGAACGTTATCCTCCGTCCTCAACGGTCACTTTATCTTGCGAAGACCCTGACTATTATACATGGAGCCCTTGGGAAACTACTACATCTGATGCATCAGGAAGAATCAACTTCACAGTAGAAATCCCTGACCTAAAGAAAGCATGCTACAACGATGAATATAGTAACTACTCGTCACCCATCTGTTTTAGAACGGAAGTTAACAACGTTCCCTGTTCTTACGCTGATTATACGCAGAATTGGCGTGGACTAAATCAGGTGGCTGGCCGAACTGCATATGCTCTATTTGGCAACGGCACTAACCTTTCCTATGACGTCAATGTGACACCGGGAAGTAGCATGTTTATTTCAGGTAAATGGTTCCACCCGGGTGTTGTATACATACGATTTGACGGAATCTATGTAGTCGACACCGTGACCTCTGACGAGTGGCGCAATGCCCAAATCATAGGGACAACAACAGCCAACGCTTACGGTTCCTTCGCAACCAACGTAACAATACCCACTGCTAGCGGAGGCAACCACTATGTCGAAGTCGAAGATAGCGAAACCCGCATCACCGTCAAAATAACCGTTGATGGTCCAGTCATCAACAAGCCCACGTCTACATCGACAAGTTCCTCATCCTCTAACACGCCCGCGCCAACCGCTGCACCCACTTCAAACCCCAACTTACCTACCCCAGCTATTGACGTGTCCTGTAAAGGCACCACCACATTAAACGGATTAAAAGTTAACATAAACGGCGACCTAAAACTAAGCGGCCAACCCCTCTCTAACACATCGGTTCTGCTTTCTTATAGCATAACTGGCGGGTCCTCATGGCAAAGCCTGACGCTAGTCAAGACTGATGCATCCGGCAACTTCGCCGCTGTCTGGACTCCTGACGTTACAGGCAATTACCTAATTAAAGCCGCGGTGGATGCCTCCTCAACTTATGGGGCAGCCAGCAAAACCGTCACCTTAGTCTTATCACCAGACGCTGAAAGCAACGTTTTCTCCGTTAACTCCAACTCCACCATCAGCCAATTAGCTTTCAACTCGACTAGCAACGAATTAGCCTTCACTGCCTCCGGGCAGTCTGGCACTCATGGCTATGTTGAAGTGTACGTTCCAAAAACCCTCATAAGCGACATATCCAACTTGCGCGCTTTTGTTGATGGAGCTGAAGTCTCATTTAGCAGCCAAGACCAAGGTGATGCGTGGTTCATAACGTTGAGCTATTCTCACAGTGAACACCGAATCACCATGGAGTTAGGCGTAAGACCACAAACAATTGAGCCCTTAACTGGAAACTGGTTCAAAGACAATATCGTGCTCATAGCGATTATCGGGTTGGTACTTGTTATTGTTGCAGGTGTGGTTGTCGCTTACAAGAGAAACAATAAATCTCAAAAATAACTCGCCTTTTTTGTCACCCCTTCTTTCGGCTATTCCGCCCTTTTTCCTTTTTTCGTGTGCAAGCGAAAGCATCATTAACCGCTTCCACGTAACCGCACCCTGTGAAGTCTATGTCTGGCTCGGAATCGTTGCTTCCCTTCGTTAAAGAAAAAAACAAAGACGGCGAACCCACAATCATCGTGGATAGTCGCGAAGCAAGCAGCGCCAAAAAAATCGTCACTGGCCTCAACGAGAAAGGCGCCATTACAAAAACTCAGCTTCTCGAAAAAGGCGACTACATCCTCTCTGACCAATGTGCTGTGGAACGCAAAACCGTCAACGACTTTGTCTACACTCTTACCCGCCGCTTCCTTTTCGAGCAGCTTTTCCGCCTAAAAGACGTCTACCCCAAAAGCCTCATTGTCTTGGAGGGCTATTTGCCCATTATCTACAAGTACAGTAGCATTTCGCCGCAGGCGATCTGGGGAGCCATGTTTAACCTTGCCAAAAACGGCATAGCCATAGTCAACACTGGTAGCCAGAAAGAAACCGTGGATTTCCTCTATACGGCGGCGCGGCAGGAGCAAGTGGTGGAGAAGCGCAGTGCAGTGGTGCATGCGTTTAAGAAGTGTGATACGCTTGCGGATTCGCAGGTGTATTTTGTGGCGAGTTTGCCTAGTATTGGGCGTGAGAAGGCGACGGCGATTTTGGATTCGTATCAGACGCCTATGAATGCGTTGATTAATGTGGATGATTGGCCAAAGGCGGTGGATGGGTTGGGTCCTGTTATTACCAATCGTGTGAAGGCTGTGTTGACTACGCCTTATCACGACGCTGGTTCCTCTGAATCTGAACCAAGCAAATGTTAAAAGGCGAATTCAACAATAGTTTAACGCTGGTTGAATATGTCAAAAGTTAAAATTGCCTTGACAGTGTTAACCATACTAATCGCGATTGGTCCCGTGGCTTGTATGGCGTTTGTTTACCGCGATAACCTTTTGGGGATGGTGTTGCCGCCTGAACTCAACAACATCGCAGAAGAAGGCATCGTAGGCAACATCACAGCGTCTGACTTCGAACCGCCAACGATTTCCAGCCCCCCTAAATATGATCCTGACACCGGCGAATTTAATGTGGACTTTAACTTTACTAATCCGCTTTCAACTCCAATTTCGGTGGATAGCTTCTCTGCAGACCTCAAATCCAGCGGAAGCAACCTGGACCTCGGAAACATCGAACTTGCAGGACCCATCAACATCGCCCCCGGAGAAAACGGCATTATCGATCTTGCAGGGACTCTTAGCCAAGAGACCATAAACCGGCTTCAAGAACAATATGGCTCCAATGGTCGCATCAACGTTGTAGTTGAAAACGTGGATGCAATCGTTGCGGGTGTGCATTTCCATCTTGACAGCCTTGATTTAGGCGCGTTGGATTTGAGTTCGCTTCAAATGCCCTCTGGAGGCTCATAGCATGGCTCGTATTATTAATTGGGTGGGTGTTGCAGCTGGCATCGTTACCTTGCTGATGGTTGCGATTTCACTATATATGCCCTGGTGGAAACTTGTCATAGGCGAAGACCTATTCACAGTTAATGCTTCCCCTGTCTACTTTGGGTTTGGTCTTTTAGGTTCGCAGTTTACGGTTCCCCTGCTTTGGGCGTTAAATATTACTTTAATCCTAACTTACGTAGCCTGCGGCGCAGTTATGCTGCTTTATTCGCTTATCCCAACTAAACCCTACGCTAAGGACCTGTTAGACTTCTCCTATCGCAAACCCATCTACGCCCTTGTAGGCTTCGTTGTTGGACTGGTGGTGCTGGTGTTGGTTGCAGGCTTTGTCGGCGTAAACGTTCCCCTGATGGGTTCCGCAGAGGTGTCTTTGCCGCAGTTTTTGATGTCACAATTTGGAGTAAGCATAAGCGTTAGTGTGGTTGCTGCATTTATGTTGCCCTTCGGATTTGCCATCGCCGCCGCTGTCCTATGCATTGTCGCCCGAATCTATCACCCTAGGCTCACCAAGAAATTCGAGAAACTCCAACAACAGCAAACCCCCGCGGTGCAGCCTACTCCTGCAGCCGCTCCTGTCGCAACCTAACTATCCCCTCTTCCTTTTCTACTGATTTTCAACATGTTAATGGGCTGTTTCTGCGTCAATACGGACCTACCCTCCTTAGGTTTCTGCATAGAACCACTAATAGCATCCAAATATGCTACAAATAGGTTGGTTATAACATAAAAGAGGCGTCTATTGCCCAAAAAGAAAGAGGGCGCATTATTTTTTGAGTATTGTCATGAGTTTGGGCATTAATTCGTAGGCGTGTTCCAGTGTGCCGAGGTTGCCTTTGGCGCATTCCCGCTCAGAGAATTTGCCTTTGCCGCCTGTTTTGGTGCCTGAAATTAGCAGTGGGACGGGGGTGTCGCTGTGGTTTTTGAGTTCGCATGGGGTGGCGTGGTCGGCGGTGACGCAGATTACTGTGTCTTTGAGTGAGATGTGCTGCAGGAGTGGGCCAAAGAAGTATTTGTCTATGGCTGCGAGGATGTCGGTTTTTAGTTGGCAGTTCCCGTCGTGACCTGGTTCGTCGGGGCCTTTGAGGTGAATGTAGAAGCAGTCAAATTTGGGTAGGGCTTCAAGGAGGGCTTTGACGCGGAGTTCCATGTCATGCTGCAGGTTGCCTGAGGGGGGTGGAAGAAGTGACGCCTGCATCCCTGCCAGTTTGGCTATGCCGCTTTCGGTTTGCATGTCTGCTAGGCAGGCAAATTTTACTCCGTACCGCTCATTAATGTTAAAGAACCTTGGCAGCAGGTGACCTGCATCGCGGGTTATCACTGCGTTTGCTTTTAGTTTGCCTTCCTCTGTGCGTTTGATGTTGACGGGTTTGTTCTCCCAAAGCTGATGAGACTTTTCTATGAACTCGTTAACTAAGCCTGCGGAGACTTTGGCGGCTTGGGTGCCGTCGGTTGGTTCACAGGTTTTAAGCACCATCGGAGGGTCTTTGAGGGCTACGCCGATGCCGTTAATTACTGTGTATGCGGGGTCGCTGTTTGTTATGTGGCTAGATAGTGGCTCGGCTTTGCTTTTAATTAGTAGTATGGCTCGGTGGCCCAGTGTGTTTTTGAATTGGAATGTGGCTGGGTAAGAAGTTAGTTTGAGTTGTTGGTTGACGACGCGGCTAAGTTCGGTGGCTTCCGCGTTGGTTAAGTTGCGGCCTGCGCGTCGGTCAAGGATTTTTTTGTCCTCTCCTAAGGTAGCGAAGTTGCATCGCACAGCTAAGTCGCCGTCTTTCATGTCTAAGCCTGCGCCTGCGACTTCGATTACGCCTCGGCCAGTGCTGTATTTGAAGGGGTCATAGCCTAAAAGAGAGATGACGGCGGCGTCGCTCTCAGGAGCTATGCCTCTGCCCACAGTGTACATTAAGCCAGTTTCGCCGCTTGCGGCAAGCATATCAAGGTTGGGGGTTGGGGCTGTTTCAAGGGGTGTTTTGTTACCTAAAGCTTTGACGGGTAAATCACCCATGCCGTCGATTGCAACGTAAATCAACTTCAAATTAGCTGCCTCTAAGTTAGTGCTAAATCGTGTCTTTATTTGCATTATTCCCTTATAACTATTGTTTTACCCCAAGCAACCCGCGGATTACTTCTTGCGTACTCTGCGGTGTCCCCGTCGTGTTCACTAAGTAAATGTCGCTTTGCTCAAACAGCCGCTTAAAGAAGTTTGTCCGCAACTCAATCTTGCGCTCGTCCTTAACCAGTTGGTGAGGGTTGCAGAAGTTGTGCGCTAACAGATAGTTGAGGGCTTCTTCTACGGTTAGCTCTGTGACGACGTTTTTGTCGGCGGGGTCACGTTTGAGCATTATGATTTTGTTAATAGTTGTGAGGGGAATTACGCCTCCGCTGCCCACAATCCAACGCACATTCACAATCGCTCTTCCTCGGTTATCAAACTGTGCCTTGTCGATGAGGCGTTCGTATTCGTTCCAGATTTTGCCTATGTCGGCTTGGATGTAAGTGTTTTTTTCGCTGCCAAATGCGAGGGGTTCACGGTTGCTTAACCGCACAAAGTACCAGTCATCAGAAACTAACCGCGCCGTTTGAATCCTGAGTAGCCCCCAAGAATGAGTGGTTTTGCCTGTGCCTGACGGCGCAATAATCGAAACGCCAAGGCAACCAAGGTCAATCGCTGCCCCATGCACGGAATAAATGTGGTGCTCATCTTCTAGTATGTCGCCTGTAACGGCTAAAGCTATGCTTTTTACCCAACCATAATAGTCCACGTTGATGAGAAACGCCGTTTTCGTGTACGGGTCATACTTCACGGTTAGGGGCTGCCCCTGCTCGGAGACAACGACTAGGCGACCATGGGAACGGTTGTTCTCGTTAGCGGTGAAAAAGTTGTCTTCCCACTTGTTTTTGGTATCCTCTGAGTCGGTTAGGATTTTTATGCAGCATCCGTAAATGTCGGCTTTGCTGGTGTAGAGTAGTTTAGTTTTGTAAGCTTCAAAGAGTGCCTCTTTCTCTTGAGGAGTAATCAACTGCACGGTATAACTCATGGCTGGAAACCTCAAAGAATTCTGCGGGAAAATAATAAAAAAGTGGTGGATAAGGCTTTCGCGAACCCGATTTAGCTTCTCAGCGTCGCAATAAAGCCGCGGGTCACATCAATTATAGATTGCAGCAGGGGATGCTTGATGTCCTGAGGCGATAGTTTCTCCAATCTGTCCACGCGGAAGTAGATGGGCGGATGCGGGTCTAGCCCGAGCCATTCTTGGATGCGAAATGACGGCGTCCGCTCATAAAGGAGCCGTTGGAACCCGATTTTTTCCAGTGACCCCGCCAGAATCTGTGGCGTGCCTATCATCATGGCGGAGACGAGGTCGGCACGGGCTTCAAAGAATTTAGCTATGAAAAAGATGACCACCATTATGGCCCAGAAGTAGACAAAGAACAGAAATGTGGAGAAGATGATGGGCAACAGTGGGAACAAGACGTAGAATCGGAAGAGGAACTCAGCGGAGACCAAGCCGTATAAGATAAGGGGGTCGCGTCCGCGCAGATGTCCAAACTCATGCCCCAGCACGCTACGTATCTCATCTTCATCTAGCTGAACCAAAAGCCCCGTGGTTATAAGCACTAACCCCCGTTTGGGGCTGGGACCCGACGCCGCCGCGTTTGGCACCAACGTGTTTGAAACCACCACTTCAGGCATCGGAAACTTGAACCTGTCCGCAATGCCCTTTACTATGTTGTACACGTTGACTTTTTTGGCTTTAAGATTGCCCATCTCACAGGGCACGCCATGCTTTAGAAACACCGCTTTGGCTTCTTCAAGGTCAATTTCGCCCTTCTTCGCGATGACTTGCTCATAGATGTCTTTTTTTATGGCTATGAGGGTTTCTTTGGGGTAGGTTTTGTTGAAATCGTCTTTTTCGCCTACTGGCAAATAGTACTCTAAGAAATGGATGGTTGGATTATTTTTTGTGATGTGCCATTCAGCTGAGCGACCGATGAATCGGTTGGCGAAGAAGACGAATCCGAACTGTATGCCGATAAGGACAAGCGGTGCAATCCAGAAACCGTCGGGGTAAAAGCTGGCTATGGTGATGAATATTGCCATGCCGAAAACGATGAAGACCACAAAAAACATGATTTGCGTTTCGAGGAAAAACCTGTTAAACGATTTTTCGGGTTTTGTGTAGACTTCGGGAGCGATTTCTTCGCCTTCACGCCAAGAAAAATAGACTGTGGCGCTTTTGGAGTTTTGTGAAAAAATCTGTGTCGCGATGAGTATGTCCTGTTTTGCTTCTTCGATAGATGTTTGAGATACCGAGGCGTCAAGAGGCGTGATTTTTAGCTCGAAGGGGGTGCCGCTTGTGACTTCCACATGCATGAGGTATCTGCCTTCCTCGTCGGTGACTATGTAGGAGAGCAGGTTGAGTTGGTTGCTGGATTCTCTTGTAATGTTTGTGAAACGCTGCTTTTGGGGGACCAGATACTGGGTGTATATGAAGTCGAATAGTTTCTCGTAGTAGCTGGGTGGAACTTCAGGGTTGATTTTATAAAAAACAGGTTGACTCATGTCGAGCCTCAAAACCTAGAATATCCCAAGCGTTTCAGACTTTTATATGCCTTATGTACATACCCTGCACAGCAACACTGATGCAAAAACTGCAGAAAAACGATAAATTTTTAAGCAGAAACCTCAAAGAGGACAGCGTTTATTAATCTCGAAAAACATCTTTAGAAATGCCCGAAGGCAACGGGAAAAAGTCTTTGTGTCCAAATCAAATTTCTGGTTTGGTTGAAGTTCAAAGACAATGCGGCAGGCGGCTTTTGAAGAAACAAAAAGCCGTGGTAATTGAGGTAATGAAAGGTGGCATCATCTAAAAAGAACATACTCGTTGTTGACGATGACAAATCTATCCTTAGAACATTTACGCGGATTTTACAGAAAAGCGGTTATGAAATTGATACTGCTGAGACCGGCAAAGAAGCGATTGAGAAAACCGAGATTCGCCACTATGACCTCGCACTAGTCGATATTCGTCTGCCCGACATGGATGGCACCGATTTGTTGGCTAAACTCAAGATACCCCTACAGCACACCGTAAAAATCATGATTACGGGTTTTCCCTCGCTGGAAACAGGAGTAAAAGCCCTTGATGAAGGCGCAGACGCCTACCTTGTCAAACCTGTTAAGCCACAGGAACTGTTGATTCTGCTCGAAGAAAAACTAAAGAACCGCGAAGAAACCGCAGAAATCAACTAAAAAACCTTTGCTTGCGTTTTGTAAAGCATGCATCCCTTTTGATGTTGCATACGTTTTTTCAGGCAAAATTAAGTATTATTGTGGGGAAACCTTAAGAATGGTCATTTTGCTTCTGACCCTATGTTTGAAGATTTGAAGGGCTTTGCCCAGTTCATATCCGTGGAACGCGGATTAATGCTCTTTATGATCGTGGTTGGCGCTACCTTCCTTGCCGGAGGCGCCGCAGCTTGGCCTCAAGCCCTCTTTCTTGGCGGGATAGTGTTTTGCATCTGGAGCGCCGTCGACGCCATGAACAACCTCTGCGACGTCGATTTGGATGTGCTCTCGGACCCGAACAGGGCAAGGTTCACAAGGAAGCTGGGCAGATTCGGCTTACTCATCACGCTTGGCTTCACAGCCCTATCTCTGGCGTTGGGTGCGTTGACGTTGATGCCCTATGTGGTGCTCTTTGTGGGCGTAGGCATCCTCTTTGGCGTCCTCTACTCGGTGCCGCCCTTCAGACTTCGCAAAACCCCCTACAAACCCATAGTCAACTTCACCGTCGGCGCCGTCCCCATCATGATAGTAGCGGCTTTCCTTAACGTGTTTAGCCTAAACATCGTCGTGCTCACCTTGCTTATCGGCGTCACCACCGCAATTAACAGCCTCTGGGAAGACCTCGCCGACTACGCCTCCGACTTAGGCAGCGGCTCCCGCACCGTACCCATAATCCTTGGGTTCAAACGTGGTTTGCTCTTCACAGTTGCCATGGGCTACATTATGCTGCCCCTGATGGTGCTTGTCGGCTATCTTTTCAGTTTGCCCCTCATCTACTACGCAGCATTAGGCGGACTCGCAATCTTCCTCACCCTGCGCCTCATCCAAAAACGCAAAACCCTCTTCCAACCCGAAACCGCCGACTCCAAACGACTCTTCAAACTCGGCGAAATCTTGGCCCGAGACTTCGTCATCGTCGCCATAATCTTCACGCTAAGCCTCATGATAAGCGGCCTGCTGAAAATTAACCCCCTAATTTAACCAATGCTTCAAAAGCAGAGCAAACGCCTAGAACCTAAAAGCATCTGTTTACACTTGCATGAATAGAAGTCTCCCTGCCCAGAAGTACCTACCCATCACTTTGCCCTTCTGCACTTTTGAGACTACAAATAAGGGAGGGGGGTAGGTTTGAGAGGTACTGCCCACGTCTTTTTATTCGATGTATATTGCGGGTTGATAGGGTGCTGCCATGGCGGCGCGGTTTTTGGGGTCGAAACGTTGCTGGTCCTCTTCGGTGTAGACGGTGACTTGGGCGTTGAAGCGGTCATGTAGGAACGTGGCGGCGGAGTCAAGGATGGCTTTTTCGTCTGTGACGCCGATTTTTATCATGTTAGCTTTACGGTCGCCTGAAACTTTGGTTAAGGCTTTGATAATGCGAGGCACCATACCGCTGATGTCTTTCATGTGGGGTTTTAGTGTTGGGTCGGAGGCAAAGAGTTTCATGAGTTCGCCGATGTTGGGGTTGCCCGCAGCGGTTTTTTCAAGCACTTTAATGTAGACCTGCCACTTCCAAGGCGCCGCTGTGTAGTAGCAGATGCGTTTGGGCGCGATTTTCATGGCTTTTAAGATGTTGTTAGTGTCATCCATGACGTCGGTTACGAGGTTCTCCTGCTCCAACGCAGCCACATTAACCTTCGTAGCATCATAGACGGGCCATTTGGCAACGCTGATAAAGCCCTCCTCACCAGTCTGACTCCAGAGCTCCTCACACATGAACGGCGCAAAGGGTGCCAGCATCTTAAGCCAGTCTTTAACTGCCTCGGCTAAGGCTTTGGCTTCGGTGTTGCCTTTACGTTGAATGTACCAGCGCAGGTCATTCCAAACCTCAAACAACGCCGTTTGCAAAGCAGTCCGCGTTTTAAGTTCCTCAAGGCTTGCGGTGACGTCTCGGATGCGGCTCTGCATTTTGCTTATTAGCCACCGCTCCAAAGGCGTATCTTCATCCTTTTTAGCGGAAGCAATGATGCCGCCTGCGAAACCCATTACAGCTTCAAATTTGGTTTTGAGGTCGTTGATGTTTTCGGCTCGCCAGTCAGGGTCATCCATGCCCTCTGCGCCCAAGAGCAAGCCGCATCGGGTGGCGTCGGCTCCGTATTTTTCGACGGCGCCTTTCATGGTGATGAAGTTGCCTTTGCTTTTATGCATCCCTTGTCCTTCAACCATGAGCATGCCGTTGACGCCGATGGCTTTGGGCCAATGTTCAGGTGGGAAAAGCGCGGCGTGGTGGAAGATGCAGAAGCTGAGGTGGTTGGGGACGAGTTCTTTGGCGCTGTTGCGGAAGTCTAATGGATACCAGTAGAGGAACTCGCTACGCATCACGTTTAGCAGGTCCGTTTTGATGCCGACGGCTTTCTCGAGTTCTGCCGCGGTGCCTTTGCCGTAAAAGAGAAAATCAAACACCTCAGGCGTTAAGGCTTCGGGTGGGATGTTGTTTTGTTTGATGTGTTTGTTTACGGTGTAGAATGCCATGTAGACTGTAGAGTCGCTTAGCGTCTCGATTATCCAGCCTTTCCCCCACGGTAGCGGGGTGCCAAAGCCAGTCGTGCGTGCGCAAGCCCACTCTCGTAGCCAATCAATAACCGTGTTAAACCATGGCTTAGCGGAGTCGGGGTAGATGGTGAGTTGTTCAATGAGTTGGTGTGCTAGTTCTTTCCATTTTGGTTCAGAGTAATCGAGGAACCACTGGTCTGAGAGAATCTTGACAAGGCAGGGCGTCATGCAGCGGCATACTACTTGCTCTGAGAGGTCATACATGGAGTCGGCGGCGCCTTGCTTTTTGAAGTCGGCTATGAGTATGTCTTTGGCTTCCCGAATTGATTTGCCAGCGTATGGGCCGCAGTTAGGTTTGAGGATGCCGCCGTGGAACTCTTTTTTGTAGAGTTCTTTGGTGGCTTCGTCGGCTTTGGGGTCGTTTTGGTCTTTCAAGCCCATCTGGTCAGCAATCTCCACCGCGGGGAATTCGCCAAAGCCCTCCATTTTGATGATAGATATGGGTTTGATTGCCTGTACCATGGCGGGGTCGATGCCGAATTGGGTGAGCACTTCGGGTTTTTGCTGTAAATCTCTTAGCGCCAGCCAGTCAAAGGGCGCATGAGCGGGGACACTGTAAACTACGCCTGTAGCTGTTTTAGAATCCACAAACCAACCGGGCAAAATCGGAAACTTTAGCCCCGTTACAGGATTCTCAAACGTTTTGCCGATAAGTTCCCTTCCTTGGAAGCTGCGTTTCACCGTGACCTTGCGTTCTTGTTCCTTGAGTTTCTCTGCGGCTTCTTGGCTAATAATCCATGTTTCCCCGTTTACGTCTGCTTCAACATAGGTGGCGTCGGGGTTTAGCCACATGTTAGTGATGCCATAAATTGTTTCAGGACGAAAAGTTGCCGCGGGCAAGACGGTGCCGTCTGGTAAGCGGTATTTGATAAGGGTGTATTCTTCGGGTGTGACGCCTTCGCCGACTTGGCGGTCATGGTCGCCGGTGGGGGATTGGTCTTTGGGGCACCAAACCACTGGGTGGGTGCCGCGGGTGACGTAGCCTTTTTCTTTGAGGTTCTTGTATTGCCACTCGATAAACTTTTCAAAAGTGGGCGTTATTGTAGTGAATTCGCGACGCCAATCAACACTAAAACCTATGCTTTTGGCGGCTTTGCGGCCTTCGTCAGTGTAATATTGAGCCATAAAATGAGGATCAACAAACCTCTCCAGCGCCGCTTCGGGGACGCCGTCGACTTCTCGGAGCACTTTAATGAACGCCGCATCGCCCCTTGCGACTCTTTGGGAAGCTCCAAGCAGCGGCTGACCGGTCCAATGCCACGCCCAAGGCCACAGCACATTGTAGCCCTGCATTCGCTTAAACCGTGCATACGCATCCACACGTGACGCGGTGAAGGTGTGTCCGACATGAAGGGGGCCGTTCATGTAGGGAAAAGGGAAGGTAACCATCTTTTTTTCGCGGTTGAGGTCGGGGTCGGCTTCGAAGAGATGGGCGTTTTCCCATCGTTGCTGCCATTTTTGCTCGAGTTGCTTGGTTTGGCTCATAAGCCTTCTGAGTCGAGCCTGTGCTATTAAGACTTTTGCTTGTCTGTGTATGTAGTTTTGTTAAACAGTCGGGTTGGTTGGTTGCAAACTAAACATGTTTATATATGAAGATACACGACATCATATTCTAGTAGAGGGGATACCGAATACCAAAAAACCATGTAGTAGCAACTGTGCTCCTTATTTCACTCGCCATGATTATAGGTTTATTCACAGGCGTAGCCACCGCAATAACTGGCAACTACAACCCCGACTCCACACCCTACGTCGGCATCGTTGTTGCCTTCAGCGACGCCGCAAAAACGCAACCCATCAGTTACTCAACTGGCTTTTTGATTTCTCACAACGTAATGGTTACAGCAGGCCACAGTTTACTTGGCGCAGCAGCTGTTAGCGTCTGCTTCGACAAAGGACCCATTAACTTCGCCTTAAATCCCGACGGCACACTTAGCTACAACGGAGACGAGCCAATATACGATGGCACCCCCGTGGCTTATCCAGGCTACTTCCCAACCTTATCCGGCAACCAAGAATTCGCAACCAGCGACATAGGCTTAATTCTGCTGGACACACCCGTCAGTGGCGTAACCGAATTTCCAACCTTACCCACGGCTGGTTTCACAGAAACGCTACCTCAAAAAACCGCCCTAACCGTAATCGGCTATGGATTCCAAACCCAAGTTACCCCGAAAAACAACGGCGTCATGGACTCATGGATAGGAAGTCTCTCCTGCAACAGTGCTCAGGCACAATTAATTGCATCTAACTTTCAAGGCAGCGATCTATATCTCAAATTAACCGCTAACTCGGCTCAAGATAAAGGCGGAATATCCTTTGGCGACTCAGGCGGACCAGTAATCTACACCGACAGCTCTGGAGAAGAAATTGTAGTTGCGGTAAACGCTTTTGTTAGCAACGTCAACTGCAACGGAGTTACCTACCACACAAGACTTGACGTGGCCACGATATTGGGTTGGCTCAACAATTACCTATCTTAAATTTAAGGTAAGCTTGCAAGAAGAGGTGAAAAACATGAATGCAAAAAGAATCGTCCAAGCAAAACCCGCAACCGGCGGCTGGTACTAAAAAAGTACTGCTCCACTTAACCGGTAATCTATCAACCAACTAACACTTTTTGTTTATTATTTTGTTTTCTAAAAGCACTTATACAAACTCGACATCTATTGAAGCTAACGAGGGCTTAGCCGATGTCTTCAGACGACTCCAAATTAATGGAAATCAAAAAAGGCTTCCACCAAAGAGGCGATGAAGCCTTAGCAAACACCCAGAAAAAAATACTCTCCCAATTTAGAGACGACTATGCCATTTCTCAAGCTCTACGATACTTCGCTGAAGTAACTCTTCAAGGTGCATTGCCTGTTTTTCCGGCTTTGATTTCTATGTCTTGTGAGGCTGTTGGGGGCGACGGGGCAAAAGTGACTCCCTTTGGGGAAGCTATCGTTTTGATAAGTGCAGCTGCTGATTTGCATGATGACGTGATTGACCAATCGCTCAGTAAGGGTTCAAAGCAGACTGTTCTAGGTAAATTCGGAGTAGGCACCACGATATTGGCGGGAGACATTTTGTTAGTGGAAGGTGTTAAGCAATTAATTGAAGCCTCGCGGTCAATTAATCCGCACTCATCCGCTAAAATCTTGGAGTTAACCAATGGTGCAATTTTTGAGATTTCTAACGCAGAAGCCTTAGAGACTCGTCTTCGGGGGCGTTTAGATTTAACGCCTAATGATGTGCATGATGTGATTAAGTTAAAAGCGGTGGTGCCGGAACTTGCTTTTAGAATCGGTGCCCTCTTAGGCAACGGCGATTCCGAGGTTATTGATGACTTGGGAAACTTTGGCAGGATTTACGGAGTTAATTCCATTATAATTGAAGAATTCTTGGACCTGTTTGATTTTGAAGAATTTACTCATCGAATAAAAAACGAGTGTCTTCCTTTACCCGTGATCTATGTCTTGCAAAACCCCGAAAAAAGGTCAATTCTGCTTCCTATGCTCAAAGAGGGCGCATTAACTGCTGAGTTGCATGAAAAATTTGTTGATGCTGTTCTTGATTCGCCCGAAGCGGATGCTCTGCATCATTTTTTGGTCTCAAACTCAAAGGTGGGTGTAGAAAGCTTGGTCAAAATAAAGGGAAAGATGAGAGAAGAACTTGAAGACTTGCTCTTAGCTCCTCTTCTCTATTTTACGGTTTAATACCATCCGCCTGTGCGGATTACTTTGTTGTTTGCCTTCATTCTAACTCTCCTCCAACTTGTATTATTGTTCTACTAGTATGCTTTAAAATTTTTCGGTATGATTCATACGCGATTTTCTGTATATCAAAAATATTGTTTCTAAATTCTCAACCCTTAATTTGAAGACTTCAACCAATAGTATGCTTGTAGCTGATGTTCCACATGCCGTTCGGAAAAACCAAAGAAAGCTTCAAGCTATCTGCAGGTAACGTAATCCTACTAGCTAGCGCCTTTATTTGGTACCTGATAGCATTTAACGCCCTGAAAGGTTGGCTTGAAGGAATAGACGCTACCAACCTAAGCCTAGCAACCAACAACACAATTTTGGTTTTCGGAGTCAACTTAAGCGCAATCATCCTTTCCAGCTTACTCGGTTCATTCATAGTTGACAAATTAAAGGGTCGCCAACGCTTCCTCTTCGTTTGGCTAAGCTTGGGTATAGTTCTGTCCCTTGCGCCAATAGCCTTTACTGCACTAGATTTAAACTCATTAGTCCTTGTTTCCCTAATTTTCGGTTTATACTTCGGCATAGGCATGCCCGCGACAATGGGATTCCACTCGAGTTTAGTGGAAACTGAAGACCGCGCAAAAGTCGGCGGCTTAACCTTCCTAATAATCGGAGTCAGTTCTGCACTTGTCTCATTACTAATTTTTGACAATTTCATCTTAACTTGTTTAGCTTTAGCTCTTGTAAAAGTGATAGGCCTGATAATTTTCTTGTTTATGCGCCGACAAGAACAACCCTACACGGGAAAAAAGACTGTGCATTTCAAAACCGTTGTCGGCAACAAATCATTCCTGCTATATTTCTTCCCCTGGCTAATGATTACTCTAATTAATTACATGACCCTCCCAATTCTAATTAGCAACCCCGAAAGCAATTACAACTTTTTCTCTTCATGGGAATATGTAATTGTCGCAATAACAGCTGTTATCAGCGGATTCATCGCAGACCGATGGGGGCGCAAACGCTTAACCATAATTGGCTTTGTCATGTTGGGTATCGGTTACGCTGTTGTAGGGCTTACCAGCGACGTGTACCCCTTCATCGGAACCATAATATACACCATAACCGATGGGATAACTTGGGGAATTTTCAACGTACTCTTCTTATTTACCCTCTGGGGCGACCTAGCTCAAGGCAATTACAGTGACAAATTCTACTTTTTAGGCGCCTTACCCTTCCTATCATCATACGTTATCCAACTATTCTTTACACCCCTATTATCGGGCATATCTTTAGGAACAATCTTCTCTTTCGCAAGCGTCTTCCTATTCATCGCCATTTTACCCTTGATTTATGCACCTGAAACTTTGTCTGAGAAAACAATGAAGGACCGAGACCTCAAAAACTACATAGAAAATGCCCAAAAGAAGGTGCAAAAAGAAAGCCAAAAAATTAAACAGAAGCCTCAAGACGACACAGAAGCCTCTCCTGAAGAGGAGCCTTCAAAAACCGAAAACAGCAAAGAATTCGAGGAAGCTCGAAAACTCGCGGAAAAATACTATTAAGCCAGACCGCCCCTGATATGAGTTCATGTTCTTCCATGTGATCCTCACCAGCGACTGCAACCTTCAATGCAAATACTGCTTCGGAGAAAGCCTCGATGACTTCGACGAAGAATTCGGAGACGACATAGAAATCGACTATGAACTCCCCCGCAAACTCAACTATGACATAGGTTTGCTGGACAATTTTTGCCGCCGCGATCCTGATTGCGTTTTAACCTTCTATGGCGGCGAACCCCTTATGCAGATTGAAAAGCTGCGTCAAATCATGGACAAAGTCTCGCCCAAACATTACATGATGCAGACCAACGGGATGCTCCTTGACAAACTCGAACCCAAATACGTTAACCGTTTCCACACGCTTTTGGTCTCAATTGACGGCGAAGAAGCCCTAACCGATTACTATCGCGGCAAAGGAATCTTTCGCAAAGTCATCGACAACCTCAAGCTCATAAAACAAAACGGCTATCGCGGCGAATTAATCGCGCGCATGACGATTATGGAGCAAACAGACATCGAAAAACAGGTCAAATGGCTCCTCTCAAACAACGAATTCCCCTTTACCTCAATCCATTGGCAGCTTAACGCGGGTTTCTGGGGCAACGATTATCAACGCCGCAACTTTGAGGAATGGACAAAAACCAGCTACATCCCCGGCGTAAAAGCCTTAACGCGGTTTTGGGTGGACCAAATGGAGCAACAAGGCAAAGTACTAAAGCTCTACCCCATCTTAGGCATCGCCGAATCCCTGCTACATAACGAAAAGAACACTTTGATGCGGTGCGGTAGTGGCTGGATTAATTATTCTATTCAAACTGACGGGTTCATCTTGCCTTGCCCAACCATGTGGGGTATGAAAAAATATTACCTTGGTCACATAAAAGACGCTGACCCGATGCGTTTGAGGAAGCTGTTTGTGGATCAAAAACCCTGTTGTGAGTGCCCCACGCTTGGGATTTGCGGTGGACGCTGTCTCTACACTAACATCGTTAAACGATGGCCCGATGAAGAGTATGATAAGGTTTGCCATACTGTTCGAGAACTTGTTGCTTCGGTGGAGGCGGAGTTGCCTCGAATACGGCGGCTAATCGCGTCAGGTAAGCTTTCGTTGGCGGATTTTGATTACCTAAAGTACAACGGAGCCGAAATCATACCCTAAACGTGTTGTCACCAGCCTTCGGTGGCGTCTTCCCCAGTTTCCTGCAGCGCCTCCTTCTCTTGGTCCCCCACATCTGGGGGCAACTCCACTTTGTGGTTTGCTTCCTCGATTATTTCGCGTTTCTTCTTTTTCTCTTCAATCACAAATTGTCCTTTGTCTTTCTCATCAACCAAAACCAGCACCCCACAGTTGGCATCTATCTTTTTAGCCTAACCTTTACCGACCACTCGAGCTTTTCGGTCAATTCAGCTGCATCTTCGTCTATACGGTTGTTCTTAAGGTAGTTTTTTACCAATGCTTCGACGCGACTCCAGATTTCTGGCTTGTCAAGTTCATCCACGAGCAGGCGCCCGACGTTCTCGCAGATTTCCATGCCTTGCCTATCGGTAAAACTTGCAGCTTGCATAAAACGGTTCACTCCATCCTTTGAGGTGGACATTGAGGGTATAATGTGTGCGTGACTGTACATCAGCAACAACACATTGGCAACAGACTTGCCGTCAGACCATATTTTTAGCGGGAATATCTGCTGATTTTCAACATTTTAATGGGTTGTTTTTACGTCAATAGTGACTACCCCCCTTAGGTTTCTGCATAGAACCTCTAATAGGATCCAAATATGCCCGCCCAGCCCCTCCCCCTCTATCGTTTTCAGCATAGCTTGAATATTAGCAGCCAAATAGGCTGTTTTATCGCCGATTCATTTGATTATGGGGTTAATTCACCCGTAAGGTCTGCAAAAGTCTTTTAACTCCACGATTTAACAATACAGCGGTGTCCTTGTGAAGAAGCAAGCTCTTGCAAGTTTGGCTTTAGTTTTGTTATTATTTACCTTTTTTAGTGTCGTGGATCAGAGCGGGGCTGAGACGGTTGCTTGGAAGATTCAAACTGTAGATGCCGTTGGCGCTGAAGGCGGCTATTCTTCTTTGGCTTTGGACAGTCAAGGTTACCCCCATGTCAGCTATTTTGATAGTGCTAATACAGCCTTAAAGTACGCCAGCTTTAACGGTGCAGATTGGGAGACACAAACAGTTTTATCCTCAGGTGACATCGGCAGATTTACTTCGCTAGCATTGGATAGCAATAATTTACCTCACATAAGTTGCTTTGACAAAACTAACACCGATTTAGTATACGTTAACTTCGACGGAGCAGCTTGGAGTAGTGAAATAGTTGATGCTGACGCTCTTGCTGAAACTACCTCTATTGCACTAAACAGCACTGGCAACCCCTGCATAGCTTACTGCGGTGGCGCTACAGACCTAAAATACGCCAAGCAAGCTAACCCCGTCTGGACTACAAAAATCGTTGATTCAGCGGGTTCAACAGGTATATTTGCTTCTTTAGCTTTTGACAATTCAGACAAACCACATATCGCTTACATGGATTTTACTAACAAAGATCTAAAATATGCAAAATTTACCGGTTCATCCTGGGCTACTGAAACAGTGGATTCAACGGGTGAAGTCGGCAGATTTGTTTCCCTTGCTTTAACCAACAATGGTAACCCCTGCATCGCCTACTGCGACACAACCCAAAATGACCTAAAATACGCAACTTGGACTGGCACTGAGTGGAACATTCAAGTTGTCGACACCAATGCCTACTCTTACGCTGATTTAGTGCTGGACTCCCAAGGCAACCCCTGTATAGCTTATCTTGGAGCTAGCAGCGCAGAATTGAAGTACGCCAAGTGGTCAGGTTCGAGTTGGGAAACCCAAACAGTCGCCTCCGCTCAGTCACCCTATGAAAGCGGACAAGTATCCTTAGCTTTAAGCCCAACAGGCAACCCAATCATAACTTACATTGACGCAGGTAATCTCCTCTGCGCCCGCCTCACCTCTTCATATACTATTACTTTCGCACAGGTAGGCGCTGACTCATACAATGGAACAGTGCTCACAGTTGACCAAGTCAACTACACTGCGGGGGCGTTACCTGTCTCTTTTATTTGGGACGAAGGTACCATGCACAGTTACAACTTTATGTCCCCGTTAAACTTGACAGCTGACAACATAATTGTTTGGGCTTCAACCACGGGGATTCTTAACCAGAAAAACGCTGACTTCACAGTGACCACCGGCGGCACAATACTGGGAACCTACCAGCCACAAACCGACAACCCGACACCCACAGCTTCAACATCTACACCAACTGTTGCGCCGTCAACTAACCCAACAGCAACTCAGCCAACTCAAAACACGCCTGCAAACGCTGACAACAATTTACTTATCATTATAGCCGCTATAGTAGTTGTAATTGTAGTTGTTGTAGTAGCAATTATGGTTATGCGGCTCCGTAAAAGCTGATTTTTCTTTCCCTCAAAAAGCCCCGCCTCCCTTAAGGAGGATGCCGTTGAGTAAGGTTTTGACTTGTGATGGCTGATAAAGACGGCTTAGTCTTTTCAGAAAACTTAAATATTGATAAGTCGTTCCAGTGGTTCGTAATCCCCCAGAAACCATGACCGTGGGGCCGTCGTCTAGCATGGATTAGGATACATGCCTGGGGCGCATGCGATCCTGGGTTCAAATCCCAGCGGCCTCACCACCTCTACCCATGATTTTGAAAATTAACTCAAATTTTTAATGATTTGTGGCGCGCTAGCCGAGCCTTTTAAAACAACTTACTGACGCTTTTGGAACATAATTTAAATCTCGCATAATTTTAAATAAAGTTTAATTAAATATAAAGCCAGAATTTAGATGAATGCAAAATCAATTGCATTAATAGCAACCTTTGCTGCGTTAGCTATAGTGTTAAACGCCATCAGGATACCGACATTTTATTGGCCCGGATGGTTCTATACCTTATCTGATATACCCGTAATCATAGCCTTTCTCCTCTACGGCTTTAAGATTGGCATCTTAGTTGAAGCAATACAAATCATAGGTCAAGTGATATTTTTCCCCGTAGGACCAGGCGGCATAGTAGTATATCCAATGGGTCTTTTGGTCGTGCCTCTTATGGTCTTTGGTATTTATTCAGCAAAAAAGTGTCTGGCCCGCAAATCCGCTGTGGCGCGCCCAGCAAGTGAAAAAAAGGCAACGATTTATTCGACGGGATTCGCCGTGGCATTTAGAGGCTCAATCATGCCTGTCGTCGATTTTTTTGTCCTCTATCAAATTCTGTTACCGGTTGTTCTTGGCAGAGTTATTCCAGTTACGTATGTTATGGGATTAGTCCCTGCATTTATTATCTACAATATAACAAGCGCATTATATGCCGTTCCGATTGCATATTTTATAGCAAAACGGGCAATCAGGATTCTGGCATTAGAGGGAAGTCGCCTGCTATAGTTGGTGAGCTATTATTTTATGCACCTGTTTAATCAGACGGATATCCAGTCATAATTCTTTCTTTAAGCAAGATTCCGTCAGAGCCAGGTCCATGATAGTGGGAAGACGGATGAATAAAAGTAACGAACGCATCTGTCATGTTAAACTCGTTTGTCAATATTGGATTAACCGGTCCAATCATTTTGCTCGAATACGTTTTTGTTTCGCCGTATCCTTCGAAGATTATACAGGCAGGTGGAAGAATATATTTTGGTGCAAGCAAGGGTATGGGTACACTCCAACCCGCAACGAGTTTTTTGTCATGAATTTGGATGTTTAACTCATCCTTTTTTAAAAGAAGCGCTACCTCATTTAGGTCGCGGATTTTTTGCATAGCTTTTCGGTATCTATAGCCTCGAGCGCTGTCAGTGACAAAGACTGCCGAAAAATAAGATTCCTCCTCGGCAATCTTTACTTGCGTAAAAATGTGCATTGAGTTCTCAATTCCAAATGATGATTTTCCGTTATTTTGTGAGACGAAAATTATAAAGTTCGGCAAATTGAGTTTTTTTGGCGGATAAATAACAGCATTAGCTTGCGTACCGTATAAGCGGACAATGTCTTTTTTAGGGTCCTTAGCAGGGGTTCTATGGGCTGTTGCGATTTGGTCCTGTATCTCTTTTTCAGTTATTGCACCCTTTTGTGGTTCAACTACATAATTGAACCCTGCGATTTTTTTTAATTCATTTTGATGTTGAGTGAATACGTAATCCTCAACGGGATTTAATGGAAGGATTGGGTGAATTAATGATTTTAGCGCTATGAGCGAGGGGCGCTGGGCGCTATTCCAGATGTTACTAAGCATCTGCTCCATTTTTCCAGCATATTCAGCATCGTCAGTGTAGAAGGTGTTTTTGAAGGATTCTAACGGATTAGTGTCACCCAAAGTTGAAGCAGGCTTTTTGAATTGGAAGAAGTACTGCCCATCAATACTTGTTGCTCCACAATATGCTTCTGGTATATGCCTAACCTCCCAATATTTCATCAATTGTTGGGCAGCATCGAGATTTTCATTAACAATAGGAGCCATAACATTGACCAACACTCCCTTGGAGACTAATGCATTCAGGGTTGGCAAACTTTCTTTGAGGGCGATAAGCCCATTGGCGGAGGTCATAATCATGATTTTTCTTTTAGCATTGCGCATAGCGTGATCATATTGGTCCTTGGCTATTTTCGTTTCAGCAATAACGCAGGTCTTTGCTGTCGGTTTCCCTGTCTTGATTTCCATTAACTTTTTTTGTATTTCGACTGCATTATGCCATGAATTATCGAAAACTGAATTAAATGAATGAACAAGAGTTTTACAGTTGGTCCAAAGACAAGTATTATGTTGTTTGTCCTGGTGGTTTTCGTTTGAATCAATTATAAAAGCAACCTCAGCTTCGTCACGAATAATCATAGAGTTTGGAAGCTTTAATCCAAGGTCAGGTGCTCTTATTTCCAGATTTTTATGTCTTTGATGAAAAAATTTGTGGACAATTTTACAGTTTTCAGATGAGATGTCTGTGAGAATTCTTAGGCTAACTGATGATGTAGATATTTTGGTGAACAACTCATCGAGCGCTTCACTTTGATAAATTCTTATCAGTTCTGGAATAGTGAATACAATTGAAAGCTGAGTTTGTGCCTCTTCAGTCATCTGTTTAAGTTTAGGGTAAATGTAGTTGTTGCCTTCAAGCACTTTAAACGTTGATGGTTTGTCTTTATCTTCGTCTAATTTAATTGATTGCCAATCTGTTAGTATCTGGTTTTTGCTACCCTGTAATTGTTGTGCTTCTTCCATTCTTGCTTTTACAAATAAGTCTAGTACTTTCTCAAAGGGTTCTGCGGAGAACCTTGCTGGATGCTCAAGGGTAGCGTTAACGATTCCTTTACTTTGCAAACCCTTTAAAATAGTGTAAAGTTGCTGTTTGGGAATATTGAGGGATTGGACGATTTCGCTTGCCTTCTTGGGTCCTTTCTTGCCCAAAAACAAATACACCTCAGCGTCAAGAGACGACAGACCAAGATTTTGAAGTGTATTGAGGATTTTTTGTTGGCTCAAACAATTTCCACGTTTAGTGCCTTTGACAGAAATCAATTATGACATAATTTATAGATAACATTTTCGAGGAACACACTTGAGGCTACTACTCGTTAATCCGCGTTAATTTTTTCCAGGTCAAAATTAGTTCTTGATGGTTTTTTTTAACTTCCTCAGTTTGATTGATTTCTGTTTTTATTATGTTATCAATAAGTTCTTCAAAGGGCAAGGCGGTGTACCTAAGTTCATTCTTAATAGTAGGAGTTATTACCCCCCTTTTTACGAGCTCTTCAAGAATTTGGCAAAGGTCCATTGGTTTAACGTCAAGTTGACTTGCTAGCTCTTCATTCGACAAAGGGCCAAGCTTAGCTACATAGATATAGACTTTAGCCTCAATAATAGAAAACCCCAAAGCGTTAAGCAATATTGTTATTCTATTGAGACTCAAGTTATTTTGCTCCGATGTATTTTATTTCTCAAAAAAAGGAGATAATTTGAAGCGAGTTGTTTACGGTTTCAATAGATAGCCGAACCAATCATAGCTACCGGGGCCCTTGTCTCTCCCTACGTTCAACGTTTGTCCATCATAAATACCGGTACCTTGGAACAGCGCATTTATGCGGATATCATACGTTCTAGTGGTTGCATCATAGTTAGTGAGCAAAAAGTGTGCATTGCCTTCAAATCCACCATCGGGGAATGATAGCTCAAAATAATCATTGTAATTCGCCATTTCCAACTTGGAATAAGCCCAAAGAACTAACCCCTCGGAGTGTGCGGTTCCTGTAATGCTAGGTGTCGTAGCACCATCGATGTAAATGGCAACGGTCCACTCTCTTGTTATGGGTCTATGAGATAGTCCATCAGAGTATAAGATATCGCCAAAAACTGCTCTTCCAACCTCTGACCATGTGATTCTAACTGGAACCTTTTGACCATTTGTCGGATCAGCCATAACTGGTAATGTAACGAAGAGCCCCGCAAGCAAAGCCAAAGTTAATGCCAGAGTTATTGCCACTTTTTTCATACATTCACCTCCAGCCTTTCCGTAACTTCCCTTTAGTTCGGATGGTCTTTTAACAACTAGTCAGTCTAAAACGGACTACCTACGTAATCGAGCAATAGTAAATATTACCAACAAAAAGGGGATGTGCGCGGGTGATATTACCACTGGTATGAGGGTTCCGTACTATCCCCCATACTGAAATCAGAATTAATTAGGGAATTATGCTTTTGTGAAGCTTCTTGTATTCTTCGTCTTAGAGAACTGATTTAACGCCTAAATAAAAAAAGAAAAAGGAAAAGGCCCTTTTTATGGGCGTTTTCTGAGGAGGAGGAATCCTAAGACTCCGCCGACTACTACGATTAGGATGGCTAGGATGGCGATTGCTGGGACAAAGTACATGTCTGCGACTGATTCTGGTGGGCTTGTTGGTGCTGATGTTGCGGTTGGTGCGTCTTCTACGGTTAGGTATGTTGTTGATTGGGATGGTCCGTATGCTTTGGAGCCTGCGAAGTTTGCGATGATTTGGTAGTCGCCTGGGACTTCTGGTTGGAATGAGCATCCCCAGTTGCCGTTTATGTCGCTTGTGGTTTCGCCGATGGATACGTAGTTGCCGTTGGGGTCGATTGCGTTTAGGGTTACGGTTACGCCTTGTGCGTCTGCGGGTTTGACTTGTTCCATGAATAGGTATTCCATCCATGCTTGCATGTCTGCGTCTGAGATGGCTGGTGTGCCTTTGAGTGGGGTGTCCATGACGTCGTTGGTGTCGCGTTCGCCTGCGGGGGATTGGTCGGTGACTGTGCCTGTAACCATGACTTTGTGTCCTAGGGTTGATACGGTTGGTGTGTCGACGGTGACTGCGCTTGGGCCTCTGCCGAATGCGTAGAGTTGCATGTCGAAGTAGTTGAGTCCGACTAGGATGCCGTCTGCCATGATTATGTTGGACGATGTAGGGGACATGCCGCCGAAGAATCCTAGGATCTTCCAGACTTCTTCACCTGTAGCTGCATCAAGGCAGCGTAGGTTAGGTCCTCGCATTAGGGGTTGTGTGGGTGAGTGTTCGCCTGTGACTGTGTATAGTTTTCCGTCTCCGATTACGACGACGCCGATTGGGTAGGTTCCGCCGTATGCGGATTCTGTGCCGATGCTGTCAGCTGAGTAGATCCAGTTAACATTGCCTGTTTTTATGTCGTAGCATGTGATGACTCCGCCGTAGCCGTAGCTTAGGAGTGTGCCGTTGTAGTAGTTTGAGTACATGCCGTAGTATGAGAATTGTACTTCAGGGTCACTTGTCCAAACTAATTTTCCTGTGTCCATGCTGTAGCCGTATCGTGACAGGGTCTTGGTTTTATGGAAGATTATTATGCCTTCTTCTGGGTAGACGCCGGTGCGAGTTGCTGCTTCGGTGCCTCCTTCAGTTGATGGGGGTGTGAATTCGACGCGTGAAATCTGTCGACCTTCTTCTCCTGGTTTAAGGCTGAGTGTAAGGATGAAACCAGGGACTGTGCTTGTACCGTTGTTGAATCCTTGGGCAACGAGGACGACGTATTCGCCTTCTTTGACTACTTGTATGCTGGCTGTTTGGTTAGCGATGTTGTTAGCTGTACCTGTGATGCTTGGGATTGATGCGTTTAGTGAGAAGAAGTTAGCTCCGTTATGTACGTAGTTGTATGCAAGAGTGCCTAAGTATGCTGGTGAACCGCCGAAGGTTCCGCCTGCTGGTCTCCATTGCCACAAGCCTGTTCCAAGTTGGCTAGAGGGCATGGTTCCTGCTGAGGTGTTCCAGACTTGTAGGAAGTATTGTGGGCTTGCGGTGCTGCCGAGGTTTACGACGTTGTATCTTAGGATGCTTCCGTCTTGGCCATAAACTGCAGTTCCAGTAGCGCCTGTTGTTACACCTGCGGATGGGGCGCCTGTTCGTTTTTCGGTTTGGGTTACGTTGGCGATGTAGCAGACTGTTTGTTCTGTGTAGCCGTCAAGCATTTCCCAAACTGTTCCAAAGCTTGTTGAAACCGCAGTTGAATTTCTTGTGAAGGTTCCACTAGTTGTGTTTACACCATAGGCTGCTCCGAGTGCAACTACTGAGCCGTTTACGAATTGTGTTGCGCTAGGTATCTGTACAATTTCAGGTAAGACAACGCCAGATGTTCGCCAAAGGTAGCTGAATGCGCCGTGTTGGTTGGGTGATTCGTAGTTGTAGACTTGGCCAAATGATGGTCTGGTTTCGGTGTAGTTTCTGGATATTTCGTCTCCTGTGTAGAGGTCAACGATTTCCCAG